>NZ_JAFLMY010000001.1:0-744039 GCF_017313375.1 Agrobacterium sp. Ap1
CCCCTTCGATTGAGATCTTAACAGCTCATTCTGGCACATTTCGATGCCGTTCAGGGGCCGTCCACTCCAACATCAAGGATATCGATCGATAGGCAGCTCTCACTGAGATTACCCAAGGTTTTCAGCGGGCGAAATGATTTTGACCTCGTCAAGGCAGTCGACAAATTGCCCGATGTCGCACGACCTGTTTCCCTGCGAGTGTCCAAACGCAAAAAGCCCGGATTGCTCCGGGCTTTCGCTTAGAATATGCGGTCGAATTAGAACGAGCGCTGCAGACGCAGGAAACCGTCCCACTTGTCGGCAGAGTCGGTGCCGTTATCAACATCGGTGTAGTTGACCGTTGCCTTGGCAGCAAGGTTCTGGGTGATGGCATAGTCAGCCGTCAGGCCTACGCGCCATGCGTCACCGCCGTCGAAGTCGCCGTCGCTGTCGAGGCTGACCTTATCCCAGTACTGAGCACCCGGCGTCAGGCTGAACTTGTCGGTGAGCTTGATGGCGTATTCTGCACCGATCGTCCATTCGGAAGCGTCGAAGTAACGGTTCTGTCCGAAGGAGTAAGCAGCGAAGATGCCGAGCGAACCCGGGCCGAGCTCTGCAGTCAGCGTGGAAGCAAGAGCTGCATTTTCGTTGTCGAAGTCGTAACCAGCAAAGAAGTCTGCAGTTACGCCGCCGAACTTGCCGGTGATGACGCCGTTGATGCCGATTTCGTCAGCATTGCCTGCATCATCGGTCTTGTAGCCAGCCTGAGAGTTGAACGCGTCAACCTGACCGTAAACCGAGAACGCACCGCCATCATAGGTGTAACGGATGGAGTTGTTCAGCGTGTCAGCGCCTTCGCCACCGTTGTTGTACGGACGGTCATCGGCGAGAACGGTTTCACCCGGAAGTCCCGTATCGAAGTAGTTGTAGAAGTAACCAACGCGGAAACCGCCCAGCTCGATATAGGTTTCGTTCAGAGCGAAATCGCTCGTGTCATTGGCATTGTTGTTGGCGCGAAGCGTGATGCGTGAACCAAGTGCACCGAATTCGGTGTCGGACTTTGCCGAGAGGTAAAGCTGAGCGCGCGTGTTGGTGCGGTAGCCAGCGTCGTCGCCGGACAGATCATCGTCGCTGCGGCCATCGAGCTGTACGCGGACATAACCGCCGATCTTGAGGCAGGTTTCGGTGCCCGGGATGTAGAAGTAACCGGTGCCGAAGGCGTCACAAACGCGGACATATTCCATCGGCTCGGGCTCTGCCGCGACGATCGCATCGGCGGCCTGCGCGCCTGATACTGCTGCGAGAGCTGCAGCGGAGCCGAGAAGGAGGCTCTTGATGTTCATTATGATCTCCATTGAGATGATGGACCGCGGCTCGGAGCCCCCACCCACCAAATTGAAAAACCGAAGGCATATTCGGTGAGCAATGAATACGAGGGGCTGCCGGGAGGTGAAAGCAGCAGCACTTGCCGTCAGGGCGAGAACGGAGTGCCGTGATCAAGGATGTTGCCCAGCCGCATCGGTTTGTAACCGTACGTAATTTGATGGTAATCAAACCGTATCAACGACGAGAAGCGGCCATGTTTCTGCGACAAAGACGCGGAGGCCTTATCTCGTATTCCGGCCACGCATAGCGGCTTGATTCCCGATGCCGAGATTGGTGGAAAAAGCTGCCAAAGACGCAGAAACACCACGAAACAGGGCTTATGCGGCGCCTGCCTGGTCCATCAATCGCGGTAGCATGATAACAGCGCGAGCGCCGCCCGAATCGGCTTCCTCGTAACGGATCTTGCCCTGATGGGCGTCAATAATCGACTTGGCCAAGGCAAGGCCGAGGCCGCTTCCGCCCGTATCCCTGCAGCGTGATTCTTCAAGGCGAACAAACGGGTTGAAGACCCGGGTCCGGTCCGCCTCGGGAATGCCCGGGCCGTCATCATCGATAAGGAGACATACGTCTCCCATTGCCGGACGAACGAAAATCCTCGCCCGGTAGCCGTAGCGCAGGGCATTTTCCACGACATTGCGGACCGCACGCTTCAAGGCGCCCCGGCGGCCATGGATAAAGAACCGGTGTGGATTGACGAGAGTGATGTCGCCTCCGGCGACGACCAGGTCCGCAATCAACTCCTGCATCAGATCTTCGAACTGGAATACGGTTTCCGTCTCCGTGGTGTCATAGCCGCGGGAAAGCGAGAGCGCGCCATCAACCAGTTCCTGGATCTCATCGAGACACACGCCAAGCCGATCCTTGGAATCACCGTCATCGAGAAGCTCGATCCTCAATCGCATCGCAGTGATCGGAGATTTCAGATCGTGGCCGATCGCCCCGAGCATCTTGGCGCGCTCGTTGAGCAATCTGGTGAGGCGTGCCGCCATGTCGTTGAAGGCATGAGTGAGCTTTCTAAGCTCGGAAGGACCGGAAGCCGAGATGGGCTGTGGGCTTTCGCCTCGACCAAGATTGTCGGCGGCGTTGGACAGATGCTGAAGCGGCGTGGTGATCTTTGCAACGATGATCCACACGACCGCCACGACGATCAGGATCGTTACAAGGATTGTTGCCATGAGTTGCCATGCCCATGTCTTTGGCAGGCGCATCACGTCACGCGCAGTAAGCCACCGGCCGTCATCCAGAGTGATGGAAGCCAGAAGCACCAAATTACGGCCGGGCTTGCTGGCGTGGCCCATTATTTCATGGCTCGGCGCAATTTCTGTTGCAGCAAGGATGAAACCATCCCCGACGGTTACACCGAATTTGTTCTTGAGAAAGATTGCGATGTCATCAGAGGGCAGCAGCTCATCGCGCACCTGTGGAGCCGCATCGGTAATCGTAAACTGCATGCCCCATTCTGAGGGGGTTTTGATGATCGCTTCATCGTCAGCTGCAGGCAGTGTCCTCAGCAATTTTGCGGTACTGAGCAGTCGCTCGACTGCATCGAAAGCCCGATACCCAAGAATCTGCTTGTTCTTGTCATGCATGAAATAGGAAATGCTGAGTATCTGCGCCGCAAGCAGACAGCCGAGGAGCAGCAGGATAAGCTGTCCTCGAACGCTTTGGGGAACGCCGATTTTCATGTTTCAGACCTTGGTCACATCCGCAACGAGGCAGTAGCCGCCTCCGCGCACGGTGATGATGAGTTCGGGACGATCCTTACTCTGTTCGATCTTTCGCCGCAATCGGCTGACCTGATTGTCGATGGCGCGATCGAACGGGCCTGCACTGCGCGCCGAAGTCAGCTCAAGCAACCTCTCCCGTGACAGGATGACCCTTGGTCGCTCGAGAAACGCCATCAGCAACTGAAAGTCGGCAACGGTGAGCGGTGTTTCCACACCGTCCTCGTCGACGAGGCAACGGCGATCAATCTGAAGGGACCAGTTACCGAAACGAAGCACCTGCCCCCCATGCTCCCCTCCGAGCGAAGGCGCCGACGGCTCGTAACGCCGCAGGATCGCCTTGATGCGCGCCACAACTTCGCGCGGATTGAACGGTTTTGCGAGATAGTCGTCCGCTCCGAGCTCAAGGCCGATGATACGGTCCGTCTCCTCATTGAGCGCACTCAGCATCAGGATTGGAATCTTGCTTGTTGCTCTGAGCCGATGGCAAATCGCCAATCCGTCCTCGCCCGGCAACATGACGTCGAGAACGATCAGATCGAACCCTCCGGACGTCAGGACCCTGTCCATTTCCTTGCCGCTGTCGACCGCAACCGCCCGCATGCCTACCTTCTCCAGGTAGAGCCTCAGGGCATCACGGGTCTGGGCGTGGTCGTCGACAATCAGGATATTAGGAGAGCTTGCCATGGTAGCGATTTATCCGATGCCAGATCGCCACGCATCAGGATTTTTGTAACGGCACGTCGCAGATACTTCGACTGCGACAAACCGATACCATTCTGGCTTTTGTCAGGGATAATCCGGAGACAAACATTCGCTATAAGGATTTCGTCGAAGAGTTCGAAATTCTTACCCGGTCAATGGTAGCGTCGAATTCTCCGTTGATGTTGACGCCGTGAAAAGAACCACCTTTCACAGCTCCTTGTTTTGGAAGCGCAATCGGAACCGCCGGTTTATTCTCGACCTCCAGTCAGGACACCACTCGGTTGCGCTTCCAGCCTCAACCCTCCCTACAGGCAACCGTCTTCCTTTGTCCGCCTGCTTGAACTAAATCCCGTGTCACGGGTTTCTGTTCATCGCAAAAGCCGCACCCAGCGAAGGAAGCTGTTCAATGAAACAATTGCTTGTCATAGCTCTTGCGGCAGCAACGCTGACCGCCTGCAACTCCACGGGCAACCCCGAATTTCGTGCAATAGATTACGGACCCGGCATAGCACCTATCGCCGGCAGTCTCACATATGGCGGGAAAGCCAACGCCCGGTTTGGAAACATGCCTGTCGGCTATACTTTCACCCACGAGTTTTTCAACAGCTTCGGAAGCCGTGTCGAAGAGCGTTACCGCGTCCTCGAAGATGGTAGCCTCGACATCTACAGCCGCCGGATCACGCCGATCACCATCAGCCACGGACGCTAGTTAGCTCATCTGCGCAACAGCGTTTGTCACCTAGCGGAACAGACCGCCCCGGCAGTCGTTTTCCTCCCAACAAAAATGGAGGCCACAATGGCAGAAGACAGAGACGCGCGCGAAGCGATTGAACGTGGTAGTGCCTACGCAGGGACCGGACGCCACCCGGCAGCCGGACCTCACGCCAAGGATAGCCTGACGGACCACGATAAGACACCGGGCACAGGATCTCTGCCTACAAAGGACAGCAAGGACACCGATTCCGGGCCGGAATGAACCAAAAGCGGTGTCGTCGTTTCCTGGGCGTCCGCTTTCCCATGTGAGCGCTACGGTTAATCCACTTGCCCGCCCCTCTCCCGCCGGTTAACACCGCGTGAGGATAACGCGGGATGGGCATGATGATGGGCGGGACCATCACTCTTTATGAAGCGATCGGCGGCGATGTGGCGGTAAAAGCGTTGGTGAAGCGTTTTTACGATTTGATGGACACCTTGCCCGAGGCACGCAATTGCCGTGCGATCCATCCAGAGAATCTCCAGGACAGTGAAGCAAAACTTTATGAATACCTGACGGGGTATCTCGGCGGTCCTGCCGTCTATGTCGAGAAGTATGGCCATCCGCGACTGCGCTCCCGCCACTTCGGCGCAGCAATAGGGCCGGCCGAACGCGACGAATGGCTTTTATGCTTCAGCCGCGCGCTGGACGAAACCATTGAAAACCCAAAACTACGCGACATCATCTGGCCGCCGATCGAGCGCCTTGGCCATCACATGCAGAACAGGGAATAGGCTCTTGGAAAATTTAGCGAAAATGCGCCCGTTGATTGTCTTCGTCAGCGGCTTGATGGGTCTGTCCGGCGTGGCGCTCGCAGCCGCATCAAGCCATGGCGGCGACACGCATTTCCTTGGCAATGCCTCCACCATGTGCCTTGCCCACGCACCGGTTCTGCTGGCGCTTTATCTTGGTCACGCAACATTCAGGACGGCAACGCTTTCCGCCCTCACCCTTGGTTTGGGGACAATCCTGTTTGCCGGCGATCTCGTGTCGCGGCATTATCTCGGAGACAGGCTTTTTCCGTTCGCGGCACCGGCAGGCGGCTCGTTGATGATGCTGGGCTGGCTATTGGTAGCGGCGGGCGCCTTCCTTGGCCGCCGCACCTGACCCCTCATGTCGTCCGCCGATTTTACCGGCGGAACAACAGCACCTTGCCCGCCTCCCATGACGGTACGGTCGTGGGGCTTACAGTGGCATGGGCGGGAAAACGGATGACATTGTCATCACTCCGGT
Organism: Agrobacterium sp. Ap1; assembly: GCF_017313375.1. NCBI lineage: Bacteria > Pseudomonadati > Pseudomonadota > Alphaproteobacteria > Hyphomicrobiales > Rhizobiaceae > Agrobacterium > Agrobacterium sp. Ap1. The sequence continues at coordinate 5,782 of NZ_JAFLMY010000001.1, forward strand.
CGTCACGGCTGCGGCTTGCCAGAATTTCGTAAAGCTCCGGCACCAGTCCCTCGCCATTTTGCTCCGCCAGCTTGTGCAGGCCGATAAACAGGCTGGGATCAGGACGCTCGTCTCTCATCGTTTTTTTCCTTCATCGTCTGGAGCGCACGTTCAAGACTCGATTTCGAGCCGTTGCGCAGCGGGACGAAGGTGACGCCGAACTTCTTGCAGCCGGTCTTCACCCTCAGACACGCATCGTGGCTGATACAGTCGATGGGGCAGAACACGCAGTCGACGGAGGGAAGCACGGTATCGATACGGGAGACGGCCTCACGCAGGCCACCGTCATGATGGATCAGTTCGGCCCCGTGACGAGTCGCGATTTCACGCAGATGAGCGACCTGACAGTCACGGCCACCGACATAAAGGAAGCTGCGGACATCGATCGCATCACGATCCGGTTTCGCCTGCTGGGCCGCAGATGCCGCCTCGCTTGCGCCGCCATTCTTCCGTTTCTGCTTCTTCGCCATCACGCCTCGCCTGATCGATTCTCGTCTCGGGAACCTTCGGTGAGCGGCACCTTAGATAAGTTGACTATCAGAGTAAAGATTAAACGTGAGGATCACACTCATATTTATCGAGCAGTCGAGACAGCAATTGGAAGCAACCGAAGATCACCTCTCCAACGTCTCTTAGAGGCGGTTTTCGACCGACGTCATGCGGATGCCGACAAAATTGTCGCGGTCGTCGGATACGATTTCGCCATGGCCGATCGTCTTTCCGTTCACCTGGATCTCGACAGGCTCACCAAAGCGTTTGTCGAGCCTGAACCATGATCCCTGCTTGGCTGCTGCCAATTGAGCGACGGAAACTTTCGCCCTACCGATAACAACCTGAACTTCGACGGGAATTTCACCAAGACGGGCGCGAGAGGGAGCCGGCTGCATTGAGCTTTCCTCCGACACCGGAAATTCTGGAAATACTGGAGACGGCTTGCCGGCAAGGTCGTTGATCATAATGGTCACCTTCTGAAATGTGTGGGGCGCGACTCACTCGAAAATAAACGCTGCGCCCCCCGCATTCGCCCCGGACAGACCGCCGTCCTTAACGAGTCGTTAACTTCCACAGTTGACGGATCATAAAGACGCAAACACGACAGGTGATCACGAAACCGATTACGAATGCCCGCTGCGCATCGTACGTGTCCGTACAACGGTGGAAGCGCGCATGCGCTTCAGTGTCGTCAGCGGCAATCCGCCCTTGGCCAGGGAATTGATAAAAAACGTGTCTTCCGCCTGCGAAAACACAAGGACCATCTTATCCTTCATTACGTTCCGCTTGGCACAGGTAAAGATGACCTCGTTCTCACCAAGACAGAGATAGAAGTGGTCAGGCAGAAACTCCACCGCCCCGGCCTGAATGAGGGCGCCGGTCTCGCATATCCCGACAATCCGGACCTGCAGGCTGGAAAAGGACTTCACTCCGCCATTCGGATAAACGGCACGAGCGATAATATTAGTCCTACGATATCGGACGTGCGGATTGTCGTTCGCCCCATAGAACTGAGCAAGATAATGGCGAGGCTTGCTGTTCTCCAACATGATGGCGACCCGGAAATGGTTAAAACAATCTTAACACCGTACCGGACTGGGAAAACACGTTCAATTATCAGATTTGAGGGGTATTTCAGAGACTTGGCATATTCACAGAAGGATTAAGTCCGCCCGCGATGGGAGGCCGTCGTGAATAGTGAAAATGCTTATCGGAGGGCTGGAAACTGTCGGCAAGCCGCTGGCTTGACGGAAAACGGGAGGAAGGACACCTGTCCCGACGCGGGCAACCGCAAGCTTTACAGCTTGCGCTCCGCGGGAAGGCCGCCCGCATGGCAGGCGGCCGATTGCCCTTGGATCATGACCCTCACAGTCGAGTGAAGGCCGCAGAAAATAGAAACGCAGAGCCGCTCAGGCGGTGACGTCGATGACGACACGGCCTCTGATCTGGCCGTCGATGATGGCCTGCGCAAGTTCCGGCAGCTTCGACATTGGCTCGACAGTTGTGATGGCGTCGAGTTTCGACTTGTCCAGATCGCGCGCCAGCCTGCTCCATGCAGAAAGACGCTGCTCCTTCGGCGCCATGACCGAGTCCACACCGATCAGGGCAACGCTGCGCAGGATATGCGGCAGAACGGTCCCCGGAAGATCCGCACCGCCCGCCAGACCACAGGCGGCGATCGCCCCGCCCCGCGCCGTCTGCGCCAGCGCGTTGACAAGCGTTGTCGAACCGACGCTGTCGACGCCACCCGTCCAGCGCTCCTTCTGCAGAGGTCCGCCCTTCTGCTGCAGTTCAGCGCGATCGATGAAATTCGTCGCACCGAGCGATTCAAGATAGGGATGGGTCTCGGGCCGGCCTGTCGAAGCGGTGACATTGTAGCCGCGGGCGGAAAGCAGCGCGATCGCCACCGAACCGACGCCGCCGGCAGCGCCGGTCACCAGCACTTCGCCCTCGCCCGGCTTGATCGCGCCCCATTTTTCAAGCGCATCGACGCAAAGCGCCGACGTGTAACCCGCCGTGCCGATCGCCATCGCCTGCTGCAGGGAAAATGCCTCCGGCAGCGGGATCAGCCATTCGGCCTTCACCCGCTGATAGCGCCCATATGCGCCCGGTTCGGTTTCCGAAAGGCCCCATCCGTTCAGGATCACCTTGTCGCCCGGCTTCCATTCTGCCGACCGTGACTCGACGACCGTGCCGGAAATATCGATACCGGCGATCAGCGGCGTGCGGCGGGCGATACGACCTTTGCCAGTGATTGCCAGCCCGTCCTTATAGTTCAGCGTCGAGTAGGCGATCTCGACGAGGACATCGTTGTCGGGCAAGTCTGTGAGGGAAACTTCCCGAAAACCCGCTGCCGGCTTGCCGTCGACAGTGTCGATGACCATCGCCCTGAACGTTTCAACCATTTCGTCACTCCAATTGCTTTGATCTACGGATCCGTATTTAGGGCCGCCGCCGGTTCCGGCTATTGATGCAGGTCACGATAGCCGGAACCGAATACCCCCGCGATCCGCCGCATGGTGCATCATCGTCAAGCTTGCCGGCAGAAATTTTACCGTTTGATAAAATTTTGAGCCGTGTTACGATCTGCCCAATAGTTGTCCATAACCATATAATGAGGGAACTCGGATGGAGCGACTGGGAAGCGGGATCGAGGCCGGCAGGCTCTCGACCAACGAATACGCATCGAATTTTTCCGACCTTCACCCGCGCCTCGACAAGCATGAGGCGCTTGTGGCGTCAGACCGCTGTTACTTCTGTTATGACGCACCATGCATGACGGCCTGTCCCACCGCCATCGATATCCCGCTTTTCATCCGGCAGATATCGACTGGCAACCCGCTCGGATCGGCACAGACCATCTTCGCCCAGAACATACTGGGCGGCATGTGCGCCCGCGTCTGTCCCACAGAAACGCTCTGCGAGGACGTCTGCGTCCGCAACACAGCCGAGGACCGACCGGTCGAGATCGGCAGGCTGCAGCGCTACGCAACCGACATCGCCATGGAGGCCGGACGGCAGTTCTTCGAGCGCAAGGCATCGAGCGGAAAGAGGATTGCCGTTGTCGGCGCGGGCCCCGCGGGCCTTGCCGCGGCACACCGGCTGGCGGTCAACGGCCACGATGTCACCATTCTTGAAGCCCGCGAAAAATCCGGCGGCCTCAACGAATATGGCATCGCCACCTACAAGGCGGTGGACGATTTTGCCCAGCGCGAGGTGGATTATGTCACCGCCATCGGCGGTATCGCCATTGAACACGACAAGGTGCTCGGCCGCGACTACTCGCTCTCGGACCTGACCGCAGGATATGATGCCGTCTTCCTCGGCATGGGTCTCTCCGGCGTCAACGGATTGGGCGTCGAGGGCGAAAACCTCTTTGGCGTCGATGACGCCGTCGATTTCATCGCGGCACTGCGTCAGACCGAGGACAAGGCAACTGTCCCGATCGGCCGCCGTGTCGTCGTCATCGGTGGCGGCATGACCGCGATCGACGCCGCGATCCAGGCAAAGCTGCTCGGCGCAGAGGAAGTGACGATCTGTTACCGCCGCGGCAAGGAAAACATGAACGCCTCGACCTGGGAGCAGGATCTTGCAGCCTCAAAAGGCGTCATCATCCGCCACTGGCTGGCCCCGAAATCGATCATCGGCAAGGACGGAAAAGTGGCCGGCATCGAAGTCGACTATACCGCGATGACCGACGGCAAGCTCGCCACCACCGGCGAGACCGGCATTATCGCCGCCGACCAGATTTTCAAGGCCATCGGCCAGAGCTTTGTCGCCACCGGCCTCGGCGCCCTGCAGTTCGACAAAGGCAAGATCGTTGTCGACAGCCAAGGCCGCACGTCGATCGAAAACGTCTGGGCCGGTGGCGACTGTATCGGCACCGGCGAAGACCTCACCGTTTCGGCGGTCGCTCAAGGGCGCGATGCTGCCGAAAGCATCAACAGCATGCTCGCAGCCGGCGCTCAGCCGGCCAGTGCAGTGGCCTGAGGGGAGTTTTCAACCATGGCTGATATCCGCAACAATTTCATCGGCATCAAATCCCCCAATCCCTTCTGGCTCGCGTCGGCCCCGCCGACCGACAAGGCCTACAATGTCGAGCGCGCCTTCAAGGCCGGCTGGGGCGGCGTCGTGTGGAAGACGCTGGGCGAACAGGGACCGCCGGTCGTCAACGTCAACGGCCCGCGCTATGGCGCGATTTGGGGCGCAGACCGCAGGCTTTTGGGCCTCAACAATATTGAACTGATCACCGACCGCGACCTCTACACCAATCTCATCGAGATGAAGCAGGTGAAGAAGAACTGGCCGGATAGGGCGATCGTCGCCTCGATCATGGTTCCTTGCGAGGAAAACGCCTGGAAGGCTATCCTGCCGCTGGTGGAAGAGACGGAAGTCGACGGCATCGAGCTGAACTTCGGCTGTCCTCACGGCATGTCGGAGCGTGGCATGGGCTCCGCCGTCGGTCAGGTGCCGGAATATATCGAGATGGTGGTGCGCTGGTGCAAGCAGTATACCCGCATGCCGGTCATTACCAAGCTGACACCGAACATCACCGACATCCGGCACCCTGCCCGTGCAGCAAAGCGCGGCGGTACCGATGCCGTGTCGCTGATCAACACGATCTCCTCGATCGTCTCGGTCGATCTCGACAGCTTTTCGCCCAACCCGTCGATCAACGGCAAGGGCAGCCACGGCGGTTATTGCGGCCCGGCGGTCAAGCCGATCGCGCTCAACATGGTCGCCGAGATCGCCCGCGATCCGGAAACCTACGGCCTGCCGATCTCCGGCATCGGCGGCGTGACGACATGGCGTGATGCGGCCGAATTCCTGGCGCTCGGCGCCGGCAATGTGCAGGTCTGCACCGCGGCCATGACTTACGGCTTCAAGATCGTCGAGGAGATGATCACAGGCCTGTCCAACTGGATGGACACGAAGGGCCATCAAACCCTGGACGACATCACCGGCCGCGCGGTGCAGAACGTCACCGACTGGCAGTATCTCAACCTCAACTACATCGCCAAGGCACATATCGATCAGGACGCCTGCATCAAATGCGGCCGCTGTCACATCGCGTGCGAGGACACGTCCCACCAGGCGATCACCGCGATGGTCGACGGCGTCAGGCATTTCGAGGTGAAGGAAGAGGATTGCGTCGGCTGCAACCTCTGCGTCAACGTCTGTCCGGTGGAGAACTGCATCACCATGGAAGCGCTCCCCGCCGGCACCCTCGACAAACGCACCGGCCGGCCAGTCGATCCCAACTATGCCAACTGGACAAGCCATCCCAACAACCCGATGGCGCGACAGGCGGCGGAATAGGATTAGAGAAGAAGGTCGGTCGCCCTCAGTTCGACCGACCTTCTATTGCCCGAATGTCTTCCTGTAAGCTGCCGGGCTTGTGCCCAGCCGCTTGCGGAAATGATGGCGCAAGGTGGCCTGTGTGCCGAAACCGCAGGCGATTGCGATATCGTCCAGCGAGGATGAAACCCGTTTTTCGAGCAGGTCGCGCGCCAGCCTCACGCGCTCTTTCACCAACCACTCCCCCACGCTGTCGCCGGTCGCAGCCTCGAACCGGCGCTGGAAGGTGCGCATGCTCATCCCCGCCCGCTCCGCCAGCATCCGGATCGGCTGCTCCTCGCAAAGCCGCTCGCGCATCCATTCGATCAGCGGCCCAAGCCTGAGACCTTCTCTCTGTTGCGGCACCGGTGCAGCGATGAACTGCGCCTGCCCTCCTTCGCGATGCGGCGGTACGACAAGCCGGCGGGCAACGCTGTTGGCCGCCTCGACACCGAAATCGCCGCGCACCACATGCAGGCAAAGATCGATGCCGGCAGCGCTTCCTGCAGCTGTCAGCGTATTGCCCTCATCCATATAGAGAACATCAGCATCGAAGGCGGCATCGGGATAAGCCTTAGCGATTGCCTCCACATACCGCCAATGCGTCGTCGCGCGCCGTCCGGATAAAAGGCCGGCAGCGGCCAGAACCGCAACGCCCGAACAGAGCGACATGACCCGCGCTCCCCGCCGATGCGCTGCCTGCAGCGCCTCGATCAGCGGCGCCGGCACCGGCTCGCCGATCCCGCGCCAGCCCGGAACGATGATAAGGTCGGCCGCGGCCACAACCTCCAGCCCGGCATCGACGGAAACAGTCAAGCCACCGGCGGCGCGCAACGGCCCCGGCTCCACGCCCGCGACGGAGAACTGATACCAGCCCTCCCCCATTTCCGGTCGCGCCAGACCGAAGACCTCATGGGCGATGCCGAATTCGAAGGTGCAGAGCCCGTCATAGACAAGGGTGACGACATGCGGACCGCTTGTCCGGTGAGTAAGTTGCTTTGGCATGTTTTTTACGCCGCAAGTCACAATGGCCAATTTCAGCCATCTCTATCATCAGGCATGATCCCCCGCAACACAGCCTCAGCGACACAAGGAAAAGGATCGCGTCATGCCAAGCCCCGTCTCGGATTTCCCCGCCACCGCCCCGCAGGATGCCGCCGAACACTTTTCCCGCAAGCTCGCCTTTGAAGCGGATTGCTGGGATGTGCATGCCTCTTTCGCCTCGGGCACGGTCGATTTCGTCCTGCTCGATGTGCGCGCTCCCGCACTCTTCGTACAGGCGCATGTTCCGGGCGCGCTCAATCTGCCCCACGGCAAGATGACCGCACATAAGATGTCGCATTGGCCGGCGGATACGTTGTTTGTCGTCTATTGCGCCGGGCCTCATTGCAACGGCGCGGACAAGGCCGCGCTGCGCCTCTCCCGCCTCGGCCTGTCGGTCAAGGTGATGATCGGCGGCATGACCGGTTGGGCGGATGAAGGCTTCGTCTATGACGCCGCTACAGCGGCATGACGAGGAAGGAACGGCTGCGGAGTTGCAGTGCCGGCAGCCGTTTCCTGACAAAAAGCAGGAATATCGAACAGAATCCCAGCGGACCGAATAAAAAAATCAACCCTATGCTGCACTGCAGCAAGTCATCCACTCCGTTGTACTCGCCGGAGATGAAGTGTCGGGCAAACAATGAATTTTAGCCACATCTTTTACGAGCAATTGCCCAATCTTCGATGTTTTGCTCAAAAAATAACTACAGCAGCATAATGAGCCTGCAAGCAATTAATGCAGCATCGAGAGCATTTTAACTCACAATTAGTTCAACCCTGACAATATTTTAGCGCGGCATCCTGACACGTCTCGTAAGACGGCAGCGAGCTGATGTGTTGGGCAAACTAAATGGTGTGCATTATGGCATTTCGAGATATGGCTATTTCGAAGAAACTCGGTCTAGTCACCGTCGTGATGGGCCTTTCTTCCCTGATTATTGCGGGCGTTGCGGCGTCTGGCCTGTTCGGCCTTCAGAAAGCAATGATTTCCGTCGGCGCCCGCGAGGAAGTCGCCCGCGAGGCGATGGACCTGCGCGTCGATATCATTGCCATCAGCCGCATGACCTACCAGCTGGCGGCAGCGCCGGACAAGGCGAAGGATTTTCGCGCGGATGCCGAAAAGCGCGCCGGCGAAATGCTCGCCCGCCTGCCGAAGATCGAAGCCACCGCCGATGCTGCCGAAAAGGATCAGCTGAAGGCGATCCGCGGCGCTCTTGACAGCTATTTCACTTCGATCCGCGGCATGGTTGATATCGCCGAAAAGAACCCGGCAGATACGGCTGCGATCGCCGGCGGCCTGAAGGCCGCGCTTGATGGCCAGAAGGCCGTCACGGACACGGTCAAGGTCTATAGCACCTATTCCGGCAAGTCGCTGGCCGAAGCGCGAGAAGCCGCCGTCGCCTCCTCGACGACCGCCATCCTGATTTCGGCAATCTCCGCCGTCATCTTCATCGTCATCGGCGCTGCAATCAGCCTGATGGTTGCGACCCGCGGCATCGTCAGCCCGATCCGTTCGCTGACCCAGGCCATGACCCGCCTCGCCAACGGCGAACTCGACAACCTCAGGATCGATGCCGCCCGTAAGGACGAGATCGGCGAGATGGCCCGCGCGGTCGAAGTCTTCCGCACCAACGCGCTCGCCATGAACGAACTCAAGGCCCAGGAAGCCGCCCTGCATCGCAACAGCAGCGACCTGCAGTCGAGCATTTCCACCGTCGTTGCCTCCGCCGTCGCCGGCGACTTCTCCGGCCGCATCTCCAAGGATTACCAGAACGAAGACCTCAACCGCTTCGCCTCGGGCGTCAATGAGTTGGTCGGAAGCGTCGACGCCGCCACCACCGAAGTCCGCCGCGTTATCGCCGCACTCGCCGATGCCGACCTGACGCAAAGCATGAACGGCCAGTTCCAGGGCGCGTTCGCCGAACTGCAGACCAACGTCAATAATACGATGGTGCGCCTGCGCGGCACGATGAACAATGTCCGCGGCGCAGCCGGCACGATCAACAACAACTCCGCCGAACTGTCGTCGGCCGCTAACGATCTGTCGAAGCGCACGGAACAGCAGGCAGCCGCGCTTGAAGAAACCGCAGCCGCTCTCGACGAGATCACCGCGACCGTCCGCGCCGCCTCTTCGCGCGCCACTGAGGCCCGCGACATGGTGCATGCCACCAAGCAGAGCGCCACGAAGTCCGGCGACATCGTCCGCTCGGCCGTCACCGCCATGGGCCGCATCGAGGATTCATCCAGCAAGATCAGCCAGATCATCGGCGTGATCGACGAAATCGCCTTCCAGACCAACCTGCTCGCGCTCAATGCCGGCGTCGAGGCTGCCCGTGCGGGTGAAGCCGGTCGTGGCTTTGCCGTCGTCGCACAGGAAGTCCGTGAACTGGCACAGCGCTCCGCAAACGCCGCCAAGGAAATCAAGACCCTGATCAGCGCGTCTGCTGCCGAAGTCGAAGGCGGCGTGTCGCTCGTCCGTTCGACCGGCGACGCGCTGCTTGAGATCGAAGGCCTCGTCAACAAGGTCAACGAGCATGTGGAATCGATCGCAACTGCCGCCCGCGAACAGGCAACGGCGCTCGCCGAGATCAATTCCTCGGTCAACCACATGGACCAGATGACCCAGAAGAACGCAGCCATGGTCGAAGAGACCACTGCAGCCAGCGAAACGCTCGCAGAAGAAAGCCGCCAGCTGCAGCAGATCCTGTCGAGCTTCAAGCTCGGCGGCGCGGAAGCCGCCCCCGCTCGCGGCATGCGCTACGCAGCCTGACGGCATCACGCATCAGACATGAGAAAGCCCGGCAATGCCGGGCTTTTTTCGTTGTGGCAAACCACATCCTCCATAGCACCAGCCGCCAACAGAAATTGCAAAAGACAACTATCGGATGAGACCAACCGCCGCACTTGATCGAGATCACTCTCACTCGGCAAACGCCGCGTTAGTCAGCGCACCCTAATGCGCGCTGCACACATGAGGAGGGTGGCAGCATGTTGAACACAGCCACCCCAACCATGGATCTCAGATGAACGCGAACGTCCCTCCGTCCTCCACCAGCACAGCAACACCAACCGAACACGCGGCGGCCTCGCATGGCGGCCACGGAAATCCCGCCGTCGTCGGCCTCGCCGGCTTCGGCATGACCACCATTGTCCTTCAGTTCCACAATGTCGGCTGGGCATCGCTCGGACCGGTCATCTGGATGGGCCTGATCTTCGGCGGCCTGGCCCAGCTGATCGCTGGCCTGCACGAAGGCAAGATCGGCAACAATTTCGGCTATAGCGCTTTCACCGCCTATGGCTGCTTCTGGATCGCCCTTTGCCTGATCCAGATCGGCAATGCGATGGGCCTCTTCGCAGTCAGCGAAACCGATCTCGGCTTGTTCCTCGTCATCTGGGCAATCTATACCGCCATCATGACCCCCGGCGCGATGCGCGCCAGCACTGGCCTCGGCCTGGTCTTCATCACCCTGTTCATCGGCTTCGTTCTGCTCGTCATCGGCCATTTCGGACCGCATGTCTTCAACGTCATCGCCGGTTACGAACTGATGGTCTGCGGCGCGCTGGCGCTCTATGTCATGGCACACCAGATTTACAAGGACGCCTTCGGCCGTGACGTGCTGCCGGTCGGCAAGCCGATGATCTAAACAAGATCCACCGAGACTACCGACATTGCACGGCCTCGTCTTTTTTCAAGGACGGGGCCATTTTTGTATCATCCGGCGCCGGCGACGCCTGCCAGCCCCTCGTCTCCAAAATCCTCATCGAGAAGATCCAGCATCGAGCGCAAAGCGCGCGTCGCATGCCGCTCGGAATGATAGGCGGCGGAAAATCGCCGTAGCGGCATGGGAAAATCCACCACATGCAGCCGCCCGGCCATCGAGTGAAACTGCGTTGCACGACTGGAAAGCACGGTCGCAGAAAGCCCCGCCTCCACCGCCGCCATCGCCGCCTCGTTTGACGGCATTTCAAGCACGACGGAAAGCGCCTGCGGATCGAGACCGAGGCTAGAAAGCTGGCTCTCGAAGGCGGCCCTCGTTCCCGACCCGGCTTCGCGCATGATCCAGTTGGTTTCCAGAAGATCACTCGCCACAAGTTTTCGCCCATCCGCCCAGGCATGGCGACGGCCGACGACGAGCACAAGTCGATCCTCCGCCACGGTCGAGCGCTGCAGGTCAGGAACCACGACCTCCCCCTCGACCACGGCAAGATCCGCCTCACCTCTCACTACCGCCTCAACGGCACTCTGCGTATTGCCGACGATCAGCCGCAGGTCGACGCGCGGAAAACGCTCGTGATAGGCAACCAGCCGGGAGGGAAGCCAATAGCTCGCCACCGTCTGGCTCGCATGGACGCGCAGAACGCCGGAAGCCGAGCCACCAAGATCAGCGAGTGCCAGCTCGGCCGCCCGCGCCCGTTCCATCACCGCCCGCGCCTCATCGACGAAAAGACGGCCCGCTTCCGTTAGTCCGATACGCCGTCCGACCCGGTCGAACAGAATAACGCCATGGCGGGCTTCCAGCGCCGAGATCGCGGCACTGACAGCCGACTGCGTGAGATGGAGCGTTTCTGCTGCGCGCGTCACATGCTCAAGCCGCGCAACCTCCAGAAATATCTTCAACTGTTCCAGCGTCATCGGCAAACCATTCGATTTTATCGAACAATACCACAAAACTTATGAATTGGATTTGTTCTTTTGCGAAATGGAGAATGACATTCGAGAATACTGTGATTTTTTGGAATTTTATCGATGTCGTTTTCCGATTGGGCAGAACGTCCTTACTCATCTCTATCCGGACTGAAGCTGCTTCTGCCTGGCCTTGCGCTGACGGCCGCGATCGCGGCGGCGGCACTGGCGATCAGGTCAGCAACCGGCTGGATGGCACTGAGCCCGCTCATTCTCTCCATCATCTTCGGCATGCTTATCCGCAATACCATCGCCCTGCCGCAGATCGTCGAAACCGGCATCCAGTTCTCGCTGAAGCGCATCTTGAGAGCAGGCATCATTCTGCTTGGCCTGCAGGTCACGGTAACCCAGATCCTGTCGCTCGGCGGCTCGGCCCTCATCATGGTGACGCTGACGCTGGTGGCGACTTTCCTCGCAATGCGCCTGGCCGGCAGGCTGATGGGCGTCGACCGTCAATTGACGGATTTGATTGCGGCCGGAACCTCGGTCTGCGGCGCATCGGCCGTCATCGCCGCCAATACCGTCGTGCGCGGCAGGCAGGAACATGTCGCTTATGCCGTGGCCTGCGTCACCCTCTTCGGTTCGATTTCGATGATCGCCTACCCGCTGCTGGCCGTACCGCTAGGTCTGGACGAACGCGCCTATGGCCTCTGGTCGGGCGCAACCATTCACGAAGTTGCGCAGGTCGTCGCGGCATCGTTTCAGGCGGGTGATGTGGCCGGCCAGTTCGGCACGATTTCCAAGCTGGCACGCGTCGTCCTGCTCGCGCCGCTGATCATGACGCTGGCGCTGGCGATGCGTTCGGACGCAGGCGCAGACACGGGCGAAGGCCAGCGCGTCTCGACACCCGTGCCGTGGTTCGTCCTGGGCTTTATTGCGATGATGCTGGTGAATAGTGCTGTTTCTATCCCGGCCGACATGAGCCGCCACATCGTGATGCTGACCAACTTCCTGCTGTCCATGGCGCTTGCTGCAATGGGACTGCAGGCAAATATCGGCAAACTGCGTGCTGAGGGATGGCGACCGCTGGCGCTGGGCGCATTCGGCTGGATTTTCATCGCAGCCTTCGGCTATGCCGCACTGAAGCTCTTCGGCTTCTGATCAGCCACCCGCGAGCGGGTGGCTTCGAACACTTTGGAAATCCGGGTCAGCAGGGTTTGGGCGTGTCGTGCGCGTGCTCATCCTCACGAATGGCCTCGCCGTGATACCAGCAAGTATCCACCACGGAGAAAATCACCTCCTTGGAAGAAGCCGGCGCTGTCAGCCCGTTATCGAGACGTCTCCGCTGCATCAGGGGAAACTCATAAATTTTTGCTGTTTCACGATGGATGCCTGCCATCAATCGCCTCCTGAAAGACTGCATCACATTGGACAGGCACATATTCTGCCTATTATTTAATCCAATTGCTGCATTTTACATCATTCCTATAGTTTCCGCCAGCGGAGATTGTAATCAAATAACTTTGCACAACGCCGCACGCCATTAACTCGAATCAACGTTACGCACCCTCCTGAGTTCCGGAGGAGGGAGTCTATCTTCGAATTCGGCTTGTTTATTAAGCAAATCCAAACAAGACGGCTTGTCGAAAACGGCCCATTTGAGCGGCAGTGACATTTTTTTCATCGCCGCCGGCTCACGCGGGCGCAAACTGGCACGCAGCATGCATTCATTTGTTTAAGCCCGGGATGCTGGCCTTGATGAAAGGCGTCCTCGGATTGGCTCAACGATGAACACTACGGCCTGAGAGACAAAACATGACCAAGTATAAGCTCGAGTACATCTGGCTGGACGGCTACACTCCCGTCCCGAACCTGCGCGGCAAGACGCAGATCAAGGAATTCGATTCTTTCCCGACGCTCGAGCAGCTTCCGCTTTGGGGCTTTGACGGTTCCTCGACGATGCAGGCTGAAGGCCGTTCGTCTGACTGCGTTCTGAAGCCTGTCGCAATCTACCCCGATCCGGCCCGCACCAACGGTGCTCTGGTCATGTGCGAAGTCATGATGCCGGACGGCGTTACCCCGCATTCGTCCAACAGCCGCGCAACCATCCTCGACGACGAAGATGCATGGTTCGGTTTCGAGCAGGAATACTTCTTCTACCAGGACGGACGCCCGCTCGGCTTCCCGGAACAGGGTTACCCGGCTCCGCAGGGCCCGTACTACACCGGCGTCGGCTACAAGAATGTCGGTTCGGTTGCCCGCGAAATCGTTGAAGAGCACCTCGACCTGTGCCTCGAAGCCGGCATCAACCACGAAGGCATCAACGCCGAAGTGGCCAAGGGCCAGTGGGAATTCCAGATTTTCGGCAAGGGCTCCAAGCGCGCCGCCGACCAGATCTGGATGGCTCGTTACCTCCTGCTCCGCCTTTGCGAACAGTACGGCATCGACGTCGAATTCCACTGCAAGCCGCTCGGCGACACCGACTGGAACGGCTCGGGCATGCACTGCAACTTCTCGACCAAGTACATGCGCGAAGTTGGCGGCAAGGAATATTTCGAAGCCCTCATGGCTCAGTTCGAAACGAACCTTCAGGACCACATCGACGTTTACGGCCCGGACAACCATCTGCGTCTGACCGGCAAGCACGAAACCGCTCCGTGGAACAAGTTCTCCTACGGCGTTGCTGACCGTGGCGCTTCGATCCGCGTTCCGCATTCCTTCGTCAACAACGGCTACAAGGGTTACCTCGAAGACCGTCGTCCGAACTCCCAGGGCTGCCCTTACCAGATCGCTTCCCAGGTTCTGAAGACGATCTCGGAAGTCCCGACCGCAAAGTCGGCTGCTGCCTGATAAAAGTCCTCCCAAGGATAAACGGAAACGCCGGCTTCAAGCCGGCGTTTTCGTTTTTGCTCAGGCTGTTGACAGCAGCAGCTATTGCCCGTCTCAGTGGAACCTATGGAAGAATATTCAGCAACTTGGCGAGCAAGCCCAGTCCATCATGTTTTTGTGCTGCTCGGCACATTGCTGGCTGGGCGACGCCTGCACCCGGGCATTGCCGCAGACATTGGGCCTTATCTGGATGGGGCCATACCTGATCACGTTGTAACGATCAGACACATCTCTGGGAAAACAATTGGGCGACGTAAAGGCTATTACGAGATCCAGATTGAGGGACCAAAGCTGAGCGGAGGCTGGTACTTCTCATCCGGACAACTGGAAAAGCTGGCGAATTTGGCAAAGCACGCAGACAGCAACCCTGCCAATATTACGCCCGCACCCGTAGCCCATTCATGAACAGCTGCTCCAGAAACCGCGCAGCATCCTCGAATCGACCGTCGCCGGAATGCGCCTGCCCGAGCACCGCCCTCACCTGCACATCGAAATCGGCATAATGCTGCGTGGTCGACCAGATCGAGAAGATCAGGTGATAGGGATCGCATCTGGCGATCTTGCCGGCACGCGCCCAGGTCCGGATAACCTCGGCCTTTTCATCCACCAGCTCTTTCAGCGGCCCCTTCAGCTCGTCCTCGATACGCGGCGCGCCCTGCAGGATTTCATTGGCGAAAAGCCTGCTTTCCCTCGGGAAATCACGCGCCATCTCCAGCTTGCGACGAATATAGGAGCGGATTTCGCTTTCCGGATCACCTGCCGCGTCAAAGACCCTAAGCGGCTCCAGCCATGTGGTTAGGACCCGGTCGATCAATTGCCGGTGGATGGCTTCCTTGGTGCGGAAATAATAAAGAAGATTAGGCTTCGACATGCCAGCCGCCTCGGCAATCTGATCGATCGTAGAGCCGCGGAAACCGTTCACCGAGAATACGTCCAGAGCAGCCTCCAGGATGCGCTCTTCCTTCTCCTCCTGGATGCGCGTGCGCCGCTGCGTCTTCGCGGCCCTCGGAATAGCCATGCCGTCTTATGCCCTTGTGGTTACCCGCCGCCCAATCCTCGAAAACATTCGAAGCGTGACGATTTTCAGCTTGAGTGCGGCTGGGGAAATTGTAAGCTTTTACCAAGCGGTTAAATTATCGGCGACAAGCGGCTCAAACGCAATGCCGATCTTCCGGATTCAAGGCCGGACGAGGCCCATGGGAACGAACAGATTTGCTGCCGGTCAGCAGAGCATAAACAGATAAGGAATTTCAAAATGGTGGCAGCACCGGGCGAGAACCTGCGCGTCAACGGCGACCGTCTCTGGGACATGTTGATGGATATGGCAAAGATCGGTCCCGGCATTGCCGGCGGCAACAATCGCCAGACCCTGACGGATGCCGATGGCGAAGGCCGCCACCTTTTCAAGCGCTGGTGTGAAGCGGCCGGCATGACGGTCGGCGTCGACAAGATGGGCACCATGTTCGCAACTCGCCCCGGCTCGGATCCCGACGCCCTGCCCGTCTATATCGGCTCCCATCTCGACACCCAGCCGACCGGCGGAAAGTTCGACGGCGTGCTCGGCGTTTTGGCTGGCCTTGAAGTCGTCCGCTCGATGAACGACCTCGGCATAAAGACGAAACATCCGATCGTCGTCACCAACTGGGCAAACGAGGAAGGCGCGCGTTTTGCCCCTGCCATGCTCGCCTCAGGCGTTTTCGCCGGCGTCCATACGATCGATTATGCCTATGGTCGCAAGGATCCCGAAGGCAAGACCTATGGTGATGAACTGAAGCGCATCGGCTGGCTGGGCGATGAGGAAGTCGGCGCCAGAACGATGCACGCCTATTTCGAGTATCATATCGAACAGGGCCCGATCCTCGAAGCAGAAGACAAGCAGATCGGCGTGGTCACCCACTGTCAGGGTCTCTGGTGGCTGGAATTTACCCTCACCGGCAAGGAAGCCCATACCGGCTCCACACCGATGCCGATGCGCGTCAATGCCGGCCTCGCCTTCGGCCGTATCATGGAGAAGGTGCAGGAAATCGCCATGGCCGAACAGCCGGGCGCTGTCGCCGGCGTCGGTCAGGCCTTTTTCACCCCGAACTCCCGCAACGTGCTGCCCGGCAAGGTCGTCTTCACCGTCGACCTGCGCACGCCGAGCCAGGAAAAACTCGACCGCATGCGCGCCAAAATCGAGGCGGCGGCAACGGAAGTCTGCGAAGCCTTAGGCGTCGGTTGCTCTGTCGAGGCAGTCGGTCACTTCGATCCGGTCACCTTCGACCCGACGCTGGTCGGTCGTGTCCGCGATGCCGCCGAAAAGCTCGGCTACAGCCACATGGACATCATTTCCGGCGCCGGCCACGACGCCTGCTGGGCTGCAAAGCTTGCCCCGACCACGATGATCTTCTGCCCCTGCGTCGACGGACTGTCGCATAACGAGGCCGAAGACATCTCGAAGGACTGGGCCGCCGCCGGCTGCGACGTGCTCTTCCACGCGGTTGTCGAGACGGCGGAGATCGTCGAGTGACCGTCACCATTGCCATTGAGCAGCCGAAACAGCCTGACGTCGCCGCCCTGATCGGGCTTTCCGACGACTACATGGCATCGCTTTATCCGCCCGAAGGCAATTTCGCCGTGGATCTCGACGCATTGTGCCAGCCCGACATTTCCTTCCTGGTCGGAAGACTGGACGGCAAAGCGGTCGGCTGTGGCGGCATCAAATGGTTTGCGGATGGCAGTGCCGAACTGAAACGCATCTTCGTCCATGATGATGCACGCGGCCACGGCATCGGCCGGAAGATCATGGCCGAACTCGAGATGCAGGCAGCTTCGCGCAATGTCATCCGTCTCTATCTCGAAACCGGCCCGCTGAATGTCGAAGCCGTTCGGCTGTACGAAGCGCTCGGCTACCAATCTTGTGGCCCGTTTGCGGATTACGAGGAAAATCCGCACAGCCTGTTCATGACGAAGGATCTCAAACAGCGGGAGGCTGCGCAATGAGCGCCTTCTTCGCATCGAAACCGAAAATAAAACGATCACCACCCGAGATGTTCAGTCCCTGAGGTCCTAGATCTCGGGCGATTGACTGCGGCACACGATAAGGGGAACAACCATGGCCACAGTAATCAAGAACGGAACCATCGTTACCGCCGACCTGACCTACAAGGCGGATTTGAAGATAGACGGCGGAAAGATCGTCGAGATCGGCCCGGACCTTGCTGGCGACGAAACGCTCGACGCCAACGGGTGTTATGTCATGCCGGGCGGCATCGACCCGCATGTCCACCTCGAAATGCCCTTCATGGGCACCTATTCCGCCGATGATTTCGACAGCGGCACCCGCGCAGCCCTTGCCGGCGGCACCACCATGGTGGTCGATTTCTGTCTTCCCGATCCCGGCCAGTCCATGCTGGATGCCCTAAAGCGCTGGGACAACAAGGCGACCCGCGCGCACTGCGACTATTCCTTCCATATGGCAGTCACCTGGTGGAGCGAGCAGGTCTTCAACGAGATGCAGACCGTCGTTCAGGAAAAAGGCATCAACACCTTCAAGCACTTCATGGCCTACAAGGGCTCGCTGATGGTCAACGATGACGAGATGTTCGCCTCGTTCTCGCGCTGCGCCGAGCTTGGCGCGCTGCCCCTCGTCCATGCCGAAAACGGCGACATCGTCGCCGCCATGCAGCAGAAACTGATGGACGAAGGCAATAACGGCCCGGAAGCCCACGCCTATTCACGCCCAGCTTCCGTCGAGGGCGAAGCCACAAACCGCGCCATCATCATCGCCGACATGGCGGGCGTGCCGCTCTATGTCGTCCACACATCCTGCGAACAGGCGCATGAAGCGATCCGCCGGGCGCGCCAGAACGGCATGCGGGTCTATGGCGAACCTCTGATCCAGCACCTGACGCTGGATGAAAGCGAATATTTCGACAAGGACTGGGATCATTCCGCCCGCCGCGTCATGTCGCCCCCCTTCCGCAACAAGCAGCATCAGGACAGTCTCTGGGCCGGCCTCGCGTCGGGTTCGCTGCAATGTGTCGCAACCGACCACTGCGCCTTCACCACCGACCAGAAACGCTATGGCCTCAGTGATTTCCGAAAGATCCCGAACGGCACCGGCGGCCTGGAAGACCGCCTGCCGATGCTCTGGACCCATGGCGTCGCCACCGGCCGCATCACCATGAACGAATTCGTCGCCGTCACCTCGACCAACATCGCAAAAATCCTCAATCTCTATCCGAGAAAGGGCGCGATCCTCGTCGGCGCCGATGCCGATCTCGTCGTACTCGATCCGAAAAAGTCGAAGACGATCTCGTCCAAGACCCAGCAATCGGCGATCGATTACAACGTCTTCGAGGGCAAGCAGGTCACCGGCCTGCCGCGCTACACCCTCTCGCGTGGTGTTGTCGTCGTCGAGGACGGCACGATGAAAAGCCGCGAAGGCCACGGCCAGTTCGTCGCCCGCGAGCCCTATCCGGCGGTCAGCAAGGCTCTCTCCACTTGGAAGGAACTGACCGCACCGCGCAAGGTCGAACGAACGGGAATTCCGGCAAGCGGCGTGTGATCGTGACATGGCAGAGAACATTTTCTCCGTCGTCTCCGCGAAAAAACTGGGCCTGACCTTCGAGACGAATGACGGGCCGGTCCATGCGCTCTCCGATGTCGATCTGGAGGTGAAGCGAGGCGATTTCGTCTCCTTCATCGGCCCGTCCGGCTGCGGCAAGACGACGTTTCTGCGCGTCATCGCCGACCTCGAAAGCGCAACCTCGGGCGAAATCACCGTCAACGGCATGACGCCGGAAAACGCCCGCAAATCGCGCTCTTATGGTTACGTCTTCCAGGCACCGGCGCTTTATCCCTGGCGCACGATCGAAAAGAATATCGCGCTGCCGCTGGAGATCATGAACTACTCGACGGCAGAGCGGAAGGAACGCATCGAACGCACACTCGATCTCGTCAATCTCGCCGGCTTCGGCAAAAAATACCCGTGGCAGCTTTCCGGCGGCATGCAGCAACGCGCCTCGATCGCCCGTGCGCTGGCCTTCGACGCTGACCTCCTGCTGATGGACGAACCTTTCGGTGCATTGGACGAAATCGTTCGCGACCATTTGAACGAACAGCTTCTGAAACTCTGGGCACGCACGGAAAAGACCATCTGTTTCGTCACCCACTCCATCCCCGAAGCCGTCTACCTGTCGACCAAGATCGTCGTCATGTCCCCCCGCCCAGGCCGGGTAACGGATGTCATCACCTCGACTTTGCCAAAAGACCGCCCGCTGGAAATCCGCGAGACACCGGAGTTTCTCGCGATTGCCCATCGGGTCCGGGAAGGTTTGAGAGCGGGGCATAGTTATGAGGAATAGGTCTGCGCTTGAGAAAAAGTCCCCTCCCCAACCCCTCTCCACAAGGGGGAGGGACTTAACCCAGCCGCGCCTTCGAAACTCAATGGAGACTGGCGGCCGCCGCGGGTCTTCTCCCCCCTTGTGGGGGAGATGGCCGGCAGACCAGAGGCGGTATCGCGTAGCCAGAGATCGGGAGGATGCCAGCATGCAGCACTCCAACATCGATCCGAAAACCCGTACCCGCGCAAAACGGTTACGGCGGGAGATCACCAAGGCAGAAGCCGCCATGTGGGACATGCTTCGGGATCTCCGCCCCTTCGGTGCAAGGTTTCGCAGAGAGACACCGATCGGCCCTTATATCGCAGACTTTGCCTGGCTCTCGGCCCGCATTGTCATTGAAGTCGACGGGGACACTCACGAGACGGATCATGGCCGCAGGCATGATCTGAGGCGCGACGCATTCATGAGAAGCCAAGGGTTCAAAATTCTCAGGTTTGACAATCTCGACGTAATCAATGCGCCCGACCACGTTTTCATCAAGATCGAAACTCAGCTTGCACCGTTCCTTACAAAGGAACCCTCACCATGACCCCCGCCTTCTTCCTCTGGCTCACCGGCGCCATGGCGACCTTCCTCGCGGCCGCCACCGCCTCTCGCGCCTACATCACCTCCAGCAACATCGTCCTGCTGATCCTGTCGCTGGCGCTCTACTGTGTCGGCAACCTGATGATGGTGAAGCTGATGCGTGAAGGCGGGCTGGGTCTGGCGATCTCGGTCTCGGCGATTGCTCAATTGCTGCTCATCAACCTCATCGCCTTCGCCCTTTTCGGCGAACGCCTCACAGCCACCCAGATGGCCGGCGTAGGCCTCGGTGTCATCGCCATGGTGCTGATGCTGTTTCCGGTCGGAGCGAAAGGCTGATGGAACGGGAAAAACTCATCCAACATCGGATCATGCCCGTCACGGTGATCGTGCTCGCCATCATCGCCATCTGGTATGTCGGCGCTTACTTCATGAACGCCCCCTTCCAGCGCGATCTCGACCGCCGCGCTAACGTCACTTCGACGGCGATCGAATTCCTCGAAAAGACGATGTCGCAACCGAAGCCGACCTTGCCGGCTCCGCATCAGGTCGCCTCGAACGTTTTCGAAAACACGTTTCTCAGAAAGGTCACCTCCAACCGCAGCCTCGTCTACCACGCCTGGGTCACGCTATCGTCCACCGCCGTTGGCTTCACGCTGGGCACGCTTCTCGGCATCCTGATTGCCGTCGGCATCGTCCATGTAAAGGCGCTGGATCGCAGCCTGATGCCCTGGATCATCGCCTCGCAAACGGTACCGATCCTCGCGATTGCCCCGATGGTCATCGTAGTTCTCGGCGCGGTCAACATCACAGGCCTTCTGCCCAAGGCGCTAATCTCGACCTATCTTTCCTTCTTCCCCGTCGCGGTCGGCATGGTGAAGGGCCTGCGCTCGCCGGAACTCATCCAGCTCGACCTGATGCGCACCTATAACGCCAGCGTCGCGCAGACCTTCTGGAAGCTTCGCGTCCCGGCATCCGTGCCTTTCCTGTTCACCTCGATGAAGGTGGCGATCGCAGCCAGCCTCGTCGGCGCGATTGTCGGCGAACTGCCGACCGGCGCGGTCGCCGGCATCGGTTCGAAACTGCTCGCCGGCGCCTATTACAGCCAAACCATCGACATCTGGGCAGCCCTGATCGCCGGCTCAGTGCTCGCGGCACTGCTGGTGGCCATCGTCGCACTGGTCGGAAAGCTCGTGGAACGGGCGATGGGTGCAAAGCCGGAAAGGAGGCTCGGATGACCATCCTTAGACGATCCTGGCAATCGTGGCTTGCACTGGCGCTTGCGCTCGCAGCATTGGCGGCACTCCCCTTTCTCTCGGCTGAGGCACCATTCGCCTACAATCCGATGCGGATTTTCTCCATCTTCGTCCTGACGATCGGCGCGACGGTCGTCTCCCTCCTGCCCCTGCCCTCGTTGTTCGTGGCAGTCACGCTCCTCGTCTGCGCGCACTTCTCCACCGGTCTGCTGATTGCGCGCCTTGCCGGTAATGAGGGAATGGCATCGACGGCCTTTTTCCTGGCACTTGCTGCCAACTGGTTGCTGGCCTGGCGCTGCGTCAGCATTCTCTCCGAACTCCGGCTCCGCTCCAAGGCGGTAGACGGCCTCCTGCGCCTCGTCATCCCGGCAATCTTCGGTGCCTGGATCCTCATCCTCTGGGAGGCGGCGACCCGTGGTTTCGGCATCCCCTTCATCATCCTGCCGCCACCATCGGCGATCGGCGTTCGCTTCGCCTCCTCGATACCGACGCTCTGGGCGGATGTGCAGCAGACCGTCTTCAAGGCAGTCATCTTCGGTTATCTTGTCGGCTGCGCTGCGGGCTTTGCCGTAGCGATCCTTGCCGATCGCATCGCCTTCTTCCGCCGCGGACTGCTGCCGATCGCCAATCTCATGTCGGCCCTGCCGATCATCGGTGTCGCGCCGATCATGGTCATGTGGTTCGGCTTCGACTGGCAGTCGAAGGCTGCCGTCGTCATCGTCATGACCTTCTTCCCCATGCTGGTAAACACGATCGCCGGCTTGAGCGCAGCAGGCTCGATGGAACGCGACCTGATGCGCTCCTACGCATCGGATTACTGGCAGACGCTGACGAAGCTCAGGCTTCCCGCGGCCATGCCCTTCATCTTCAACGCGCTGAAGATCAATTCGACGCTGGCGCTGATCGGCGCGATCGTCGCAGAATTCTTCGGCACGCCGATCGTCGGCATGGGCTTCCGTATCTCGACCGAAATCGGCCGCATGAATGTCGACATGGTCTGGGCCGAAATCGCGGTTGCAGCACTCGTCGGATCGATCTTTTATGGTGTGGTCGCGCTGGGAGAGCGTGCACTGACTTTCTGGCATCCGTCTAACCGTGGGGGTTAGGCGCAACGAACCGCTGGCGTAACATCGCAAGGGCGGAAAAGAGAGGGTAGCAGCAATGAAAAAGATCATGAAGGCATTGATGGCCGGCGCCATCGGAACCACCGTGGCGCTTTCGGCAGCCCAGGCAATGGCCGCCGACAAGCTGACGCTGCAGCTGAAATGGGTCGCTCAGGGCCAGTTCGGCGGCTATTTCGTCGCCAAGGACAAGGGTTTCTATGAAGAAGAAGGCCTCGACGTCACGATCAAGCCGGGCGGCCCGGATATCGCACCGGAACAGGTGATTGCCGGCGGCGGCGCAGATGTCATCGTCGACTGGATGGGCGGCGCACTGGTCGCCCGTGAAAAGGGCGTTCCGCTCGTCAACATCGCCCAGCCGTTCCAAAAGTCCGGCCTGGAACTGATCTGCCCCAAGGACGGCCCGGTAAAGACCGAAGCCGACTTCAAGGGCAAGACGCTCGGCGTCTGGTTCTTCGGCAACGAATATCCGTTCTTCGCCTGGATGAACAAGCTTGGTTTGAAGACCGAAGGCGGCACGGATGGCGTCACCGTCCTGAAACAGAGTTTCGACGTGCAGCCGCTCGTCCAGAAACAGGCAAACTGTATCTCGGTCATGACCTATAACGAATATTGGCAGGCGATCGATGCCGGTTTCAAGGCAGAAGACCTTGTCGTCTTCAACTACACGGCGCTCGGCAACGACCTGCTGGAAGACGGGCTTTATGTCCTCGATACCAAGCTGAAGGACGAAAAGTTCAAGGAGAACATGGTCAAGTTCGTCCGTGCCTCGATGAAGGGCTGGAAATACGCTATCGACAATCCGGATGAAGCCGCCGAGATCGTGATGGAAAATGGCGGCCAGGACGAAAACCACCAGAAACGGATGATGGGCGAAGTCGCCAAGCTGATCGGCGATGGCAAGCTCGAAATGGCGACTTACGAACGCACGGTGAAGGCGCTGACCGACCAGAAGATCATCAGCAAGGCCCCTGAAGGCGCCTACACGGCCGATATCACCAGCGCAGCCCTGAAATAATGATGAAATCATGCTGAAATAATCCAGCAACAAATGTCTCTGATACTTCTTCCTGCCCGGCTTCCTAGTCGGGCATTTTTTTGCCATCAGGACATGTCAACCCGTCACTGCCTGCATGGATTGATCGTCTGAGAATGAACACGTAAAGGTAGCTGCCGAAGCCGACGCCGACTTTTTTCGGTTGAACCAGAAAGAAGTGTCGGATGAAGCTTTGGTCCCGCGTCATACAGGGAGGAAGTATGACTCGAGGGATGCCGATGGTCGGCGCATGCCCGTTCCTCCAAACAGTGGATTTGCCGCATGCCGCATAGCTTGTCGAAATCGATCCCCGCCCTCGTTCTGCTGCTTTCCTCCGTCGCAGCCTCACCGCTTGCGGCACAGCAAACCGGCCAGCCTGCCGCCGCGGAAGCAAAGCTCCCGTCGATCATCGTGACCGAGGCCTTGAAGAAATCGCTGACAGACCGGATCATTGCAACCGGCACCATACGTCCCATAGACGAGATCTACGTGCAGCCGCTTGTCGAGGGCCTCTCGGTGAAAACGATCAATGTTGATGTCTCCGACGAGGTCGAGGCCAACGCGGTTCTGGCCACCCTGAACGACGATGCGTTGCTGCTCCAGAAGAGCCAGTATCAGGCAAACAAGGCCAAGGCCGAAGCATCGGTCGCGCAATACCAGGCTCAGGTGATCGAGGCCGAAGCAAACCTCGATGACGCTGTCAAACAACGCGACCGCACGAAAAAGCTCAACGAGAGCGGCACGAGCACGGTCTCTCAGCTTGAACAGGCGAATGCCCAGGTCGACGTCGCACGCGCCCGGCTGAATGCCGCCCGCCAGGCGGTGACGGTGGGAGAAGCCGATGTCCACGTCATTGACGCCCAGCTTGCCGATGTCGAACTGCAGCTCGCCCGCACCGGCGTAAAGGCGCCCGTTGCCGGTGTCATCTCGGCAAAGAATGCCAAGGTCGGCGCCATCGCGTCCGGCAACGGCGATCCGCTTTTCACCATCATCAAGGACGGCGCGATCGAGCTGGTTGCCGACATCTCCGAATCCGACATTCAGAAGGTCAAACTCGGCCAGAAGGCACTGGTGACCGTCGCCGGCGGCCAGCGAGAGATCGAGGGCCGTGTGCGGCTGGTCTCCCCGACTGTCGACCAGACAACCAGGCTCGGCCTCGTCCATATCGAGATCGACCCCGATAGCGGCGCGCGCGCCGGCATGTATGGGCGCGCGGCAATCGTTGTGGATCAGGCAGATACGCTCGCCCTTCCGCTCTCCGCCGTCACCACAGGCCGCGAGGGCTCCTTTGCCCGCAAGGTGGAGGATGGTGTCGTCAAACAGGTGAAGATCGATATCGGCTTCCAGGACGGCGGCTTCATTCAGGTCTTGAACGGCCTGCAGCCCGGCGATGTCGTCGTCGCCAAGGCCGGCGCTTTCGTCCGAGACGGCGATCATATCGCACCGGTTCCGGAAAAGGCGGCAGCCACCAAGGGCACGGAGGCTTCGCAATGAACTTTTCCGCCTGGTCTATCCGCAACCCGATAGCTCCCCTGCTTGCCTTCGGCCTGCTGCTCTATGTCGGCCTGCAATCCTTCTTCGCCCTGCCGATCACCCGTTTCCCGAATATCGACGTCCCCGTTGTCTCCGTGACAGTGGTTCAGAGCGGCGCCTCGCCGGCTGAACTCGAAATGCAGGTGACGAAGGAGATCGAAGACGCCGTCGCCTCAATCAGCGGCATCGACGAGATCCAGTCAACCGTCACCGACGGCCAGTCGCTCACGACGATTGTCTTCCGCATCGAAAAGCCCACAGAAGAGGCGGTGCAGGACACCAAGGACCAGATCGACAAGATCCGCAGCGACCTGCCTGCCGGCATCGAGGAACCGATCGTCACCAAGGTCGATGTCGAAGGACAGGCGATCCAGACCTTCGCCGTCTCCTCGCCCAACATGACGCTGGAGGAGCTGTCCTGGTTCGTCGACGACACGATCACCCGCGACCTTCAGGGCAAGCCCGGTATCGGTCGTATCGACCGCTACGGCGGCGCGGACCGAGAAGTGCGCGTCGCCCTCAACCCGGCAAAGCTCGACGCCTACGGCATCACCGCGGCAGACGTGAATACGCAGATCAAGGGCACCAATGTCGATCTCGGCTCGGGCCGGGGCCAGGTCGCCGGCAACGAGCAGACGATCCGCACGCTCGGCGACGCTCGCAATGTCCAGCAACTTGCCGATACCAACATCGCGCTCTCGAACGGCCGCTTCGTAAAACTCTCAGAACTCGGGCGGGTGACTGACACCTATGAGGAGCAGAAATCCTTCTCGCGCTTCAACGGCACGCCGTCAGTCACCTTCGCCGTCTTCCGCGCCAAGGGTGCAAGCGAAGTCTCGGTGGCGGAAACCGTTGCCGAGGGCCTGGACGGCATCCGCAAGGCGCATCCAGATGTCACGATCGAGATGGTCGATGACTCTGTCTACTTCACCTATGGCAATTACGAGGCGGCGCTACACACGCTGATGGAAGGTTCGATCCTCGCCGTTATCGTTGTCTTCCTGTTCCTGCGAAACTGGCGCGCGACCTTGATAGCGGCAGTCGCCCTCCCGCTATCCGCCATCCCGACTTTCTGGATCATGCACATGATGGGGTTCTCGCTGAACCTCGTCTCGTTCCTCGCTTTGACATTGGCAACCGGCATCCTTGTCGATGATGCGATCGTCGAGATCGAGAACATTGCCCGCCATATCAAGATGGGCAAAACGCCCTATCGGGCGGCGCTTGAGGCGGCCGATGAAATCGGCCTTGCGGTGATCGCCACCAGCTTCACCATCATCGCCGTCTTCGTCCCCGTCTCCTTCATGCCCGGCATTCCGGGCCAGTATTTCATCCAGTTCGGCCTGACGGTGGCCTTCTCGGTATTCTTCTCGCTCGCGGTGGCGCGCCTGATCACACCGCTGATGGCCGCCTATCTGATGCGCGCCGAAGACGGGCGCGAAGACGACCACCAAGACAACGACGGAAGGCTGATGAAGGCCTATACCCGCGTCGTCACCGCCACGACCCGAAAATGGTACTGGCGTTACGCGACCATGGTCGCAGCTGTTGCATTCCTGGGTGGTTCGCTGTTCCTTCTGAGCAAGGTGCCGGGCAGCTTCCTGCCGCCGGATGACAGTTCCCGCGTGGTCCTATCTCTTGAACTGCCGCCGACCGCAACGCTCGAAGAGACGGATGCGGTCTCCACCAGCGTTTATGATGCGGTGAAGGGTATCGACGGCGTCGAAAGCGTCTTCACGCTGGGCGGCGCCTCACCCAAGGGCGATCTCGAACTGCGCCGGGCAACTGTCCGAATCATCCTGCAGAATATCGACCATTCGCTGGTGAAGACCTTGGTCAACAAAGGCCTTGGCTCTCTCCCGCTGATCGGCGACCTGTTGCCGAAACTG
This sequence comes from Agrobacterium sp. Ap1, assembly GCF_017313375.1. Classification (NCBI taxonomy): domain Bacteria; kingdom Pseudomonadati; phylum Pseudomonadota; class Alphaproteobacteria; order Hyphomicrobiales; family Rhizobiaceae; genus Agrobacterium; species Agrobacterium sp. Ap1. The sequence goes on from NZ_JAFLMY010000001.1 coordinate 32,948, forward strand.
CCCGAACATGGCCGCACGCGCGCGCAATGGGATGTGGAGAAGGATATCTTCGCCGCCGTACGCTCCATCCCCGACGTACGTATCTCCAAGGTCAACGACCGGGCCGAACGCGAACTTTCGTTCAACTTCCTCTCCTCGAACGAGGAAGACCTGAACAATGCCGTGAGCCTGTTGGAATCCAGGCTGCGAGCCTCGCCGATCCTGGTCAACGTCTCTTCGGAAGGCGCCCTGCCCCGTCCCGAACTGCAGATTCGTCCGCGCATGGCAGAAGCCTCCCGCCTCGGCATCACCCCGCAGCAGATCTCCGAAACCGTACGCGTCGCAACGATTGGCGATATCGACGCCAACCTCGCAAAGATTTCGCTCGACAGCCGCCAGATCCCGATCCGCGTGCAGACATCGCTCGACACGCGCCGCGACCTGCAGTCGATCCGCAATCTCAAGGTCAAGACATCGTCCGGCACGATGGTGCCGCTCTACAGCGTTGCCGATATCGACTATTCGGAAGGTCCAAGCTCAATCAAGCGTAACGACCGCAACCGCGTCGTGGCGATCGGCTCCGACGTTCCCTTCGGCACGGCGCTCGACACCTCGACCGCCGAGTTCAAGCGGATCGTCGACGAGACTGAGCTACCGCCGACGGTGCGTCTGGCGGAAAGCGGCGACGCCAAGGTCCAGGCCGAAATGACGCAGAGCTTCGGTAATGCGATGCTGATGGGCCTGATGCTTGTTCTCGTCGTCCTGATCCTGTTGTTCAAGGATGTCATCCAGCCCTTCACCATCCTATTCTCCCTGCCGCTCGCCATCGGCGGCGTGGCAGTGGCGCTGATCGCGACACAGAATGCGCTCTCCATGCCCGTCCTCATCGGCATCCTGATGCTGATGGGTATCGTCACCAAGAACGCCATCCTGCTCGTCGATTTCGCCATCGAGATGAAACGGCACGGGCTGGAGCGGGTTCACGCCATGGTCGAGGCCGGCCGCAAGCGCGCAAGGCCCATCATCATGACCTCGATCGCCATGTCGGCCGGCATGTTGCCGTCTGCCATGGGCGTCGGCGAAGGCGGCTCCTTCCGTGCTCCCATGGCGATCGCCGTCATCGGCGGCATCATCGTCTCGACGGTGCTTTCGCTGCTCGTCGTACCCTCCTTCTTCCTCATCATGGACGATCTGTCGCGCCTGCTCGGCAAGCTCTTCGGCCGCTTCGTCGGAAAGAAGGAAGAAGAGGATTTGATGTCGTCGGAAGAAGTCGCCCACCATACCCGACAAAATCGTCGCAGCCTTTCGGAGTTGGAAGAACGGCTAAACCGCTTGGAAAACAATGAGAAAACAACAGTTTCCGGCTCCCACTCAGGAGCACAGGCAGGCCAACGTGTGCTTCGGTTGCCACCTATGGCAGCCGAATGACGCCTGATGGAGGCAATCTCCCCGGTCCGATTGTCAGACAACGCTCCGAATTGCGTGATTGATTGATCAGTATCAAATCCCTCTCTGCCTCACACGCTATCCTGCTTCTCAAGGATTTGGCAGTGTTCGCAAAAAAGGGAAGAGATAGCGAGATGAACAGCAGTCTGAAACTCAGCAATCGAGACCGGGCAGTGCTCATGAAGGCACCGTTTCTGGCAGGGCTGGGCAACAGTGCCCTTGTCCGGCTGATGTCCATGATGACGATCAGCACGCTTCCGGCCCGCAAATTCGTGATGCGCGAAGGCGAAACAGCCGACGCCTTCTATTGCGTTCTCAACGGTTATGTCCGGCTTTTCCGGCTGAGCCGTGAAGGTCGCGAAGCCGACATCATGGTCTGCGCCCCGGGCGATACGTTTGCAGAGCACCTTCTGTTCAGCGACAACGTTTATCTTTGCAACGCCCAGACGGCGGAGCCGGCAACGCTCGCCCGCTTCGACATGCAGGCCGTGCGTGACCTTGCCCAGCAGGATCCAGAAATCGCCAAGGCACTGATTGCCGCCATATCGCGGCATCTCGTCGGTACGATGGATTGCATCGCCAACGACCGTCTTTTCACCGCACCGCAACGGGTCGCCAACTACATCCTCAGCCGCTGCCCGGTTGACGGAGGCTCCGCCTCGATCCGCCTGCCATTCCAGAAGAGCCTGCTTGCCGGCATGCTCGGCCTTGCGCCGGAAGCGCTCTCCCGCGCCTTCTCCAGCCTGCGCCGCGTCGGCGTGACAGTCAGGGGACGTATCATCCAGGTCGGAGACGTTCAGGCGCTCAGAAATATCTGAAGCATAAAACATTGAGCAGTTTCGCGTTTCGAAGAAAGGCGGAATTGCTACAGGCTCGAAGGCGCGCGAGACGACGCAGCCTTCGCAGCGGCCTGTTGCCACAGGGGTGTCCGGCGACAGGCGAGGCCGGCGGGTCATTAGACCGCCGGCCTTTTTCTTTTACGGTTATAGGCCGGCTTTAAAGTCCGCCCTGGACCTTCAGGAATTCCACGATATGGCCGACCCCCTCGCCGCGTTTCAGGTCGGTGAAGACATGAGGCTTCATTTCCCGCATGCGGCTGGCATCCCGGTCCATTACATCCATGTCGACGCCGACATAAGGCGCCAGATCCTTCTTGTTGATCACCAGCAGATCAGATCGGGTGATGCCAGGCCCGCCTTTGCGCGGTATTTCCTCACCCTGACAAGTGGAGATGACATAGATTGTGATGTCCGCCAGATCCGGAGAGAATGTGGCTGCGAGATTGTCTCCGCCAGACTCGATGAACACGACATCCAAATCCGGAAAACGTTCGTTGAGACCCGCAATCGCCTGGAGATTGATCGTCGCATCTTCGCGGATCGCCGTGTGCGGACAACCACCTGTCTCGACACCCACGATACGATCCGAGGAAAGCGCCTGCATCCGCACCAGCGCATCGGCGTCTTCTTTGGTGTAAATATCGTTGGTAACGACCGCGACGGAGAATTCGTCCCGCATCGCCTTACAGAGTTTTTCCGTCAAATGCGTCTTGCCGGATCCGACCGGCCCACCGATGCCGACACGAAGGGGACCGTTTGCCGATTTCATGAAATGTCCTTTCGGTATGATGAGATGACAATAATGCCGCGGGAAATCCGCGCAATCGGAAAGTGGATGCCCCACCTGCGGCGTCATCAGTCGGCAGCCACGAGCGGCCGGGTATCACAAAAGTAAACATTCAACGCAGATTTGTGAATTAAGTATATCCCTAGATACCTGTAGAAAACTCATTACACAAATTGTGGTAGCGAGATAAGACCGTCATAATACGTATTGTAGTTGCAATTTAATATCGCATGCTGAGACCTTACCTCAACTGGGAAACGGGGAAATCAGAATGGATTATCAAACGACTGCATCCACATCCGAAGTATTGGAAAAACAACACGACTGCCACAAGGCGGCAGAAGCTGCTCTTTGCAGCATGTTGAAAATGCTGGAATCCTACGGCTTTGACAGAACCGAGGTTGTCCTGTCGCTGGCAGACGCGATTGACGACCAGATCCTTCTCATCGCACAGGATGCCTGAACTGAACTGCCCAACGACAATGCAATTCCGGCATTTCAGGATCGAAAAAGCCGGGAATGCTGCGTTTCGTGACGAAGAGACGCTATTTCGGCCTGTACGGCCGCGCCACCCAAATCTTCGAGGCCGGTTGAAGCCGCTCTGAGCGAAAGATCTTCTATCCGGGCTTCGAGCCTCGCAATGATCGCAACCCCTTCCGCCTGACCGGCAACGCTCAGCCGGATTCCGGCCGAAACGGCCTGCGATACGGCTGCGTGAAGGAATGCGGCAAGCGCCGGCGCAGAAGGCAGGCCATGACCTGCAGCCACGGCTCCGACGGCCACGGGAAATGGCACATTGGCCGGAAGCCGTTCGAAGACCGGATGCGGCCATGCCGAAGCTGCAGCAATGAAAGCCTTTCCAAGTGACAGCGTCTCGTTGAAGCGCTCAGCCGAACCCGCCAGCGCCAGCCCGAGAGCCGCTACCTCTGAAAGCGGGCCTTGTTTATCGGCCTGGCGCCAGGCTTCATAGAACAGCACGGCATCGTTCCACAGCGAACCATGCTGAAGCACCGTCGACAGCCAGTCCTCAAGACCCTGGGCATTTCTGACCAGCCTATCTTCGACAGCACGCTCCAGCCCGCCGGACCAGGCGAAGCCGCCAATCGGAAAGGCCGGCGAAAGCCAGGCCATCAGCCGCAGCAAGGCCCTCGTGTCCACTGCTCTGCTAATCTTCGCCTCTGTCACCGGGTCGCTCGGCCGCGGATGCTCTGTCACGATATGCGATCAGTCATGATGATGATGGTCGTGACCATGGGAATGCCCATGATCATGCGAATGGCTGCCATGGGAACCATGCGAGTGATAGGCGCCGCGAGCCGGCTGGAACGGTTCCTCGACATCGCTGACGCTGGCGCCCAGCCCCTGCAGCATGGAGCGGATCACATGATCGCGCAGGATCAGGATACGGCCTTCCTCGATCTGGGCGGAAAGATGCCGATTACCGAGATGCCATGCGAGTTCGATCAGATGCAGCGTGTCGCGCGCTTTGACTTCGAACAGCTTTTCCGGCGCCGCCTGTACTTCCACCGTATCACCATTGTCGAGAACCAGCCGGTCGCCATGATGGAAGAGCACGGCCTCCTTGAGATCAAGCATCACCATATCGCCATTCGAAAGATGCAGCAGCTTGCGGCGCAGGTGACGCAGATCGTGCGGCAGGCTGACGGTGTCGATTGGCGGGTCGGAAATCTCGCCGGCAGGGCGATAGGAATGGATGTGCTGCATGATGATAACCCGTTGAACTGCAAAATCTTTGCCATCATTGCCAAAGGCGGGGCGGCGCACAAGGGGGAGTTATCGACGGATATGAAAAAGCCCGACTCGAGAGCCGGGCTGGAAGAAATGCAGATCGCAAAATGCCTTATTCGGCAGCGATCTTCAGGGCCTTGAGGTTCTCAAGGATGTTCTGCGGCGAAGACGCACCATAGGGGTCGCTCTCGCAATTATCGGAATAGCCTTCTTCTTCGAACCACTGTTCGACGATGCCGTCATTGACGATCGCGCCATAACGCCAGGAGCGCATGCCAAAGCCGAGATTGTCCTTGGCAACCAGCATGCCCATCTTGCGGGTGAATTCGCCCGAACCGTCCGGAATAACCGTGACGTTTTCAAGATTCTGGCTCTTGGCCCATGCATTCATGACGAAAGCGTCGTTGACCGACATGCAGTAGATCGCGTCGATGCCTTCAGCCTGGAAATCGGAAAACAGCTTTTCGAAATCGGGAAGCTGGTAGGTCGAGCAGGTCGGCGTAAATGCGCCCGGCAGCGAGAAGAGCACGACGCGCTTACCGGCGAAATAATCGTCCGAGGTAACGTCCTGCCAACGGAAGGGGTTCGGGCCGCCAACGGCCTCATCGCGTACGCGGGTGCGGAAAGTGACTTGCGGAACCTTTTTGCCCAGCATCAATGCCTCCATGAGAATGAATATTCGCCCCGGTAAGAGGCAGATGCACTCCCTTAACCGCATTTCTCTTGCGATGCAGCAAAGTCAGGCGAAAATTGACGCAACGCAAACCTGCTATTCACAGAAAGCAGGGCTTGGAGCGAGTGAACGAGATCGCCAAGGGTGAACTTTGTTTTCAGTTGAAGAGTCTCAAAGACAGACCCAGCGTCTGAGGCAACGGGTTCCACCAGCCTGTGCGAATGCCCGCGGAACGAAGCGCCTGGGCTGTCCAGGTATTGCAGCCGAGGAGGGCGTTGAATGAGCCATGAGCCTCAAAGAACTGGTCATAAACTCCGTAGCCTGCATCGGGAATGGCCACGATCTCACCGCGATCCCTTACAAAACTGGCTTTGATGAAGTTCGAGAGAGTTTGAAATTCTGCCGGTGGCAGATTGAAGGAGCGTATAGCCGGATGCGTTTCATCTATGCTTCCTGTCACGTCCACATGCATTACCGAGCGATCAATGGTCAGCGCCCGAAACACCGGCATCGGCTTCAGGTCACTCCAGGTCGGCGTCTCAAGATAAAATGCGCGACCTCCCCAGCCCAACACCAGCCACTGCGCGACCGGATCAGTAATCGGAATGCCGGACGCTTCGAGAAACGCGTAGTCGGCACGTGTTTCCTCGTCGAGAGGAATGGCGATATCCGTGTGAATGGGATTGGAGAGCAACAGAATGCGCCGGGTTTCAGCAGAGGAACCTGATCGGTCCAGTGCGAACAGCGGCCGCGGAACGATTGTGCCCGCAGCCGCCGCGAACACAACAACGGCGACGACAGCAATCGATATTCGGAGGATAAATCTCATGCCGAACAATTCAAAGGGCCTTGCGGAAATACACTACCCGCTCCGTCTCGGCAAAACCCCAACTCTCATGTGCATGACGGGATGCGAGATTGTCAATCTCGGCATCCGAGCAGAGTTCGACAAAGCCTTCCGCCGCACAATCCGCCGAAATCCGCTCGATCATCAAGCGCCCGATCTTTTGCTGCCGATGCTCCGGCACAATCCAGATCCCCTCCAGAAACGGCACTGGAGATTGCGTGCTGCCATTGGCGTAACGCCGAATGGAGACTTCGGCAAAGCCGATCCCCTGCCCCTGTTCGTCAACTGCAAGATAGCCCCGCAAAACACCGTCCGACAGAGCGGCAGCAATCTCGGCTCGATGCTCTTCAACCGCTCCATCCGGCCATAATGCGTGTCGCAGCCTGGCCCACTCGGCAATGTCGGCCGCAGCGCATCCCCGGATGGAGAGGCTCATTCCATCTCCCTTCAGAACAGGAAATACCGCTGCGCCATCGGCAGCACCGTTGCCGGTTTGCAGGTGAGCAACTCGCCGTCGGCGCGAACCTCATAAGTTTCCGGATCGACTTCCACATGCGGCGTTGCCGAATTGTGGATCATCGACGCCTTGCCGATGCCGCCGCGCACGTTCTTCACCGCAACCAGCTTCTTGGCGACGCCAAGCCTTTGCGCCAGACCGCCATCGAGCGAGGCCTGCGAAACGAAGGTGACCGATGAATTGGTCCTGAGCTTGCCATAGGCTGCAAACATCGGCCGGTAATGCATCGGCTGCGGCGTCGGGATCGAAGCATTCGGATCGCCCATCGGCGCAGCGGCAATCGAACCGCCGAGCAGCACCATTTCAGGTTTCACGCCGAAGAATGCCGGGCTCCAAAGCACGAGATCGGCGCGTTTCCCCACTTCCACCGAGCCTATCTCGTGAGAGACGCCATGGGCGATGGCCGGGTTGATCGTATATTTGGCGATGTAGCGCTTGACCCGGAAATTATCGTTGTCGCCGGTCTCGTCCTTGAGCGCACCGCGCTGCCGCTTCATCTTGTCGGCTGTCTGCCAGGTGCGGATCGCGACTTCCCCGACGCGGCCCATGGCCTGGCTGTCCGACGAGATGATCGAAAACGCGCCGATATCGTGCAGAATGTCTTCCGCCGCGATCGTCTCCTTGCGGATACGGCTTTCGGCAAAGGCGATGTCTTCGGGAATAGACGGCGACAGGTGGTGGCAAACCATCAGCATATCGAGATGCTCGGCCAGCGTGTTGACCGTATAGGGCCGCGTGGGGTTGGTCGAAGACGGAATGACGTTCGGATTGCCGCAGACCTTGATGATATCGGGCGCATGCCCACCGCCCGCCCCTTCGGTGTGGAAGGCATGGATCGTGCGGCCCTTGATGGCGGCGACCGTGTCTTCGACAAAACCGCTTTCGTTCAGTGTATCGGTATGGATCATCACCTGCACGTCGAACGCGTCTGCCACGGTCAGGCAGTTGTCGATCGCAGCCGGTGTCGTGCCCCAGTCCTCATGCAGTTTCAGCGACGAAGCACCCGCGAGGATCATTTCTTCGAGCGGTGCCGGAAGCGAGGCATTACCCTTGCCGGCAAGTGCGAGGTTCATCGGGAAGGCGTCAAAACTTTCGATCATCCGCTCGATATGCCACGCACCGGTACAGGTGGTGGCGAGCGTTCCATGCGCCGGGCCTGAACCGCCACCAAGCATGGTGGTGACACCGCTCATCAGCGCCTCTTCGATCTGCTGCGGGCAGATATAGTGGATATGGGCATCCATGCCACCGGCCGTCAGGATCTTGCCTTCGCCGGCGATCGCCTCCGTCGACGGGCCGACGATGATCGTCACGCCCGGCTGCGTATCCGGATTACCAGCCTTGCCGATCGCGTGGATACGGCCGTTCTTCAAGCCCACATCGGCCTTATAGATGCCGCTATGATCGACGATCAGCGCATTGGTAATGACGGTATCGACTGCGCCTTCGGCGCGTGTCGCCTGGCTCTGCCCCATGCCGTCGCGGATGACCTTGCCGCCGCCGAATTTCACCTCTTCGCCATAGGTGGTGAAATCGCGCTCCACCTCGATGAACAATTCGGTATCGGCAAGCCGCACCTTGTCGCCGGTGGTCGGACCGAACATCGAGGCATAAGCGGCGCGGGACATCTTGTAGGACATGAATTACCTCAATCCTTCGGGCAATATGAGTTCGGACATTTCACCTGGATGGCGACGAGCCATTCCAAAAATTACAGCATGTTATCGACAAGCGCCTTAAGCTCGGCCGTACGCTTGCGCGTCAGATCGGCCTCGCAACTGGAGACAAGCATCGGCTCCATCGAGCCGCCGCGCGCCTGAAACCCGACGGAAGCACATTGGGCATCGCGATAGGAGAGCCAGGCGCGCTGCGCCTTGACCAAAGCCTCTTCGCCGCCCTTCAGCTCAGTGGAAACCCCGGCATCCCGCTCCTTCAGCGCCTTGCGTGTCACCTGATACTGCGCGTTCAACGCCGTATCCGCATCGGCCAGATCGAGGCCGGCGCAGATCGTCATATCCGCCTGCGTCTGCGGCTCCTTGCAATCCGGTCGCGGCTGTTGCGCGGATGTCGGTGCATCGAGAAGAAGCACGCATCCACACAGCAACGGCAAGAGGGCGAGTTTCAGCATCGGCTCAGGCCGCAGCCCCGTCATAGTGATGCGACGTCAAAGCCCGTGGATTGACGCTTTCCAGGCAGTTGACGTTGATCGCCACCATGGGGGAACCATCCTTCGGCGAGTCCCCATAGGCAAAACTCTCGATGCCGCAGGTCTTGCAGAACAGATGCTGCAGCTTCTTCGTGTTGAACCTGTATTCGGTAAGGCTCCCCTCGCCCGACGTCAGCGAAAATGCACCACGTGGCGCGAAGGCGAGAACAATGCCCAGTCGCTGGCAGCGCGAGCAGTTACAGGTGACCGTCTGGTCGAGATCCGCCTCGACTTCGTAGGAAACCGCGCCGCACTGGCAGCTGCCGAGATAATGTTTGGTCGCCATGTCAGAGTCCTCCCATGATCTTCTGCTGGAAACCATAGACCCGTCGCGCACCCGAAAGCGGGATCAGCGTGACGGATCGGGTCTGGCCCGGCTCGAAGCGCACAGCGGTTCCAGCAGGTATATCGAGCCGCATGCCGCGCGCCTTGTCGCGATCGAAGGATAGACCATTATTGGTCTCGAAGAAATGATAGTGGCTGCCGACCTGCACCGGGCGGTCACCGGTATTGGAAACTTCGATGGATATCGTCGGCGCGCCGGCATTGAGCTCGATTTCGCCTTTTGCGGCAATGACTTCACCAGGAATCATGAATCAGCTCCTCAGGCTGTTAAAGCGGTTTGGGGGATACAACCCTCCGCCTTCAAGACACGCACCGTCGATGCGGGGTTACGAACCAGTGCCGCCGCCGGACGGATCGGGCGCCTCACCAGTTCTCCCGAGCAGTTCGGGCAGATCCCACCAAGCACATCCGCCGCGCAATCCGCACAGAATGTGCACTCAAACGTGCAGATCATCGCCTCGCGGCTGTCGGGATTAAGATCCTTGTCGCAGCATTCGCAGTTGGGGCGTAGTTCCAGTGCCATGGCTAGGCTCCTCAGCGGATCGGTTCGTGCACGGTCACCAGCTTGGTGCCGTCCGGAAAAGTCGCTTCCACCTGCACGTCGTGGATCATTTCCGGAATGCCTTCCATCACCTGATCGCGGGAGATGACATGTGCGCCCGCCTCCATCAGGTCTGCAACCGAACGGCCGTCACGCGCACCCTCGACGACATAATCGGTAATCAGCGCGATCGCTTCGGGATAGTTCAGCTTTACGCCCCGCTCCAGGCGGCGGCGGGCAACCATTGCCGCCATGGAAATCAGCAGCTTGTCTTTTTCGCGTGGGGTCAGGTTCATGGAAATCCCGCAATCGAACTCGGATATGGCAAATCAGATATGCCAGACTTTCGGCACTGGCGCGCCGTTACGCAATACGGAAATTGCCGGTACCAGGATTTTTCTCAGCTCGAAGCCCGTGGGTGCGGCGATCCGCGCGATCAGCTTGCCGTTCCAGTAACTGGCACCACCGGCATTGCCGATGCACTCCCTCAATTTGGGCAGCCTGGATTCGCTTAACGGGCCTGTATGGAAAAGTGTGGCGAAGGCGACCTGGCCGGAAAGCACGGCCGCGGCCTGCGCCATCTGCGCGATCTCGCCCTCGAAGCGCATCTCCTCGGCATGGATCAACTGACCATTGCGGCGCACCCGCCAGCGATCACGGAAAAACCCGTTGACGACCGCCTCGCCCATCGCGCGGCGCCCCAGAAGCACGGCTTCGACGGCGAGAAATTCAGCGCTTTCGGCAAGATCGACATCGAGGCGGCGACTGAGTGACGCCCGATCGAACAGGATGGTCTCCTGCGGAAGCCAATGAACGGAGGCATTGTCGCCAACAGTGATATGAGTGGAAACCGAGGCGGTGCCGGAGGACGCCTTGTAGATCTTCTCGTTCGCCTGGGTGGTGACCGAAAGCCTGGTGGAAGCCGCAGCGGCGACGGACCAATCGATCACGTCGCCGCCCGTCAGTCCCCCTGACGTATTGATGAGAATCGCCTCCATTTCAGGCGAAAAGGTTTCCGGAAGGCGTATTTTTGCGCAGCCTTCCTGGAAGAACTCGTCGAGCCGTGTACGCCCGTCAAAAGCCTTGGTTACAAGGCGCCCTGAACCCCTTGCCCGCTGCGGCGCATAGTGTTCGACTGAGGATTGCTGCACGATGTACCTTCAAGTTCCGCCTGTGTTGCGCAGTCAGAAGCAATGGCCATGCCAGACTTCGCAGACGCAGCCGGCTTGGCGGGAGTGACAGTCGCAACCACATCCGTCGCGTCGGCCTTGCCGAAGAAGTCCCACATCCGGAAAGCCGGATCAACATTGGCGTCGAAGGCTGGCTGTTTGGCCGGTACCACGGCTGAAACCTTAGTCACGCTCGCAGCACCATCCTTGGCGGCAGCCATGACGGCTTCCTTGGCAGCAAGCGGCTTCGGCCAGTCATGCGTGCCCTTTTCGAACACGTAAGTTGCAATCCGCGCGCCGTTCTTGCAGGTCCCGTACATCGTATAGGTCACGCCATCGACGGTTTTAGGGTCGCCATTGCCCTTGCAGCCGTCTAGATCATTCCAGCGCTGGATCGCCGTGTTGAAACCATATTGCCAATAGGCGGAACCGCCACCCGCATAGGGGTTCTGTGCATCCTTTTCGCCAGCAAAGGCGACGATCGAGATCGGCTTTGCCGGATTGCAATTGGCCTTGTCAGGCCCCCATTTTCCATCGACCTCGACCGGGCGGCCGGCGCGCAGCGAATTGACGAAACCGGCACCGGCAAAATCATCCTGTCCCGAGCAGACATAAGCCGACAGCATGCGCCCGCCACCGGAATAACCGGAAGCAAAGATGCGGTTGGCATCGACGCAGAAATCTTCCTTCACCTCATCGACGGCGTCATCGATGAAGGCGATCTCGTCGAGACCGCCCTGCGCACCGGTCGGGATAATCGCCTTGCTGACCTGAACGAAAGGCACGTTCCAGGCATAGGTGCCCGGCGTCTTGCCCGGCAGGCTGCCCTGCAGCGCAACCGCGATGAAGCCGTTCTTTTCGGCAACCTTGTCCCAGGAGGAGCGGTTCAGCTGACCATCAGGATTGCTGTTGCTGCCGTGAAAATCGAACACGACGGCAACCTTGTCGCGGCCGGTATAGGAAGACGGAACATAATAGACGGCCTGACGGTCAACACCGTCGCTCTCGATCGTCATCGCATGGCGACCCGGCGCCATCGGCTGACCACAAGCAGCGAAAACTGAGCCTGCAGCCAAGAAAAACGCTCCGGTCGCGACGAAGCGAACAAGAGCGGAGCGGGAACGGTGACCAGGAATGCATGCAAAGACCATCAGCGCCTCATCATGGGGTGCGGGTTGTCAACGATGTTCGGAGATGTCGTTCATCTGCGGTTCATCTAACACACCTGTTGAAGCATTGATATGCCTTGGATCAAAGTAAGCAATGCAAACATTCACCATTAAACTGTTAGATGCCGCCTTGCTTCTGCCGTATCCAAGGTTTCGGCAGGGCCTTCATGCACGATCTCGCCGCGATCCATGATGTAGACTTGGTCGGCAAGCTCGCGGCAGAAGTCCAGATACTGCTCGACCAGCAGGATCGCCATGCCGGTTGAATCGCGCAAATAGCGGATCGCACGGCCGATATCCTTTATGATAGAGGGCTGGATACCCTCGGTGGGCTCGTCGAGAACGAGGATTTTCGGTCGCGTGACCATGGCCCGGCCGATCGCAAGCTGCTGCTGCTGTCCACCGGACAAGTCACCGCCTCGGCGGCCAAGCATGGTTTTGAGCACCGGAAACAGCGAGAAGATCTCGTCGGGAATATAGCGATCCTTGCGCGCCAGCGGCGCATAACCGCTCTGCAGATTTTCCTGAACGGTCAGAAGCGGAAAGATCTCGCGCCCTTGCGGTACATAACCGATACCGTGCTTGGCCCGAGAATAAGGCGCAAGCCCGTTCAGCACCTCACCCTGAAAGCTGATCGTGCCGCCGGAGACCGGATGCTGGCCGGTGACGGCGCGCAAGAGCGAGGATTTGCCGACGCCGTTACGGCCGAGCACGCAGGTGATCTTGCCCATTTCGGCATTGACGGAGACCCCGCGAAGGGCTTGCGCTGCGCCATAGTGGAGATTGACGTTGTTGACTGTCAGCATGGGGAGCCTCCCTGTTTGCTCAGGAGGATGGCATTACCCCCCTCTGCCCTGCCGGGCATCTCCCCCACAAGGAGGGAGATCGGAGGAAGGCGACCACTCGCCCCCCTTTGAAGGTCGAGTGGAGGCGAGACATCATCCCGCGATGAAATCGAAACCGGAAGAGATGCGTGCTTGAGGCAGAAGGATCGCTCCCAGCCGATCTCCCCCCTTGTGGGGGAGATGGCCGGCAGGCCAGAGGGGGGTATCAAGACCACTGCGCTCTCCATCACCGCCCCAGATAATTCTCGATCACCTTCGGATCGCTGGAGACGAAATCGATCGAACCTTCCGCCAGAACCGAACCTTCCGCCAGACACGTCACCTTCACCCCGAGATCGCGGATGAAGCCCATGTCGTGCTCGACCACGACGACCGAGCGGGTCTTGGCGATCTCGCGCAACAGGATTGCCGTCTCGGCTGTTTCTGCATCCGTCATGCCGGCCACCGGCTCGTCGACGAGAAGCAGCTTCGGCTCCTGAGCCAGCAGCATGCCGATCTCCAGCCACTGTTTCTGACCGTGGGATAGATTGGCAGCATATTCGTGGGCGCGATGGGTCAGGCGGATCGTCGAGAGGATTTCCTCGATCCGCGCCTTGTCGTCGGCGCTCAGCGTATAGAACAGCGTGGCGAACACGCCGCGGGAACGGTTGAGCGCCAGCTCCAGATTGTCCCAGACCGTATGGCTTTCGAACACCGTCGGCTTCTGAAACTTGCGGCCGATGCCGAGCTGGGCGATATCGGCTTCGTCCTTTTTCGTCAGGTCGATCGTATCCTCGAAGATCACCTTGCCCGTGTCCGGTCGGGTCTTGCCGGTGATGATGTCCATCATCGTCGTCTTGCCGGCCCCGTTCGGACCGATGATGGCACGAAGCTCGCCCGGCTCGACCACCAGCGACAGCGAGTTGATCGCCTTGAACCCGTCGAAGGAGACGGAGACGTCTTCGAGATAGAGCAGGCTTTTGCTTCTGGTTTCGGCAATCGTGTTCATCGTCTCACTCCGCTGCCTGAGCCTGTTGCGTGACCGGCGCAGCGCCGGCATTCCTGCCCTTTTCCGCATCTGCCGCGGCCTTGAGCGCCTTGCGGGCATTCCAGCCATGCTGGATCGTGCCGACAATACCTTTAGGCAGGAACAGCGTGACGGCAATGAACAGCCCACCAAGAGCAAACAGCCAGAATTCAGGGAATGCGCCGGTAAAATAGCTCTTGCCCGCATTGACGAGGATCGCGCCGATGATCGGGCCGATCAGGGTGCCGCGTCCGCCGACGGCGGTCCAAACGACGACTTCGATCGAGTTGGCAGGCGCAAATTCCCCCGGATTGATGATGCCGACCTGCGGCACGAACAGCGCACCGGCGATGCCGGCAAACATGGCCGAGACGACGAAGGTGAACAGCTTGATGTTTTCCACCCGGAAGCCAAGGAAGCGCACCCGGCTTTCCGCATCGCGCACACCCACCAGAACCTTGCCGAATTTCGACCGTGTTATGGCCGAGGCGACGATCAGGCAGAGCGCCAGCATGATCGCCGACATGGCGAAGAGCACGGCCCGCGTACCGCCCGCCTGCACCTGGAAGCCAAGGATATCCTTGAAGTCGGTCAGGCCGTTATTGCCGCCGAAACCCATGTCGTTGCGGAAGAAGGCGAGCATCAGCGCATAGGTCATCGCCTGGGTGATGATCGACAGATAGACGCCGTTGACGCGGGACCTGAAGGCGAACCAGCCGAAGACGAAGGCGAGCAGGCCCGGCACAATCAGCACCATGGCCATCGCAAACGGGAACATGTTGAACCCGTACCAGAACCACGGCAGTTCCTTCCAGTTGAGGAAGACCATGAAATCCGGCAGGTCGGGATTGCCGTAGACGCCGCGCGAACCGATCTGGCGCATCAGATACATGCCCATCGCATAGCCGCCGAGCGCGAAGAATGCGCCGTGGCCGAGCGAGAGGATGCCGCAATAGCCCCAGACGAGATCGAGCGCGAGCGCCAGGAGCGCGTAGCAGAGATACTTGCCCATCAGCGCCATGGCATAGGTCGGGATATGCAGCGCGCTGTCCGGTGCGGTCAGCAGGTTGAGCGCCGGCACGATGATGGCGACGGCGAGAAGAATACCGACGGCGACGACGATCCTGCCTTCGAGTGCACGAAGAATGAAGCCGGAAATCATGCTTCCACCGCCCTTCCCTTGAGCGCGAACAGGCCGCGCGGACGTTTCTGGATGAAGAGGATGATGAGGACCAGCACGAGGATCTTTCCGAGCACTGCCCCAACGGACGGTTCGAGGAACTTGTTGAGGATGCCGAGCGACAGCGCGCCGACCAGCGTGCCCCACAGATTGCCCACCCCGCCGAAGACCACGACCATGAAACTGTCGATGATGTAGCTCTGGCCGAGGTTCGGCGAGACGTTGTCGATCTGGGAAAGCGCCACGCCGGCAATGCCCGCGATACCCGAACCAAGAGCGAAGGTCAGCGCGTCGACCCAAGGGGTGCGGATGCCCATGGACGACGCCATGCGGCGGTTCTGGGTGACGGCGCGCATGTTGAGGCCGTAGGCCGTCTTTTTCATCACGAAGAGCAGCGCGAAAAAGATCGTCAGCGAAAAGACGATGATCCACATGCGGTTATAAGTGATTGTCATGCCGCCGAGCGGAAAGGAACCGGACATCCACGACGGATTGCCGACTTCCTGATTGGTCGGACCGAAGATCGTGCGGATCGCCTGCTGCAGGATCAGCGACACGCCCCAGGTGGCGAGCAGCGTTTCGAGCGGCCGACCATAGAGAAAGCGGATGACACCGCGCTCGATGACGAAACCAACGGCGCCGGTGACGAGGAAGGCGACGGGCAGCGCGATTGCCAGCGACCAGTCGAACAGGCTGGGCGCGTTCTCGCGGATCACTTCCTGCACCATGAAAGTGGAATAGGCGCCGAGCATGACCATTTCGCCATGCGCCATGTTGATAATGCCCATCACACCGAAGGTGATGGCAAGGCCGATGGCGGCCAGCAGCAAAACCGAGCCGAGCGACATGCCGTACCAGACATTCTGGGCGAGGTTCCAGAGTTGCTGTGCGTTCTGGATCGAGGCGATCGCCTTGTCGAGATCCGGCTTCAGGCTGGGATCGATGGATGAAGAAACGGAATTCAGCACACCGAGGCCGCTCGCACCGAGGCCGGAAATAGTTTCGATTGCCGCGCGCTTTTCATCGATCGAGCGATCGGAGGAAAGAAGCGACACCGCACGCGCTTCTTCCATGCGGGCCTTCACTTCCGTGTCGGTTTCCTTGGCAAGTGCGGCCTCGACGAGTTCGAGAGCTTCGGCACTTGGGGAGCGCAGGATCGCATCGGCGGCGGAAAGGCGCGCACCACGATCCGGGCTCATCAGCGTCAGGCCGCCGAGAGCCGCACGGATAGCGCGGCGCAGATTGTTGTTGACCTTGATCTTGGTGACCGCACCTTTTGCCACCTGGCCGGCGCTCTCACCGGTAACCGGGTCGATCAGCTCAAGCTGAGAACCGGCAGATTTGGCGGAAAAGACTGCCTTGTCGGACTTGCGGAAATAAAGGTCACCCTCGGAAAAGGCGTTCAGCGCCGGCACCACGCGCGGATCCCCGGTCGCAGCGATCTGCCCGACAAGCGTTTCCGCCTGGTTGAAATTGGCGTCCGCCAGCTGGTCAAACAGCGGCTTGGGGTCGCTGCCTTGCGCGAAGGATGTCGCCGCGGATGCAAGGACCAGAAAGATCAGTGTGATGAAACGGATAAGCATGTGTCTGTCCCCCGGATGGCGTGGCGGGGGCGTCTTCCCCCTCTGGCCTGCCGGCCATCTCCCCCACAAGGGGGAGAAAACTCGCGGCATCCGCCTCGGTTCAGGTCAACTGCGGCGGGGCGGCTAGGTTAAGCCCTCCCCCTTGTGGGGAGGGTTGGGAGGGGTATTTGCCCCGAGCGGTGAGAGATCAGCTACCCTTGCCGCCGCACTTGCCGGTGGCGACGTTGAAGTTGCCGCAGGACATCGGCTTGCGCCAATCGGAGATCAGGTCCTTCGAGTCCGGCAGGTAATCAGACCACTCGTCGCCAACGACGGCAGGCGTTTCCTGCACGATGTCGAACTGGCCGTCGGCCTGGATTTCACCGATCAGCACCGGCTTGGTGATGTGGTGGTTCGGCATGACGGTGGAGGTGCCGCCCGAAAGGTTCGGCACGGCGACGCCGATGATCGAGTCGAGAACTGCGTCGGTGTCGGTCGTGCCGGCAGCCTCGACGGCCTTTACCCAGGCGTTGAAGCCGATATAGGCGGCTTCCATCGGGTCGTTGGTTACGCGCTTGTCGTTCTTGGTATAGGCATGCCAGGTCTTGATGAACTCGGCATTGACCGGCGCATCGACGGACTGGAAGTAGTTCCAGGCAGCGAGATGACCGACCAGCGGTGTGGTGTCGAGACCGGCAAGCTCTTCTTCGCCGACCGAGAAGGCAACGACCGGGATGTCTTCAGCCTTGATGCCCTGGTTGCCGAGTTCCTTGTAGAACGGCACGTTGGCGTCACCGTTGATGGTCGAGACGACGGCAGTCTTCTTGCCGGCCGAGCCGAATTTCTTGATGTCGGAGACGATCGTCTGCCAGTCGGAATGACCGAACGGCGTGTAGTTGACCATGATGTCCTCTTCCTTGACGCCCTTGGACATCAGGTAGGCCTTCAGGATCTTGTTGGTCGTCTGCGGGTAAACGTAGTCGGTACCGGCCAGAACCCAGCGCTCGACACCTTCGGTCGAAGCGAGATAGTCGACGGCCGGAATGGCCTGCTGGTTCGGAGCGGCACCGGTATAGAAGATGTTGCGCGAGGATTCTTCACCCTCGTACTGGACCGGGTAGAAGAGGATCGAGTTCAGCTCTTCGAATACCGGCAGGACAGACTTGCGCGACGAGGACGTCCAGCAACCGAAAACGGCCGCGACCTTGTCCTGGGAGATCAGCTGACGGGCTTTTTCGGCAAACAGCGGCCAGTCGGAGGCCGGATCGACGACAACGGCTTCGAGCTTCTTTCCAAGCACGCCGCCCTTCTTGTTCTGCTCTTCGACGAGCATCAGCATGGCGTCTTTCAGCGTGGTTTCCGAAATCGCCATTGTGCCGGAGAGCGAATGAAGAACGCCGATCTTGATCGTATCGTCGGCTGCAAATGCACCGTGGAAGGCCGTTGTGGAGAGTGCGGCAGCCAGCAGCGCTCCGCCCAGTTTCGCCTTGAAGCTCATAGGATCAAACCCCCTCTTTTTTGGTTTGTTGGCACAACGGTGACGTTGACCGTTGCCTGAGGGGACTATCGGGTGCGACAGCCCAAAACCACATACGCAAAATGACGTATGCAGAGGGGGAAAGTGGTAGCAGGTTGCGGCGGGACGTCGATCGCCGCAATCATTGCGGTCGCGGCGATCGGATCAGTCCGTTCGGTTTACCGGAGCATTACTTGCCAACGGTCAGGATCACACCGTCCGGCGTGTATTCGACATTACCTTCGACGCCATTGATCTCGACCTTCGAGAAGGTTCCGGAAAGCGAGCCTGCCTTGATCAGTTGAATGCTTTCGCCAGCCTTCGGCAGGTTATCCTCGGTCATCCGCACCACAAGCGAACCGCCAAGTTGTGCCGCCCCCTTGATTGCCACGACAGGCTTGCCGCCTTCGACAACCAGCGTCAGCTGGCCCGCATCGGCCTGCCTGAAAGTTCCGCCCAGAAGGACCGGCTGTTGTGCGGCCATGACAACTTCACCGCCGGCGATCTCGAGATTGCCGGTGCCGAACGCCGACTGCGAAGAGGCAACCAGCAGGCCGGCTTCGACCATGGTGCCGCCACCATAAGTGTTGGTGCCGGACAGGCCCAACGTGCCATCACCGCGTTTCGTCAGGCCGCCCTTGCCGGAAATGTCGTTTTTCCAGGTATCGATCTCGTTGAAGCCACCCTTCCCGGCTGTCATCGTCACCGTGGTCATCGCATCGAATGCGCCGTAACCATCGGCGGCAGCAAAAAGGTTGAGGCGGCCATAGCCTTCTTCGTCATCGAGAACGGCAAAGCCGGAACGGATCTGGGTGGTGCGTAACACGTCACGGCGCTGATCGGCGTCGAGATAAGGCAAGCGCGTTTCGAGCAGCACCTCTGCCCCCTCTGGCACGCGGGCCGGCTGGTCGATCGGATGGATTGCTGGCAGGCCGTAGGTCGTCGTCTTTTCGATCAGGGCGGCATTGACGGCGCGATCCGCGAAGCGATCACTGGATACCGGCTGTGACTGGGCGAACCGTGCCAGTTCGCTTTCGCTTTCCACACCGACCTTTGCGCTCAGCCAGGTTTGTGCCTGATCATAAGCCTGCTTTTTCAGATCCGCATTCTGCGACCTGTTGAGATTGTAGGTGACCTGCGCCGTTGCCAGCACCCGGCCGCCGATCACATCAAAGGGCGAATGCATGCCGGCGATGATACGATTGTCGCCCATCACAGCGGCCCGCGTAAGCATTTCCTGGTAACGCTGCGGCACGAGATAGGCCATCGCAATCGCGTCGCGCCAAGCTTCTGCCGTATGGCCGCTCGGGAAACCGCCATCTTCGGCCGGCTTTTGGCTTTTGGCCGGCTCCAGCGTCGGCAGCACCACGACATCGTTGCTCCAGCGATAGGGGCGAGCATATTTGAAATAACGTTTAGCGGGCTCCGTCGAAGCTTCTTCGCTTGCCATGTTGATGAAATCGACAGCCAGGCCGAGATCGGGATTGGCCGCAGTCTTGGCCTCCTCGTCAGGCTGGCTTCCCAGGCCGCGATTGTTGCCATCGTCATCATGCTTGACCGTGGCTGCGTCTGCGGCGACATCCCTAATCGTCGTCGTCTGCCTGGCGCCTTCTCTCCAGGCATCGGCCAGGGGACCGAGGCCATCGACAATGCTGGCGTTCTTGCCGCGGCGATCATCGAGATACGCGGCAAGTGCTTGTTCGGCGGTGCGGCCGCGCGTGATTTTCACCACATAATCGATATTGGCCCTGTGCAGCGCCTGATTGACAATCGTACCGTCGGTGGCGCTGTACGGAATGCCATCCCAGTCAGACTTGCTGATTGCAGGGCAATTACCCTTCGCAGGCGCTTCCACCCCTGCATCGACAAAAGCCGAACGCGGTGTCCAGACTTCAAGAAAACCGGATAGAACATGGACAGCGGCATTCGTGTCCTTGGTCGCAAAACAGGCATCGCCGCGCTTGTTGCTGGCGCCTGTATCCACATAAGGTGCCGCTCGTGTTTCCGCCAAAACTATGGATGGCGAAAGGAGCAGCACGGTGAGAAGCGCCGTTGCACCGCGAAACCTGATCGAAACAGACACTGTAAAACCTCTAAAAACATGAAGGGATATCAGCTAACTAGCGCGACTTTGTTACATGTATGTTGCGGCAACATGGCTTTCACCGGTTCAATTCCATCGCCATATCGAGATAGGTGTATCACCGGATGCAAGTTCGGCGGAGTGTTTGTTAGAGATCTGCCGACCACCGTATTCCGCCGCTCCACATTTCTTCATGTCCAGAATTTAAAGATGTGCTAAAATACTCCAATCGAGCGGGGTTGGAGGGCAACGAAATGTCTCGATGGGGGAAAGCGGCGTCGCTGACGCTGCTGCTTTCGGCATGCGGTAGCGTCGCATCGGCTCAGCCAATATGCGCCGATGTCGCACTGGTACTGGCGATCGACGGATCGGGCAGCGTTACCGACAGCGAATATCGGTTTCAGAAATCGGCGATAGCGGCAGCCCTCAGGGATGATGGCGTCGTGTCGGCCTTGAAGGATGCCGGTACGGTGATGCTTTCCGCGGTGTTCTGGGGTGACGGCGAGTTTCCGACCGAAGATCTCGGCTGGTTCGTGGTCTATGACGGAGTGGGAGCAGAAGGTTTTGCCCAGGGGCTGGAGCGAAACGAACGGCACGTCTTTGGCGACACCAATATCGGCAGCGGCCTCTGGTCCGCCCTCGACAAGTTATCTGAGCCCGGCGTCTGTGCGCGGCGCTTGATCATCAATCTGTCCGGCGACGGCCGCGAGACGATGCTGCCGAAACAGCGCGTCAGGGCGACGCTCTATCAGGCCCGCCTACGGACGATTAGGATGGGCGTGACGATCAACGCTCTTGCGATCGCCGATGATGATGACGGTCTTGCCGCATATTATGCGCAGGATGTCATACGCGGCACCGGCGGCTTCACAATGACAATCAGAAGTCAGGACGATTACGCGGCTGCTATCCGTCAGAAGCTGAAACGCGAACTGTCGCCGAGATTTGTTGCAAGTGTTGCCCACCCCTCTTCTGCGCCCCATTGAATCGATGAGTGACGACGAAAACATGTGATCGTTCGACGACTTGCAAAACAAACCGACCATCTGGTATGTTTAGGTATGACTGAAGCTCACGAACGCAAGAAACAGCCGGAAATCGTTCGCCGCGCGCTTCTGGATTGCGCCGCCCAGATCTCGCAGGAACAGGGTCTGCCTGCAGTAACACTGCAGGCGGTTGCGGATGCTGCGCATGTGACGAAGGGCGGATTGCTGCACCATTTCCCCAACAAGCAGGCGCTCGTTCAGGCCGTCTTTCACGATCTTCTGGAGCAACTGGACGCCCAGATCGATGCGCTTCTGGAAGACGACCGGGACGCCTATGGCCGTTTCACGCGCGCTTACATCCGGGCCTTTGCCAATGCCGAGAGCCAGGGCGCGAGCAACTGGAACGCGCTTCCCCTCTCTTCGCTGACGGATCCCGAGATGAAGGCGATGTGGTCCGACTGGTACGCGTCCCGGCTTGCACGACACGCAGAAACGGATGCCGGACCTGAACTGGGCATTGCCCGTTATGCCGCCGATGGCCTCTGGCTTGCCGGCCTTCTGGAATATTCGGGCGTCGAGGCGACAGGCCAGGACGCCCTGATCGAACAACTCATATCAATGACACGAAAGACATAAGACGTGAATCCCGCCCTTATCACCTACGGCTCGCTGCTCTCCGCCATCGCACTGGAAGTCGTCGGCACAACACTTCTGCAGCAGAGTCAGCAGTTCACCCGCATCCTGCCGACGCTCGGCATGGCTCTGTGTTACGGCGCGGCCTTCTATCTGTTGTCGATCACGCTGCGCGTGCTGCCGGTCGGCATCGCCTATGCGATCTGGAGCGGTCTCGGCATCGTGCTGATCTCGGCAGTCGGCCTGATCGTCTTTCGCCAGAGCCTGGACATGGCAGCAATGATCGGTCTCGGCTTCATCATCGCCGGCGTTGTCATCGTCAACGTCTTTTCGAAGACGGTTGCGCACTGAGCAATGCCAGCAAAAGTGGGTACCGGTTTTGTGTCCGGAATTGCGTGGAAATAAAGAATAGAGCGATTTAGCGATTCCGGCAGCCGAAACGCTCTAACCGCGTCAATTCGGTTGCAAAACCGCGATCCAGCATCGAAAGTGCCTTTTTGACGATCACTCCTCCCAAGGGATCAAAAACAAGGCATGGCAGCGCGACAGCGGATCATTCCGGTCCGGCGGGAATATAACCGCTGGGTCGCCAATCAGACATTGGAAGATTATGCCCTTCGCTTCACCGCAAAGAGCGCGCGAAGATTTTCGTCCAGCCGTATCTCGCATACGGCGATCGGCGCGATCTCCTTTCTGGCGCTAGAGGCGATCGGTGGTGCGATCACGCTCTCCTACGGCACGACCAACGCCTTTTTCGCCATCATGGCGGCTGCGGTCGTTATGCTGCTTGTAGGGCTGCCGATCAGCCGTTACGCGATCCGCCACGGTGTCGATATCGACCTCCTGACCCGCGGCGCGTCCTTCGGCTATATCGGCTCGACGATCACCTCGCTGATCTATGCCAGCTTCACCTTCATGCTGTTTGCCATCGAGGCATCCATCATGACGGGCGCACTCGAACTCGCCTTCGGCATTCCCCTCTGGCTCGGTTACATCATCAGCGCAATCGTGGTGATCCCGCTCGTCATATACGGCGTGCAACTGATCTCACGCTTTCAGCTCCTGACCCAGCCCTTCTGGATCGTTCTCAACGTCCTGCCCTTCATCTTCATCGCTTTTCTCGATTGGGAGAAATTCGATCTCTGGCGCGCCTTTGCCGGGATCGGGCATTCCAATGGCGAGATCGGCGGCACTGCCCCCTTCGACCTCGTGGAATTCGGAGCAGCATCCGCTGTCATTCTGGCGCTGATGCCGCAGATCGGCGAGCAAGTCGACTTCCTTCGCTTCCTGCCTCCTGAGGGCATGCGCAAATGGCGGCATAAGTTCGCCGTCTTCCTTGCCGGCCCCGGCTGGGTGGTGGTGGGCGTGCCGAAACTTCTGGCAGGCTCCTTCCTCGCCGTGTTGACCCTGTCGACGGCTGTCCCAGCAAACGAGGCAGCCGATCCGGCGCACATGTATCTGGCAGCCTTCGGCTACATGATCCCCAACGAGACTGCGGCACTGCTGCTGATGGCCGCCTTCGTCGTCGTTTCGCAGTTGAAGATCAACGTGATGAACGCCTATGCCGGGTCGCTCGCCTGGTCGAATTTCTTCTCGCGGCTGACCCACAGCCACCCGGGCCGCGTCGTCTGGCTGGTCTTCAACGTCGCCATCGCGCTTTTGTTGATGGAACTTGGTATCTATCGGCTGCTGGAGGAAACGCTCGGCATTTTCTCGATCGTCGCCATGAGTTGGCTCTGCACGATCTCCGCCGATCTGTTCATCAACAAACAGCTCGGCCTTTCCCCTCCTGGCATCGAGTTCAAGCGCGCCCATCTCTACGACATCAATCCGGTCGGCCTTGGCGCCATGTTCGGTGCGACGACAATTGCGCTTGCCGCACATTTCGGTGCATTTGGCGAGCTGATGGTGTCGCTCGCGACCTATGTTACCTTGTCCGCTTTCGTAATCTCCCCGGCGATCGCCTTCGCCACCCGCGGCAAATATTACCTGGCCCGCAAACCGCGCCAGAGCTGGAAGACGCTCGGTTCGATCACCTGTTCCGTCTGCGAACATCCTTTCGAACACGAGGACATGGCCTGGTGTCCGGCCTACGCGGCGCCCATCTGCTCGCTCTGCTGCTCGCTCGACAGCCGCTGCCATGATATGTGCAAGCCGCATGCCCGCCTCAACACACAGGTTGGAACGGTCGCCCGGACTTTCCTGTCCGACCGGATTATCGATAAGCTGACCACACGGCTCGGACGTTATGCAACGACAGCCGTCGTCTCGATCTCGTTGATCGGCTCGATTCTTGCCATGGTCGCCTATCAGGCGGGCGAAGCGGCACCGGCCAATGCGGAGATCATCTACGGCACGATCTCCATCGTCTTTTTCGTCTTCGCCATCATCGCCGGCATCGTCTCGTGGTTCTACGTGCTCGCCCATGACAGCCGAGTCGTGGCGGAAGAGGAATCCTCGCGCCAGAACACGTTGCTCCTGAAAGAAATTTCCGCCCACAAGAAGACCGACGCAGCACTCCAGGACGCCAAGGAAACGGCAGAGGCAGCCAACCGCGCCAAGAGCCGTTATGTCGTCGGCCTCAGCCACGAATTGCGCACGCCGCTCAACGCCGTGCTCGGTTACGCCCAGATCCTCGAGCGTGACGAGACCATCCCTGCCCCGCGCCAGTCGGCGATCAAGGTCATCAAGCGTTCGGCGGACCATCTTTCGGGCCTCATAGACGGTCTTCTCGACATATCAAAGATCGAGGCGGGCCGTCTGCAGGTCTATTCCAACGAGATCAATATCCAGGATTTTCTCGACCAGATCGTCGAAATGTTCGGCCTTCAGGCTCAGGCCAAGGGGCTGGAATTCGAGCACATCAGAGCCGCATCACTGCCGCACTATGTCCGCACCGACGAAAAGCGGCTGCGGCAGATTTTGGTCAACCTGCTGTCCAACGCGATAAAGTTCACGGACGAAGGCAGGGTGCGCTTCGAGATCGCCTATCGTAGCCAGGTCGCAACCTTCACCATTTCAGACACCGGGCGCGGCATTGCCGAAAAAGACCTCGGCCGGATCTACGAACCGTTTCAGCGCGGCGAGGCAGAAAGCGTGAGGCCGATGCCGGGGCTAGGTCTCGGCCTGACCATCACCCAGCTTCTCACCAATACCCTTGGCGGCGAGATCTCGGTCAAGAGCGTCAAGGACGAAGGCTCGACCTTCCGCGTGAGACTGATGCTGTCTGCCGTCGAGCGGCCGAACACCACACCCGCCACCGAGCGCAAGATCGTCTCCTACACCGGTCCGCGCCGCACGGTTGTCGTGGTCGACGACAATCAGGATCACCGTGACCTGATGCGGGAAGTGCTGGCTCCCATGGATTTCGTCGTGCTGACCGCTGCCGGCGGCCCGGAATGCCTGACGCTGATCGAAGGGGTGAAGCCCGACATATTCCTGATCGACATTTCCATGCCTGGCATGAGCGGCTGGCAGCTCGTCACCCGCCTGCGTGATGAAGGGCAGAATGCACCGATCATCATGCTCTCGGCCAATATCGGCGACGGAACGACGGCCGATGCTGCGGGCGAAGGCCATGACGATACGCTCTCCAAGCCGGTTAATCTGCGCCGGCTCGCCGACAAGCTCGCCTCGCATCTCGGGCTCTCCTGGGTCTATGAGGGCGAAACACCGCCCTTGCCCATCGCTGCGGCGAAAAAACCGGTCATAAGTCCGGGGACGAGCCATCTGCAGGACTTGCTGCGCCTTGGAGAGATTGGTTACGTGCGGGGTATAGAAGCCAAGCTTGCCGATCTTGCCGCTGACGAGACCAATCGCCCCTTCGCGGACGAGCTTGGTCTCTATCTCAAGGCCTTCGACATGGCCGGCTACATGAAGTTTCTGGAACGCCTGGACAAGGAGGAGATAAGCGATGGCTGACACCACGACGCCCCGCGACATTGTTCTCCTGGTCGATGACAGCCCCGATGCGCTCGGCTTTCTAACCGAAGCACTGGAGCAATCCGGCTTCTCCGTACTGATCGCAACATCGGGTCTGTCGGCGCTCAATATCGTCGACAAGATCACGCCCGATCTCATTCTTCTCGATGCAGTCATGCCCGGCATGGACGGGTTCGAAACCTGCCGCCGGCTAAAAACCAATGCCGGTGTAGCACAGGTACCGGTGATTTTCATGACCGGCCTCACCGAGACGGAGCATGTCGTCCACGCACTTGGATCAGGCGGCGTCGACTATCTGACCAAGCCCATCAACATCGATGAACTCAGAGCCCGCATCCGCGTTCATCTCACCAATGCCCGTTCTGCTCAGAGCGCCCGAGTTGCACTCGATGCCGCCGGCCGGCACCTGCTTGCCGTCAGGGCCGACGGCAGCATTCAATGGTCGACGCCACAGGCAACCCGGCTGATCAATGCCGCCACCAACCGCGATGACGGTTTGGAATTGATTGCCGGGCGCATCGCGACATGGATGGCTGAGCGCGATCGTCCAGGCTTTTCGCGCGATGCCGCCTTCTCGCTAGAAGACGGCGACGAGAAGGGCCTGCAGCTCTCCTATCTGGGAGGCCTGAGTGCCGATGAATTCCTGTTCCGGCTGACGGCGAACAATCGCCGGCCCGGCGCTGAAGTCCTGCGCCAGCATTTCCCGCTGACGGCAAGGGAATCCGACGTCCTCCTCTGGATCGCCAAAGGCAAATCAAACCGCGACATCGGCGAAATTCTTGGCCTCTCTGCACGCACGGTCAACAAGCACCTGGAGCAGATTTACGTCAAGCTTGGCGTGGAAAACCGGGCATCGGCGGCAGTGAGGGCAGCACATGTCCTGCATGAGGACAGCTGAATACGCCTGACCTTGGCACCCACGCGAACCTCGGAAAAATGTACGCCATAGTTACATTCTCCAAATAGAATATATTATATTCCTAATTACAATCTGACGTTCGTTGTTGCGCCGCAGCGAAGCGGATAGAGAATCACGGTACCCACAAGGTCGAGCTGATGACATCTGACGATAGCAACTCTTCCATCGCCTCCCTCCTCAACCTCGTAAAGACGTTGAAACAGGACAGCAACCGACGACACTTGTCGGCCTCCGAAAAGGAAGCCAAGATTTTTGACGTAATCGCGAAGCTGGCGAAATTCCCGCCCGTTCCCGCTCAAGCGGCACCGATGACCTTCAGCGCTGAAGAAAGATAACGCGCAGCAAGATCATTGCCTCGTTTCTGGGCAAGCTCAAGCGCCGACCTGCAGTGACTGGCAAGCGGGTCGGGAATGCAAGAGGCGACGCTGCTCGAAATTTCCATGATCGTGCCGTTGTAGATGAATGGGATCCCTGCATCATCCCTGAGACAACGACCGACGGAAAGCACATCCACGGCGCCTCGTTTGCCGTGATTGATGCGGTATTGCTCCTGATAGACAAGGCCGCTGGTAATTGCTCGATGAATGGATGCAGCGACCCTACTGCGGTCTTCAACGGATATTCGCTCGATCAGCGACAGGATTGGTAGCCCCGCAGCCATGACGCTCGCGTCAATATCGAAGAGCTCCGCCAAGGCAACGTCGCCGTAGAACCGATCTTCAGCCAGATCCCAACTGAAAAAAGCCATCCCACAAGATAAAAATGCAGCACTGAGTTCAGTATTCAGCGGGAACATGCGAATCCTTTTCTGAAACATTCTCAGATCACTTATTTGAAATATAAGAAATTCGTAAATTACAGTTTATGACCTATTAAGAATTGGCCCCGTTTTTTTGGGGGTAACAGAACGATTGCTTACCTGGAAACGAGAAAAGCCCGGTCGAAACCGGGCTTTTCCATGAAGCATCATATGTCGCTAGAGCTTAGCTGCCCTGCTGGAAGTAGCTGTACTTGCCGTCCGGACCCTTCTTCCATTCGTACATGACGTAGCCCGGAAGCTTGGGGTCGCCCTTTTCGTCGAAGGCGATGTCGCCGAGAACGGTCTTGAACGGACCCTTTTCGTGCAGGATCTTGGCAACGGCCTCGGCGTCGTCCGCGCTTCCGGCAGCCTTGATGCCCTCGGCAATGATCTGGACGGCGGCGTAGGAGTAGAGCGTGTAGGCTTCCGGGTTGAAGCCGGCGGCCTTGAACTTCTCGACCAGTGCCTTGTTTTCCGGGATCAGCGTCGGGTCGGGGCCGAACGTGTTGAGCGTGCCTTCGACGGCATCGCCGGCGATCGAGGCAAGTTCGTTGGAGACGATACCGTCACCAGACACGAGCGTTGCCTTGAGGCCTGCGTCCTTCGCCTGGCGGATGATCAGGCCGGCTTCGGTGTGCAGACCGCCCCAATAGATGATCGAAACGCCGGCTTCCTTCATCTTGGAGATGAGAGCGGAGAAGTCCTTGTCGCCGGTGTTGACACCTTCGCGCACGACTTCCTTCTTGCCGAGGGCGTTGTAAGCCTTCTTGGTTTCTTCAGCGAGACCCTGGCCGTAAGGCGTCTTGTCGTCGATGATGGCGATCTTGGCGTCAGCGAACTTTTCGGCAAGATACTTGCCGGCAACGCCGCCCTGCTGGTCGTCACGGCCGCAGGTGCGGAACGTATTCCACAGGCCGCGCTCGGTGAAGACCGGGTTGGTCGCAGCAGGGGTGATTTCGAGGATGCCGTTTTCGGCATAGACTTCCGAAGCCGGGATCGAAACGCCCGAGTTGAAGTGACCGACCACGTATTTGACGCCGTCGGCAACGAACTTGTTGGCGACAGATACACCCTGCTTGGCGTCGGAGACGTCGTCGCCGAGCGCGATCGTCAGCTTTTCGCCGTTGATGCCGCCAGCAGCATTGATGTCGGCGATAGCCTGTTCGGCACCCTTCTGCAGCTGTGCACCGAAGGCTGCGTTCGGACCGGTCAGCGGACCACCGACGGCGATGACGATATCAGCCCATGCATTGCCACCGAAGGCGACCATGGCCGACAGCGCAACTGCGGAAAGAAGAGACTTCTTCATAGAATAACTCCCAGTTATTATGAGGTGAGAGGTTTTTTGGGGTCCGACACAATACCCACCATTATTGCGCCGGAAGCTGTTCCACCTTTTGGTGTATTTATCTTTGCCAAAACCGATCTGAATTCAGAACTGTTCTGGTGTCAATCTTTCTTCTTCCATGAGAAAGCTGAGGTCGGCTCGTAGAGCCAGTAGTAGTTCTGGACCATCTGCCGGGTGCGGCGGATGCGGAAACCCGCAAGGGCGAAGCCGAACAGGAGAATGAGGTCCAGAATGAAGTAGAAGGCGTTGATGAACGGCCCCTGGAACAGCGCATAATGCAGGAACTGCATGGCGACGGTGAGCAGGACCGCATAGATCACGACTTCGCGATAGCCGTTCCAGCCCTCGGCCGCGGCCTTGCCGGACCGCCAGGCGGTCCAGAAGCCGAGCAGAAGCACGATGCCGCGCAGGAAATAGCGGACCACCGTATCGGTTTCGAAAAACAGGCCCTGCATGTCAGTATACCCCGCTGGCCGTAAAGATGGTGATCGCGCTCAATGCCGGCCTCCTTCGAGGTAGGCGGCACGGACTTCCGGATTGGCGAGAAGCTCCTTGCCGGAGCCGCTCATCGTCACCTTGCCGTTGACCATGACATAGGCGCGGTCCGACAGTTTCAGTGCCGCGAATGCGTTCTGCTCCACGAGAAAGACGGTCAGCCCCTCCTCCTTGTTGAGCGTCTTGATCGCTTCGAAAATGCCCTTGACGATCAGCGGAGCCAGACCGAGCGACGGCTCGTCGAGCAGAAGCAGTTTCGGACGCGACATCAGCGCGCGACCGATCGACAGCATCTGCTGCTCGCCGCCCGAAAGCGTGCCGCCGCGCTGGCTTTGCCGCTCCTTCAGGCGCGGGAACATGACGAATACCTTCTCGACGTCTTCCTTGAAGTATTTCAGGTTGTCGAGATTGGCGCCCATCTGCAGGTTTTCCAGCACCGTCATGCGGGGGAAAATGCGGCGGCCTTCCGGCGACTGGGCGATGCGCTTGCGCGCGATCAGATGCGTCGGCAGCTTGGTAATATCCTCGCCGTCGAAGATGACCTGGCCGTTCTTGGCCTGCGGTGCCCCGCAGATGGTCATCATCAGGGTCGACTTGCCGGCACCGTTGGCACCGATCAGGCTGACGATCTCGCCCTTGTTGACCTCGACATCGACGCCCGAGAGCGCGCGGATATTGCCGTAATAGGTTTCGACACCCTGGACTTTCAGAAGGGTTTCACCGGCCATCAGACGGTCCCCTCTTCGATAATGCCCTTGTCCAGCTTTTCCTCGATTTCTTCAACTTCATCATCCTCGACGCCGAGATAGGCTGCGATGACCTTCGGGTCGTTTTTCACATGATCCGGCGTGCCGTCGGAGATCTTCTGACCATATTCCAGAACGACGACATGGTCGGAAATCTCCATGACGACCGACATGTCGTGCTCGATCAGGAGCAGTGACGTGCCTTGGTCGCGGATGGCGCGCAACAGCGTGTTGAGCGTCAGGGATTCCTTCGGATTGAGACCGGCTGCCGGTTCGTCCAGGCACAGAAGTTCCGGCCCGGTGCACATGGCGCGGGCGATTTCCAGGCGGCGCTGCGCGCCATAGGAAAGGTCACCTGCCGGATCGTCGGCACGATCGACGAGATCGGCCATTTCCAGCCAGTATTGCGCCTTCTCGATCGCCGCCTTCGCGGCGTTCTTGTAGGTCGGCAACCCAAGGAGACCGAGGATCGTGAAGCCCGAAGCCTTCATCAACACGTTGTGCTGCGCGACCAGCAGGTTTTCCAGAACCGTCAGGCCGGAAAACAGCCGGATGTTCTGGAAGGTGCGGGAGACACCCGCGACCTTGTTGATCTCGAAATCGCGCAGGCGCTCCAGCAGGAACTCCTTGCCGTTGTCGCGTGACAGCGTGATCATGCCCATGGTCGGCTTGTAGAAGCCGGTGATGCAGTTGAACACCGTGGTCTTGCCGGCACCGTTCGGGCCGATCAGTGCGGTGATTTCGCCGCGCTTGGCTTCGAACGAGAAGTCGTTGATGGCCATCAGGCCGCCGAACTTCATCGACAGGTGTTCGACCTTGAGGATAGCGTCTTTTGTCATTGTCATGGTCCCGGTCGTCATCAGCCGTGGCCTTCCTTGGTGAAGCTGCCGGAGACAGCTTTTCTCTCCTTCAGGAAGGCGGTTGGCTCACGGGTGCCGACAAAGCCGCGCGGCTTGAACAGCATGACGATGATCATCGCCAGACCGAAGAGCAGCATGCGGTAGAGTTCCGGCGTGAAGTCCGGTCCGAAGATGTGCTTAAGGAATTCCATTTCGCGCAGCAGCTCGGTACCGCCGACCATGACCACCGCCGCAATGGCGATACCGGTGAGCGAACCCATGCCGCCCAAGACCACGATGGCGAGGATGACCGCCGATTCCAGGAAGACGAAGCTTTCCGGAGAGACGAACCCCTGGCGGGCAGCGAAGAACGAGCCGGCGAAACCGCCGAACATTGCGCCCGTGGCGAACGCCGTCAGCTTGGTGGTGACGGTGTTGATGCCGAGCGAACGGCAGGCGATCTCGTCCTCACGCAGTGCTTCCCAGGCGCGGCCGATCGGCATGCGCCGCAGGCGAATGGTGACGTATGCCGTCAGCATGCAGAGTGCCAGAATGATGTAGAACAGGAACATCTTGTAATAGACCGACGAGGTCGGCAGACCCCAGGCCTTGGCAAAATTGTTCGGCGTGCCTGCGTCGAAGGACCAGATGCCGAAGAAGGTTGCCTTCTCGATGCCCGAGATGCCGAACGTGCCGCGGGTGACATCCGTCCAGTTGATCAGCACGAGGCGGATGATTTCACCGAAGGCGAGCGTCACGATCGCAAGATAGTCTCCTCGCAGCCGCAGAACCGGGAAACCGAGGATGATGCCCCAGAGAGCGGCCAAGATACCGGCCATCGGCAGGAGCAGCCAGAAGGAGAAACCGAAATGAGCCGACAGCAGCGCGTAGGAATAGGCGCCGACCGCATAGAAGGCGACATAACCCAGATCGAGCAGGCCCGCGAGGCCGACGACGATGTTGAGGCCCCACGCGAGCATCACGTAGATGAGGATCTGGATGCCAAAGTTGTCGACATATTTCAGCGAGCCCTGACGACCGAAGATCAGCATTGCCAGGAACGGATAGCAGAGCAGGAAGATCAGCGCGATCTTGAGGAAATGCGTGCGGAAGAAGCCCTTCTCGTCCGAGATCTCCAGAACGCCGCTCTTCGCCTTGGCGAGCTTGCGGCTGTCGAGATGCGGCTTGATGAAACCGACCGTCACGAAGCGGCCGATCGCGGCGACCGCGACGAAGACCGCAAGCAGCCCCCAGCGCGTCCGCCAGACCAGCTGGTTGTTGATGTCCTGATAGGTCTCGATGCCGACGAACAGCAGGAACATGCCGAACGCGATCAGGCCCGCGAAAATGCCTTCCTTGACGGCCTTTGCCATCAGGCCGGACTGGTTGTTTTCAGTGGTGTAAGCCATGTCAGACCTTCTCCACTTCCGGACGACCGAGAATGCCGGTCGGCTTGAAGATCAGCACGATAGCAAGGATGGCGAAGGTCGCTACGTCCTTGTAGGCAATCGAGAAATAGGCCGACCACAGGCTTTCGATCAGGCCGATCAGAAGCCCGCCGAGAACAGCGCCCGGCAGCGAGCCGATACCACCGAGAACGGCCGCGGTAAAAGCCTTTACGCCCGGAATGAATCCGTCGTTGAAGGATGCGACACCGTAATACATCAGGTACATCGCCCCGGCGACCGCCGCGAGTGCTGCACCCATGATGAAGGTTATCGAGATCGTCTTGTCGACATCGACGCCGAGTAGTGCCGCCATCTTGCGGTCCTGTTCGGTAGCGCGCTGGGCGCGGCCGAGCGGTGTCTTGTTGACGATGTACCAGAAGGCGAACAGCAGGATCGAGGTAATCACCACGATCAGGATCTGCTTCAGCGAAATGGTAATCGCGCCGAGGTGATAGGTGTCGGTGACGAGCGGCGGGATCGGCTTGTTGCGCGGTCCCTGCGTCACCTGGATGAAGTTCGACAGGGCGATCGACATACCGATCGCCGTGATCAGCGGCGCAAGGCGGAAGGATCCGCGCAACGGCCGGTAGGCCACGCGCTCGATAGTCCAGTTCCACAGGCCCGTCATCAGCATACCGACCAGCAGCATCAGCAGCAGCAGCAGCGCTACCGGAATGCCGGCAAAGAAGGATGTCAGGATCAGGAAGATTATGAGGGCAGCGAAGCCGCCGAGCATGAAAATATCGCCATGGGCGAAGTTGATCATGCCGATGATACCGTAAACCATCGTATAGCCGATTGCCACGAGGCCATAGATGGATCCGAGAGTCAGCCCGTTGATGAGCTGCTGGATAAAGTATTCCATATAGTTTCCCCTAATGCGGTCCTTTGCGGCCGCACCATTCTTTCAAAGACCTGATGAGATCTTCAATTTTTTTGATTCCTATCCGTTTCGTTAAAAATGTGAAGTGCAAAAGAAAGAGGCAGATCAATTTTCACGAGCTTTTGCCCAGGATGGCGCAAATACACTCAGGAATGCCAGAAATGCGGCATGAACCTCACAGAAAATGAGCGTTTTCGGCGTGCAATAACGCCCTACCCAACCAGTGATTTTCTATAGAGTTTACAACTATCAAGAGCGCATTCGCGACCCGTTTGCGTCAAACAGCGGCACAGGCTGCAGGCGCGCCGGCAGCATTTCTCCCAGAATCTCGATCTGCCATCCATTCACCACCTCGGCGATCGCCTTCGGCACGTAGCCCATGGCGACCGAGACTCCAGATGCATGAGCATAACCGCCCGAAGTCACCCATCCCCTCACCTCTCCATCAAGCGAGATCGGCTCGTCGCCGATGACGTCGGCATCCACGGCATCAACGATCAGGGTGATGAGCCTCAATGCGCCGCCGGTAAGCTTTTCGTCGAGCACCGCCTCTTTGCCTATGAAATCGGCCGGTTTGCTATAGGAGATGAAACGGCCAAGCCCCGCCTCCGCCGGCCCGTAGAGCGGACGATATTCCCGTGACCAGCTGCCGAAGGATTTTTCGACGCGAAGAGCATTGAGCGCCCGCAGGCCGAAAAGCGAAATGCCGAACTCCGCACCCGCCTCCATCAACGCATCGAACAGATAGCGCTGATATTCCGGCTTCATCCAGATTTCATAGCCGAGATCACCGGTATACGTGACCCGGCCGAGAATGACCGGCGCCATGCCGAGATCGATCTCGCGCACCGACATAAAGGGAAAGGCTCTATCCGACAGGTCGAGATGCGTCAGCTTCTGCAGCACCTCGCGTGCCTTCGGCCCGGCAACCGACAGGCCCAGCAGGCCGAGATTGAGCGCCTCCACTTCAACCGAACCATCTTCGGGCAGATGCTGCTCGAACCAGCGCATGTGATAATCCTCGGCAATGCCGGAGCCGATCAGCAGGAATTCCTCATCCTCCAGCGCAGCAAGCGTGAAATCGCCGATCAGCTTGCCCGCCTCGTTCAGCATCGGCGTCAGCGCCATGCGCCCTTCCGGCGGAATACAGCCGGCAAGCATGCGATCCAGCCAGCTCCGCGCGCCCCCACCTGCGATCAGGTATTTGGCGAAACCCGAGGTTTCCATCATGCCGACGGAAGCGCGCACCGCCTTGGCTTCGTTTCCGACATACTCGAAATCCGTCGAGCGCCGCCAGGAGAACGCATCCTCAACGCCCTCGGGCGCAAACCACAACGGCGTTTCCAGCCCGTAGGATGCGCCGAACACGGCACCGGCAGCCTTCAGCTTGTCGTAGATCGGCGTCGTCAGCAGCGGGCGGGCGCCGGGCAGTTCCTCGTTCGGATAGCGGATCGAGAAGCGTCGCGAATAGTTTTCGCGTACCTTGGCATTGGTATAACCGAGCGTCGCGTAATCGCCGTAACGGCAGACATCCATGGCGAAGACGTCGAAGCCCGGATCGCCGTTGATGATCCACTGCGCCAGCGCCAGCCCGACCCCGCCGCCCTGGGAGAAACCGGCCATGACCGCACAGGCCGACCAGAAATTCGTCATGCCGCGAACAGGCCCGACCAGCGGATTACCATCAGGCGAAAAGGTGAAGGGGCCGTTGATGATCGTCTTGATCCCGGCAGTATTGAAGGCCGGAAAGTGCCGGAAGCCGACCTCAAGCTCACTGGAAATCCGCTCGATATCCTCGGCCAGCAACTCGTGCCCGAAGGTCCACGGCGTCTCGATCGGCGACCACGGGCGGCAGTCCTTTTCGTAGGTGCCCATCAGCATGCCGTTGCGTTCCTGGCGAATATAGATCTCGCCGTCGAAATCGACGCAGTGCATCAACTCGCGGCCGGACTTTTGGTTGAATTCGATCACCTCGGGCATGTCCTCGGTGATCAGATACATATGTTCCATGGCAAGCACCGGCAGTTCCAGCCCGACCATGCGGCCAACCTCACGCGCCCAGAGCCCCGCAGCGTTGACGACGTGCTCGGCCCGGATCTCCCCCTTGTCCGTCACCACCCGCCACATGCCATCCGGCAGCTGGATCAGCTCCTCCACCTTGGTGTGGAGATAGATTTCCGCCCCGTTCTTCTTCGCCGATTTCGCATAGGCGTGTGTCGTGCCGTAAGGATCGAGATGGCCCTCATGCGGATCAAAGACGGCGCCGACGAATTCCTTGGGATTGAGAAGCGGCATCATCTCATGCGCCTCTTCCACCGACACGAGCCGCGCCTCGCCGCCGGCATATTTCCCCTTTGCGAGTAGCGACTTGAACCAGTCGAAACGCTCGTTCGTCGCCGCCAGCATCAGGCCGGACGTCATGTGCAGCCCGATATCCTGGCCGGAATAGGCCTCGATCTCCTTGTAGAGCTCGACCGTGTATTTCTGCAGCTTGGCGACGTTGGGGTCACCGTTGATCGTGTGCATGCCGCCAGCCGCATGCCAGGTGGAACCGGAAGTAAGCTCGGACCGCTCGACCAGAACCACGTCCGTCCAGCCGAATTTCGTCAGGTGATAGAGGATGGAACATCCGACGACACCGCCGCCGATCACCACAACCCGGGCATGGCTTTTCATTCAAATTCTCCGGTGAGAGCAGGACTTTCGTCATGCGTTGAATGCTGCAACTCACCGCAGCCTAATGACAATCAGAACGGCTCAGTAGACCGTTCTGCGAAGCCCAATGTCGCTTAGCGAAAAATACTTATCCAGCGAGCGTCATCAGTCATCACTCTGACTGACGATCCGCCTCACCACTCCGCAAAAGCGGCAGTCAGCGCGAACTCGCGGCCCATTTCCATCATTTCCTCGAATACCGAGCCTGCGAAGGAACGCGGCACGATGATCTCGAACGCCTCGGCTCCGGTGCGCGCCAGATTGGCAGCCACATGGCAGCAGAGCATGTTGGCCGAAGCGCCGATGGAGAATGCATCGGGATGCAGATCCACCGCCACGCATTTCGCCAGGATCTTGCGCACATTCGGGCCGGAAATCCTAAGCAGTACGCGGCCATCGCTCTGATCGACAGCCGAAGCGCCTGTGATTTCACCGAGAAGGTTCTCGACCACCGCAGCGTCTGACGCCGTCGAGACGACCAGCCACTCGCCCGGCGCGCAGTCACGCAGCAGAGCACCATTGATCGAATTCAGCGCTTGCTTGACGGAAGCCTCATTGCCGCGATGCGCCAACACCGAAAAAATCGCCGGACGGCGGATGACGGACAGATGGTTCGGATTGGCCTTGGCCTCGAAGCCTGCGAGATAATCTTCCAGCACATGCCGGTGATAGAGAGTGAGCGACATGATGGCCTACCCCTGAAGCTTGCTGTTGTCGGGATCGACGAAGACAGGCGGGCAGACCTGCGCCAGCACCTCTTTTCCGCGCAATCCATCCCAGACGACGATGGTTTCGCCATAGCGTTCCCGGCCGGATTTCAGCATGGCAAGGCCGATCGTGTGACCGAGTGTCGGCGAGTGGCAGACCGAGGACACCCAGCCCTGGTCGCTTGCCATCGATGGCGGCACGTCTTCCTTCAGCAGATGCGCGCCGGCCAAAAATTCATCGAGCTTTTCCAACGGCCTCAAGCCCACGAGCTGCAACCGGTCGGCAGCGGTGAGGCCGAAACGGCTCGACTGTCGCTTGCCGATGAAATCCGGCTTTTGCAGCGCCATCATCCGGCCAAAGCCGAGATCGTCCGGCGTCGTGCGGCCATCCATCTCGCTATGGGTGACAAAACCCTTCTCGATGCGCAGGACATTGAGTGCCTCGACGCCATAGGCGCAGATCCCCTCACCCTTGCCCGCCTCCATGATCGCGTCCGCAACCGCCTCGCCGTAACCGGCCGGAACGGCAAGCTCGTAAGCCAGTTCACCTGAGAAGGAGATACGGAACAGCCGCCCCTTCAGCCCGCCGCGAAGCGTCACTGTCCTGGCGGCAAGATAAGGAAAGGCAACATCGGAAATATCGTCTTCCACCACCCGGCTCATGATCGTCCGGGCGCGTGGCCCGGCGAGCGACATCTGCGCCCACTGGTCGGTCGCGGAGACAAAACGAACGTCGAGGTCAGGCCAGAAGGTCTGCGACGCAAATTCTAGATGCGCCATCACTTCTGCCGCATAGGCCGTCGTCGTGGTCATCACATAGTGGTTTTCGCCAAGGCGGCTCGTGGTGCCGTCGTCGAAGATCATCCCGTCCTCGCGCAGCATCAGGCCGTACCGTGCCCTGCCGACCGGCAGCTTGAGGAAATTGTTGCAATAGATACGGTTCAGGAATTCCGCCGCGTGGGTGCCGAAAATCTCGATCTTGCCGAGCGTCGAGACATCGCAAAGCCCGGCATTGCTGCGGACATTCTTGACCTCGCGGTCGACGCTTTCCCGCCAGCTGTTCTCGCCCGCTCGCGCAAACCAGGCCGAGCGATGCCACAGACCGACCTCGACAAAGGTGGCGCCGTTCTTTTTCGCCCAGTCATGCAAGGGCGAGGTGCGCACCGGAGCCGCATGCTCGCCGCGCGCAGTGCCCGCCAGCGCGCCGAAGGAAACCGGCGTGTAGAACGGCCTAAACGTCGTGGTGCCGATTTCGGCAGGAGAGACGCCGCGCATGCCGGCGACGATGCCGACCGTGTTGACGCCGCCGAGCTTGCCCTGGTCGGTCGCCATGCCGGCGGTCGTGTAGCGCTTGGTGTGCTCGATATGGCCGAACCCTTCGCGCTGGGCGAGCCCGAGATCGCTCACCGCCACATCGTTCTGGAAATCGACAAAGGCCTTGTCCTTGGCCCCCGGCACGTACCAGACCGGCGCAAAAGCCGGATCATATTCGCCTTCCACCTCGGGGATGTTCATCTCGTAGGCGGCAAAGCCGAGTTCGCGTGCAAGCGCCGTGGCTTTACCGGCGCCATCTTGCAGACAGGCCGAAATCGTATCGGCGCCGGCAGCGGAACCAGCAGCAATGAAGGCTGAACCGACATCCGGTGCCATGAAGGCCTGGGCTTCGTCGGACCAGACGGGTTTTGCGCCGCGCTGGCACATCAGGTGTACGATCGGCGACCAGCCGCCCGAGATCGCCAGCGCATCGCAGGCGATCTGTTCCTGAAAACCGGACCGTTCGGCAATCAGCGCATCGATGCGATTGCGGCCCTTGGTGCCGACGACACCACCATTGCGGATCACCCGCACGCCATCTGGCCCGACATCCGCAGACTGTGCGCGCGCATCGATGATTGCCGTGACATCGACGCCAGCCGCCACCAGATCGGCTGCCGTGCGATAACCCGATCCACCATTGGTAAAGATGGCGACCTTGCCGCCCGCCGCCACGCCATATCGGTTGGCATAGGTGCGCATCGCGCTCGCCGTCATCACGCCCGGCTTGTCATTGCCGCCGAAAACCAGCGGCCGCTCTTCCGAGCCGGACGCCAGGATGGCGCGTTTGGCGACGATACGCCAGAGACGTTCCATCGGCAGGTCCGGCGACGGTGCGGAGACATGTTTCTGCACCCGCTCGACGGCACCGAAAACCATATCGTCATACCAGCCGAACACGGTGGTGCGCGGCATCAGCGTGACATTTGGAAGTTCCGCCAGTTCCTCGATCATCGCCTTGGCGAAATCGGCAGCCGCAATACCACCCAACGAGGCGCTTTCGGACAGAAGCGATCCGCCAAGCCGAAAACCTTCGTCCGCGAGGATAACCCGTGCGCCGGCACGCCCTGCGGCCAGCGCCGCCATCAGCCCGGCGGGACCGGAACCGATAACCAGCAGATCGCAATGCGCCCAGGATTTCTCGTAGCGATCCGGATCGGCCTGCATCGTCAGCTTGCCGAGGCCGGCTGCGCGACGGATGACCGGCTCGTAGAGCTTTTCCCAAAGCGCTGCCGGCCACATGAAGGTTTTGTAGTAGAAGCCCGCACCCAGCATCGGCGAAAGCAGGCCGTTTATCGCGCCGATATCGAATGACAATGAAGGCCAGCGGTTCTGGCTGACCGCCGTCAGCCCGTCGTAAAGCTCGGCGACGGTCGCGCGCACATTCGGCTCGGCGCGCGCGCCGGCGCCGATCGTCATCAGCGCATTCGGTTCGGCAGAGCCGGCCGTAACCGGACCGCGCGGACGGTGATATTTGAAGCTGCGGCCCATCAGCATCTGGTCGTTGGCAAGCAGGGCAGACGCGAGCGTATCGCCCTCGAACCCCTTGTAGGTCTTGCCGTCGAACGTGAAGGTCAGCGGTTGGCCGCGATTGACCCGGCCTGCGGATCCCAGACGATAGGAGGTCATTCACTTGGCTCCCTGATCGCTGCGGCATCGACGACGCTGAACACATCATGAGTCACGTTGTCGCGGTCGACAATCAGCCAGCGGCGGCAGCCGGCCGCATGGTGCCAGTATTCCTGGTAACGGCCTTTCGGATTTTCCCGCAGATAGACGTAGGCGTGCCAGTCCTCCTCGCTCGCGGCAGGATGAGGGCGCGCCAGCGCCGCGCCGCGAATGGAAAACTCTTCCTTGGGTCTGGTACCGCAATGCGGACAGGTAATGAGGCTTGCCATGGACTATCTCAGTGAATGTTCGGCTGGGGGCCTTTGCCCGCTTCGTCGATCATGTGGCCGCGCTCGAAGCGGTCGAGCCGCAGGAAGCGCGAAACATGGTGGCTCTCGTTCTTGGCGATCAGGTGAGCGAAACAGAAGCCCGAGGCGGGCGTCGCCTTGAACCCGCCGTAACACCATCCCGCATTGAGGTAGAGATTGTCGATCGGCGTCCGGTCGATGATCGGCGAACCATCCATCGACATGTCCATCACCCCACCCCATGAGCGCAGAACCTTACCGCGGGATAGGCCGGGGATAAGCGAGACGCCCTCCTCCATCGTATGCTCGACGGTCGCAAGATTGCCGCGCTGGGCGTAGGACGAATAATAATCGATATCCGCACCGAAGACCAAGCCGCCCTTGTCGGACTGCGAAATGTAGAAATGCCCGGCGCCATAGACGATCACATGATCAATCGCCGGCTTGATCCCTTCGGAGACGAAAGCCTGAAGCACATGGGTCTCGATCGGCAGTTCAAGCCCCGCCATCCGCGCGGTCTCGGAGGAATGGCCGGCAGTCGCCAGCGCCAGCTTGTTGCAGCCGATAAAGCCCTTGTTGGTGTCGACGCCAGTTACCCGGCCCTGCCCGTCGCGACGGATGGCATTTACCTCGCAATGCTGAATGATATCGACGCCGCGCATGTCGGCGCCGCGCGCATAGCCCCAGGCGACCGCATCGTGCCGCACCGTTCCGCCACGCTTCTGCAAAAGGCCGGCAAGGATAGGGAAGCGTGCGTGATCGTAATTGAGATAAGGCATCAATGCCTGGAGCTGCTTGCGGTCGAGCAATTCAGCATCGACCCCGTGCATACGCATGGCGTTGCCGCGCCGCGCATAGGCATCGCGCTGCCCGTCCGAATGCGCCAGCATCATCACTCCGCGCTGGCTGACCATGGCATTATAGTTGAAATCCTGCTCGAGCCCTTCCCACAGCTTCAGCGAAAATTCGTAGAAGGGGATATTGCCTTCGAGCAGATAGTTGGAGCGGATGATCGTCGTGTTTCGGCCGACATTGCCGGAGCCGATATAGCCTTTTTCCAGCACCGCGATGTTGGTGATGCCGAATTCCTTGGCAAGATAATAGGCCGTCGACAGGCCATGCCCGCCGCCACCGACAATGATCACATCGTAATGCGATTTCGGCTCCGGCTCACGCCATGCCGGTTTCCATAGCCGGTTGCCCGAAAGCGCCTGCTTGATGATCGAATATGCCGAATATCGCATCCATCCGTCCCGTTCATGTCCGGTCCACCTTCGCATATGCAGGGATAAGGACAAGCGCAATGAGGACACCACCGGTTCCGTTTGCGACAGCTTTCCCTGCATCACATCAGGTTCTTGCGCCGATAGGACGGAGCCCGCGACACTATCCCCGAAGCAGACCGCGGGGATGAATAGCAAGGTCGCGCAAGTGCTTTCAATAGCTTGGCTTCAACTTCGTCCCCGCAGCATCGGCACGGCCGTAAAATCCGGCAAACATAATTGCCGGAGATGACCATGAGCGACCGCACCACCAATCTCGACATGCCTTTCATAATGCCCTCGCAGGCACAGAAACACGTCACCCATAACGAGGCCCTGCTGCTGCTGGATGCGATCGTTCAGCTTTCCGTGATCGGGGAAAGCGTCAGTCCTCCGGAAACGCCTGAGCCCGGAGATCGCTTCGTCGTCGCAACCGGCGCAACGGATGCATGGAGCGGTCGCGACGGCCAGATGGCCATCTGGCAGGATGGTTATTGGGCCTTTGCTAAGCCGGGCACGGGCTGGCGCGCGTGGTTCGAAACAGCCGGCAGGCT
Source organism: Agrobacterium sp. Ap1 (assembly GCF_017313375.1). Lineage (NCBI taxonomy): Bacteria > Pseudomonadati > Pseudomonadota > Alphaproteobacteria > Hyphomicrobiales > Rhizobiaceae > Agrobacterium > Agrobacterium sp. Ap1. The sequence continues at coordinate 74,913 of NZ_JAFLMY010000001.1, forward strand.
GAAGGTCTTCGACGGATCCGCATGGCAGGACCTACCCTTGCCCGAGAACGCCGGCGTCATGACGCTCGGGATTGCTGCCACCGCCGACAGCACCAATAGACTTTCCCTCTCCTCTTCCGCCAGCCTCTTCAATCATGCGGGCGACAGCCATAGGCTGAAGATCAACAAGGCGTCGGCTTCAGATACCGCCACCTTGCTCTTCCAGTCAGGCTGGACAGGGCATGCGGAAATGGGGCTGGCAGGAAATACCGATTTTTCCATCAAGGTCAGCAATGGATCAGACTGGAAAAACGGCCTTGTCATCGACGGCGCCGGCCGCGTCACCATGCCCAACCAGCCTGCAGCCAGGCTCTATCGTAGCGGCACGAGTTTCGCGCCGACCTCGGGACAACAGAGCGGCATGTCGGACTTCGCCTTGAACCGGGGCGGCTTTACGCTCGGAGCGGCTGTTGCGGGCGGAGGCAACGCGATCGTCATACCCGCAACCGGCCTTTATCTTATAGCCCTCACGCTTTCTATTGCAGCGGCCGCCGCCGCCTATGGCGTGACGGTTTCGCGCAATGGTAGTCCGGGCCTGCTGACGCTTGCCGGCGCGGCCGGGAATTCCACGACATTGTCGTCTTCCGCTATCGTCCAGTTGCAACAAGGGGATACGCTGACATTCAGCCATACAGGTTCCGCCACGCTCAATGCCGGACCAACAGGAACTATCCTTTCAGTCGCAATGATTTAGCGAAAAAACTTCAAAAAATGATACAGGCCCGTGCCAAATTCGCACAGCCCGCCACGCTCAATTCGACTTTCTCGCCCTCTCCCCCTCCCCTGCAAGCCTTATTTCACAGGGGATTGAGGGCTAAGGCACAGAAAAAATACGACCTTTGCGAGTTAGGTCACATTTGCGGAACCTGTTTAGTCAAATGTTAAAACTGCCGGACTAGGCTCCTCGGCGTGGTCTTGTGTTGTGTAGAGAGTTCCAATGACCGAAATGATCCGTCCACGAGTTAAATATGTCATCGGCCCCGATGGCAGCCCCCTTACGATTGCGGACCTTCCCCCGGCCAATACGCGCCGCTGGGTTATCCGTCGTAAGGCTGAGGTTGTCGCGGCTGTTCGCGGTGGCTTGTTGAGCTTGGAGGAAGCCTGCGACCGTTATACGCTTACCGTCGAAGAATTCCTCTCCTGGCAGTCGTCGATCAACGATCATGGCCTTGCCGGCCTGCGTACGACGCGTATCCAGCAGTACCGCCACTAGGCGCATCCGGCGAAAAGCCACCCTTATCCGGGTGCTGTGATCAAGGTCGCGGCATCCTTTGTTTTATCCCTTTTCCGATTGCCGATCCGTCTTTCCCAGTTTGACCACAGAGGGAAAGATGGCCGCAATCACGGCGGACGCCGCATAACACCAGAAACCGGGAAGCGTGACGGCAGTCGCAACGCCGCTCGTCTTCGCCGCGAAGATGACGATCGCGACAAGCATCACGTCCATCATCGACCATCTGGCAAGATGCGGCATCGCTTGGCTAAGCAATTGCGACCTCCCCTCGCCGGCCGCGACCTCAAGCCCGAGAGCGATCAGCTTGACTGCTGGAAACGCGAGCGAAAAAGCGCCGACAGCAATGGCCAGCCCGAAATTCCCATCTCCCCACAACTCTCCGACAAGCTGCAGCAGTGATGGCTCGCTGCTGAAAAAGTAAAGCTGATCGAACCGCATGATCGGCAGGCTCACGCCGAATGCGAGAAGCACTGCCGATAGACCCAGTATCGAAAACGGTACAATCCGGCTCAAGCAAACTCCCTGAAAGACGCCTCAAAACTGAAGTCGAAAGCTGAGCTTCATAACATGGCGCAAATCGGTTTATGCTCCAAGCCGACATGTGAATGCGACAGGAGCAACAAAATGGAAATCAGCCGCGAAGAGAAAACATCGGGTGGACGTTATGCCGCAAGTGTCGAGGGACATGAGGCCGAGATGACCTATTCCCGCACCTCGCCGCAACTGATCATCATCGATCACACCGGCGTTCCGGATGCTCTGCGCGGCAAGGGCGTCGGCCAGGCTCTGGCAAAATTCGCGGTTGATGATGCACGCCGGGGCGGCTGGAAGATCATTCCGCTTTGCCCCTTCTTCAAGGCCCAGGTCGAGCGCCACCCCGAATGGCAGGACGTCATCAAGTAAATCATCGCTTCACTTCGAAGCAGAAGACGATCGGCTGAACGATCTGCAGCCGTACAGAAAATGGAAAAAGGGCGCCGCCCCTTGCGGGTCGCCCTCTTCAACTCCTCGATGCATCCGCACTTTAGGCGCGGGCGCGCATCCCGCCGTCGCGCTCTTCGAGCGCCGAAGCCTTGGCGAGTTCCGCCTCCGCCTCTTCCAGTGCCAGTTCGGCACTATCCTGCTGAACCTTCAGTTCTCGAATCGAGACCTGCAGGTTATCCGCCCGCTGCCGTGCGGCCTTTGCAAAGGTCGGATAAGCGAAATGACCCGGATCGGTGATCCCGGACTTTTTCTCTTCAAGCGTGATCTGGTGTTCCAGTTCCTTCGCCATCCGTTCGAATTCTGCCATCATCATCTGCAACTGCTGCAGCTGACGACGCTTTTCGTTAACCTGAAATCCCTTCAGGCGAACAAGGCTGTCACGCGACTTCATACGCAATACTCCGTGGATACCAACACCCCGGCCCGTGATCTGCCTGTTACACTGCAGATCAAAAAATTTCTGACGCGTTAATAAATTTGACGCGGCGTTAACTTTTCGTTTACGGGCATCATTAATGATAAAGACGATCGTTTAAGGGTCGGTAAATACCAAGTCCGAATTGGACAGCGGCAATGTGTCAGCCGCAAGAATCACTTAGCGAAACTTCCTCGTTCGCTGATTCAACATGGTGATGTCCAATCCGTAAAGGAAAACAGGCTGCTACTTATTTTGCTTAATAAATTGATGCACCTTGCCAAATCAGGTCACAGTTTGTTAACCATTTGGTGGCAGCTTCCAAATCAGGCACAGTCTGGATCCGTAACGAGTGAGGGGGCAAAAGGTAACCTTGCGCGGCGGTAAAGGGGAAAAATATGCGGGTTCTACTCATCGAAGATGACAGCGCGACAGCGCAGAGCATCGAGCTGATGCTGAAATCGGAAAGCTTTAATGTCTACACCACTGATCTTGGTGAAGAAGGCGTCGATCTTGGCAAGCTATACGACTACGACATCATTCTTCTTGACCTGAACTTGCCCGACATGTCGGGTTATGAAGTTCTGCGGACGCTCCGTCTGTCCAAGGTCAAGACGCCGATCCTCATCCTTTCCGGCATGGCCGGCATCGAGGACAAGGTACGTGGTCTCGGCTTTGGCGCCGACGACTACATGACCAAGCCCTTCCACAAGGACGAACTGGTTGCTCGCATTCATGCGATCGTCCGTCGCTCCAAGGGTCACGCCCAGTCGATCATCATCACCGGCGAACTGATCGTGAACCTCGACGCCAAGACCGTCGAAGTCGGCGGCCAGCGCGTTCACCTGACGGGCAAAGAATACCAGATGCTGGAGCTGCTTTCGCTCCGCAAGGGTACCACGCTCACCAAGGAAATGTTCCTCAACCACCTTTACGGCGGCATGGACGAACCGGAACTGAAGATCATCGACGTCTTCATCTGCAAGCTGCGTAAGAAGCTTGCAAACGCTGCCGGTGGCGCAAACTACATCGAAACCGTCTGGGGACGCGGCTACGTGCTTCGCGAGCCGGATGGTGCGGAATACGCCGAAACGGCCTGACGCCTACGGCATTCCCCTTTGCCTTAAAACCCGCTTGGTGCGCCAGGCGGGTTTTATTTTGTCCGCCTTAGGCATGTTAAGTGCACCCAACAAAAAACGGCGACCGAGGTCGCCGTTCAAACCTGGACGTCAGAACTTCGGCCGCGATCAGGCTGCGGCAGCGTAAGGAGAAAACACCGAAGTGAGGATCTTGCGGTCGAATGGCTTCAGCAGGAAATCGTCGGCCCCTGCCCGCTTGCCTGCCATCATCCGCTTCAGATCAGCCTCAATGACGCAGTAGAAAATCTTAACGCTCTTTCCGTTGGGTAGCGCACGCACGGCAGCAATCAGGTCCAGCGCCCCGTCGAGGCTCGCATCGACGATCATGAAATTCGGCAGTTCGGTCTGGCAGCCTCTCAGCGCATCGCGAGAATCGCCCGCTTCAGCGACAAGAAATCCCAGTTCGGAAAGAATACGCTTGCCGACTTTCCGCACAATATCAGTACTATCTGCGATCATCAGACGTTGCATCACCCGCTCCCCTTCAGCGACCGCCACGGCGGTAGACCCTGCAGATATAGCGGATCGCGGCTAACGAAACGTTACGCGCCCCCGAAAGGGGCGCCCTCGCCTAAGCTTATTCGGTCGCCATTTCCGCAATGAAGCTGATCTTGTCTTCGGAAACGACGTGCTTCAGATCCATGCCGCATTCTTCAGCAAGCAGAACCGTATAATAAGGCTGGATCGTGTGAGCATCGACAGCCTCTTCCAGAACGCCGGTGCAGATCTCGACGAACTTGGCCGGAACCCGCATCATCCGACCTTTGACCGTGATTGTGAAACGGGCGTCCGTTTCCGGGTTCTCAAGCTCGACCTCCACCGACCCCCCACGCGGGATGCCGGCATAGGCCACGAGAAACAGGTTAAGCAGCAGCTTGACCCGGTTTTTCGGGATGATCGCCCTCGGACCGCTCCAGGTAACCTCAGTCTTCTTTTCTGCCGCAGCGAAATCCTTGGCAGCCTTTTCAGCTTCGCCGGTATCGATAGATGCGCCAACAGAACCAGAAGCACCGAAGGCAAGCCGAGCAAACTTCAAACGTACCGAGGCGTTAAGCGCCGAAGTGCGGATGAGATCGAGCGCGTCGGCATCGGCAGCCCCCTCGTCGAGGAGCTCGAGACCATTGTTGATTGCACCGACCGGCGAGATCACGTCATGGCAGACACGGCTGCACAGGAGTGCCGCCAGATCCGGACCGCTCAGGGTGAGATTGGGGTTTTTCGGCATGCTGTTCTCCTGATGCATCTGGCGCCAACCGCCGCTCTTTGCCATGGCAAGGTTGTGCGGGGATGGAACGATAAGGCCGGCATAATGACACTACGTTTGGTAAATTGACCATTAAGCCCACGCTCAAGAAGATGACAAAGATTGTCGAATTGTCCCATTTCGGCAATCTGTTCTTCATCCATGACGGCGGGCGACGCCTCAACAATGACAAGTTCAGCGAGCCAATCATGCTGCAGTAACGGGTCGGAGACGGTTGCCGGAAGAATGGCAAAAGTCACGTCAGCGATGCGTAGCAGTACCCATCCTTAAAGATATCAACATCTTAGTATTTGAAATGCTTAACTGGTTGTTAATATCATCTCGCCAGAATGGTACGCGCTGAAGCATGATGCTACGCCTTACGGACGAATTAAAAACGGACCTGAACATGCGCCGCCTCCACGTCTCCGCTCTCGCCCTTCGCCTGAATGCCCTGATCGCTGCGTTTGCGACTGTCTGGCTTTGCGCCATGCCGGCTGCCGCGCAGCAAAACAGCAACCAGTATTCGCTGCAGGAAGTCGTCGATGCAGGTCACGGCTTCTTCGGCTCTACCAGTGGCGGACTTGCGAAGGTGGTGGAAAACGCCTTCCAGAAATTCGGTCTGCCGAATGGTTACATCCTCGGCCAGGAAGGCTCCGGCGCCTTCATCGCCGGCCTCACCTATGGGGAAGGCCAGCTTTACACCAAGAATGCCGGCCAGCACCCGAGCTTCTGGCAGGGCCCGTCGCTTGGCATCGACTATGGTGGTCAGGGCACGCGCGTGATGATGCTCGTTTACGATCTCCCATCGGTTGATTCGCTTTATGCCAGGTTCGGCGGCGTATCCGGCTCCGCATTTGTCGTCGCAGGCGTCGGCATGACCGTGCTGCGCAACGAAAACGTCATCCTCGTTCCGATCAGGACGGGTGTTGGCGCACGCCTGGGCGTCAATATCGGCTATCTGAAGCTGACCCGCTCGCCCACCTGGAACCCCTTCTGATTTTCCTTGTGGGTTGAGGCGAGTTGACGACAAACTGCGTGCTTGCCGCTTTCTGATCTGCATGCTTAAACGTGCATCCCTGCACATCCACACCAAGACGGCCCGGTCGTGATCGAATTTGCTCTGCTTTTTGGCCTTGGCTTCCTGAGCGCCCTACTGATCGCGATGCTGGTTGCGCCTGCAATTCATCGCCGCATCGTTGTCTTCACCGAAAACCGCATTAGGGCCACGGTACCGATCAGCCCGCAGGAAGTGCGGGCCCAACGCGACATGGCGCGCGCCGTCTACGCAGCAGAAAATGCGCGCACCAAGCAGGAGCTGGTGCAGGAGAAGGACAAGATCGTCTCTCTGACGTTGCAGGGCGACAACCTCAGGGACGAAGTCCGCAGGCTCACTGCCGACAATATCGAACTGAAGGCCGTTGCCGAAAATCTGGATGTTGCTGCCGCAGACTTGAAATCGCAGTTGCGTCAGGAAGAAAGCTATATCGCCGAATTGAAGGCCGCGCTGGAGGCCTCGGAAGAACAGAGCATCGGCAAGGATATAGATATCCAGGAATTGAAACAGGAGATCGAGCTTCTCGTATCCAAGCGGGACAATACCCGGATAGACCTTTCGACCCGAGAGACCGAAGTCGAGAACCTGAAATTCCGCATCAGTGCCCTGCGAGAGGAACGTGATACTCTTCGCAAGGATGTCCGTATCCAGACGGCAAGGGCCAAGGAAGCCGAAACGCGCCTTGCCAACGAGGAATACCGTTCTACGAAGCTGGAAGACAAACTCACCAAGGAAGTGTCCCTGAGGACCGACAAGGAAACGGCGCTGGAGCGTCGCAACGAGGAGCTGGCCCGCTTGCGTGAAAAGATGACGGTCAAGAGCGAGATGAAGCCGGCCTTGGCAGTTGCAAAGGAAACACCCGCCAATAGCTCGACAAAGGCCCCTCCGGCAAAATCGGATGACGATACGCAAGCCCGCGTTACCCAGCTTGCCGGTGATTCGCGAAACCGTGCGACGGCGCTTTCGGAGCGCGTGGCGAATGCCAAGACGACCACTAACGACGACGTATTGCGCGAGGAAATGGCAACGATCGCCGCCAACATGGTGGCCATGACTTCGCTCTCCGAGGGCAAATCATCGCCGATCAATGCCATGATTGCCGGCAAGCCTGCGGGAGGCGAACGCCGGAGCCTCGCGACACGCGTCCGCTCGCTGCTCGAAACGACCAGCGGATCGACAACAAATCAATAAGCCTGGGATCGGTCAGATGCCCCCTTGGGCACTGGCAATTTGATAAAGCGCGATACCTGTTGCTGTCGCTGCATTGAGACTGTCGAGACCTGGCGCCTGAGCGATGCTGGCCGTCTCGATTTTTTCCATCAACGCCGAGGGCAGGCCATTTCCCTCGCTTCCGGTCAAAAGCGCCATCCGCGGCTGCGGTTGAACCTTGCGGATTTCCGTTCGACCGGCAGGAGAAAGCCCCCACACGGAAAAGCCTTTCTCGAAAAGACCAGACACCAACTCCAGTGTCGTTCCGCCCCGCGCGTAAGGAACCTGCAAAACGGCACCGACCGACACCCTCAGGGACTTGCGATAAAGCGGATCGCAACAGCTTTCATCGAGCAGTACGGCGCTGACACCGAAAGCTGCCGCATTGCGAAAGATCGAACCGATATTGTCGTGATTGGATATGCCGATCGCGGCCGCCACAAGCGCACGGTCCTGCAACGAAGCAAGCAATTCCGAAGCCTGCACGTCCCTCACCCGTTTGCCGACAGCAAGGATGCCACGATGCAGGTGAAAGCCGACGATACCGTCCAGCACCGCGCTGTCGGCGACATAGACGGGCACATCGGCCGGAAAATCGGCCAGAATGTCGGCCACCCCGGCAAGCCGGTTTTCCAGAATGAGGATTTTCTCGGCTAAAAACTCGCCACCGCGCTTATGCGCCGCCGCCAGCATGCGCAGCACTACCGTTCCCTCGGCGATGAAACGTCCATGCCTTCCGACGAGATCCCGTTCGCGAATGGAGCGGAACTCGTCGATGCGGGCATCATCCGCATTTTCGATGCGGATCACATTCATCACCGCCCCTGGCCGACCGTCACGTCGGCGATCACTCGACCGACGGAGAGATCGAAGATGAAGAGTTTCGGAGTGCCGTTCAGTGCGCCGTAAAACAGCACCTGGCTACCCGAAAGCGAAACCTGCTGGATATCGAAGCCCGGCGGCAGGGCCGCGGTTACGGCAAGCGGCTGATCGGCAGGAACGGAGAAACCACCGGAGGTAGCGGCAATCGCAGGCGCTTCCGGGCGCTGGGAGATCTTGTAGACAATGGCGGCAATGACCGCCATAAAGCACACCACCAAGATACCGCCCGAAATGAGCTGCAGGCGCACCATCTTCTGGCGGATACGCTCCATGGCCGGATCGAGTGGCTGTTCCTTGTCCTCGAGATCGGGCTGCGGCATGGACTGTCCTTTGAACGGAATGATTGAATGAGCGAGACCTTTAGCGAAGCCGGGCTGCCAAGGAAAGTCCTGAATGCCGGAGAGGACGACGGCGGAAGGCTGGATGCCTGGCTGACGGCACAGGTTAACGGAGAATTGTCCCGCAACCGCATCAAGGCGCTCATCGAGGAAGGTGCGGTCACGATCAACGGAAAGGTCGTGACCGAGCCGAAGAAGAAGATTCAGCCCGGCGACGTGATCGAACTCGTCCAGCCTGAACCCGAGGATCCAGAGCCCAAGGGCGAGGATATTCCGCTTGAAGTTCTCTATGAGGATGACGACCTGATCGTCATCGCCAAGCCGGCCGGCCTAGTCGTCCATCCAGGCGCCGGCAACTGGACCGGCACGCTGGTCAACGCGCTCATCCATCATTGCGGCGCAAGCCTTTCCGGCATCGGTGGCGTCAAGCGTCCCGGCATCGTTCATCGCCTCGACAAGGAGACGAGCGGCGTCATGGTTGCCGCCAAGAACGACATCGCCCACCGCCATCTCGCCGAGCAATTCGCCGATCACGGCCGTTCGGGAGATCTGGAGCGCGCCTATCAAGCCGTCGTCTGGGGCCGTCCAAGCCAGTTGAAGGGCACGATCGACGCGCCGCTCGGCCGCGCCACGGGCGACCGCACCAAGCGCGCGGTCAAGCGCGAGGATTCCGCCGACGCCCGTCATGCGGTCACCCATTACGAGGTGATGGAGCGCTTTCAGGAAACGCCTGACGCCACAGCGCTTGCCTCCCTGATCGAATGCAGGCTTGAAACGGGCCGCACCCACCAGATCCGCGTTCACATGGCGCATGTCGGCAATCCGCTGGTCGGCGATCCGGAATATTCCGGCGGCTTCCGCACCAAGGCGAACCGTCTACCCGAACCGGTAAGAAGCGTCGTCGCCGCCTTCCCGCGCCAGGCCCTGCATGCCTTCCTGCTGGCCTTTGAACATCCCCGCACCGGCGAGATCATGGAATTCGAAGCACCGATGCCAGACGATATGGTGGCACTGGTCGAAGCTCTGCGCGGCTAAGACAAAACTTGCGAAGCGGGCGTAACCTCGTCGCGAAGGATTACGCCCCATTTTTTGGGTATGGAAACAAAACGCGAACAAGCGTATATCTCGGCGATGATTACCGGGAGAATGCCCTGTCGCCATGTCCGTGAGCCATATGCAATCGACCAAACTACTGGAGACCGAGCTCGTTACGGTCTGGGATGTCGTTTGCGACGGCGCATGCCGGCATATGAGTGAGGAAGAGACGGCGAACAACACATGCCTCGTCTTTCCCTATCGCGGCGTCTTCATGCGCCATATTGGCGATGACGAGGCGGTGGCCGAGGCCAGCCAGGTTCTGTTCTTCAACAAGGGAGACGTCTATCGCATAAGCCACCCGGTCGAAGGTGGCGACTGCTCGATCAGCGTCGGCCTGCCGGAAGCCTTGTTCGACGAAGTGGTCCCCGCCCTCCATCGCCGCGCGGGAGAAAAATTCGCCTTCAACAAGCAGCGCCTCGGCATAGATGCTCGCGCGCAGGCACAGGTGGCCCTCTTGCGCCACAGCCTGCTCAACCGGATCGCCGAACCGCTGGAAGGCGAGGCTCTGGCGCTCACACTTGTACGCCGCTCCGTCGGCGAGCGGACCGCACGTCCCCCGACACCCGGTTTCAGCACCCAGAAACTCGTCAACCGCACCAAGCTACTGCTTTCCTCCGACCTCGCGCGACGTTGGACATTGTCGGAGATTGCCAACGAGACCGGTGTGTCGCCCGTCTATCTCACCCAGGTCTTCCGCAAGGTGGAAGGCATGCCGCTTTATCGCTACCAGCTGCGCCTCCGGCTTGCTCGTGCGCTCGACATGCTCGGCAGCTATGACGACCTGACCGAGCTCGGTCTCGATCTCGGCTTCTCCAGCCACAGCCATTTTTCCTCTGCCTTCCGGCAAGCCTATGGCCGCACGCCGGCCGAATTCCAGCGTTTTGCCGGACTGCGCTGACTGGCGCCGACATGACCGTTTCAGCGGCGCCGAACTGCAGATCGCTAAAGATTCTGACAGCGCAAAATCCCTGATGGGTGTTTCCTCAGCGTATCGAAACCAAACACCGGAGAGATGAGATGAAGGATAATACCTGCGCCGTGTGCGATTGCGAACTGGATGACACCCGCATCGCCGTCAGGATAGGCGGAAAGACCGTCGAAGTATGCTGCGAGGAATGCGCCACCGTTCTTCGTGAAGCGGAAGCTGCAGCACGCGCAGCCGCATCGACAGGAGCCCATACCGGCCGCTGAGCCTCGGGCATGGCAATAACGGGAGCGGCTGAACAGCCGCCCCTTCCCGGCCAGAAAAGATTAGGCCGACACCCCAGGAGGATATCATGAAGAATGAAAACCGGGCGGCCTTTGGCCGCGCACCGGAACCGATAGACTATGCCTTCGATCTGCCGCCCGACGCGGATGGCAATACAAGCGTCTCATCGGAGTCGGCGAAGAAGGAAAACCTCTTCACCAATCCCATTGGCAGGATCGCCGCATGGCTCAATCGGCGCCGCACCGCATTTGCGCTGATGGACCTGAATGACGAACAGCTCAAGGATATAGGCCTTTCCCGCTGCCAGGCCTGGGGCGGCTATAGCCGCTATCGCCGAAGCAGCGCACATGATCTGGAAAAACGCAGCCTCTAACCCGGGTACGTTCATGCCAACCAAACCACCCACCAATTGTGGCGGCCGTGCATCTGAAAATCGATGCACGGCCGAATTCGATGCATCCAGAGAGATAAAAGCAACCAGCGGCTGAAACGACTGCATAAAAACAATATTAAAATAATACATTTCCAATTTATGAAAACAATGTACTTATTTGGAATACCTAGACCGAGGAAGATTCCTTGAAAACAGACAATAAAGACCAGAATCAATCTTTTTTGCTGCAGAGCAGCAAGAACATCAGGAAAATCAGGACTTCATAGATCATCCGTCCGCATCGACTTTCCTTGTCACATTCGCCTCACCGGGGCAGCCCTACGAACGGGAGAGGACCAGCGATATGAACGGAGATATCCGGAAATTCATCTTCAAGGACCTGCAAACCGTCGAGGGCTATATCGATCCGCCCGATGCGCTTGTGTTCATGGCCTTGCTGCAGGCGCAAAGCGCACATGGCTTGAGCGGCGGCATTGCCGAGATCGGCGTGTTTTACGGACGCTCTTACTTTCTCTTCAAAAAAGTCTGCGGCAGCACCGAAAAGATCCTCGCGATCGACCTGTTCGACATAGAGCAGAAGGCGGGAGAAACGGTTACGCAATATCGGCGTTTCATCGACAATGGAGAGAGGCTGAACCTGCCGGTGGATCAGGATCTGGTCATCAGCGGCGACAGCACGCAGCTTCAGCCAGACGAGATCGTCGGCAAGATCGGCCATACGCGCTTCTTCAGCATTGATGGCGGACATATGCTGCATCATGTGAGCGCTGACAGCATGCTGGCGCTCAGCACGCTGGCTCCGCACGGCATCATCGCGTTCGACGACACGTTCAATCCGGCATGGCCGGAAGTGACCGTCGGCGTGACCGACTTTCTGCGGGAACGACAGCACGAACTCGCAACCTTCTGCATGACCAAGTACAAGACCTATGTGTGTCGCAGGCAGTTTCACGATTTCTATCGCCGCATCATCGATGATGCCGCCGACCTTCGCGCCTTCGATCACGTCGAAACCGACTTCCTCGGCTCCAAGGCAGTAAGATTGCACAATCCGATAGCCCGCCGCATGGTCTATGAAATGATGGTCAGGTCAGGAATGAGAGCCCTTTCGGAACGGGTCTATCGGTGACCCGAAAAGGCGCAGAAGCATTACCAAAACGTAATGATATAACGCCTTCGTGATATCTTGAATCACTGTTCCGCCGTACTTACTTGATACCTGCATTGGTGCGGGATCGGGAACGATCCGCGCCATATTCGGTTCGCCTTCAAGCAGGGACAATAGACGTCTGAGGGAGCCGACAACGTTTGGAAAGGGGTGCTTTATGGCCCGCAATACTTTGCCTTCCATTACCGCCGGGGAAGCCGGCCTCAATCGTTATCTCGACGAAATCCGCAAGTTCCCCATGCTGGAACCCCAGCAGGAATACATGCTTGCGAAGCGTTACGCCGAGCATGGCGACCGTGATGCCGCCCACAAGCTGGTGACCAGCCACCTTCGTCTCGTGGCAAAGATCGCCATGGGTTATCGCGGCTACGGCCTGCCGATCGGCGAAGTGGTCTCCGAGGGCAATGTCGGCCTGATGCAGGCCGTGAAGAAATTCGACGCTGAACGCGGCTTCCGCCTTGCCACCTACGCCATGTGGTGGATCAAGGCCTCGATCCAGGAATACATCCTGCGCTCGTGGTCGCTGGTGAAGATGGGCACGACCGCCAACCAGAAGCGCCTGTTCTTCAACCTGCGCCGCCTCAAGGGCAAGATTCAGGCGATCGATGAAGGCGATCTGAAGCCTGATCAGGTCGCAGAGATCGCCACCAAGCTGAATGTGTCCGAGGAAGAGGTCATCTCGATGAACCGCCGGCTTTCTGGCGACGCATCGCTGAACGCGCCTATCCGCGCCTCCGAAGGCGAAGCCGGCCAGTGGCAGGATTGGCTGGTGGATGACTCGGACAGCCAGGAAGACGTGCTGATCGAACAGGACGAGCTTGATACGCGCCGCCGTATGCTGGCAAAGGCGCTGAGCGTGCTGAACGATCGTGAACGCCGCATCTTCGAGGCCCGTCGCCTGACCGAAGATCCGATCACGCTGGAGGAGCTGTCGTCGGAATTCGACATCAGCCGCGAGCGCGTGCGCCAGATCGAGGTCCGCGCCTTCGAAAAAGTGCAGGACGCCGTTCAGAAGGAAGCCCTCGCACAGGCCCAGGCCCTGCGCGTGGTCGACGCCTAATCATCCAAAAATAAAGACTAATTTAGAAAAGCCGCGGCCAAATGGTTGCGGCTTTTTTGTATCCGCACCTGTCTCAAAGCTGCGACACTTTGACCAGGTTTCGAGTTTCCCTCACGCTGTCGTGCATCAAGTTCCGCATGCTTCCCCGATAGAACCGACTGACTGCGCAAGTCAGAGCCTAGAGGAGAATAAGCAATGAAAGCAGCACGCTGGTACAGCGCCAAGGATATTCGCGTCGAGGAAGTCAGCGAGCCGAAGCCCGCAGCAGGACAGGTGAAGATCAAGGTCAAATGGGCCGGCATCTGCGGCAGCGACCTGCATGAATATGTGGCAGGCCCGATCTTCGTGCCGGTCAAGGCTCCGCATCCGGTCAGCCACGACGTCGCCCCGATCATCATGGGCCACGAATTCTCCGGCGAAGTGTCCGAAATCGGCGAAGGTGTCGAGCGCGTCAAGCCGGGCGACCGCGTCGTGGTCGAGCCGATCCTCGCCTGCGGCAAGTGTGATGCCTGCTTCCACGGCAAATACAATCTCTGCGACAATCTCGGCTTCCACGGCCTTTCCGGTGGCGGCGGCGGTTTTGCCGGCTACACGACGGTGGGCGAGCGCTGGGTCCACAAGATGCCCGAGGGGCTGTCTTACGAACAGGGCGCTCTCGTCGAGCCGGCAGCGGTCGCCCTGCATGCCGTGCGCATTTCCAGCCTAAAGGCTGGCGGCACCGCAGCCGTCTTCGGCGCCGGCCCGATCGGCTTGCTCGTGGTCGAAGCCCTGAAGGTGGCAGGCGCTTCCGCCATCCATGTCGTCGAGCTTTCTCCGCAGCGTGGCGCCAAGGCGATCGAACTCGGCGCCACCAGCATAATCGACCCGTCCAAGGAAAACGCAGCCCAGCGGATCCGCGAACTGACGCCCGGCGGCGTTGATGTCACGTTCGAAGTCACCGGCGTGCCTGCCGTCCTTCAGCAATGCATCGACGCGACCCGCTATGAGGGCGAGACGGTCATCGTCTCGATCTGGGAAAAGGAAGCCCCCTTCCAGCCCAACACGGTGGTCCTGAAGGAAAAGAGCCTGAAGGGCACGATCGCCTATCGCGACGTCTTCCCGGCCGTCATGAACCTCATGGTCCAGGGCTATTTCTCCGCCGAGAAACTGGTGACCAAGCGCATCGAACTGGACGATATCGTTGCCCAAGGGTTCGATACGCTGGTTGCGGAAAAGAGCCAGATCAAGATTCTGGTTCGCTCCCCCGATTGATCGGTCCCAAAATCGCTTAGATAAACGACAAGCCCGCGGCGATCACCGCGGGCTTGTTTTTTTGTTGCAGCTCTTCGCCTCAGCGCATGCCCGGCGGCATGTTGCGCCGTTCGGCCTCCATCATCTCCGCAAGCGCCGCACGGAAGAAATCGATCAACAGGAAGACCAGCAGGCTGACACCCATCACCGGCAGGGCGATACCGAAGACAAGAGCCACCGCAAGCGCCGTGATCTTGGCGACGGGCGGCAGGTAGGAAAAGCTGCGGATCAGCGTTCGTGCCGATGCGCCGGGCGCGGGACGGCGCAGCCACCACATGCGGTAGCCGTAGATGATCATCGCTGTCAGCGCGAGGCCGAGCACCGCCATCAAGACCTGATTGGCAACACCGAACAGCACGCCCATATGGGCATCGATCCCCCAACGGATCAGCTTGGCGACGATCGGAAACGCTTCGAAATCCGCCCGGCTCGTGACGTTGAAATTGGAGGGATCGACGGCGATCGTATCCACCTGCGTCGGCCAGCTGCGATCATACTCGCTGACACGGAATGCCTGGCCAACGGTGCGCGGCGGCCGGATCTCGATCATCGGCGAATCGATACCGACTGCGCGAGCTGAGCTGACCACTCGATCAAAACGGGCAACCATATCCGCTTCGGAAACCGGCGGTGCCGTCTCGACCGCCGCACCCATGCCGTGCGCCGCATGCTCGCCCAGAACCGGCTCTTCCGCCTGCGGATTGAGCGCCGTGGTGATGGCCGGCGTGATCCAGCCGACTTCGTTGCGGAACGTATCGATATTGCCACCCGCCCAGCGCGACCAGGTAAGCCCGGTTGCGGAGAGAAACAGCAGGCCCAGCGCCGTCCACAGGCCGATCAGCGTATGGAGCCTGCGCGAACGCTGCCAGCCACTGACCTTGGCAGCCTTGGGACGCGCCACGCTTCGCTGCCAATACCACAGCAGCAGGCCCCCGAGGATCGAGAACCACAACCAGGATGCGGCAAGCTCGCTGTAATGCCGTCCGATATCACCGAGCAGCAGGTTGCGATGCAGGTAATCGAGCGTGATGCGTAACGGCAGGATGCCGCTCGTACCATAGGTGATCAACTCGCCCTGAACCGCCAGCGATGCCGGATCGACGAACACAGTGCGGGTTTCGGATTCCCCCAGATCAGGCTGGGTGAACATCACCCGCGTTGTCAGCCCAGGCGCGGTCGCGGGCCTCACGGCAAACAGCCGCGGCGCCTCTCCGATCAATGCCCTTGCCGCCGCGATCTGCTCCGACAGCGGATGCTCGGGGCCGGCAGTGCGCGCGACTAGCTGATCGCTGTAAAACATGCTCTCGATCTGCGGCGTGAGCACGTAAAGCGTGCCGGTTACCGCAGCAACAAGCAGGAAAGGCCCGACGAACAGGCCGACATAGAAGTGAAGGCGCGTGATGAACTGCCTGATGGCGGCAAAGGACGGTTGCGCGGGCTCAGCCTGCATATGCGCCTCCCAAAAAGGACGCTGCGCACAGCGACGCCGGAAGAACTATCCGGGAAAAGGTCATGATGATCTCCAATAGGACGACAGCCGGTAGAAACCGGCGGGAAACGTGACGTCAGACTGGAAGGATCGGCGGGCCTCTTGCATCGCCGCTAAGGCCGAGCTTCCGCGGGGTGACGGACGCCTCGACTACGGAAACAAGCGTCGCCGCGTCGATCGCGATGCGCCCGACCGGTGCCGGCGCCTTGGACGGAATACCGACATGGACCGCAGCCGCCACCTGGCAGGCGGTCAGACAGCAATCCGTGGCATGCTTGGCGTTTTTCGGCTCACCCGAACCATGCTTCCCGCCATGGCCAGCATGCGGATCAACCGCATGCTGCGAATGATCACCGACACTATCGGTGGAACAGATGACCATTTCCGCAGGAGAGGCAAATGCCATCGCACCGGTGCCGAATCCGCCGATCAAGGCTTGCAGCGCCATCAGCACGCCGATCAGAGCGGCCGAAGGGCCGCCGCAAAATCCGTCTCTGATAAGGTGCCGAAGGAAACGCATGGCTGAACCTCATCACAATCAAGGTGATGATTGTCAATGCGACATTAGCGCATATCGTCGCGCGACATTCGGCCCAACCACAACCCACCAAAAGAAAAAGCCCGCAAGGTTTTCAAACCTGCGGGCCTTCTGATTTTGCTTGAGCGATACTTACTGGCCGGTCTGGCCGGTCGTGTTCTGGCTCCACTCGCGGATCGCCTCGTCGAAAGCCTTCACGCCATCAGGTCCCTTCTGCAGGGTCAGCAGAGCGCGGCGACCGTTGCGATAGGCAAGCGGGATGTCGATCCAATTGCGGGTCCGCAGGAGCTCGAGATTGGTCCTCTGCGCATCCGGGAAGTCGTTGAGAGCGATCATGTGGAAATCGTCGGTGATCTTCGCCGGAACGGCAACCAGTGCGTTTCCACGATCCTGCTCGGTCTGCTTCATCGCGATCCGCAGAACGCTGTCGATGGCACCGCCTTCAAAGTCCGGTGGGACTGCGAAGACGATCTCGATCAGATGGCTCGCCGGCAGCGACGAATCGCTGTTCTTCTTGACGGTCAGAAGGGCGGTCAGGCCACGACCCGGAATTGTGATACGGCCCTGGACCACGGGTTCCGCCGGCCCCCCATTCTGGCCCGGCTCACGCTGGAGAGACCAGGAGACACTACCTTCGATAGCTGTTGGCGCGGATTGCCCGATACGCTCCTCGTAAAGGAACATCTTCTCGCCGGCAGCAGCAGGCACTTCTGTCGCCGACGCGCTGGGCGTTGCCGGTGCCGCAGTTCCGGCAGGAGGAGTTGCCGTACCGGTGGTCGAAGGTGCTGCGGGTGCGGGATCGGCCGGCGGGGCATTCAACTGGGCAACAGACTGTCCCTCGGCATTTTGCGCGAGGCTACCCGCATCACCCGGGCCTGCATCGACTTCGCTTCCGTTTTCGAGAAGCCTCTGCGTGAACTTCGTCGCGGTCGACGAACCGTCAGCCGGCGGCGGCGTGGTCGTCTGTGGTTGCGCAGGCGTTGATGCGCTCTGCTGAGGCTGGGCAGCGGGCGGCTGTGCGGCAGTACCGGAATTTGCCGGCGCGCTCGCAGCAGGCGTCTGCTGAGCCGTTTCGCTCGTGCTGGAGCCCGACGGCATCAGACCGCCAACCATGTCGTTGAGCTTGTCGCGATACATCCAGGCACCATAAGCGCCACCGCCGATGATGATCAGGCCGAGAAGCCCGAGGATCATGCCGGCATAGTTGCGCTTGCGAACCGGCGTCACCCGATAGGGCTTGGCCGGCGGCGACAGCAGATCGCTGAAATCATCTTCATCGGCCGCCTTTTGCGGCTTCTGCTCCGAAGAAGGTGCATCCTTCGTGTAGCCGATCAGATCTTCCAGATCGCTCCACGGGTCACGCTGCTCATCCTGCTGCGACTGCGGCTGTGCCTGTTTCGGCTGCTCCACGGGCGCGGAAGGCTGCGCGTTTACATAGGCTGCGAACGGGTCTTCGTCGACTTCGTCCGCCGGCCGGGATGTCTGCGGCATATCTGTCGCTGGCGGCATGCGGACCGGCTCGGCGGAGACATGCATCTCCTCCCCGAAATGGGCGGCAACCGGCGCGCTGCGATGTCCGGCATCGAGATGGCGGGTAAGGGCGTCGACCTCGTTCCACGCCGAGTCTGCACGATGTTCTTCGGCCTGGTGAACCGGCTCCCGTTCCGGGGCGGCCCATGTCGTGTGGTCCGCAGATACGGTTTCCGGTGCGACGTAATCCTGCGTCGGCGCCTGCGGTTCTACCTGCCATTCAGCGGGAGCAGAGTCACGTTCCGCAAAGGAATGCGTTTCATGGCGTTCTTCGGCGAATGGAGAGGCTTCCTCGCGCGAATCAGCTTCAGGGCTATAGGTCGTCTCCTCGACAGCAACCTGCTGCGGATATTCGACCTTTTCCTCGGGAACATCGTCACGCCAATCGCCGTAGCGCTCTGCCACAGGCTCTTCGGCGGCTTCCCGCCAGTCGTGCTCTGCCGGTTTCGCTGCGGCCTCGGAATGTGGCGCTTCTTCCCAATGCGTTTCCGGCTCGCGATAGGGTTCGGCTACGGTTTCTGCCTCGGCAGGTTCCTCTTCCCTATAGGGTTCGGCAAGAGAATGCGAAGCGGCAAGCTCTTCCGCATACTGTGGTTCCGCGGCTGCTGCCGGCTCTTCGGCATATTCCTCGACCGGTTCCGGCGCCTCATAGGGCACCGGCGCAGGAGCGACAGCTACCTCCGGCTCCGCCGGAAGCGCTTCCGCATGCTCGGTCTCGACCTCGATGATGGCCGCTTCCAGCTTGTCCATCTGCCGCCGCAGCATTTCCTCCGGCGGACGAGGCTTCATGTTCTCAAGCTGGCGCTGGACGGCACCGCGGGCCTTTTCATAAACCCGCGTGCGCGCCTCGGGCGTGTTGGTCGCCAAACCGTCAACAGCGCGGCGGATCACCGCTACAAAATCAGCCATCAGCACTTTCTCATGGTAGCCGGCATCGGCCGGCCGAATGGATAATCAATTCTTGACATTAATCTTCAAACGGGTCGGTCACAAGTATCGTGTCGTCGCGTTCCGGGCTTGTGGACAACAGTGCAACCGGGGCACCGATAAGCTCTTCGACCTGGCGCACATACTTGATCGCCTGGGCAGGAAGTTCGGCCCAGGTGCGGGCGCCGACCGTCGATTCCTTCCAGCCTTCGAGCGTGATGTAGATCGGCTCGACACGCGCCTGAGCGGCCTGCGAAGCCGGCAGATAATCGATTTTCTGGCCGTCAAGCATATAGCCGACGCAGATCTTCAGCTCTTCGAGACCATCGAGAACGTCGAGCTTGGTCAGCGCGATGCCGGTAATGCCGTTGGTTGCAACCGACTGGCGCACAAGAGCAGCATCGAACCAGCCGCAACGGCGCTTGCGGCCCGTCACGGTGCCGAATTCATGACCTTTTTCCCCAAGAAACTGTCCGATTTCGTCCGTCAGTTCCGTCGGGAACGGGCCTTCGCCGACGCGTGTCGTGTAAGCCTTGGTGATGCCGAGGATATAACCGAGCGAACCCGGCCCCATGCCGGAACCGGCAGCGGCCTGGCCGGCAACGGTGTTCGACGAGGTGACGAACGGATAGGTACCGTGGTCGATATCGAGCAGCGAGCCCTGCGCACCCTCGAACAGGATGCGCGAACCCTTGCGGCGCTCCTTGTCCAGCAACTGCCAGACGCTGTCCATGAACGGCAGGACCGTATCGGCGATGGAGGTCAGTTCCTCCATGATGTCCTTGTGCTCGACTTCCGGAGCACCGAAACCACGACGCAGGGCATTGTGATGGGTGAGAATGCGCTCGACCTTGGCTTCCAGCGCATCGCGGTCGGCCAGATCCATGACGCGGATGGCGCGGCGGCCGACCTTGTCTTCGTAAGCCGGGCCGATGCCACGCCGGGTCGTGCCGATCTTCGTGCCGCTGTTGGAGGCGGCGTCTTCACGCATGCCGTCGAGCTCGCGGTGGAGCGACAGGATCAGCGTGGCATTTTCAGCGATTCGCAGGTTTTCGGGGGTTACGGTCACACCCTGGGCAGCAAGCCGGCCCATTTCGGCAATCAGCGCATGCGGATCGACGACGACGCCATTACCGATGACAGCCATCTTGCCTGGACGAACGACGCCGGAAGGCAGGAGCGACAGCTTGTAGCTGACGCCATCGATGACGAGCGTATGGCCGGCATTATGACCGCCTTGGTAACGCACAACGATGTCGGCGCGCTCCGAGAGCCAGTCGACAATCTTGCCCTTGCCCTCATCCCCCCATTGCGAACCCACTACGACACAGTTCGTCATATCTGCTTCCTGCCCTTTGGACGAAACCCGCTCGACGATGCCGGTCTATGACCTCGATCGACAGCGAGCCTTACACAAGTTCTTTTTCTCGAAGCCGGTCGGTCACGGCCAACGGCTCCACAAACGCGCGCATCTATAATGCCTTGGCGTGAGGAAAGCGACCTGTTTGTGACTGCGACAAGGTTTTTGCGTGACAAAGGCCAAAACCGCACGCTATTTGCCAAATCGTAAGAGCATACTGGCGTCGGCAGGGCGGCGTGTCTAGGAGGCAACGTGCATCGCCAAGCCTATCTGTTTCTCGTCATCGCCACGCTGTGCTGGGGCGGCAATGCAGTCGCAGGCAAGCTTGCGATCGGCCATATCAGCCCGATGATGCTGACCTTCTGGCGCTGGTTCTTTGCCGTCGTCATCATCTTCGCCATCTCGCTGAAGGATTTGCGCCGGGACTGGCCGGTGATCCGCGCGAATATTCCCGTGCTCGGCTTCCTCGGCATCGTGGGCTACGTCGTCTTCAACGCGGTGCTCTACACAGCCGCAACCTATACAAGCGCGATCAACGTCACAGTCGAGCAGACGCTGATTCCCGTCCTCATCTTCATCCTGAATTTCGCGTTGTTCAGAACGAAAGTGTCCTGGCTCCAGATCGTCGGTTTCAGCCTGACCGCAATCGGTAGTCTGTTGACTGCAGCTCACGGGGATTTCGCCACGCTCGTCACCCTGACGGTCAACTTCGGTGACGCGATCATGATCATAGCGATCGCCGCCTATGCTCTCTACACGATCGCACTCAGATGGCGCCCGCCGATCAGCTGGAAAAGCCTGATGGCAGTGCCGGCGCTATTTGCGCTTGTCTTCAGCATTCCGCTCGCAGGCTGGGAATATTCGAGTGGCGGTATGATCTGGCCGGATATGACGGGCTGGATGGTGGCGCTCTACACGGCCGTATTTGCCTCACTCGTGGCTCAGGTCCTCTATATCAGAGGCGTGACGGACATTGGCGCCAACCGCGCCGGGCTGTTCATCAATCTCGTGCCCGTCTTCGGTACGCTTCTCTCGGTCATGCTTCTCGGCGAGCAGTTACAGCTGTTCCATGTCATCGCACTGGTCCTGGCGCTTGGCGGCATAGCCATAGCCGAACGCGGAAAGCCGGCCCTCACCTGAGGTCCGGCAAATGTCGAAATAGAGACAATAGAGACAGGCGCAACACCCGCCGGCAATCAGCGCCGACCATCCGCGAGCACTAGATGTCGATGCAGTCGAAGCAATCCTGCACGGCTATCGACTTGGCTTCATCTGAGCCAAACATGTCGAAATAGACATCCACGTCGGTAATTGCATGGTCCACTTCGGCCTGTTTGACGACAACGGATGCAAGTTCGCGTGCAAAGCCGCCTGGGCCAGCAGCACTGGCTTCCTTGCCGTGGATAAGTGCGGCCAGAACAGCCGCCGAAATAATAAGCTTCCTGATCATTGCCTGAACCCTGTTTTACGGACGGCTCTCTGACCATCGCGTTTCGTTCTGGCACGACTTTAGGCGGGACAACTTTTCGGCGGGCTTAAATGGAAAGATGCAATTTTACTGAAATGGCTCTTTTTCCCGGCTTGGCACAGGAAAGATCACCCGTCAGGCAGAAAACAGAATAGGCAACCGGTCATTTTTCGGCATCACGCTCATCCGCACGACGTTGACGCCAGTTGAGCTTGCGGCCACCATCGTCATCATGCCTGTTGCGGATACGTCGAACAAGCAGCCATATCGCTATCACAACGATAGGCACGGAAGCCCCGGTCAGTACCTCCGGCATGATCGCCAGCCCGACATAGTGCAGCGACTTCGCAAGATAACCGACCAGCCCGATCACATAATAGGAAATTGCAGCAACCGACAGACCTTCGACGGTTTGCTGCAGACGCAATTGCAGATGCGACCGCTTGTCCATCGAAGCAAGTATCTCGGTATTGAACTTTTGCAGATCGACATCGATCCAGCTACGCAGCAGCGCAGTAGCACGGGTCAGCTTGCGGGACAGGTTCATTTGCCGCTCTTCGACCGACTGGCAGGTTCGCATGGCAGGCGCCAGACGGCGATGGAGAAAGGCGCCCAGCGTCTCACTGCCGGGCAGAGCCTTTTCCGCCAACATGCCCACACGGTCGAGAACGATGTCGTTATAGGCGCGGCTTGCGCCGAACCGGTAAAGGCTGAGCGCGGCATTGGCTTCCAGCTCCGCCGCAAGCGTGGTGATTTCCAGAAGCATCTCGTCCGCCTCGTCACGCGCATGCTGCTTCATGCGTTGCGTGATTGCGGTAAACCGGGCCTCGAACTGCCTGATTTCCGGTGAAAGGCTCTGCGCCATCGGCAAGCCCATCATCGCCAGCGTGCGATAGGTCTCTATATCGAGAATACGCTGGACGAGCATGCCACGCGCAGCATCGGTCATGCCATGATCAAGCACCAAAAACTTCGTCAGCCCATCGCCATCCTGCCGAAAATCGGTGATCAGCGTTGCCTGATTGTCGGCCACCATACTCTGGCAGAGGCTCGTCGGATCGAAACGGGAGGTAATATCCGACATATCGTCGCCCGCAGGCCGAACCTCGATACGCACACCGGAGATAAACGGACCAGGCGCGGCAAAGCTCGCGCCGAACGGGTTGACCGCAATTTCGCCTCCGAATGTCGCCGGCGCAGGCGTGTCCCAGAAGTAGGTCGAAAATTCCGTATGTCGTTCCCAGCGCAGCGTGCCGCTGCCCCAGCTCATCGTGTGGTGGCTGGTATCGGGAGACGGTGCAGGGACGCCCTGCCCCAAAGAAAGCTCCGCAAGGATGGAATGGTCTGCGGACAGATTGGCTTCCGTAAGGAACGCCAGTTGGAAGATAACCCGTGGTAGCGGCAGCAGCGTGTAGGGTCGCGCATGGATTTCACCGAGCGCTCGCGCTCTTACATCAGCGACCGGAAACGAAAAACTGCGCTTGGACATGCATGCTTCCCCAATTGGGCTTTTCAAAACCCACCTTCATGCTTGACTATTATCAAATGCGCGCAACCGCACGACGTGGCGCTTTGCCGCAGAATCCGCTGTTCAAAGCATCCTTGCAAGGACCATGCTGCTCACAACTTCGGGGAACATGCGATCCTTAAACTTTTCATTAAATCTTAAGAGTCATCTATCGGGCATGACCCGTGTTTCTGCGATGCGTATTGCGTTTTTCATCGCGCTCCTCACTCTCGCCGGCTGCGCCAGCGCACCCAGCAGGATTAGCAACGCCTGCGCGATTTTCGAGCAGCGCGACGGTTTCTTCAACAATTGGGAGCGACAAGCGCGTGCCGCAGAGCGCGAATACGGCGTGCCCGTACCGATCCTGATGGCGACGATCTACGTCGAATCAAGCTTCCGGGCCAATGCCCGTCCGCCCCGCAAATGGTTCCTCGGCTTCATCCCCGGCAAGCGGGCATCATCGGCCTATGGTTACGCGCAAGCCCTCGATGGCACCTGGGCCACCTATCAGCGTGCCACCGGCCGCTGGGCAGCTCGCCGCAATGACTTCGGCGATGCGATCCGTTTCGTTGCCTGGTATCATAACCAGACTGCGGCACGGAACGGCGTTGCCCGAAACGACGCTTACAATCTTTACCTCGCCTACTACGCCGGACATGCGGGATATGACCGCGGCAATTTTAGCGGCAGCCTGAGGCAGACCGCTCAGAAATCGGCAGGAATGGCAGCACGTTACGCAGCACAGTTGAAGGGTTGCGGATACTGAGCATGAAGGCGGAGCCAAGCGGGCTTGCGAACCCTTCGATCACGCGACGGCGTATCTGGAGAAAGGGCAGCCCGCTCTTTCTCGCAACACCTGCCTCACATCCGAAGATAATCAGGACCGCGCATTATCGGAATGGACAATGCGCGGCCGGCTGGGTTCCCAGATCCTGACACCATCCCGCCCATCACGCTTTGCCGTGTAAAGCGCCTCGTCAGCGCGAGCAATGAGGCGTACTGCATCCGTCGGCCCCGAACCAGGCCCAAGCGTGGCAACACCGATGCTGACAGTCACGATACCCTTGTCGCTTCCCGTATGAGGAATGCGCAGCCCCCTCAATCGCTCGCAGAACTCCTCCGCAATCTTCAGTGCCGCCGCTTCATCGATATCCGGCAGAACCAGTGCGAGTTCCTCTCCACCATAACGGGCGGCCCGGTCACTGGTCCGGCGGGCTGCCGCTCTCAGGCAATCGGCGACTGTCTTGAGGCAGGAATCGCCCGCTCCATGGCCATAGGTATCGTTGAAGCGTTTGAAGTAATCGACATCGATCATCAGAAGTGCGAGCGACCCTTCGCCACGCGCAACCCGATCGAGCTCCTCGGCCATCACCGCATCGAAAGCGCGGCGGTTCAAAAGCCCGGTCAGACTATCGGTCTCGGCAAGCACGGAAAGCCTGTCATTCAGGTTCTGCAGTTCCAGTTCATGCTGTTTGGCGGCAGTAATGTCGGAGCAGATGACAAAACAGGCCCCTTCCGGCGTCGGGCGTGTACGAGATTCGATCCAGCGCCCGTCGGCAAGCGGAAACTGAACAGTGCCACCCTGTTTCAATCGCCCAAGCGCGATATCCACCCACTGCGCGACCTGCTCCTGCGGTATCCCGACGAGTTCGCCGCGAGCAATCGAAGCATAAAGAATGGCGGCTGCCGGCGTGCCGGGAACGCGCAGATCGGCGGTAACGGAAAACATTGCCCGGTAGCGCTCATTACAAAAGACGAGCGTGAGATCCTTGTCGAACATCACGAGACCATCGGAAATGCTGGACAGAGCTTCGGCAGCACGCCTGTCGCTCTGTGTAAGGGCTGCCTCAAGCAGCTTCTTGTCGGTCGTATCGCGGCTATGGGTGATGAGCCCGATGATATTACCATCAATGTCGGTGAACGGGGCCTTGAGCGTGGAAAGATAAGACCGGCTGCCATCCATTCGGGCAAGCATCTGCTCTTCGACTATCGCGGTTCCAGCCTTCAACGCCTTTTCCTCGTCGGCACGAAAAGCTGCGGCCACTTCCTGGCAGAAGAAATCGAAGTCTGTCTTTCCGATCAGCGCATCGGCATTCTCCGCCTGCATCAGGGTGGCGGTGGCCGGGTTCGCCATGATGAACCGGCCTTCACGATCCTTGACGTTCAGCGCCTCCGGCAAGCTGTTGATGACATGGCGGTACATGTGGTTTCGCGCCTCCGTCTCCCTTCGCCTGATCTCGTTGGCAAGCGCGACACAAGCCATCAAGGTCGCCACGAAAACAAGCGTCATGTAAGGCAAACGAATCTGAGGGCCGGTATCGATATCCTGATAGAGGGCATAGACAAAACCCGGCGCCATCGCGCCAATCGCCATCACCAGTGAAAACAGCACGTTCGCCTTGAGAGACGGCGCATCCTTCGTCTTCAAACGCCAACCGACAAGCCCGGCAGCGCAGGCGAATGCTATTCCGACCAGTCCGATCGTAGCCCCTGCTCCACCAAGATAAACGCGGAAAGCCGCCGCTATGATCGTGGTCACGATACCCGCAAGAGGGCCGCCGATAAACGCAGAGGTCCCGATCATCGTCATCCTCAGATCGATGAAGAAACCTGAGCCGAGCTGGAACGGGATCAACATCAGGCTGATCGCCCCAAGGCCGAACAGGATACCGAAAGCCCATCCCCGAATGGATTCTTTCTGACCGAAAACCGGCAGGCGAATGTTGGACCAGAGCGATATGACCAGCGCCACCACCGCCATATTCGCAAGCAATCCAACCCAGAGACTGTTCAAATCTTTAACCCTCGCACCAGCATCATGCTGGCTTCTATCCGACCCATTGTACGGTTTCCCCCACAAGGTTGGATTAGCGGAGATCGACGCCGGAGGGAAAAGCTTTAACCAGAGTTAACAGAAACTTACTCAGTTTTATCGGCCTGAGCGCCGGACCCGGCGAGAATATCCCCGCGAGCGGCAAAGCCGCCCGCGGACAGCAGCCTTCAATTGCCGTAACCGACGACGCTCTTGATCTCGAGGAAGTCGTGAATGCCCCAGTCGGCATATTCGCGCCCGTTGCCGGACTGCTTGTAGCCGCCGAAGGAAGAAAACAGATCCCAATCGGGATAATTAAGATAAACCGACCCGGCCCTCAAATACGGCGCGATCTTCCTCGCATGTTCCGGCTCGCCCTGCACATAGGCGGCAAGACCATAGGGCGTATCGTTGGCGATCTCGATTGACTCTTCCTCGCCGTCATAAGGCAGGATCGACAGAACCGGACCGAAAATCTCTTCCCGCGCGATCGTCATGTTATTGTTGACGTTACCGAACACGGTCGGGCGAATATAATAGCCACGGTTCAGGTTCTCCGGTCGCCCCGGACCGCCGGTGACCAGCGTAGCGCCTTCCGAAATACCTGCCTCGATCAGACGCTGAATCTTGTCGAACTGCACCTTGCTGACAACCGGACCAAGATCAGTTCCCTCAGCTTGAGGATCGCCGGTGACCAGCTTCTCGGCAGCCTCCCGTGCAACGTTGAGCGCCTCTTCATGCCAGGCACGCGGCACCAGCATGCGCGTCGGCGCATCGCAGGACTGGCCGGAATTGCCGAAACAACCGGTTACCCCATCGGCCACGGCCTGTTTGAGATCAGCATCAGGCAGAATGATGTTTGCGGACTTGCCGCCAAGTTCCTGCGCCACGCGCTTGACAGTGTCGGCAGCCGTCTTCGCCACAATGATGCCGGCACGCGTCGAGCCGGTGAAGGACACCATGTCGACGTCCGGATGCCCCGCCATCACCTGCCCCACATCCGGGCCGGTGCCGTTGACCATGTTGAACACACCCTTCGGCACTCCCGCCGCCTCCATCACCTCGGCGAAGATAACGCCGGAGATCGGTGCGATCTCGGAGGGTTTGAGCACCATCGTGCAGCCGGTGGCGATTGCCGGACCGACCTTGCAGGTAATCTGGTTGAGCGGCCAGTTCCATGGCGTAATCAGCGCCACGACGCCGATCGGTTCCTTGACGATGCGCGTCGTACCGCGATCCTCGGTGAACTTGTAGGTTTCGAGCGCAGTGATCGTTGCACTCAGATGGCCATGGCCGGCTGCGACTTGGGAATTGCGAGCGAACGCAATCGGCGCGCCCATCTCGCGGCTGACTGCCTGGGCGATATCCTCGGCACGTTTTTCATATTCCCAGAGAATTCGTTTCAAGAGCGTAAGCCGCTCGCTCTGCGTCCATCTCGAAAATACCGGAAACGCAGCTTTGGCAGCAGCGACAGCCTTGTCGACATCGGCCTTGGAGCCGAGTGCGATCTGCGTGAAGGGCTCTTCCGTCGAGGGATCGATGACATCGAGTGCGACGGGGACCACCGGCTCCACCCATTCGCCATTGATGAAGAATTTCAGGTGATTGCTCATGCCGTCCTCCGGGCTTGCGCGCTATGAAGAAGGCACTATCGGCCAACACCATGCGCTTCCGCAAGCCCGGAGAGCAGACTTTGAAATATCAGGCCTGTCCGCCATAGGGAGCGAGGAATGCCTTGATCGCCTCGATCTCGTTCGGCCGGATCTCATGGCCGCCTGCGTGCCATTCGAACGTCACAGCATCGCCCTGCCGCTTGAAATATTCGCCGAGCTCAAGTGTTGCCGGCACCGGGCAGATCGGATCACGCTCGCCAGCCGTAATCAGAACATGCGCCTTTTCTGCCACTTTGCGCTCGGCCGGCTGGAACGGGATCAGCGGATGCATCAGCACACCGGCTTCGATAAGGCCGGGTTTCTCGATCATAATGTTGGCGAGGATGTTCGCGCCGTTGGAGAAGCCGAGGCCAAGCACGGTTGAGGACTCGTAACGCTCGCGATTGGCGGTAATGAAGTCGCCCATCCGCTCCGTGGCACGCGCCAGGTCGTCGCAGTCATAGACACCTTCAGCCTTGCGCCGGAAAAAGCGCGCAGCACCATGTTCGGAAACGTCGCCGCGCGGCGAGACCACAGTAGCGCCAGGCAGAAGGCGGCTACCGAAATCGAAGAACTGGTTTTCGTCGCCGCCCGTACCGTGAAAGACGAACAGGATCGGCGATCCGGGCGCACCGGGGCGCACCCGATGCAGATAGCTGTCGTAACCCATTGAAATCTCCTGAATGACGGTGGCAGGACGCAAACGCCCTGCCCTGAAATAATCTTAGGCAATCGGTTCCAGATGTTCTTCGAGCGCCTTGCGCAGATGCTCGTGCTGGGTCGGCAGCTTCAGAGCTTCGCCGAGATGCGCGGTGTCTTCATCGCGGTCGAAGCCCGGCTCGTTGGTGGCGATCTCGAACAGCACGCCACCCGGCGTGCGGAAGTAGATCGCCCAGAAATAATCCCGGTCGATTACCGGGGTGACCTGATAACCGGTATCCATCAGAGCCTTGCGGACTTCGAGCTGCTTTTCGCGGTTGTCGACGGCAAAGGCGATGTGATGCACCGAACCGGCCCCGAGACGCGCGCTCGAAATATTCGGCATCGTCTCGACGTCGATGAAGTCGGCACCATTGCCGCCCGGAACGCCGAAGCGGGTAACGCCATCCCTGGCATCGACCTGCTCATAGCCCATGAACTTCAGAAGCTCGGCCGTTGAGCCATCATCACGAAGACGCATCGAGGCGGAGTGGAACCCACGGATTGCCTCCTCTGCACCGACACCATTGCCGATCCAGGGCGCACGATTGTCATCCCTGACTTCGACAAGCGCAAAACCGTCGCCATCGGGGCCGGCAAAATGCAGTCGCTTCTCACCGAAAGCATCATCGGCCTTCAACCCATCGGCACCAGCCTTGGTCAGCCGATCGGTCCAGTAACCGAGAGAACCTTCAGGCACGGAAAACACGGTCGTACCCACTTCGCCGGTGCCGGGACGTCCCTGTGCGATATGCGGGAAGGGAAAGTAAGTCATCACCGAACCCGGTGTGCCGACTTCGTCCCCGTAGTAGAGATGATAGACATCCGGCGCGTCGAAATTGACGGTCTTCTTGACCCGGCGCAGGCCGAGCGTGTCGGTGAAGAATTTATTGTTGGTGGAGGCACTCGCGGCCATCGACGTGACGTGGTGCAGGCCCCTGATCTGGGTAATCATATCAAACCCCTTGTTCCTGTGGAGCCGCCTCGCGGCCCGCTGTTCATGGGGTGATATTTGGTCGATCAGACGCAGATTGGATAGATAAACACATCCGAACGGATTGTTCGCTTATCGTTGACGAAGAATGCGTACCGTTCACTGATCAGACGGTTTCCGGCAATTGCCAATCGACAGGATCCTTACCGATCGACTGCAGATACTCGTTGGTCTTGGAAAACGGGCGCGAGCCGAGAAAGCCGTTATGGGCAGAAAGCGGCGATGGATGCGCGGATTTCAACACCAGATGCCGCTCCTGATCGACGAAGGACGCTTTCTTCTGCGCGTAGGAACCCCAGAGAATGAAGACGATCCCGTCGCATTCGTCGTTCACCGTGCGAATGACGGCATCGGTGAATTTTTCCCAGCCCTGGCCCTGATGGGCGGCCGCCTTGCCTTCCTCCACGGTAAGTACGCTGTTCAGGAGAAGCACGCCCTGTTCGGCCCAGCTTTCGAGGAAGCCATGTTTTGCCGGCGGAATGCCGAGATCGGCCTGCATTTCCTTGTAGATATTGACGAGCGAAGGCGGCGTCTTCACCCCCGGCTGCACCGAAAAGCACAAACCATGCGCCTGGCCAAACCCGTGATACGGGTCCTGACCGAGAATGACCACTTTCACCTCATCGAGCGGGGTAAGGTCCAGCGCGCGAAAATACTCGGAACCCTTTGGGAAGATTCGTTTTCCCGCCTGTTTTTCGGAGACGAGAAAACGTTTGAGATCAGCCATGTACGGGTCTGCGAACTCGCCCTCCAGAGCGAATTTCCAGCTCTCTTCCAGCTTGATCTCACCTTCAGCCATGCCATTCACCTTTTATTGGAAACGTCCGCCACGCTGGATGACTTCCGTCTTGTAGCCATCCGGATCTGTCACGAAGAAGAAGCGCGCAAACGGCTTGCCCTCATGCGGCATCTCGACGAGCTTGCCGACGGCGAGGCCCAGATCAGTGAAGCGCTTATATTCGGCCTCGATATCCTCGACCGTCACGGCCAGATGGCCGTAACCGTTTCCGAGATCATAGGCTTGCTCGCGCCCTGCATTGACGGTCAGCTCCAGCTCGAACCCGGTTTCCGGGTTCGAGAGATAGATCAGCGTGAAGCCGTCGAAGGGCACGCGGCTGGCGACTTTCAGACCAAAGGCCTTGTCATAGAAATCGACTGACCGCGCCTCTTCGAGAACACGGATCATCGAATGGACCATCTTGGCCATGGCTATGTTTTCCTTAACTCATCACGTGGTTCGAGCGCTTATGCCAGTCCCAGGCTGATTTGATAATGTCGTTGAGCGTATATTGCGGCTCCCAGCCCAGGACTTCGCGCGCCTTGTCGTTGTTGGCGACGAGCGAGGTGGAATCGCCCTCACGACGGCCGACATATTCCACCGGGAACGGCTTGCCGGAAACGTCCGAAATTGCCGCAAGCAGCTCTTTCACTGTCGTGCCGGTGCCGGTGCCCAGGTTGAGCTCAACCATGTCGCCACCAGCCAGCAGATAGTCGACGGCGCGCACATGCGCATCGGCAAGGTCGAGAACATGGATATAGTCGCGCACACAGGTGCCATCGCGTGTGTCGTAATCGTCGCCGAACACCTTGAAGCCCTGACGACGGCCGAGGGCGGCTTCGATGGCGAGCGGGATCGCATGGGTTTCCGGCGTATGCCACTCACCGATCCGGCCCTCGAAATCAGCGCCTGCGGCATTGAAATAGCGCAGCATGACCGATTTCAGGTCCATATACTGGCCGTAATCCTTCAATGCCTGCTCGATAATGTACTTCGTGCGGCCATAGGGATTGATCGGCGCCTGGCCATGGCTCTCGTCCATCGGCACCTGAACCGGCAGACCATAGGTCGCGCAGGTGGAGGAGAAGACGAAGGCCTTCACACCGGCCTGAATCGCAGCCGACATCAGCGTCAGCGCGCCCACCACGTTGTTGTCGTAGAAACCGACCGGGTTCTTGACCGATTCCCCTACTTCGATGAGAGCCGCGAAATGCAGAACCGCTTCGGGCTTGTGTTTTGCAAACACTTCATCCAGTCGCGCATGGTCACGGATATCGCCCTGTTCGAGCTCGCCCCAGCGGACGAATTCCGCGTGTCCATTCGAGAGATTGTCGAAAACGACGGGCTCGTAACCTCTTTCAGCCAGTACCAGACACGTATGGGAGCCGATATAACCGGCACCGCCCACCACAAGCACTTTCTTCTTCGACATCATGTCCTCAAAGGTTGTTGAAGCCGGCGGCAATATAGCTCCCCGGGATCAAATGGGAAGGGCGCATGCTGCACATGCACAGCAGCTAAAAATTGCGGTGCGATCTTGTCGGGCCGAGTTGACTCTTTACATGAGGACGCGGCAAGCAAACTTGTCTATCCTGTTCAGGTTTTCGCCATAGGCCCTTCATGCGTTACGTCTTTCTCTGTCTCGGCTGGTTCTTTGTGGCACTCGGCGTGGTCGGTGCATTTCTGCCCGTTTTGCCGACGACGCCTTTTCTGTTGCTGGCCGTCGCCTGTTTCGCGCGCTCCTCGCCGAAGCTTGAGGCCTGGCTGATGAACCACAACACATTCGGCCCGCCGCTGAAAAACTGGCGTGAGCGCGGCGCGATTTCACGGCGCGCGAAAATCACGGCGATCTCGCTCATGGGTCTGAGTTATGCCGGTTTTTGGTTTGGCTCCCACCCTTCGGCATGGCTGGCCATACTCGTCGCAGCCCTTATGATCGGCCCCGCGATTTTTATGATCACAAGGCCGAGCGCCTAAAATCACCGGTTCCGCGACTGCGGCAGAACATAGGGAATATGCGCCGCAGGCACGCGACCGACGGCACCCGCAATGCCATAGACCGAAGCAATGATGTCGTCGCTCACCGTCTCGTGGCAGGCGCCTTCCGCGACCACCCGGCCGTGATGCAGCACCACGAGATGATCGGCGAATTCCGCCGCCAGATTGAGATCGTGCAGGATGGCAAGCACCATGCCGCCGGCTGACG
The DNA here is from genome assembly GCF_017313375.1 of Agrobacterium sp. Ap1. Classification (NCBI taxonomy): domain Bacteria; kingdom Pseudomonadati; phylum Pseudomonadota; class Alphaproteobacteria; order Hyphomicrobiales; family Rhizobiaceae; genus Agrobacterium; species Agrobacterium sp. Ap1. Next base: position 107,633 of record NZ_JAFLMY010000001.1, read on the forward strand.
CAAAATCCCGAGCAGTCTCGAGCACCGAAATCTGATGGCCGAGATCGAGGCTTGCCGTCGGCTCGTCGAGAAACAGCGCTCGCGGCACGCCATCGACGACGGCCTGCGGCACCTGTGCGAGCGCGCGGGCAAACTGCACCCGCTGTTGCTCGCCGCCCGACATTGACGGATAAGGACGGCTCTCGAAGCCTCTCAGCCCCACGCGCGACAGGGCCTTGCGCGCTTCTTCGCCGGGATTGAGTGCGCCATGCGCAACCGCGCCCATGCGCGCAATCTCCAGTGCCGTAAACGGAAAAGCAAGCTGCGTCGCCTGCGGCAGCACTGCACGGCGTCTGGCAAGATCGGCCGGCTGGCAGAGATCGACGCTCGTCCCATAGTACGAGACAAGACCGCTATCCGGCTGCATCTCGCCCGACAATACCTTCATCAACGTCGATTTGCCGGCTCCGTTCGGGCCGATGACGACGGTAAACTGGCCGGGCTTCAGCTCGATCGAGATGTCGTCGATCAGCTTGCGACCTGAACGGCTGACGGTGACCTTATCGGCAATGATCATGGCAGATCCCGCGCGCCGATACCATTCTTGCCGATCAGCAGGAACAGGAAGACAGGTGCGCCGAACAGCGCGGTAATGACACCGATCGGCAGTTCAGCAGGTGCTGCGACAGTGCGCGCAACACTGTCCGCGATCAGGAGCAATGCTCCTCCCCCCAATGCTGATCCCGGCAAAAGGAAACGATGGGACGGCCCCATCGCAAGCCTGAGCAGATGCGGCACAACGATGCCCACAAATCCGATAGATCCGGCTACGGCCACGGTAGAGCCACAGGCGGCCGCCACGGCGACGACGACAATTTTCTTCAACCGCTGAACCGGAATGCCCATGTGAAAGGCCGCCGCATCGCCGAGAATCAACGCATCGAGACCTTTGGCGACAAAAGGAATGATCCCCATGACGAAAACGATGAAAGGCAGGATCGAAAGCACGCGGCCGTAGGTGGCGCCACCTAGAGAGCCAAGGCTCCAGAAAGTAATGTCGCGCAGCTGCCGGTCATCTGCCATAACGATCAGAAGCCCCATGAAAGCTCCTGCAAGCGCGCCAATCGCGATACCGCAGAGAATAAGCGCGGTGGTCGAGGTACGTCCGTCCCGCGTGGCGATCGCGTAAAGAGCCCACGTGACCAGCAGTCCGCCGAAAAATGCCATCAGTGGCAAAAACTGATTGCCAAGCACTACGGCTATAGGTGCGAGCACGCCGCCTCCGAGCACGATGGCGCAGACGGCGGCAAGCCCCGCTCCCGACGTTACCCCGACAATGCCAGGATCGGCGAGCGGATTTCGAAACAGGCCCTGCATCATCGCGCCGGAAACCGCGAGCCCCGCACCAATCAGCAACCCGAGCGCCGTGCGCGGCAGGCGCACCGCTTCGAGGATCACCCGTTCCTGTGTTGTCAGGCTGTCACCATTGCCGGTGAGATAGGAGAAAAGATCTCGCAAACCCACACCTGTTGGCCCGACATGCAGCGAGAGCAGGCAGGAAAAGACGAGCAGGACAGCCAGCAGAAAGAGCACCAGCACGCCCTGAGACGTCCGGTCTCCCTCACCCGTCCGGCGAAAGGGCATGGCGAGCGCCTTCATCAGTTGATTACGCCCGGATAGATTTTGGCTGCCAGTGCCCGCGCAGCTTCCGGTGTGCGAGGCCCGAAGCCCAGCAGCATCAGGCCATCCATCGAAACCAGCGCCTTGTTTGCCGCAGCCGGCGTAGTCTGCATCGAGGGAAGAGCGAACATCTGTTCCGGCGTAATCGAATGATCGCCACGCGACATCGACAGAATTACATCCGGTGCGGCAGCAATCACCGCCTCATCGGAAAGCGGCTTGTAGCCGTTGATCGTCGGCGCGGCATTGACGCCGCCTGCCATCTCGATGATCGCACCCGCTTCGGTATCGGCACCGCCAGCCATCAGGCGGCCATTCGAAATAGACAGAACGAAAAGAACCTTCTTCTTGCCGCCGCTGATCTTGGCCACATCGGCTGCAACCGCCTTCAAGCCATCCTCGGTTTTCTTCGCCAGCGCCTCCGCCTTGTCGGACAATCCGACGGCCGCACCGACATCACGGATCTTCTGACCGATCTTGTCCGCCTTTGGAGGTGTCGGGATCACGACCATCGGTACCTCGCTGGCCTTCAGGATCTCCAGCACCGGCGGCGGGCCGGAGCCTTCCTCCATCAGGATCAGGTCTGGTTTCTGCCCCAGAATACCCTCCGCCGAAAGCTGGCGCATATAGCCGACATCTGGCTTGGAATTGGCGTCAGCCGGATAAAAGCTGGTCGAGTCGCGCGCCACGATACGGTCCTGAGCACCGAGGTCATAAAGGATTTCGGTGATCGTTCCGCCGACCGAGACGATGCGTTTTGCTTCGGGATTGCCCTTGTCGGCAGCGAGAACGCCGCCCGCACTTATCGTCGATCCCAGCAGAATTATTGCAAGAAGACGCCCGAATTTGGAACAGGAAACCATTGTGATCCACCCCTTGGCGTTGCCGCACATCTGATGAAAGCAGGATTAGGCAGCGCTGCAAATTTCAATAACTTGAGTTGACTACGCAAGTTTTTTTGGCTTTTCAAGGGGAGGGCCGGCAGATATCTTGACTGGCAAATGAAACTTAAGTGAGGGAAGTTTTCATGTATATTGCAATGAACCGTTTTCGCGTCGTTCCGGGCTTCGAAGAAGCATTCGAAGCGATCTGGCGCGACCGTCAGGGCCGCCTTGCGGAACTGCCAGGTTATATCGAATTCCACATGCTGAAAGGCCCCAAGGCCGAAGACCATTCGCTTTACGCGTCCCACACGGTCTGGGAAACATTCGAGCATTTCAAGGCCTGGACGACTTCCGAACAATTCCGCGCAGCCCATGCCAATGCCGGCAACAACCGCGGCAAGGTGGAATATCTCTCCGGCCCGCATTTCGAGGGTTTCGAAGTCATCATCCACGAAGACAAGAACGGCGTACGCGCCGCCGACGCGGCCTGAGGATCATCGATGAACGCCGTATCCGAAATCACAGCTGACCGTCGCGAACGGGCTCTGGCTGCACTCGCCGAAAAGCCCGATGGCATCGTCGAGTCGATCGCTGCCGCTGCAGACGTTACCCCCGCCGAGATTCTTGAAATTCTGCCCGAGGGTTCGGCCGTCATTGCGCCGAAAGAAAGCTTTCTCGACATCTGGAACGAGCTGACCACCTGGGGCATCGTCCTCTTCCTCGTCCACACCGAGGATCTTGTAGCCGAGATCGATGGTGAGCTGCCGGTCGGTTCGGAAGGCCATGGCTGGTTCAACATTCATGGTGACAGCCCGATCGGCGGTCACATCAAGAAGGACAACTGCGCCTCGATCACCTTTGTCGACCGCGCCTTCCACGGGCGGCGCTCCTGTTCCATTTGGTTCATGAATGCCAAGGGCGCGCCAATGTTCAAGGTCTTCGTCAAGCGCGACGAGGCACGCGAACTGCTCCCCGAACAGCTGGCAAAATTCGACGCATTGCGCGCCAGCTACGCCTGATCGACAAAAAGGAAAAGGCGGGTGCCTGCTGAAGCACCCGCCTTTCCGGGAAGTCCGGGTTCGGACCGGAAATATGCAATTCAGCGATGCGCGACGTGTTCGGGTTTGCTCTTATGCTTGGTCGAAGCAAACTCCTCCAGCTGCTTCTCGCTCATCGATTTTTCCATTTCTTTCGAAGCGCCCTTGAGATCGCTTTTCTTTGCATCGCCGCGCTTGGCCGCAAGGGCTGCGCCTGCTGCCTTCTGCTGTGCCTTCGATTTCGCCGGCATGTTTCTCCTCCTTGGGATTATCTCCATTTCCAACACGCCGACTGCGATTTTCGTTCCAATCGACAAGCGCGGAACCTCTGCATTCGCCAAGGGTTTCTCAGACAGCCTACGGCACACCTGTAGTTGGCACACTCAACGGGAAGGAAACGACCATGAACACTGCAAATCCGAATAAGCCTATTGCAACGGACATCGAACGCGAGCAGCTCGACACCACCAATCCCGAAGCGCTGAAAGAGGCTGCACGCCTCGGCAACAGGGACGCCTACCTTGTCGAAACAGATCTGGAGGATGCGGATCAGCGCGAAGACGGCGACCAGCCAGATGGTCGCCCAAGCCCCATGGCAAATGCCGACAACCCTGAGGCCGACTGAAGAGCTAAACGGAACCTCCGTCGCTTCTCGGGTGTTGCTAGTCACCTGGGAGAATTGGAGACACGCCATGGACGCCGACACGATACCGACGAAAAAGCCGGAGCCGACGACCGAAAACAATATTACGGCAAGTGAACGCGAGCGCGGCAGCCATCCCCTGCATCTGATGCAGGGGATGGAGGTAAAAGCCGCGCCCACGCTTGCTGACCCGGACGCCGAATCCTTTGTTTCTGAAGCGCTGGAGGATCTGGTCGCCTGCCACATACCATTTCTTCTGGCGGGAACATTTGCGATTAGCGCCTATACCGGCATTACCCGCCCCACCAAGGACCTGGATATCTTTTGCAAGGCAGGTGACTACGCCCGCATCCTCGCCCACTTCAAGGAGAAGGGTTACGAGATCGAGGTGGAGGACGACCGGTGGCTCGGCAAGATCAAGAAGGGCCGGCATTTCTGCGATGTCATCTTCGCCGCTTCCAACGGCACGATGCCGATCAGCGACAGCTGGTTCGAAAACGCCCGCCAGATCGAGATGAACGGCCACAAGGTGCGCATCATTGCACCGACCGAGCTGATCTGGTCGAAATGTTTCGTGCAGCTTCGCCATCGTTACGACGGCGGCGACGTGGTCCACATGATCCTGCGCGCTCATGACCAGATCGATTGGGAAAAGCTGCTCAACTACATGGAAGTTCATTGGGAGGTTCTGCTCATCCACCTCCTCAACTTCCGCTGGATCTACCCGACCGAGCGCGACAAGGTGCCTGACTGGTTGCTCGATGAACTGCTCGACCGTCTGAAGGCCCAGCGCGAACTTCCGCTGCCGCAGATGAAGATTTGCCGCGGTCGCATGTTCAGCCGCGTCGATTTCGAGATCGACGTTAAGGAATGGGGTTTTGCCGATGTCGGTGGCGAAGGTGATCTGCGCGAAGGCGTTGACGAGGAAACCAGAAAAGGAGGCCCGGCATGAGCAAGGCGCCCGATAACCATGACACCACCGCCCAGAAAAAGGCCGACGTCAAGCAGCGTGTCGCGGCAATGGGAGATCTTCATGTCAAGGAACATGGCTCTCCTTCATACAAGGAGCTTTTTGCGGAAATTTCGCAGGAGGCCGACATTCTCGTGCTGACCGGTGATCTGACCGATCTCGGCAAGCCGAAAGAGGCGGAGTTGCTTGCGGCTGACCTTCGCTCCTGCTCCATTCCGATGGTCGCCGTTTTGGGCAATCACGACTATGAATGCGGCCATGTGGATGAGGTGAAAGCGATCATCAAGGATGCCGGCGTGCATCTTCTCGAAGGCTCAGCGATCGAGATCAACGGCGTCGGTTTTGCTGGTGTCAAAGGCTTTGCCGGCGGTTTCGGCCGTTACATGCTCGGCTCCTTCGGCGAACCGGCGATCAAGGCGATGGTGGCGGAAAGCGTCGAGGAAACGATGCGGCTGGAAAACGCGCTGCGCCAGGTGAAGTCCGAACGTGCCTTGGTGGTGTTGCATTATGCGCCCATCCAGCAGACAGTCGAAGGCGAGCCGCCTGAAATCTTCCCCTTCCTCGGCTCTTCCCGCCTTGCCGAGACAATCGATCGCTTCCCGGTAACAGCCGTCGTTCACGGCCACGCCCATCGCGGCACCTACGAGGGCAAAACTCCCGGCGGTGCGCCGGTCTATAACGTCGCCTCCCACATAGAGAAGCCAACCGGTAAGGCGTATGCGCTGCTCGAGTTGTGAATGATTGATGCCGCACCCGCGATCCGGATCGGCGGCAGCCTCTCATCCGCCTGCCGGCAACCTCTCCCCGTTATGACGGGGATAAAGGCACAAGCTGCAGCTCTCCGTCCTCGCCAACACCGAGTGTGACACGTTCCCTCTCCCCGCATGCGGGAGAGGGTTAGGGTAAGGGGCAGCCGCCACCTGTAATCTCCAGACTACACCGAAAATCGCGCCCCCCTTACACCATCCATGGAACTGTAAGCCTCTTCACCCGTTTGCCGGTCTCGTTCACCAGCGAAGGACCGGATCGTATGACGGACTTGCATTCCGCCGAAGAGTTTCGAGTTTTTCCAAAGACTTGGGGAGCGGAATATGTCGCTCTCGGCGAAGTGCGTTTCCGGCTGTGGGCACCCGGCCAGAAGACGGTGAGCCTGCGCCTTCACGGTGAAGACACCGAAATGAGCACCAGCCGTGACGGCTGGTTCGAGATTCTCGCGACCGGTGTCTCTGCCGGCTCCGAATATAACTTCGTTCTCGCAGACGGCACCGTGGTTCCCGATCCCGCCTCCCGCGCCCAGAAGGATGACGTCAACGGCCCGTCGCTGGTCATCGACCCAACCAATTACGATTGGCAGGATACCGAGTGGACGGGCCGCCCCTGGGAAGAAACCGTCGTCTACGAACTGCATTTCGGCACGTTCACGCCGGAGGGCACATTCCATGCTGCGATCGACAAACTGCCTTATCTGGCCGATCTCGGCATCACGATGATCGAGGTCATGCCCCTCTCCCAGTTCGGGGGCAAACACGGTTGGGGTTACGATGGCGTCCTGCTTTACGCACCCCATTCGGCCTATGGCCCGCCGGAAGACTTCAAAGCCTTCGTTGATGCCGCCCACCGGCATGGCATTTCCGTTGTGCTCGATATCGTGCTCAACCACTTCGGCCCAGAAGGTAACTATTTGCCGCTTCTGGCACCCGACTTCTTTCACAAGGATCGCATGACACCCTGGGGCGCCGGCATCGCCTATGATGTCGATGCCGCCCGCCGCTATATCGCGGAGGCACCGCTCTACTGGCTGGAGGAGTATCATCTCGATGGCCTTCGCTTCGATGCAGTCGACCAGATCGAGGATCCGTCCGACAAACATGTCCTGATCGAGATCGCCGAGCGCATCCGCGCTGAGATTACCGACCGCCCGGTCCACCTGACAACCGAAGACTGCCGCAACGTCACCTTCCTGCATCCACGCGACGACGACGGTTCGGCACCACTTTTCACCGGGGAATGGAACGACGATTTTCACAACGCCGTGCATGTCTTCGCCACCGGCGAGACCCATGCCTATTACGGAGATTTCGCCGAGAGCCCGGAAACGCTTGTCGCCCGTTGCCTGGCGGAAGGCTTTGCCTATCAAGGCGAGGTCTCGCCCCAATCGGGCAAAAAGCGCGGTGTCGACAGCACCAGCCAGCCGCCTGTAGCCTTCGTCGATTTCATCCAGAACCACGACCAGACCGGCAACCGCGCGCAAGGCGAACGCCTGATCTCGCTTGCCGGCGACACGCGCACGAAAATTCTGCTCGCCAATCTTCTACTGTCGCCGCATATTCCGCTGATCTTCATGGGCGAGGAATATGGCGAGACCAACCCATTCCTGTTCTTCACCGATTTCCACGGCGATCTGGCAAAGGCCGTTCGCGATGGACGGGCAAGAGAATTCGAAGGCCATGCGGGTCACGGCGAAAAGGTGCCGGACCCGAACGCGAAAAAGACATTCGAAAGGTCAAAACTCGACTGGGAGAAACTTGGATCACCCAAAGGCCGGGAATGGTTCGAGTTCACCAGGGAACTGCTGAAACTTCGGCAGGAGATCATCGTCCCGTTGCTGGCAACCGCGAAAGGCGGCACCGGCAAGGTGATCGAGACCGGTACCGGATATCTAGCCGTCTCCTGGGATTACCCCAAGGGCAGGCTCGCGATCGCGCTCAACATCGGTGATGCAGCAAGACCGCTCCCCGAAATGCCAGGCAGACCGATCTATGCTTTTCCGAAGAAGGATCATCCGGAGCGCCTTAGCGAACTTTCCCACAATTCCATCATCGTCAGTTTCGAAAAAGCATGAGCCGCCGCATGATCCCGACCGCGACCTACCGCATCCAGTTCCGCAATGGCATGACCTTCGATCGCGCCGCAGCGCTCGTGCCTTATCTCAAGCGCCTGGGCATAAGTCATCTCTATGCCTCGCCGATCTTCACCGCCACGACCGGATCAACCCACGGTTATGACGTGACGGACGCCAACGAGATCGATCCGGCGATCGGCGGGCGCGAAGGTTTCGACCGCATGGTGGCGGCTCTGAAGCAGGAAGGCCTCGGCCTGATCCTCGACATTGTGCCGAACCATATGGCGGCGTCGCTGGAAAATCCCTGGTGGCGCGACGTCATCGAAAATGGAGAACAGAGCCGCTACGCCCGTCATTTCGATATCGACTGGTCACGCCGCCTCACCCTGCCCTTCCTTGGTGACACGTTCGAAGCGGTGCTTGAGGCAGGTGAAATCGCACTCAAACCTGACCCGAAGACGGGCAAACCGGCCCTCGCCTATTTCGAGACTTTCTACCCCCTGAGCCCGGAAACCTGCGCCGGCAGCGAAAAGGGAGTGCTGCAGATTGCAGACAAAGGCGTCATTGCCGATCTCCATGACCGGCAGCCCTATCGGCTGATGTCCTGGCGGGATGCATCACGCGATCTTTCCTATCGTCGATTTTTTGAGATCACCGGGCTCGCGGGTATCCGCGTCGAGGATGACGATGTCTTCGACGACACGCATCGCCTGATCCTTCAGCTGGTTCGCTCAGGCGCCGTCGATGGCCTGCGCATCGACCATATCGATGGACTTGCCGATCCCAAAGCCTATCTCGAACGCCTTCGACAGGAAGCAGGGCAGGACTGTTACATCACGGTCGAAAAGATCCTTGGCGAAGGAGAGGATCTTGCGCCCGACTGGCCTGTCTCCGGCACGACAGGATACGAGTTCATTGCGACCCTAAGCGACGCCCTTGTGGACGGCGAACGGTTACCCCAGCTTCATGCGGCTTATGCGGCATCGACCGGGGCGTCTCCGGACATGGCAGATGAGCTGCGCGCAGCCAAATTGCTGATGGTTGACAACAACTTCGCGGGCGAAGTTGCAACACTCGTGAAGCTTGCTGAATCAATACTTGAAGAACGGCCGGAGGCAGCCGCTATCGCATCGGGGGCCCTCAGGGCCGGGCTCAGGGAACTGCTGGTGGCCTTCCCCGTGTATCGCACCTACGGCACCGCCGATGGCATGCCCCCCGAAGGCCGTCAGATGCTGGAAAAGGTCGCAACCGATATCCGGCGTAGCAAGACGACAGCAGATCTTTCCGCCCTGCCGTTCCTGGCAAAGATCCTGAACGGCGACCTCGCGCCCCAGCTTTCACACAAGGCCTCGACATTCCGCACCCGCTTCCAGCAATTGACCGGGCCGTTGATGGCGAAGTCAGTGGAAGATACGCTCTTCTTCCGACACCACGCTTTGATTGCTCTCAATGAGGTCGGTGCTGAACCTCTGCCGCGAGAGTTTTCGCTGGACCGTTTCCACGAACAGATGATCGAGCGGCAGAAGCGCCAGCCGGATGCGCTTTCAGGCACCTCCACCCACGATACCAAGCGGGGCGAAGACGCTCGCGCACGGCTTTATGCATTGAGTGAAGCGCCGAAGATCTGGGCTGACGCAGTCGAACGTTGGCGACGGGCCAACAGTGCTTCCGTAACCCATCTTGACGACGGGCCAGCGCCGGAGCCCGCCGTGGAATGGATGCTGTATCAGGCATTGGCTGGCGTCTGGCCAGCCGACCTGACGCCGGATGACGCCATAGGCCTTGCCAAACTGGAGGAACGTTTTCAAACATATGCCGAAAAGGCAATCCGCGAGGCAAAGTTGCGAACCAATTGGGCGGATGGCAAAACGCATTACGAGGCAGCCGTTAAGAATTACATCCATGCGATGTTCTCACCCGAAAACGACGTCTTCCTCGTGGACTTCGCTTCTACTCTCCGCCCATTTTTCCGCGCTGGCAGCGTCAACTCAATTTCTCAGACAATTATCAAGCTGACGGCTCCCGGCGTGCCTGATGTCTATCAGGGCAGCGAGACCTGCGACCTGTCGCTGGTTGATCCTGACAACCGGCGCGAACCGGATTTCGAAAGCCTGTCGCAACAGTTTTCGGAAGCTGGAGAGCTCGATACATCCTCCGAAGAGGGATGGTTGAGCGGTCACTTCAAACAGCAGATTATCGGCAGGATATTGAAGCTCCGCCGGACCCTACCCGATCTCTTCCGTAACGGCGAGTATCTCCCGCTGGAAGTGAACGGCGTACGCGCGAAGAACATTGTCGCTTTAGCGCGGCATGATGATCGCAATGCCTTGCTCGTGGTGACACCACGCCATGTTCTGGAGGCATTGCAGGATCTGGCATCATCCCGCTCCGCCCACTGGGCCGCGACGCGTGTCGTATTACCGCTACCGCTTGCTGAACGGCGTTACCGGGATATTTTTTCGGGCCGTATCTTTGATTTTTCCCGTGATGCTTCGGTCAACTGGGCATTTGCCGATCATCCTTTCGCAGTCCTGCTGGCAGAATGAGACGCTGAAGATCGGACAAGAAGAAACCGCCGGACTTTTCAGCCCAGCGGTTTTCTGTCGCGCTAAATATTTGTGTCGGGCTTAACGAAGCCCGAAAAACGAAAGAATTGCGAGGACGATGACAACGGCTCCAACGAGCCAGACAATGCTGTTCATGATGTTCTCCTGATAGGTTTGAAACCGTAAAGCGACATGCTCCCGGTCACGCAAAACCGACAAGATTGAGAACCGCGATGACGATCACGACTGCTCCGACCAACCAAATGATACTGTTCATTACGTTCTCCTTTTGATGTCGCAAAAGTGAACGGTCGCAACCCCAAAAGGTTCCCGGATCCACACGCTGTCGGGCGTCATTTTCAGACGCACGCAAATGACGCAAAAAGTTATGGCCCATCCCGCCTCAAGCCCGAATTTCGATCGAGCTTTCCGTGCTCTGCCTTGTCAAAATATTGGTTGGACAGCAGCCAGCCCTTGAGCGGTCTGAGCGGCAGGATGCAGGTCAGAAGCAGAAACGGAAGCGAGGTGAAGAAATGGATCCAGAACGGAGGCTGGTATATTGCCTCGATCAGGACCGCCAGCGCCACGCTCGGCACGCAGGCAAAACATACCACGAAAAAAGCCGGCCCATCGGCAGGGTCGGCAAACCCGTAGTCCAGACCGCAGACCTCGCAATTCGGCTTCATCGAAAGGAAGCCATCGAATAAATGGCCCTGCCCGCAGCGCGGGCAGCGACCTCGTAACCCTGTATTAGACGGCGAAAGTGTCGGCCAGTGCGCTTCATGTCCCATGGATCCGGCTTCCTCTCGAAATTCATCTGAAGAATGCCTAGCGCTGAACATTAGCAATCATCAAGGTAGCAAGATGTAGCGCGTCAATCTGCCCATCTCAAAAGATGCACTCATCAAAAATGCAACCCTGATTGGGGGTTAATCCCAGATTCGCTCGCGCTTTACATACCGGTCAACGATCTTCAGGCTGCGATCAGGCTGGATCATATAGGTTTCATGCACCTCGCGACCCACCTGGTTGGTGAATTCATGCGAGAACGTGCTGCCGACAGGCGATTTGGTAAGCCTCGTGCGCGGCTGGCCGCCATAGGTGATGCTGCCGGGTATCGGAGCAAGGCCAGGCCCGCTGTTGAAGCTGTAGCCGACGGTGGTGGCAGAGGCAGAACAGCCCGCAAGAGCGAGCGCCAGAATGGATAAGACAAGAGCCGGTTTCATGGCATCATCCTTGAACGGGAGGATCGCCTGCGCGATCCCTTTCTTTGGTGATGATGATGAAATAGGGCTCTGCGAATAATTCCGCTACCCTTGCCGAAGATATCGGCTACATCTTTGAGCCAGCCATTCCAATGAAGCCAGCCCATTTAAGGAAGCATTCGTGAGAAGACCTGTTTCCGGCATGTCCGTTGCCGAGATGTCGATGCTGATTCACTCGGGCGTCATGAGCCCCGTAGAGATCGCCGAGGCCGTTTTCGATGCCATAGATCGCCACGCCGACAAATCCGTTTTCATATCGCTCTTCAGAGATCGCGCGATGGGCGAAGCATCGGCCGCTGCCAAGCGTGTCGCGGACGGCCGTTCACTCGGCTTGCTGGATGGCATCCCGATCGCCTGGAAGGACCTGTTCGACATCAAGGGACTGGCAACGACGGCAGGCTCCACGGTATTGTCGGCAAGAGCGCCGGCCACGAAGGATGCCGCGGTGGTCGATCTCGTGCGCCAGTCCGGCATGGTCGCGATCGGCCGAACCAACATGAGCGAATTCGCCTTTTCCGGCATCGGCATCAACCCGCATTACGGCACGCCGCATAACCCGAAAAGCACGGACGTGCCGCGCGTATCCGGCGGCTCGTCCTCCGGTTCCGCGGTCGCGGTTGCAGCAGGCCTCGTTCCGGTCGCGATCGGCACCGACACCGGCGGCTCGATCCGCATCCCAGCTGCCTTCAACGGCATCGTCGGCTACAAGGCGAGCCGCGGCCGTTATGCGATGGATGGTGTCTTCCCGCTGGCAAAGAGCCTCGATTGCCTCGGCCCGCTCTGCCGAACCGTCCAGGACGCCATCTGGGTTGATGTCGCCATGCGCGGCGCAACCCGGCCGGAGATCACCCGCGCCACGGACGCAAGCCTTGATATCGTCGTGCCGGAAAACGGCGTATTCGACGTTGCAGAGCCGGGCGTCATCGAAGCTTTCGAAGCAGCGCTTTTGCGCCTCGAAAAAGCCGGCGCCCGTATTCAGCGCATTCATATTCCGGCATTCGATGCCATTTCGGAGCTCGTCAAGGCTCGCGGCGCTCTCGTCACGGCGGAAGCCTTCGCCCTGCATCGCGAACGCTTGACGGGCGCCATTGCCGATCAGATCGACCCGCGCGTCGTTGCCCGCATCAAACTCGGTGAGAAAACGAGCATGGCGGATTACATCGACATACTCGATATCCGCCGCCGTCTGACCGTGGAAACAGAAGATCTACTCACCGGGCGCCTGGTGGCTTTCCCCTCAGTCGCCCATGTCGCGCCGGCAATCGATCCGCTGCTCGCCGATGACGACCTGTTCTTCGCTACAAACGGCAAGACCCTTCGCAATACCGGCTTTGGCAATTTCCTCGACTGGTGCGGCGTTTCCATTCCCTGCGGCACCGGCGATGCCGGAATGCCGGTCGGCTTGCTTCTCTCGGGCGTTGCCGGAGATGACGAAAAGCTGCTCACCGCAGCGCTTCGATACGAGGACGTCATCCGGGGATGATACGATCTGGAGGGGTAAGCCCCTCCAGCACATGCCTTACGCCAGATCTCCGGTCGCCTTCGCAGTCACAAACACATCATACCGGGTGCTTTTCCCGATGATCTGATGGCTGGGCTTGCGAATACCCGGCATCGGATCGGCGCGCAGGGGCCATTTCAGAACCACCCTTTTCTGCGCGTTTTCCAGTGCGACCTGCATCAGTTGCAGAGAATCCGGATCGTCGCCGACGATCTCGCGGATCAACCGCATCTCCTTCTTCACCAGCGCCGTTTTATCGCGCGGCGGGTGCATGGGATCGATGAGAATGATCTGAGGCTTTAGCTGCGGAATAAGCGCGCAGGAATCGCCGTGCAGCAGCGTCATCCGCGCAACCGTCTCCGCATGACGCCCGCCTTCCGCTTCTGCCCGTTTCAATCCTTCGGCAAGCAGCGCATGCATCGTCTCGGAGCGCTCAATCAGCGTCACGTTTGCGCCAAGCGATGCAAGGAGAAACGCATCGCGCCCAAGCCCTGCTGTCGCATCGACGACTTCCGGGGCCGTATTTCCGGAGAAGCCGACAGCCTTTGCCAATCCCTGTTTGCGCCCTTCGTTGGAGCGAAACCGGTGACCGACAGCCCCACCGACGAAATCGACAACCAGATCGGATTTTTCGAATTTCTGCACGATGGACCGATCTCAGAAAGGGGTTGGCGCCGTGAACGTCACGTCCGATCCGTCAGGCTTGCGGAAGCTCAGCTCTTCGGCATGGAGCATCAGACGGTCGGCAGCGGCCAGCGCCTCACCCTCCGCGTAAAACTCGTCGCCGAGAATAACATGGCCGAGTGCCTTCATATGCACCCGCAACTGATGGGTCCGCCCGGTCATCGGAAACAAGCGAAGCCGCGTCCTGTTCTCGCCATGCCCGATAACCTGCCATCGCGTCAGCGCAGGCTTGCCATGTTCATGATCCACACGGTGACGAGGCTTGTTGTCGGGATCTATCGCGAGAGGCAGATCGATTACCCCCTCCTCGCCCTCGACCCTGCCCCAGACTTCCGCGACATAGGACTTTTTAGTCTCCCGCGCCTCAAACTGCGCTGCGACAAACGCATGTGCCTTGCGGTTCAGCGACATCAGCACGATGCCGGACGTATCCTTGTCGAGCCGATGGACGATCAGCGCTTTGGGAAACTCTTTCTGCACCCGCGTCAAAAGACTGTCGCTCAGCGCCGGATGACGGCCGGGAACGGAAAGAAGACCACTCGGCTTGTCGCAGACCAGAAAATCCCGGTCACGGTGCAGGATGGTCAGATAGGGATCAAGCGGCGGATGATAGATCGGAGAGACATCGGAAAGCGCAGTCGTCACGATGGAGCCATCCGGGAAATGCGAGCTGTAAAATCAAAAGCTTACAGCTTGGAGAAAATTGGTAGCGGGGGGCGGAATTGAACCGCCGACCTCAGGGTTATGAATCCTGCGCTCTCACCAACTGAGCTACCCAGCCACACCAACGAAGCTGCTTTTAAAGCATCCGCTTCGAGGAATGAGCGGCTTATAAAGGCAGGCCGCGAACCTTGTCAAGCATATGACAGGAGAAAAACAAAGGAGTTTCAAACCTCCGTTTTCATCCAGTTCCCTGCCCTTGAGAAGTAGGGAACTCTTGGAGATCAGGCAGCAACCGGCTGTGCAAGAAGTTGCTTCAGCGAAGCTTCCGCCTCTTCCGCACGCTCCGAGCGTTCGATGAAACCACCGCCATAAACCCGCGCATCGGCACCGGGTGCCGAATAAAGAACGCAGGCCTGGCCCGGTGCAACACCCGCTTCGCCGATCGATAGATCGACATAGACACCGCGCTCATCCACATGCAGCGTGGCCGGTGTCGGCGGGCGGGTGGAACGAACCTTGGCGAAACACGCGAAGCCTTCGCGCGCATCGCTTTCGAGTGACGAATCGCCAAGCCAGTTCATATCGCGCAGATAGACGCGATGCGTATCGAGCGCTTCCTTCGGTCCGACGATGACACGACGCGAACGGGCATCGAGATAGACGACATAAAGCGGCTCGCCCGTGGCAACGCCCAAGCCCTTACGCTGACCGATCGTGTAATGAACGATCCCCTCGTGACGACCGAGCACGCGCCCGTCCATATGCACGATGTCGCCGGCGAGCGCCGCGTTCGGCTTAACTTTGTTGATGATGTCGGCATATTTGCCGGCGGGCACGAAACAGATGTCCTGGCTGTCGGCCTTCTTGGCAACGACGAGCCCCATCACTTCAGCAAGCTCGCGCACCTGTGCCTTCGACATGCCGCCAAGCGGAAATCGCAGATAGTCGATCTGCTCCTGGGTCGTCGCAAACAGGAACCAGCTCTGGTCGCGATCGCTGTCGATTGGGCGATAGAGCGCGCGACGGTTCGGGTTATCTGCAGTCGGATTGGCGGACGAGCGGATATAGTGGCCGGTCGCCAGCGCATCGGCACCGAGTTCCTGAGCGGTTGCCAGAAGATCGGCAAACTTGACCGTCTGGTTGCAGGCAACGCAGGGAACCGGCGTCTCGCCCATGGCATAGGCCTCGGCAAACGGATTGATCACGGTCTCGCGGAACCGCTTTTCGTAGTCGAGCACATAATGCGGAATACCCAGCGTTTCGCAGACGCGGCGTGCATCGTCGATATCCTGGCCGGCGCAACACGAACCGGCGCGGTGAACCGCAGCCCCATGATCGTAAAGCTGCAGCGTGATGCCTAGAACATCATAGCCCTGTTGTTTCAGAAGCCCGGCCACGACAGAGGAATCCACGCCGCCCGACATGGCGACGACCACGCGCGTATCTTCCGGCTTCTTGTCAAAATCCAGCGTATTCACGGGACAACTCTCGCTGCAATATCCAAAAGCGCCGCATCCATCAGCGGCACGTTGCGCCCGAGGCGGGATCGGCCGCCTGCCGGGCAATGTCGACCGGATATAGAAACTATTCTTTCCGCATGCAAGCACCAGCGAATCAGGACTGTAATGCAGCCTGATGAGCGGCATGCACGGGGGCAACGCCATTGCCGTCCAGCGGCCGGTCGGTCCGCATCTTGGGCAGTGCCTGCGGATATTCCCGTTGGATGAACTCAATAAGCTTTTCGCGCACCTCGCAGCGGATATCGAAGACCTTTGGCGCACTGCTGGCAGAGGCGAGAATACGGATTTCCATGACGTTTTCCCGAAAATCCGTCACCTGAACCGCCACGACCTTCCTGTCCCAGAGTTTAGAGGCAGCCGTGATCTCCTCTACCTTTGAACGGATAACAGGGACCGGGATCGTGTAATCGAGATAGATCATCACGGTCCCAATCAGCGCCGAGCTTTCACGCGTCCAGTTCTGGAAAGGGTTCTCGATGAAATAGGAGAGCGGCAGGATCATCCGCCGCCAGTCCCACAGCTTGACCACGACATAGGTCGAGGTGATCTCCTCGACATTGCCCCACTCGCCTTCGACGATCAGCGCATCGTCGATACGGATCGGCTGGGTAATCGCAAGCTGGATGCCGGCAAAGATGTTCTTCAACATCGGCTGCAGCGCGAGACCGAGAACGATACCGGCGACACCGGCCGACGCCAGCACGCTGACACCATATTGTTGCACCGCCGGGAAGGTCATCAGCATGGCGGCGATCGTCAGCACGATAATCATAGCTCCTGCAATACGCTCCGCGATACGTGACTGGGTCACGTGGGTGCGTGCAAGCAGATTGTCTTCCGCATCCAGTTTGAAACGGCGCAGATAAACGGTCATCCAGATATGCAATGCCGCCTTTGCCGACCAGCCGACAACGAGGATGAAGGCGATCAGAAGGAGATGCCGGATAATTTCGGCAGGGCGCGCGGCAAGTGGCGCGACCGTGGCGGCAAAGGATAGCGTGGCCGTGAGGATGGCAAGCCTGAGCGGCCGAGTTCCCCTGGACACAAGAGAACGCCAGAACAGATCCTTATTCTCGACCAAGCGTGTTAGAATCCGGAATGCCAGCCGATGCATGGCAAGGCCGATCGCGATGGCGGCAGCCAGCACACCGAGGCTCACCATCCAGTTCGGCAACCAATCTGTATATTGGCGAAACTCTGCGATAAACTGGTTCATCGGAGTTCAGTTAGGGTGCAGCGCAACATAGAAAAGTGCGGCCGCAAAAATATCATCTTTCTCCGACTTCATGCCGCAATTGGGGTGAGGAGCGTTTCATGAACGAACAATTTGTTCCTTTCGATCTGACTCGCTTCGTCGAGGCGCAGGCATCCATCTATAATCAGGTGATCGCGGAGCTGCGCGACGGACAGAAGCGCAGCCATTGGATGTGGTATATATTCCCGCAAATCACCGGCTTGGGCGTATCTGCCACATCGCAGCGCTTCGCTATACGCTCGCGGGCGGAAGCCATCGCCTATCTCGAACATCCCCTGCTCGGCTGGCGGCTCGGCGAATGTACGGCAGCCATGCTCGGGCATGAAGGGCGCAGCGCAGGTGATATCCTCGGCGCGACGGATGATATGAAATTCAGAAGTTCGATGACGCTCTTTCATCTGGTCAGCGAAAAGGGCTCGCCTTACGAGCGAGCCCTTCATATCTTTTACCAGGGTGAGCACGACGGCAGGACCGCCGAACTCCTCAAACTTTAGGCACCGGTTTTAAGCAGCGGACTGGATTGCAGAAAGCTTCCAATCATTGGCCGGCTTGCGCACGAAGGTCCAGACTTCCACCGTTTCGGTGATTTCGTTCGGATTGCCTTCGGCAACTTCGCCCGTGTTGCGGTCGCGCAGGAAGTCGATCGAGGAATAGCGCATTGCGACGGTCGCATATTCCTGGCCGTTTTCGCGCCATGCCTCGGCAAGGTCACCCTGCAGCAGGGTCACGTCGCGAACCTCGTTCTTCACGCCATTGGTTGCGTTTTCACCCAACTCTTCGGCAAGGTAGGACATCGCTTCCGGCGTCGTGAGGTCACGAAGCTTGGCATAGTTTTCGTCGGCATAAGCACCCTGCACCTCGGTCAGCAGCTTTTCGAACTGGCTGAGGTCGCGATTGGTGATGCCAACTTCATCCGTATCCGGACCAGCCTGGCGCTGAACAGCCTGCTGGCCGCCACCGAAAGCTGCGGCCCCCGCGCCAGAACCGATCTTCGGGATCTGGAAACCGCCCTGGTTCTGCTGCGGTGCCTCATAGGCATTGTTCTGGCTCCGCCCGAAACCGTCCTTGCCACCATTGCCGCCATCGCCATAAGCGCGGGCATTAGCGGCCGGGCCGGCAGCCTGCTGCTGCTGACGACGGGCGAAGAAACGGAAGGCCAGCATGGCGAGACCAGCGATCAGCGCGATCTGTAACAGCATGCCGAAGAAGCCTGCCATTCCACCGAAACCACCACCCATCAGCATGCCGAACAGGCCGCCGAGAGCGAGACCACCCAGAATGCCGCCGAACATACCGCCGAACATGCCGGGGCGACGCTGCTGCTGAGCTGCCTGCGCGCCCATGCCGTTAGCTGGGCTTGCCGCATTCTGCTGCGTATTCGGGGTCATCGAGCGGTTGATGCCGCCTGCTGCACCCGGAGCCGTATTCGTGGCCGGCGGTGCCGCAAAGGTACGCGTACCACGGCTGCCGAAGCTGGAACCACCGCCGGCGCGACGCGCTTCCGCGAAATCGACGGCTGTTAGCGAAACTGCCATTCCGATCGCTGCGATCGCGAAGAGTTTCTGGAAACGCCGAAGCTTGAACAACATCAATTTCTCCTCTGGCCGCCCTATGCGGTCCGTGACCCTGATATGGGGAGCCGTGGCGCAGTTTTCAGTAGCCTGTCCACTTTTTCCCGCTTTAGTAGTTACAAAAGTTCAGGACGAGAGCCAATTGACGGAAATACAACCAAGGGGCGTTTTTAGCAGTAAAGTGATCACATAATCGTCAGACGAAACAAAACGGGCCCGGCGCTTATCGCACCAGACCCGTTCTGCATCTTCCTTGGGAGGAAAAGGCAGGGCAATACGCCCCACCGAATGATGGCTTACTCGACGTTGAACACCAGCGGGCGAGCCTGGCGGATTGCCGGGTTTGCCGTCAGCTGCGCAAGCACATCTTCCGAAACCGGTGCATCGACATAAAGCAGCGCGATGGCATCACCGGCTTCCTTCTCGCGACCGAGCTGGAAGTTGGCGATGTTGACGCCGGCATTACCAAGCGTCGTGCCCATGAAGCCGATCATGCCGGGAACGTCGGTGTTGGAGATGTAGACCATGTTGGCGCCGACATCGGCGTCCATGTTGATACCCTTGATCTGGATGAAGCGCGGCTTGCCATCCGAGAACACGGTGCCGGCAACCGAACGGGTCTGCTTGTCGGTCTTGACCGTCAGCTTGATGTAACCGTCGTAAACGCCGGTCTTGTCACGCTTGACTTCGGAAAGGACGATTCCCTTTTCCTTGATCATGATCGGGGCAGAAACCATGTTGACGTCGGCCACCTGATTGCGGATCAGGCCGGCCAGCAAGGCAGACGTCAATGCGCGCGTATTCATGTTGGCCGTCTGGCCATCGAACAGAATTTCGATTTCCTTGATCGGATCATCCGAAACCTGGCCGACGAAGGCACCGAGAACGTCGGCGAGACGAATGAACGGCTTCAGGATCGGCGCTTCTTCGGCGGTGATCGACGGCATGTTGATGGCGTTCGATACTGCACCCTTGACGAGGTAATCCGACATCTGTTCGGCGACCTGAAGGGCAACGTTCTCCTGCGCTTCCGTGGTCGAAGCACCAAGATGCGGCGTGCAGACGACGTTCGGCAGGCCGAAGAGCGGGCTCTCGGTGGCAGGCTCGACCTCGAACACGTCAAAACCGGCACCGGCGACATGACCGGACTTGATGGCTTCGGCAAGCGCTGCCTCATCGACGAGACCGCCGCGGGCGCAGTTGATGATGCGAACGCCGGGCTTCGTCTTTGCGAGATTTTCCTTGCCAAGAATGCCGCGGGTCTTGTCGGTCATCGGCACATGCAGTGTGATGAAGTCGGCACGCGGCAGCAGTTCGTCCAGTTCCACTTTCTCGACGCCCATTTCCTGTGCACGCTCGGCAGACAGGAAGGGGTCATAGGCAATGACGTTCATGCCAAGGCCAATGGCCTTCTTGCAGACGATGCCGCCGATATTGCCGGCGCCGATGACGCCGAGCGTCTTGCCGGTGATTTCGACACCCATGAACTTCGACTTTTCCCACTTGCCGGCCTGGGTCGATGCGTCGGCCTGCGGCAGCTGGCGGGCAACGGCGAACATCAACGCGATGGCATGTTCCGCCGTCGTGATCGAGTTGCCGAACGGGGTGTTCATGACGATGATACCGCGCTTGGAAGCGGCCGGGATATCGACGTTGTCGACGCCTATACCGGCGCGGCCGATGACCTTCAGATTGGTCGCAGCCGCGATCAGCTTCTCGGTCGCCTTGGTGGCCGAGCGGATGGCGAGACCATCGTAGTTGCCGATGATCTCGGCCAGCTTATCCTTGTCCTTGCCGAGCTTCGGCTGAAAATCGACTTCAACACCGCGATCGCGGAAAATCTGGACGGCGGTTTCCGACAGTTCGTCGGATACGAGTACGCGAGGTGCCATGGTCTGGGCTCCTGATAAAGGGTTCAGTCTCTGAATGCGGGATGAAACGGTGCCGCTATAGCGACACCGGAAATCGGCTCAGGCAGCGGCCTTGGAAAGTGTGGCCTTCTGCGTTTCGAACGCGTAGGCCAGCCACGGCATCAGGGCCTTCATGTCGGCCTCTTCGATCGTGGCGCCGGCCCAGATGCGAAGACCGGACGGAGCGTCTCGGTAAGCGCCGACGTCGAGAGCGACGCCTTCCTTTTCGAGGATCGAGGTCACGCCCTTGGCGAATGCGGCCTGCGCGTCGGCGTCGAGAGCAGCGACTTCGGCATCGACGATCTTCAGGCAGACGGAGGTGTTGGAGCGTGTCTCCTCGACCTGCGCCAGATTGGCGATCCAGTCGTTTGCCTTGACGAAGTCGAAGATAACCTTGGCGTTTGCATCCGCACGGGCGATCAGCCCCTTAAGACCACCGACCGTCTTTGCCCAGTTGAGCGCATCAATATAATCCTCGACGCAGAGCATCGACGGCGTGTTGATCGTTTCGCCCTTGAAGATGCCTTCGGAAAGCTTGCCGCCCGAGGTCATGCGGAAAATTTTCGGCAACGGCCAGGCCGGGACATAAGTCGTCAGGCGTTCGACAGCGCGCGGCGACAGAATGATCATGCCGTGACCGCCCTCACCGCCGAGAACCTTCTGCCAGGAGAAGGTGACGACGTCGAGCTTGGCGAAATCCAGATCCTGCGCAAAGGCGGCAGAGGTGGCGTCGCAGATGGTCAGGCCCTTGCGATCTGCCGGAATGAAGTCGGCGTTCGGAACGCGGACGCCGGACGTCGTGCCGTTCCAGGTAAAGACGACGTCACGGTCGAAATCGACTTCATTGAGGTTCGGAAGGAGACCGTAATCGGCCTCGAACTTGCGAACATCCTTGAGCTTCAGCTGCTTGACGACATCTGTGACCCAGCCGGCACCAAAGCTTTCCCAGGCAAGTATGTCGACGCCGCGCTCGCCGAGCAGCGACCAGAGCGCCATTTCGACGGCACCGGTATCGGATGCAGGAACGATGCCAATGCGGTAATCCGCTGGTACGTTCAGAATTTCGCGGGTGAGATTGATGGCCTGTGCCAGCTTGTCCTTGCCAACCTTGGCGCGGTGCGAACGACCGAGCGGGGCATCGGAAAGCGCTTCAAGCGACCAACCAGGACGCTTGGCGCAAGGGCCAGAAGAAAAATGAGTATTATCCGGACGCACATCCGGCTTCGCGGCGACATTGGCCATATAGATACCCTTCCAGGTAATTAGCCTCTCGTTGGGGAGAGGTGTCCCGCCGTCGTGGATATATTTCCCTGCTTTCACAGTCAAGCGGGTCGTTTCGTCGCTTGAAGAAAATCTTCGTCGCAAATGCCGTGATCACATCGACAGGCAGGCAAAAACGCAAAAAGCCGCCCGAAGGCGGCTTTGGCAACATGCGCTGATCTTACTTGTAGACGATCGGCTGAGGTTCAGGCTCGTAAGTCGCCTGTTCACAATTGTTGTTGAACATGTAGCGGGCGCCGACGCGGGCTTCGTGACTGTAGATGCCCTTGTCGCGGCCTGGACCGCCTGAATTGGCGTAACCGAACATGTTGCCGCCGTCGATGTAACGGAAGCGATAGCCAACATCCGCCTTGAGATTACAGGTGACGTCGATCGTGGCACCTGCCATCAGGGCAGCGGTCGCACGCCATTTACCCTTGCCATCGTGATCCGACGAGGGATCGCAATCCGTCGGGTCGGTGACCGAGCAGGAGGTGTTCCGCAGCTTGTCCCACTTCACGTATGAAGCGCCGAAGCCAGCACCGACATATGGCGTGAAATAGGCGTAGGTGCCGAGATCGACATAGACGTTGGCCATCAGGCTGTAGGCCGAGAAGGATGAACGATCGTCCGAGACGCAATTGCCCGGGATCGTGCCGCAGCCGCCGGAAGTCGAACCGCGGAAATCGGTCTTCGACAGGTAGTCGAGCGTCAGGTCGGTGCGGAGATAGTTGTTGATCTGGTAACCGACGCCGCCGCCGATCAGGAAGCTGTCATCGATATCAGTGGAATCGAAATCCACCTCGTTTGCCGAGGAACCGCCCTGGTAGAAGTTGGCGCCACGCAGCCGGTTGAACGAATATCCCACATCGCCGCGCAGATACCAGCCGCTCGCTTCCTGCACCGTGACTTCCGGTGCGTCCATGAGCGGCGCAGGCTGGGGCTGGTAGAGATCTGCCGACTGGGCAACGCCAGCCGACAGCATGGCGGCAGCAACCGTCGCTGCAAGGCGCATCTTCATGTTCGCTTCTCCAAGCTTCATCATGCATGGCGTGCCACCTGCACGACCACCTTATTTGGCATGGAGAATGAATGATAAAGGTTAAGCCCCACTTAACCATAGAAGTTTACCGATATGCTTCGTTACGCGACAGAAGCGTTACTTGGCGCTTCACGCAAAGTTCAGCATCCCAGTGATGGAGCCGATGTTCTTTTCCGGCGTTGACATGCTCAACACGAAAGGACCGGCCTTGAAGCATTTGAAAGACGATGCGGGCAAATCGATCGTAAACACAGTCGATGTCCCCCGCCCCATCGCCGAGCATGGCGCCATCGGAAATATGCGCACGATCGCGCTCGTCGCCAAGGATTGCACGATCGATTACCTGTGCTGGCCGAATCTTGACAGCCCGAGCGTCTTCGCCTCCCTGCTTGATCCGGAAAAGGGCGGCGCATTCGAACTGACACCGCAGATCGAGGGCGCCCGTCGCCTGCAGATGTATGTCCCGGAAAGCAATGTCCTTCTGACCCGCTGGCTCGGCACGAGCAACAGTGCCGAGATCGTCGACTTCATGCCGCTGCCGCACAGCCCGGATGAGCCTTCATCACTCGTGAGGCGCGTCACCGTCACGCGAGGAAAGGTCGCGTTCAAACTGAAGTGCTGGCCGCGATTCGACTACGCCCGAAGCACGCCGAAGGTGAAGACCGGAAAAGGCCATATCTTCTTTCATTGCGACGACTTCACCCTCCGTCTGTCGGGTGCGGTAGATTTCCATGCCAGGCAAGGAGCCGCGTTTGCGGAGTTTACCTTGCAGGGTGGGGAAACCATCGACTTCACGCTGGATGGTGATGAAACACGCCATACTGCGAATACGGAAGCGATCGACGCTCTCCTTGAGGAGACGACCGGCTACTGGCAGGGATGGGCTAAGAAATCGACCTATCGCGGCCGCTGGCGCTCATCCGTCACCCGGTCTGCTCTCGCGTTGAAGATGCTGACCTCGGCCGAATACGGCTCCATCGCCGCGGCAGGAACCTTCGGCTTGCCGGAGGCTCCGGGCGGCGAGCGTAATTGGGATTACCGCGCCACATGGATCCGCGACGCTTCCTTCTCGATCTACGCCCTGATGCGGCTCGGCTACCTGGATGAAGCCAATGCCTTCGGCCGCTGGATCAGCGAACGGACCGACCGCTCCGACGGCAATGTACAGATCATGTATAATCTCGACGGCTCAAGGGTCGCACGTGAAGAATCACTGGATCATCTCTCCGGATATGGAGGTGCCAGACCCGTCAGGATCGGCAATGACGCCGCCGGCCAGGTGCAGCTCGATATCTACGGTGAACTGCTCGACTCCATCTATATCAGCAACAAATATGGCGGCTCCATCTCGCACGAGAACTGGCTGAACGTCCGCAACGTCGTCGATCATGTCTGCGAGGTCTGGCAGGAACCCGATGCTGGAATATGGGAAGCGCGCAGTGAACCGCAGGAACACCTGCATTCCCGGCTTATGTGTTGGGTCGCCGTCGATCGCGCTTTGCGCCTTGCACAGAAACGTTCGCTTGCCGCTCCTTTCGGCAAGTGGATCGAGGCCCGCAATGCGATTACAGAAGACATCTGGGCGAACTTCTGGAACGAAAAGCATGGTCACTTTGTCCATGCCAAAGGCGGCGAGGAACTGGATGCCTCGATGCTGATGATGCCGCTTGTCCGCTTCATTAGCGCCACCGATCCCAAATGGCTGGCGACGCTCGACGCGATCTCCCGCGAACTCGCCGATGACAGCCTCGTCATGCGCTACAAATGGCAGGATGCACTGGAAGGGCGAGAAGGTTTTTTCGGCGCGTGTTCATTCTGGTTTGTCGAATGCCTGGCCCGTGCTGGCAGACTGCAGGAAGCCGAGATCAATATGGAAAAGCTGCTGCTCTTCGGCAATCACCTGCAGCTTTATGCCGAAGAATTCGATCCGCGCGGGGAGTTCCTCGGAAACTTCCCCCAGGCCCTCACCCATCTCGCCCTGATCAGCGCCGCCTTTTATCTCGACGGCGCTCTGGATGGAAAATTCAGGGAATGGCGCCCTTAAGCGCCAATCATGTCACGCCGCTTCCGAGCGGACATTGCCGATCACGTCGATGAGACCATTGACGATCTTTTCGATCTGGGCGCGATCGTCACCTTCCGCCATCACCCGGATCAGCGGCTCGGTGCCGGACGGACGAATGACGAGACGGCCCTTGGAACCAAGTTCGGCTTCCGCATCGGCAATCGCCTGGCGGACGACACTGTCCTCAAGCGGCTTGCCGCCGGAGAAACGAACGTTCTTCAGAAGCTGCGGAACCGGCTCGAAGCGGCGGCAGACCTCACTGACAGGCCGCCCGAGCTTCTTCACGCAGGCGAGAATCTGAAGCGCAGCGACAAGACCGTCGCCCGTCGTGCCGAAATCCGACAATACGATATGGCCGGACTGCTCGCCGCCGACGTTGAAATCGTGGTTACGCATGTGCTCGACGACATAGCGGTCACCGACCTTGGTGCGCGCAAGTGTCAGCCCGTTGTCGCCAAGGAAACGCTCCAGGCCCAGATTCGACATGACGGTGGCAACGATACCGCCACCCGTCAGACGCTGGTCCTGCGCCCAGCTTTCGGCGATCACGGCCATCAACTGGTCGCCGTCGATGATCTCGCCATTCTCGTCGACGATGATCACACGGTCCGCATCGCCATCCAGCGCGATACCGATATCGGCGCGCACTTCATGCACCTTCTTCTGCAGCGCTTCCGGGCTGGTCGATCCGCAGCCGAGATTGATGTTGGTGCCATTCGGCTCGTTGCCGATCGTCACGACATCCGCGCCGAGTTCCCAAAGAGCCAGAGGAGCGACCTTGTAAGCCGCACCGTTGGCGCAATCGATGGCGATCCGAAGACCATGAAGCGTCACGTCACGCGGCAGTGTGCGCTTGGCCTGCTCGATATAGCGATAGATATCACCCTCGACGCGCTTCGCCCGGCCGATATCGGCGGATTTGGCAAGCTGGGCATGCAGATCGCTGTCGAGCAGATCCTCGATGCGCATCTCCAACTCGTCGGAAAGCTTGTAGCCATCCGGGCCGAAGAGTTTGATGCCATTGTCCTCGAAAGGATTATGCGAAGCGGAGATCATCACACCGACATCCGCACGCAGCGAGCGCGTCAGCATGGCAACGGCGGGCGTCGGGATCGGGCCGAGCAGAAAAACGTCGAGGCCAGCAGCGGTAAAACCCGCCACCATGGCATTTTCCAGCATGTAACCCGAAAGGCGCGTGTCCTTGCCGATCACGACGCGGTGGCGGTGGCTGCCGTTGCGGAAGATCGTGCCCACTGCAATGCCGACCCGCATCGCCAGATCCGGCGTCATCGGAAAGACGTTCGAATGTCCGCGGATACCATCGGTACCAAAATAGCGGCGTGCCATGTAATCTCCTTCGTCGTCGCGCGATCCATGCGCTGCGGGCAGAATCAATTTAGCGCCCGCTGCCGCATCATTTCGGATCGGCGTATGTCTGGCTCTTGCCACAGTCGCGTGGCGCAAGCACGTAAATTAGCGTCAAAGCCGATCATATCGCGTGACCGGATAAGTCATCGTTAACATAAAAGACCGCCGCGGACGGGTCCACGGCGGTCTTGTTAAGTAATGTGAATGGCCTTAGTGCGGCTGTGGCTCAAGACCTGCTTCGGGTTCTCCACCCTTCGGCTCATCTTTCTTGCTACCAGTCGAGGGCACTGCCGAACCACGGCTTGGTGTCGAATCGTCACCGAGATCGCGCGCCGGCTTTTCGCCCCGAAGCAGAGCCTTGATCTCTTCGCCGGTCAGCGTCTCATACTCCAGCAGGCCTTCGGCGATCGCGACGAACCCGTCATGATGGTCGGTGAGGATCTGGCGTGCCTCGGTATACGCTTCATCGATGAGACGACGCACTTCCTGGTCGATCTTCTGGGCGGTTGCCTCCGAGACGTTCTTGGACTGCGAAACCGAGTGACCGAGGAAGACCTCCTGCTGGTTTTCACCATAGGCAACTTGACCGAGGATGTCGGAAAAGCCCCACTGGGTGACCATGGCGCGGGCAAGCTTGGTGGCCTGCTCGATATCCGAGGATGCACCCGAGGTGATGTTTTCCTTGCCGAAGGTCAGTTCTTCGGCAACACGACCGCCCATCATGATGGTCAGGCGCGACACCATCCACTTGTAGCTCATCGAATAGCGGTCGCCTTCCGGCAACTGCATGACCATGCCGAGGGCGCGGCCGCGCGGAATGATCGTCGCCTTGTGCAACGGATCGGCAACCGCGACCTTGAGCGCCGTGATGGCATGGCCGGCTTCGTGATAGGCGGTAAGCTTCTTTTCGGCTTCGGTCATGGCAGACGAGCGACGTTCCGCGCCCATCATGATCTTGTCCTTGGCGTCTTCGAATTCGGCCATGGTGACAAGACGCTTGTTGCGGCGCGCAGCCATCAGGGCAGCTTCGTTGACGAGGTTCATCAGGTCGGCACCGGAGAAGCCGGGCGTACCACGAGCGAGAACCTTCAGATCGACATTCGGCGCCAAAGGCACGTTGCGAGCATGCACCTTGAGGATGCGCTCACGACCGACGATGTCCGGGTTCGGCACCACGACCTGACGGTCGAAACGGCCCGGACGCAAGAGCGCCGGATCGAGAACGTCGGGACGGTTGGTAGCGGCGATCAGGATGATGCCTTCGTTTGCTTCGAAGCCGTCCATCTCGACCAGCAGTTGGTTGAGCGTCTGTTCGCGTTCGTCGTTACCGCCGCCAAGGCCTGCGCCACGATGGCGGCCGACGGCGTCGATTTCGTCGATGAAGATGATGCACGGTGCATTCTTCTTCGCCTGTTCGAACATGTCTCGCACACGAGATGCACCAACACCGACGAACATTTCAACGAAGTCCGAACCGGAAATGGTGAAGAACGGCACATTCGCTTCGCCGGCAACAGAACGGGCGAGCAGCGTCTTACCGGTACCCGGAGGGCCGACCAGCAGAACGCCGCGCGGAATGCGACCGCCGAGGCGCTGGAACTTCTGCGGGTCACGCAGGAATTCAACGATTTCCTCGAGATCCTGCTTGGCCTCGTCGACACCGGCAACGTCTTCAAACGTCACACGGCCATGCGCCTCCGTCAGAAGCTTGGCCTTGGACTTGCCAAATCCCATTGCGCCGCGAGATCCACCCTGCATCTGGCGCATGAAGAACAACCAGACACCGAGGATGAGCAACATTGGCAGCAAGGTGCCGAGATAGCTCAGGAAACCTGAAGAACCGTCCGTTTCCGGCCGAGCGACGATGTTGACATTCTTCTCCTGCAAACGCGACATCAGCGAGTCGTCGATTACAGGCGAATACGTCTGGAAGCTCTGGCCATTTTCGGCAAGTGTACCCATGACACGGTTGCCCGTCACCACGACGTCGCGCACACGACCAGAATCCACGTCCTTAAGGAACTGCGAATAAGAAACTTCGCGGGAACTGGTTTGTGAAGGCGCCGTCTGGAACATGCTGAACAATGCGATCAGCAAGAGGGCTATGATAGCCCAGAGGGCAAAATTACGAAAGTTTGGGTTCATCGAACTCCCCGGACTGCCATTGCAGCCGCTGAAGCGGCCGCCTTTCTTGCGCATAACATAAGGTTGCGTTACGTCCTTGCCAAGGCAAGGCAGCCCTGCCGTTTAGCTTTTCCGCTCGAAAACCTTAATTGGAGCGGCGGGAAACTCATCACATCCGAACAAAAGCCCGAGTTCACAACCTAGAATAAGATCAAACTGCGGCAAAAAACGGTCATATGGGGCAAGAACCGGCTGGGCGATCACACTCTCTTTATCGATTTCGTTCAATGACGGAGGGTAGATTTCAATCTGCGGCATTACCCCCATGGCACGCATCGAGACAGCGGGAGGCGCATCGGGGAACATAACCATGGCCGCGGCACGCTCCGAAACCCTCGGACCGACCTCGACAACCTGATCTGTCCGGTTGCTGATCCGGTAGCGGCCGTCCCAAATCCCGGTTGTTCCGCCCGGAATATTAACGGAAATCAGGTCGCGATTTTCGCGATGCATATAAAGGCCTTCCCGCCTCAGATCGAAGATCACGCGCCCAGCCGTCATGCGCCCCATGCTGCGCCGATCAAGCATCGTCACGACGCGTTCCATTGTTGCTGCGGCCGGCAGGTGTTGGCGTCCACCGAGAATGGCAGCAAGGCTCGCCAGCAGATGCCGTAACGTCTCGGCATCCTCGTTGAGCGCTTCCGGAGCGAGCTGAGCGAGGACGCCGTGCACAACGGTCAGATGGCGGCGGGCAAGTCCGGCAGCCTCTTCGGCCAACTGGCTGCGGCGGCGAGCGGCTGGCTGGATGGTCTCCAGCGCCTGGGCCGAATGATCCGAAAGGTCCTGTCTCACCCGCACGCGCTCATAGTGTCGGTCGATATTGCTTGGATCGTCGATCCATCCCCTACCCGACCGGCGCAGGAATTCCCGTATGGCCTCGCGCCGCGTCGCAAGAAAGGGGCGCAACAGCCAGCGGCGTCGATCGAGCAAAACGGCCTCCGCCATGCCCGCGAGCCCAAGATTGGCATTCGCCTCGCTGCGGACAGCCCGCATCGCGATCGTTTCCAGCTGGTCGTCCAGCGTGTGCCCGGTAACGATGATATCGGCTTCGAGCACATCGGCAGCCTCCATCAGCAGGAAATAACGCGCTTCCCTTGCTGCAGCAGAGATTCCGGACTTGGGCTTTTCGCCTGACCAGCGGAGGGTCCGGTGAGGGATAGACATTTCCTTGCATTGACGTGCCACAGCCTTGGCTTCGTCAGCAGATTCGCCCCTCAATTCGTGATCGATCGTTGCCGCGACAAGCTCATGTCGCGCTTCCTTATCGGCAGCAAGTGCAACGTGAAGCCCAAGAAGCAGGCCTATCGAATCACTTCCCCCCGAGACCGCCACAAGAATACGGGTTGGCCTTACCAGACGCTCGAGAAGCGATTGTACCGCCTCCTGTGGTGAGATCGGCCAGCCTTGGACGACGGTCATCGCGCGGTTCGCTAGCAGCCGAGGCGCTTCTGCTCACTGCTGACTTTCGAAAGCACGGCCTTGGCAGCAGTTGGGTAACGGCGCGGTACTTCCTTGAGCGTCGCGCAGGCAGTCTCGTTGTTATCCAGAGCCGCAAGCGACATGCCGAGCTTCAGAAGCATTTCCGGAGCCTTGGGCGATTTTCCGTAAGTCTGGTGTGCATTGAGGAACGTCTTGGCAGCGTCGTTATACTTGGCCTGCGAATACTGCGCCTCGCCGAGCCAGAAATTGGCATCCGCAAGCCGAGTGCTCTTGGGATAGGAGGAGATGTAGGTGGAAAACTCCGTTTCGGCGAGCTGGTAATCGCCAGTCAATACGTGATCATAAGCAATCTTGTAGGCATCGCTTTCACTGCCGAGCGACGCTGTTTTCTGAGGGTCCTTGCCTGCACGGGGCGATCCCGTGTCGACCCCAGGAAGCGCGGATGAATTGCGGGCACTGTCGTTGCGGCTGGCGCCGACCGGATTACCGTTCTGATCAAACTCCATTGAGCCAAGCGTCGTTGGGGCCGGCGCGCTACTGCTCTGCTGACCACCTGTACCGATGTCGGATGGTGCCTCGATGGCGCGAGCGACATCATCACCTCCGGAAGACTGAGGTGGGGTGGATGAGGAAGGGCGGCTGGACGCCACGGCCGGTTGCCCGGTCGTGTCGCCCAAATCGCTTCTCTTCTTCTTTTCCAGCTCCTGGAAGCGGAATTCGTTATCTTCCTGCGTTTTGCGCAGTTGCTCCTGCATCTGCAGCAGCTGATAGCTCATTTCCTCGATCCGGCCGTTAAGCTGCCGGAGTTCTTCCTGGAGTTGCTGGTTACGAACGGCATCATTGCTCTGCGCCAGGATGATTTCGCCTTGTTCGGGCTTTGCCTGTTGCGGAGCGCTCTGCTCGCCCTGGAAGAGTTTCGGCAGAGACAGTTGGAATGCCCCGGCGGGGCCTGTCATTGCCGCCAGCCCTAGCATTGCTGCCAAGACAATTTTCTTCATGTCGTTCGTCCTGCTTCTCTGATTTGCGTCGGGATGACGCGAGACGGATTTTTCTTACCTGCCGGCAAAAAGCAACCAAGCCATCATTCAAAATCTAGGGAATCGGGGCCAAACTAAGGAAAAACAAAAAAGGTGGCCGAAAGACCACCTTTTCTAACGTAATTGTCATCTTCGCCGAGGCCGAAGCCTCTACTGAGATTACATGCCGGCGCCACCGAGAACGGTAACAGCGCGGCGATTCTGCGACCAGCAGGAGATGTCGTCGCAAACGGCGACCGGACGTTCCTTGCCGTAGGAGATCGTCTTCATGCGGTTTGCCGGAACGCCGCGCGACGCAAGATACTCCTTGGTGGCAGCGGCACGGCGTGCGCCGAGAGCCAGGTTGTATTCGCGGGTACCGCGTTCGTCGGCATGGCCTTCGACGGTGATCGCGTAGTTCGGGTAACGGCCGAGCCACTGAGCCTGACGGTCGAGCGTCTGTTGGGCGTCTGCGCGGATCGAGGTCGAGTCGGTATCGAAGAAGATACGGTCGCCAACGTTGACCGTGAAGTCCTGGGTCGAGCCGGGGGTTGCCGAGCCTGCACCGCCGAGGCCAAGTTCACCTGCGCTGTTGGGCAGGTTCTTCTTGTTGGCGCAGCCAGCAAGTGCGAGCGCCAGCGTCAGTGCGATGACGGCTGGATTGCGAGCGAGGGTCTGCATGCGGCTCATCGCCGGGGTATAAGTGCGGCTCATGGCCGATCTCTCCTTGGATCATGAAATTCAGAGTTGCCAGACTCTAACCTAATTGAGTTAACCATATTCAAATGGCTATGGTTAACCAAACCTTCCGGTGTCCCGTAACCGCCCCATTCTGCTGGGATTGGGGCGGAAAAGAGGCGAGGTCGCCTCACTCTTGATTGCACCTGTTCACACAACCTATTCCAAGAGCGGCGACCACGCCGGGTCGGAGCCGTAAGACGGCGTCTTGACCATCTGTTCATTGTAACCGGTCAGGTCGATCGAATAGAGCTGCGGACCACCGGCACCTGCTCCCTGGCGGAAGAACATCAGCACGCGGCCATTCGGCGCCCAGGTCGGACCTTCGTTGTGGAAGCCCGACGTCAGGATACGTTCGCCCGAACCGTCCGGCTTCATCACACCGATCGAGAATTTTCCGCCCGACTGTTTGGTGAAGGCGATCAGATCGCCGCGCGGCGACCAGACCGGTGTCGAATACGAACCGTCACCGAAGGAAATACGGTTCTGTCCCGAACCGTCGGCGTTCATCACGTAGATCTGCTGACGGCCGCCACGGTCGCTTTCGAAAGTGATTCTCTGACCATCCGGCGAATAGGAAGGCGCCGTATCGATTGCGGCAGTCGAGGTCAGGCGCGTCGTCGTTCGCGAGCGCAGGTCCATGGTATAGATATTGGCATTGCCTTCCTGCTGCAGGCTCATGATGACCTTCTGGCCATCGGGAGAGAAGCGCGGCGAGAACGTCATGCCCGGGAAATTGCCGACCACTTCGCGCTGTCCGGTTTCCAGCTGCAGCAGATAGACGCGCGGCTGATTGCCTTCAAACGACATGTAGGTGACTTCCTGACGGCTCGGCGAGAAGCGCGGCGTCAACACCAGGTCCTTGGTGTTGGTCAGCATGCGGACGTTGAAACCGTCTTGGTCCATGATCGCAAGCTGGCGCTGGCGGGCGGTCTTCGGACCGCTTTCCGAGACGAACACGACGCGGGTGTCGAAATAGCCCTTTTCACCCGTAATGCGCTCGTAGATCGCGTCGGCGATGATATGGGCGAGACGCCGCCAGTTGTCCGGCTGGGTGAAAAATTGCTGGCCGGTCATCTGCTGGCCGGCATAGGTATCCCACAGGCGAAACTCGGCGCGCAGACGGCCGTCGCCCTCACGGGTAACCCGGCCGACGACCAGCGCCTGGGCGTTGATCGCCGTCCAGTCCTGGAAACGCGGCGCCTTGTTCGGATCGGAGATCTTCTCGATGAAGGCCGCCTTGTTCACCGGAGCAAACAGGCCGGAGCGCTGCAGATCGGCAGCGACCACCTGGGCGATCTGGGCACCGAGATCATTGTTGGACTGGAAGTCCGTGATCGCGATCGGCAATGGCTGGACATTGCCCTTGTTGATGTTGATTTCCACTGCGGCCTGTGCCGACGTGGAAAACGTCATCGCCATTCCGGCAATCGCCATCATGATACCGATGAGGGAATGTCTGATCATATCGCTAAAGCCTTTCAGCTATTTGATTCTTTAGAGCCCCAGATCACTGGGGTCGAAATTCACGGCAACTTCGCTCCAGGCGTCGTATTTCTCGGCCGGCAGGCCCTTGAAGGGCTGCGACTTGAGGACCGCGCGCAACGCACCACCCTCCATCGTCCGGCGCGCCATCGAAGAGCCCCCAGTCGATGTTACTTCGGGCTCACCGACAATCATGCCCGACTTGTCGAGCCTGAACGTCACCCGGATCACCATGCCCTGCAATCCTTCGATACCGGCAATGGTCGACCAGTTGTTCTGGATCTGGCCGCGTAGCGCGTCCATCTCGCTGAGGCTCAGCTTCGCGCCGGTGGACGGCTTGGTGCTTCCGGTGGATGCCGGCGAGGTTGACCGCTTGGCGCCACCGCCGGATGCTTCCTGCTTGTTAAGGAGCGAGGCGATCTCGTCGGCGTTGAAGTCGCTCTTCTGCGAAGAAGAAGACTTCGCGGTCTCCTGCTTCTTGCCTTCCTTCTTGTCGGTTGGCTTGGCAGTCTCGGCAGGCTTCGTTTCCGGCTTTTTCTCGACCGGCTTCTCGACGGGCTTTTCAACCGGCTTTGCCTGTTCCTTCGGCGGTTCCGGCTTCGGCTTGGAGGCCGGCAGCGGAATAGAAGACGGCAGCGGAATTTCCTCCGCTTGGGTCTCGGCGGGAGCAGGTGTCGGTTCCGGCTTCGGAGTGGGCTCAGGCTTCGGCGGCGTAGGCTCGGGCTTCGGCTGCGGCAGCGCGGCGACCTCGGTCGGCTTCGGCGCGGTCTCTTCCGGCGCGATATCCTTGACTTCGTTCTGCTCGGGCGTTGGTGTCGGCGTCGGGCGTTCCGTCGGTTTCGGCGCGGCTGCAGCTTCCACTTGTGTCGGCTTCTTGGAAGGTGTCGGCGGTGCCTTCAGGTCGACATCGTTTTCGCCTGCATTCTCGGCGTTCTCGATGATCTTCTGGTTTTTTGTTTCCTTGACCGAAGGCTTTTCCGTCATCGGCGCCTTCTTGTCGCCCTGCATCATATGGGTGACGTCTTCGATCGGCACGATGTCGACGGGCAGGGCCTCGACATCGGCCACGGTCATGGGCGCCGGCGCACTGAGCGAAACCATCGCCCAGGTCAGAACCAGCGTGTGAAGAACCAGCGATGTGCCGAGACTTCCCTTCATGGCACTCGATTACCTGTCCTGTTCCTGAAGGGTAACGAGGCCGATATTCTTATAACCGGCAGCAGAAATGCGGGCCATGACCTTCATCACGACGCCATAGGCGGCAGCTGTGTCGCCACGCACATAAATGCGCTCGTTATAACCGGTCGTGGCAATCGCCTCGAGCTTCGGAACGACTTCGTCGATCACGATCGGCGTTTCCTGCAGGTAGATTTCACCTGCCGGATTCACGGAAATGGTGATCGGCTGGGTATCGGAGTTCATCGCCTTCGCCTGCGTTTCCGGCAGGTCGATCGGCACGCCTACGGTCATCATCGGAGCCGCGACCATGAAAATGATCAGAAGCACCAGCATGACGTCGACGAGCGGCGTCACGTTGATTTCGCTGATGGCACCGCCACGGCGGCGACCACGACGTCCGCGGCGACCGCCACCCGATGCATTCGCTCCTCCGGCAGACATGCCCATGATCTAGCTCTCCTTCGTCGCGCGGCTTATTGCGCGGCCTGGCGCGGCTGCAGCTTTTCGTCGATCTGACGAGACAGGATGGCCGAAAATTCGTCGGCAAAACCTTCCATGCGGGAGTGCAGCTTGCCAGCTTCGGCCATGAACTTGTTGTAAGCGATAACAGCCGGGATAGCGGCGACAAGGCCGATCGCGGTTGCAAGCAAAGCTTCGGCAATACCGGGAGCAACGACTGCAAGGTTGGTCGACTTCGAACCGGCAATCGCCTGGAACGATGTCATGATACCGACGACCGTACCGAAGAGGCCGATGAACGGACCGGCCGAACCGATCGTTGCCAGCGATCCGAGGCGTGCCTCATAGGCTTCGCCTTCGCGTGCCATGGTCACGTCCATCGCACGGTCGATACGCATCTGCAGGCCGATCGGCGACCGTGCGCCGCGCTCGAAGCTCTTTTTCCATTCGCGCATGGCGGCAACGAAGATGGCAGCGAGACCATTGTTTTGACGCTCACCGAGCGTGCGGTAGAGCTCTTCCAGCGACTGGCCCGACCAGAAGACCTGTTCGAACTGATCGAACTGCTTCCGCGCCTTGGAGAAGCTTACATACTTGTCGAGCACGATCGCCCAGGTCCAGACCGACGCCCCGAGCAAACCGATCATGACCAGCTTGACGAGAAGCCCCGCCTGCATAAACAACGCCAGCAGACTGACGTCGTGCGTTGCGGCTTCCAAAGCTACCTGTTCCATCAACTATCCCCGAATCCAAACGCCCGGCATGGTGACCGGGCGGGTTCCAAAGCGCATGCTCGCGAATATCTGTCTGACCACCGAGAGCGCAGCCCTAACCCCAAGATGTCCTGAGTTTTCTGCTTGGCTTCTCGCCTTCAAATTTGGTCAAAGGAAGGCGTGCGTTGCACAAATTCCTCGGTCCTGAGTAAGACAACATTATCGTTAATAATGCGTTACAATTGCGCACCCCATCCTCCTGAAACGACTCGACAAATCCGCAAATGATGATTGTTTTGCCCACCACTCGCCGACCATTCCGGCAGGGTGAGCGCGAGATATGCCGGCATGCAACCACCGGCAGCTTGAGCACGGCAGATGCCTTGGCTATCCGTCCGACCATCACCATCCCGCCTTGAGGCGACCTCGCGCAACTTGCGCGGAGAACATTTTCAAAGAGGAATAAATGCTTGTTTTCAAACGCACCCTGATCGGTGCCGCTCTCCTGTCCGTGTTTCTGATTTCCCCCGCGGCCGCCAAGGATATCCCTCCGAGAACAGCCGGCTTGTGGCTGCTCAAGGCCGAAGACAATCCGTTCGCGGACTGGTCGATGTGCATTGAAGAGGCCAGGAATGACTTTCTCGATACCGACGTCTGGGATAATTTCGCCAAAGAGTGCAAGGTCACGAACTCCAGCACCCGCAAATCATCAGGCAAGATCGACGCGACCTGCAAGCTGACCGAAAAGACCGAGGCCAAATTGCAGGTCACGTTTTCGGGAGACTTCAAGACCGGCTACAGCTTCGAATCAGTCACGCAGTTCGTGAATGCGCTCGGCAAGACCAATACTCTCCATGCCAATGCCAAGGTGACCTATGCCGGAAAATGCCCGGCCGAGCTTAAGCCAGGCATGAAGAGGATGACCAAGAGCGGCCTTATTCTCCGCCCCTGACCGCAAGATCTATATGTCAGGCGTGGCGCACTACGCGCCATGCCCCAGAAACTTATCTGCAATCGTCTCCGGAAGCCGCCGGGGTCGCCCATGCTTGTTGATCACTGCGATCACCACTTTGGCGGCGATCAGCAGCGTGTCGCCACGGCGGATTTCCTGACTGAGCACCATCTTGGCGCCACCCGCCTTTTCCGTCGCTGTCGTAATCGTCAGGACATCATCCATCCGCGCCGGTTGCTTGAAGTCGATTTCCATCCGGTGGACGACGAACACAAGACCTTCCTCATCGGCAGCCAGAAGCGCGCTCTGCTCGCAGCCCAGGCAGCGCAGATAATCGGTCCGGCCCCTTTCGAGGAAGTGCAGGTAACGCGCGTGATAGACGACGCCGGAAAAGTCCGTGTCCTCGTAATAGACGCGTTGTACGAGCCGGTGTCCGTGATCGGTCAATTCGCCGGAAAGAAGAAAATTATCACTACTCATGAGGCTTGCCTTGGAAAAACCTTATCGCCATCTGGATATTGGGAGCACTCTGCACCACCATTTAAAGGGCGTCATATTTCCTCCCTATCAGGAAAAGTTCAGAACACCACCGGAGATTTTTTATGAAGATTGCAGTCATGGGCGGCGACGGTTTCATCGGATGGCCAACATCCCTTCACCTGTCCCATGCGGGCCATGAAGTCCATATTCTCGACAATCTTTCCCGCCGCTGGATCGATACGGAACTCGGCGTGCAGTCTCTGACCCCGATGGACAGTATCCAAGAGCGCACCCGCATCTGGCACGCGGAGACCGGCCGCCGCATCCATTTCAATCTCATCGATCTCGCCAAGGACTACGAACTCCTGAAGAACTGGCTTGCCGAGCATCGCCCGGATGCGATCGTGCATTTTGCCGAACAGCGCGCAGCCCCCTATTCGATGAAGAGCGACCGCCACAAGAACTACACGGTCAACAACAACGTCAACGCCACGCACAATCTCCTGAATGCGCTGGTCGAACTCGATCTCGACACCCACCTCGTCCATCTCGGCACGATGGGCGTCTATGGTTATTCGACGGTCGGCGCAGCCATCCCCGAAGGCTATCTGCCGGTCGGCATCGAGACGATGAGCGGCGAGACGGTATCCCAGGAAATTCTCTACCCGTCCAATCCCGGCTCGATCTATCACATGACCAAGTGCCTGGATCAGCTTCTCTTCCAATTCTACGCCAAGAACGACCGCATGCGGATCACCGACCTGCATCAGGGCATCGTCTGGGGTACCCATACGGCCGAGACGCGCATCCATGAGCAGCTGATAAATCGCTTTGATTATGATGGGGATTACGGGACGGTCTTGAATCGTTTTCTCATCCAGGCGGCAATCGGATATCCGCTTACCGTACATGGCACCGGAGGCCAGACCCGCGCCTTCATTCATGTTCAGGACTCGGTTCGCTGCATCGAGATCGCCCTCAACAATCCCCCTGCCCGCGGTGGCCGCGTCGAAATCTTCAACCAGATGACCGAAACCCACCGTGTCCGTGATCTGGCCGAGATGATCTCGAAGATGACCGGCGCAAAGATCGCCTGGCTGCCAAATCCGCGCAAGGAAGCACCGGAAAACGATCTCGTGGTGAAGAACGAGAAGTTCATCGAACTCGGCCTCAAGCCGACAACGCTCGGCGAAGGTCTGCTGTCCGAGATCGTCGACGTTGCGAAGAAATACGCCTATCGCGTTGATCGCAGCCGCGTTCCAGCCGTCTCCGCCTGGACCAAGGACATCGCCGCCACCGTCGAACGCGACCCGGAAGGCAAGCGGCTGAAGTCGGTTTCCTAGGAAACCGTATTTCGTCCCCCTCGTCCTCGGGTTAAACCCGAGGATGATGTACAATCCTGCCAAGGCGATAGATGCTCGGGACAGGCCTGAGCATGACGTGCGCGGCACGCGAACAGGACCACAACAAGCCATGCGGAACGCCTTCGTCACCCTCGTGACCAATGCAGATTACATCATGGGCGCGACCGCACTGGTCCACTCGCTGCACCGGACCGGCACCACGGCTGACATCGTCATTTTGCATACGGGTGCGGTTTCGCCTGAGGCTCTGGGCAATCTCAGGACGCTCGGCTGCCGAACCATCGAAGTCTCGCACCTTCCCCTGTCTGACGGCTTCAACGAGCGTCATGCCCGCAAGAACCTGCATGGTGCCGCCCCTTTCACAAAGGGCCGCAAACCCGACTTCCACACGCCGCTCGACAATTTCTGCAAGCTTCGGCTCTGGCAACTCAAGGAATACGGCACTATCGTTTTCCTTGATGCAGACGTGATCGTGCTGAAGAACATCGACAAGCTGTTCGATTATCCGGAATTTTCCGCAGCCCCGAATGTCTACGAGAGCCTTGCTGATTTCCACCGGCTCAATTCCGGCGTCTTTGTTGCAAAACCGTCCGCCGAAACCTTCGAGCGCATGCTTGCAGCCCTCGACCAACCCGACGCCTTCTGGCGGCGGACCGACCAGACCTTTCTCGAAAGCTTCTTTCCCGACTGGCACGGCCTGCCGGTCACCATGAACATGCTGCAATACGTCTGGTTCACCATGCCTGCCCTGTGGGATTGGAAAAGCGTCGCCATCCTTCATTACCAGTATGAAAAGCCGTGGGAGGCAAATCATCCAAAATCCGATCAGTTACACGCTCTGATCGACCTCTGGCATGCCTTTCATGACGGCAGGAACATCCCCGATACCAGCACCCTACCCGGCCCACAGCTCTCCAATCCCGGAGATGCGGCGTGAGGGTGCTGGTTTCCGGCGGCACAGGTCTTGTCGGCCGCTATATCGTCGAAGGCCTTCTGTCGGCAGGATATGCCGTGACAGTTGGCGCCCGCAAACCACCTCCGGCAGGTTTCTTCTCACAGCCGGCTGATTTCCGTCCGCTGCACCTTGATCCCAAACTCAATCAGTCCAGCACATTCGAAGGCATCGACGCTTTTATCCATGCAGCTTTCGATCACCTTCCGGGAAAATACCGGGGTGGTGAAGGCACGGATCCGAAGCGTTTCCGGCGTCTAAATCTCGACGGATCGGTCAAACTCTTCGAAACGGCAAAAAAAGCAGGCGTGCAACGAACCGTATTTCTCTCCAGCCGCGCCGTTTATGATGGTCTCGAAATAGGCACGGTCCTCACGGAAGAGCTGGCGCTCTCACCGACATCCCTTTACGGCGAGATCAAGCTCGCTTGTGAGCATGCGCTGAGCACCTTATCCGGCCAGGATTTCGTCACCGCATCGCTGCGCGCCACCGGCATCTATGGAGAGTTCCGTCCAAATAAATGGGATGATCTCATCGCCGATACGCTTGTCGGCAAACCGGTTGCGCCACGTGCAGGCACGGAGGTCCACGGAGCAGATGTCGCCCTGGCTGTCCAGCTCATGCTGACAATGGATGCTTCTTCGATAAGTGCGCAGAGCTTCAACATCTCGGACGTCACAGTCGATACGCGAACAATCCTGGAAAGACTGGGGCTTTCGGCCCAGCAGGTTGCCTTAGCGGCACTCTCTGCGAACGCGATGGCTACCGAAAAGATCCGCCGCATGGGCTGGCGGCCCGGAGGAATGCGGCGGTTCGACGAAACCATGGCGATACTGGCTGGCCAGATCGAGGATGATCACTGATGATGTGAAGCATGCCGCTGGACATTGCCGTCTCGGCCATGACGGCTCGGCTGTTTCTCTCTTTTCTTCGCCTCGATGGCCTTGGCCTGCTCTTCCGCCCATTTCTGCCCGGCATCGCCGCCCCACAGGAGCCATGCGATGTACCCGGTGGAGGGCTCTTCATCATCACCGAAATTCTCGGCGCGCTTGTCGACTTTGTGGCGGGCGAAATAGCTGACCATTCTCTTGACGGTAAGATCGGAGAGCGACTTGCGATGCTGGAGATCGCGGGCGCGCGCAATGCCGACAGTGGTGCCGCCGCGCCGGAACTTAGCCCTGAGTTTCAGCCCCTTTTCAGCAGCAGCCGCAACGTCCGCCGGCGGACGATTGTCGAAATCCTTATCAGCCATGGGTCTTTTTCACCTCCGACTGACTTTTCAGAACGCTGTCGCCATCATCCTGTTTGATCAGGAATGCCGGTTCCGTGTCGTCCGCCTTGCGCTTGATCGTTTTTCCCTTGATCCGGCGCTCTACGTCCTCGGTGAATTTCTGGGTGACCTTACCCTCTGCCTTGGAGCGACCCCATTTCCATTCGACTTCATTTCCGACTTGGATTTTCTGCATGCATGGCTCCTTTCTCCCTTGGGAAACTCGAGGAGCCGCATGATGTTCCGAAATCAGCTCTTCAGATCGAGGTCGCCATCCCGTTGAACGACATGACGCGGCGAAGTCGGCAGATTTTCGATCTCTTCAGCGATGAAATAGGGTGGGATATCGAGAGCCTTGAGCGCATCCCTGGTCGCCGGAACCCATTTGAACTCAAGTTCATGCGTATCGACCACACGATGCACGATATCGCTCGGATGAAACGGAAAGCTTTCCGGCAGTTCCATCCGGTAATAAAAGCCGAGTTCGTGCCAGTCCTTGCCTTCGTAATGAAAAAAGTTCTCCGCCACCCAAAGCAACGGGCCGATATCGGCTATCACGCCAAGTTCCTCGACCATCTCCCGCTTGAGCGTCTCCTCGGATGTCTCCCCCACTTCCGCCCGGCCACCGGGAAAAGTCCAGAAGGGCTCGTGAACCGCACGATGGACGAGCACATGCCCATCGCGAAACGCCAGGCCGGCAATGCGCATCTGAAAGATACGCTTAGGCTTGAATTTCATGCGGATACGCAGATCCTGCGGCTTGTCTTTCTTAATCATCTTCCAAACTCATGCGGAACTGTGCCGCTTCCATATCCTTGGGCGGCTGCAGGCCGAGATGTTTCCAGGCTACGGCGGTGAGCACTCGCCCGCGCGGCGTACGCTGGATGAAACCCTGCTGGATCATGTAGGGCTCGATAATATCCTCGATCGCATCTCGCGGCTCCGACAAGCCCGCCGCGATCGTCTCGATCCCGACCGGCCCGCCGGCAAAATTCACCGCGATCATGTTGAGGTAACGCTTGTCGAGCTGGTCGAAACCGGCATGGTCGACATTCAGACGGACAAGCGCCTCATCGGCAATTTCCTTCGTCACCGCTTCGGCACGCGCCACCTCGGCAAAATCGCGCACGCGGCGCAGGAGGCGACCGGCGATACGCGGCGTTCCACGGGCACGGCGGGCAATTTCACGAGCGCCGTCATCCGTCATCTTGAGCCCCATCAACCGCGCCCCGCGCCGCACGATGCCCTCCAGCTCCTCTACGGTATAGAAGGACAGGCGCACCGGAATACCAAATCGATCGCGCAGCGGCGTGGTCAGAAGGCCTATACGGGTGGTGGCAGCAACCAGCGTGAATTTAGAAAGATCGATCTTCACCGAACGCGCCGCCGGCCCCTCGCCGATGATCAGGTCGAGCTGAAAGTCCTCCATGGCAGGATAAAGAATTTCCTCGACCGCCGGGTTTAGCCTATGGATTTCATCGATGAACAGAACGTCGCGTTCTTCGAGATTGGTCAAAAGCGCCGCAAGATCTCCCGCCTTGGCAATGACCGGGCCGGAGGTCGAGCGAAAATTGACCCCGAGCTCCTTCGCCATGATCTGCGCCAGCGTCGTTTTGCCTAGTCCCGGCGGGCCGACGAAAAGAACGTGGTCCAGCGCCTCGCCACGGTTCTTCGCCGCCTCGATAAAGATCTTCAGATTGGCGCGGGCTTCTGCCTGTCCGGTAAACTCGTCCAGCGATTGGGGGCGCAAAGCCGTATCAAGATCTTCGCCCCGCTTTTCCGGCGAGATGAGGCGGGTTTCGTCAGTCATAAGGTATTTCCGTTCGAACCAGTTATCCAGTCAATACACGACATGGACAAAATACGCAGCCGCGATAGCCGTTAACGTGAGAGTTCCTTTAGCCCCAGCCGGATCAGCTTCGCGCTGTCCGCCTCCTCACCTGCAGTTTTCAGCGCCGCAGCCACAGCATTGGCCGCCTGATCGCGCGAATAACCGAGATTGGTCAGCGCCGAAACGGCATCGGAGATAGGTGCGGAGGCGACGCCCTCGCCAATTTCCTGCTTCAGGCCGATATTGGCGGAGGCTTCACCCGCAAAGGCCGGCGCTTTGTTCTTCAATTCGGTGACAATGCGCACCGCCACCTTGGGGCCGACACCCGGCGCACGCGAAACCGCGGTCTTGTCCTGCAGCGCGATCGCATTGGCGAGCTCACCCGGTGTCAACGTCGAAAGAACGGCAAGCGCCACCTTCGAACCGACGCCCTGTACACTCTGCAACAGACCGAACCATTCGCGTTCCAGCGCCGAGACGAAACCGAACAGCTTCAGCTGATCCTCGCGCACATAGGTCTCGATAAACAGGATCGCCGCCTCGCCGACATTCAGCCGCGACAGCGTGCGCGACGAGCAGAAGGCTTCGTAACAGACACCATGCACGTCAACGAGCACATGGTCCGTTCCGATCTCGTCGATAGTGCCTTTAAGCTTGCCGATCATGTCTGTTTTCCTGAAAGAGGGTGCGTGTCGGGCGCGATCAGATCGATACCCGGAAAATAGCGGCGATAGCCGGAAGGGTCGCGCGTCAGCAATGTATATCCACGGATCGTCGCATGCGCGCCGATGAGGAAATCCGGCAATACGCGATCACGCTGTCCGCCATC
Source organism: Agrobacterium sp. Ap1 (assembly GCF_017313375.1). NCBI lineage: Bacteria > Pseudomonadati > Pseudomonadota > Alphaproteobacteria > Hyphomicrobiales > Rhizobiaceae > Agrobacterium > Agrobacterium sp. Ap1. The sequence goes on from NZ_JAFLMY010000001.1 coordinate 151,210, forward strand.
GGACCGATACCGGCGAAAGGCATAGGAGGCCGCGAATGCCGCCGACCAGGGCAGGTTTTCACGAATGAACTGGTTGCGCGGCAAAAGCGCATCCACGGTTTCCAGCTCATCGTACCGATAAGAGAATTCCGAAAAGATGATCTGGTTGATCACCACACTACCGCGCGACATGGCCGCCAGCAGTTGCCGTCGCGACCACTCAAGCCAATGTGGATCTCGCACGGCAAGGTCGACGAGAATATTGGTATCGATGAGAGTTGCCATGCCGTTATCGATCGCGCGTTATACGCATCAGTTCGTCGGCATCGATGGACTGGTCACCAGTCCCGCCCAGTTCTTTAAGCGTGGCGATGAAACGATCAAGCCGCGCACGGTCCGCGTCTGCAGTGGTTCCATGCTTGGGTGTCAGGGTAATCACGCCACCTTCCAAACCGAAGATTACCTCACTGTTCGGCTCTATGCCGACGAGCTCGCGAAGATCCCGTGGTATAGTTACCTGCCCTTTCGATGTCACACGCATGACCTGCTCTCCTTTGAGTAAGAAAATATCTTACCTAGAGAACAAGTCAAGAACAAACCTATTGAGCGGTTATCCGGCCAACGCCTGACGCATACGGTTTCCGCCACGGTTATGGGCGTGGCAGATGGCAATGGCGAGAGCATCAGCAGCATCGTCACCCTTGAACTCGACCTTGGGCATCAGGATCTTCAGCATCATGTGGATCTGTTTCTTATCGCCGTGGCCGACGCCGATCACGGATTTTTTCACGGCATTCGGCGCGTACTCCGAAACAGGCAGTCCGGCACGAGCAGGCACCAGCATCACGACGCCGCGGGCCTGACCAAGCTTCAACGTCGCGACCGCATCCTTGTTGACGAAAGTCTGCTCGACTGCAGCCTCATCCGGCTTGTAGGCATGCACGACCTCGGCAAGCCCGTCATGCAGCTGGCACAGGCGCGAAGCGAGATCCAGATCCCCATCCGAGGTTACCGTGCCCGAAGCGACGAACTTCAGGCTGTTGCCGATCGTGTCGATCACACCCCAGCCGGTGCGTCGAAGTCCGGGATCGATGCCGATGATTCGAATGATGTCTGCCATGCCTCACCCTACCTTCACCCGCCCTTGATAGCCATTGAAATATAAACAAAACAGAAACATCGAATTTCAACTGGTTAACGCGTCGCTAACCATATGTCGCTCTACTGATATGACCTGTGCAACGACGGCGGTTTTTCCGCGTTCTGGGTGTTCTCGAATGATACGAGAGGGAGAGAGGGCGATGTCTCAACGCCAAAGCTTGTTCATGAAGATCACGGCTCTTCTGCTAGTGCAGAATGGCCTGCTGGCAGTGATCGCATCCACTTTTTCTCCGGGAATGTCCCCCGCCATGACAGCACTTCTGGCAGCGGGCGTCGTTGGTTTCTCAATGGCGACGGCTATGATGGCCACCCGCATTGCCGGCGCTCATGAAGTAAGACCGGCCTCGACCAGACTAATGCTCGGTGCGGCACCTGAAAATGCTATCGCATCCGGTTTAGACCCTCTGCCAAAATCTTCAAAACCAAAAATTTCTCCTGAACGCGTCAATCCAGCCCCCCCCCGCCTGGTCGGGTTGAGGACCATTGACCAGCAGCATGGAATAGCAGGCAACGATCGCCAGAAGGCTTCGGAAGAAGCGCTCAGCGCCTTGGATGCCGGTTTGCGCCGCCTCGCGACAGGCGACCTTTCCGTCAGTCTCGACACTCCCTTCTCGGATGGCTTCGAAGGATTGCGCGGTGATTTCAACAAGGCAGTCAATTCGCTCAACGAAAGCCTGACAACCATCATCACTTCGGCGAGCACCCTGCATGGAGAATGCGCCGAGGCGCGTATCCGGCTGACGCAGCAGCGTTCGATGATACCGGATGAAGTTCCCGCTCTTTCGGTTGCCGGCAATGGCCTGCGTGATATCGCGGATCTCCTGCGCGAGCAGGATGCGGCGTTGAGAGAGATCGCCACAATCGCCGCCAATGCCAAGACCTATTGGCAACAGAGCCGCGAAACCGTTTCGCAGGAAATAGAGGCATCCGAAAGCATGCGCGGCTCAGAGAAACAGGTTGGAGACATCGCTGCGCTGATGCGCGACATGGCATTCCGCACCAACATGCTTTCCGTCAGCGCCAGCGTTGCGGCAGCAAACATGGCCGGCCCCCAGGAAACGCTGCCGGCTTTCGCAGTCGAGTTGCGCGATATGGCCGAAACAAGCGCGGCAGCAGCAAAGCAGGCTTCGCTTCTGGAACGCGACGTCACTCTCTGCCTCAAGCAAGCGCGCACCCAGACGGGTCGTATCCTGCAGCAGGAACAGCATCTGCACGAGAGTTTCGAGACGATCGGCGACAAGCTCACGTTAATCTCGGAAGCTTCGATGATGTCGTCAGATATCGTTGCCCGCAGCGGCGTCATTCTGGACGGGTCACTCAAGCATGCCAGCCAGCGCCGCTCGCTCGACCATATGCTGGAGACGGCGCTAGAACGCATGGCGCAGGAGCTTGCGGTGATCAATAGGCATTGCGGACGCTTCATCCATATCACCGTTCTTCACGATGACCACACACCGCCAGACACCAGCCCGCCCCACCACCGCAGCCATCTGAAGTTAGTGAAGACGTAAAAGCGGAACCGCCTGCTCATGCTTTTCTGCGCGAAAGGGTCGCATCGGCGGTTCCGGCTCCCTAGATAGGAACGACAGAATTGTTCCTTTCCAAGGTAGATCCATGATTCCGTTCTCGATACTTGACCTTTCGCCGGTCGGCGAAGGCTACTCGGTGCGCGATGCGCTCGATCAATCCCGTCGCATGGCAATCAAGGCCGAAGAGCAGGGATACAAGCGTGTCTGGCTTGCCGAACACCATGGCATGCCCGGTATAGCCAGCGCTGCGACCTCGATCGTCATCGCCCATGTGGGGGCGGCGACGAATAAAATTCGCGTCGGTTCCGGTGGCGTCATGCTGCCCAACCATTCCCCTCTCGTGATTGCTGAACAGTTCGGTACACTGGAAGCGCTGTTGCCCGGCCGTGTCGATCTCGGCCTCGGCCGCGCTCCCGGCACCGACATGCGCACCGCCAGCGCGCTTCGACGCAACATGGATGCCGGTGCCGAGAACTTTCCGCAGGACATCGTCGAACTGAAGCACCTGCTCGGCACGCCGATCGAGAACCAGGCGATCATTGCTGTCCCCGGCACCGAGGCCAATGTACCGATCTGGCTCCTCGGCTCCAGCCTCTACAGCGCCCATCTCGCGGCGGCGCTCGGCCTGCCCTATGCCTTCGCTTCCCACTTCGCCCCCGACATGCTGCTGGATGCGATTGCGATCTATCGCGAACGCTTCCAACCGTCCGCTGAACTGGAAAAGCCCTATGTCATGGTTGGGGTCATGGGCGTCGCCGCAGACACCGATGAAGAAGCCGAACGTCTGTTCACCTCGTCGCAGCAGCAATTCGTCAACCTGCGCAAGAATGTCCGCACCCGCTTCCCCAGGCCGTTGGACAGCATGGATGGCTTCTGGACACCGATGGAAAAGATGAGCGTCGAGCACACGCTGCGTTACGCCGCAGTCGGCTCGGTGCCGAACATTGAGGCAAAGCTGAAAGACTTTCTCGCGGAAACCGGCGCTGACGAACTGATCGTCTCCATGCCGATCCACGACATCGACGCTCGTTTGCATTCGGTCGAGCTGTTTGCCAGCCTGCCGATGATGGAAAAAGCGTGACGCGCAACGAAAAACGGGCCGGCATAAACCGGCCCGTTGCAGTTTCCAGATTCTGAAGAGCAATCAGGCCGAGAGTTTGGCCATCACCTCGTCCGACACTTCGAAGTTCGAATAGACGTTCTGCACGTCGTCATCGTCTTCCAGGTTGCCGATGAGCTTCATCAGCGACTGCGCCTTTTCCTCATCGACTTCGATCGTGTTCTGTGCCTTCCAGATCGCCTTGACCGTCTCGGCTTCGCCGAGAACGGCTTCCAGTGCCTTGGACACTTCGTTCATGTCCTCGAAACCGCAATAGATCGTGTGGCCTTCTTCGTCCGTCTCAACGTCATCGGCACCGGCTTCGATCGCGGCTTCCATCACCTTGTCCGCATCGCCGACGGAAAGCTTGTAGGTGATTTCGCCGACGTGATCGAATGAGAAGGAAACCGAACCGGTTTCACCAAGTGCACCGCCGGCCTTGGTGAAGATGGAGCGGACGTTGGATGCGGTGCGGTTGCGGTTGTCAGTCAGCGCCTCGACGATAACGGCCGTGCCGCCCGGGCCGTAGCCTTCGTAACGCACGGAATCGTAGTTCTCGGCGTCAGCACCGGAAGCCTTCTTGATCGCACGGTCGATGTTATCCTTCGGCATCGACTGTGCCTTGGCGTTCTGCACGGCAAGGCGAAGCGCAGCGTTCATCGTCGGGTCGGGAAGACCTGTCTTGGCAGCAACGGTGATTTCGCGTGCGAGCTTGGAGAACATCTTCGAACGGATGCCGTCCTGCTTGCCCTTACGGTGCATGATGTTTTTGAACTGTGAATGGCCAGCCATGGCACCCCTGATACTTTAACCGGTTTTGGAATGGGCGCCTTATAATTTCGAAGCGCCCGCCATTCAAGGCATTTCGATTACCCAAGCGTCCCCGGCTCAACGAAATGGGCCGGAACAAAGCCTTTGCAGCTCCGTTTGACCTATCGAAAACAACAAAGGAGACGCAGGAATGGCAAGCCTCACCGAAGCCCGCGAAGCACCCGAACGCCAGATGTGGGACGAGATCAATGGCGTCCATGCCGGCATGCTGGGCCTTGAAGGCGCACACATGCATTTCCAGCCCATGGCGCCGAATGTCGATACCAAGACCAATACGATCTGGTTCTTTACCAAGACGGATACGGATCTCGTGCGCGCCATCGGCGCTGGCGGCCGGGCGCATTTCTGCGTCACCGGCAAGAACCATGACTATCACGCTTGCCTGTCGGGCCCGATCGAAGTCCGCCTCGATGCCGCAAAGCGCGACGAATACTGGAGCGCCGTAACCGCCGCCTGGTACGAGCAGGGCAAGGACGATCCGCTTCTCACCATGCTCGCCTTCGAGGTAGATGATGCCGAAATCTGGGCCTCGACCAACAGCACGCTGAAATTCGGCTGGGAGATCGCCAAGGCCAACATGACCGACGAGAAGATGCCGGAGGTGGGCGTCAAGCAGCACCTCACCTTCTCGGCAATCCATTAGGCAGATTTAGCCGCGGGGGCCGTTAAAGCCCCTGCGGCACCAGGATCGTCGGTTTTTTGGGCAGTGACCGCATCGATACCCTGAGCGTCTTTTCCTTCGCATAGGCGATGTCGAACTTCCCATCGAACATCGCAAGGAACGTATCCAGCGGCGGCCCGAAACGGTGCATCGGCAGGATCAGCGAAGACCGCAGCCGTTGCACGACGCGGCTCATGCTGTCCGCCCCCATGGTCAAACCACCGTCGACAGGCACCATCAGGATATCGAGACGCCCAATCTCCGTATATTGCGCCTCGTTCAATTCAAAATGCAGATGCCCCAGATGGCCTATGCATAGGCCCGCAACCTCGAAGATGAAGATAGAGTTGCCGTTCTCCTCTATACCGCCGCCCCAGTTGCGGATGTCGGAGACGACATTGCGGATATAGACATCTCCAATCATCTCCTGATGTTTAGCCTTTTCACCCGGCACATCGCTCCACCCGTGCAGCACCGTCTCAATCCCTGGATCGGGCGTCAGCGAGTAATGAGTGGAATGCGCCCGGTTCATCGTCACCACGTCCGGCAATCTGTCAGGCCGATAGACACCGCTGTAGTCCGTCGCAATCCCGATACCGCCCGGCGTCTCGATGAAATAGGTAGAATGCCCGACGAAGGTGATCCTCACCTCTTCCCGCTCGGCGAGCGTCAACGCCTTGCCCGCCTGCGCTAGCTGAACACCCGGCGGGCTGAAGCTCGCAAACCGCACATGCGGCAGTTTCTGAGCGATTGCCTGACATTGGCTGACAGGAAGGCCTTCCTGTGCGTAGGCCGAAGAGAATGCTGAAAGAAGAAAGGCCGAAAAACCGAATGCGAGAGTTCGCAGCTTCATGCCACACTCCGGAAAACGCGTTCATGCTCATTCCGGGAAAAAGGATGGGGCAAGCATATGGATCGGTCCAGCAGACATTGCCGATCCGCGCCTCACAATTCCGTCATTCGGCCAAAGGTTGAGTTCGATCCGACGCAAGGCGCTCCCGAAAACGGCCCCATACGAAAACGGATCAGATGATCAGTGTACGATGCCCGAATGGCGTCTCGTCATCGTAATTCCGCGTTCCGATACGCTCGCTTTCACCCGACAATCTTGCGTCATCTACCTGCTCGTCGAGTGTTTCCGAAGCAGTCGCGTCCTGTCGGCGGTGCGGGTGCCGATCATCGAGAGACGCGGAAGGCTCTTCTTCGCTTCCGGCCTCGTCCTGCTGCTCACGAAAACGCTTCATGGTCGCAAGGTCGGCATTGATCTGATCCTGCCGGTGGGCTGCCCAGACATTATCAGGCTCAGCCCGGCTGACCACGCTGCTATCGACCAAAGTCGCGGCGGATGCTGACGTCGAAGAAACGCGGGTAACCGGGTCAACCATGCCATGCCCTCCATCAGATGCCGCCCTGCACGGCACGATCGCCGGTGCAGGAAGTCACATGCCTGAATGATAGCATGGGAACCGCGGTAGCCCAATCAACGCCAGAAGCTGGGAATGGTTTCCGCCAACCGCGGCCCAATCCGGATGGGCTCGATCTTTTCGGCAAGCCCGGTCGAATCCGAAATCTCGATACCGAGACCGCAAAGCGTCGCCGGTCCATGCGCCGCCTCGAAGCGGCCCTTAGGCATTTTCGAGATGAAGCGGTTGAGCGGCTCTTCCTTCTCCATTCCCAGAGACGAGTCGTAGTCGCCGCACATGCCGGCATCCGACATATAGCCGGTGCCGCCGTTCAGGATCTGGCAATCGGCGGTCGGCACATGGGTATGCGTACCGACAACGAGCGAGGCGCGCCCGTCGACGAAATGCCCAAAGCACTGCTTCTCGCTGGTCGCCTCTGCGTGGAAATCGAAGATGATCGCGTCGGCCTGCTCCTTCAACGGAGCAGCATCGAGGATAGCCTCGGCGCTCTTGAAGGGATCGTCGAGTTCCGGATGCATGAACACCCGGCCCATGATGTTGGCAACGAGGATGCGCGCACCGTTGCGGGCATAATAGAGGCCCGATCCCTTGCCCGGCGTGCCGGCAGGATAGTTGGCAGGTCGCAGGAACTGGTCGTGGCGACCGGCAAAAGTCACCGCTTCCTTCTGGTCCCAAACGTGGTTGCCGGTGGTGACGACATCAGCGCCGGCATTGATCGTCTCGAGAAAGATGTCCTCGGTGATGCCGAAACCGCCGGCCGCGTTCTCGCCGTTGACGATGACGAAATCGAGCTTCAGGTCGGAAATCAGGCCCGGCAGTTTTTCCCATACGGTCGTGCGGCCGGTCTTGCCGACCATGTCACCTAGAAAGAGAAGGCGCATTCCTATCCAATCTTTACAATGGCCTCATCGGACAGATCGCGAAAACCGCTTTCCGTCAGGATCCCGTGAAGCCTTATATCATGAGGTTCGTCGGGAACTGATGCCACTTCCTGGCAGTCGAAAGCAATGCCGATCAGCCGTGGATTGCAGCCTTTTTGCTGCAAACGGTAAATTGCGCGATCATAATAACCGCCACCATAACCGATCCGGTGGCCTCTGCGGTCGAACGCCGCAAGCGGCACCAGCATGATCTCGGGGTCGAATTCGCCCGCGTCCAGCCCCGGCCCGACCGTGCCGAAGACACCCGCGACAAGCTCGGCGCCGGGTGTCAGTTCGCGAAAAACGATGGTTTCCTTGTCGAGTACAACGGGCACACAAATCCGCGCCCCGCGTTGTCTCAGGAGATCCATAAGAGGACGGACATCCACCTCGGAGCGGATCGGCAGAAATCCGGACACGAGCGTTCCGTCGTTGAGATCGATCGCCGCCATGCCATGCGATGCCAGCGACAGGCTTTTCTCCACGCGCTCCGCAGCACTGAGCGCATCGCGCGCCGCGAGCCTTTCGGCCCGCAGCGACGCCTTGATCGATTGGCCGGCCATCAGGCCTTGTCGCCCGAGCGCGAGACCAGCAGCTTGTCGATACGCCGACCATCAAGATCGACGACCTCGAAGGTCCAGCCATGCGTCGTGAAGCTTTCGCCGAGTTCCGGCAGGTGCTTCAATTCGTCAAGCACGAAACCGGCAACGGTCTCGTAACCCGGATCCTCCTCGATCGAGATCCCCATCTGCGCCCCGAACTCATCCACCGGCATCCAGCCGGCGATCAGGTAAGAACCATCGTCCCGCACCACGATTGCAGGCTCTTCGGTCGCGTCTTCCTGGAACACACCGGTGATTGCCTCCAGCACGTCGCCTGAGCTGATGATGCCTTCGAAATGACCGTACTCGTCATAGACAAGCACCATATGCGCCGGTGCCTTCCTGAGCGCCTGGATGACGTCGAGAGCGCCAGTCAGATCGGAGACAACGGGAGCCTCACGCATAACAAGCTGAACATCGAACTGCTTTCCGCCGGCCATGAAATCATAGGCGTCCTTGACGAACAGAACGCCGATGATCTCGTCGGAACTGCCCTTGCGAACCGGAAGGCGGGAGCGTGTCGTGGCGCGAAGCTGGGCGCGGATTTCCTCCGGTTCGTCCTCGGTATCGATCACCTCGACATCGCGGCGCGGCGTCATCAGGCCGCGGGCGGTGCGGTCGGCCAGGCGCATGACGCCGGAAATCATCTCGGACTCACCGCTTTCGATGACGCCGGCGCTCTGCGCTTCAGCAAGAACGGTGCGGATTTCCTCGTCCGTCACCTTGTCTTCGGACTCGCCCTTCTGACCGAGTATGGCCAGCACGAAGCGGCCGGAAATATCGAGAAACCAGACGATGGGCGCGCCGATCATCGCCACGAGCTTCATCGCAGGCGCGACGCGGGCGGCAACAGATTCTGGCGCGCGAAGCGCAATCTGCTTCGGCACCAGTTCGCCGAGGATAAGCGACATATAGGTGATGACGACAACGACACCGCCGACACCAAGCCAGTCGGCAAGGTTCTCGGCCATGCCCTGTGCCTCGAGCCATGAGGTCAGGCGCGTACCGAGGGTTGCGCCTGAAAATGCGCCGGAAAGAACACCAACCAGCGTGATGCCGATCTGAACGGAAGAGAGAAAACGACCTGGGTCTTCGGCAAGCTTGATGGCTGTGGCCGCACCGCGATTTCCCTGCTCTGCCATAACCTTGAGACGGATGGGGCGGGATGAAACGACGGCAAGTTCCGACATCGCAAGAACACCATTCAATATGGTGAGTGCAACGACGATAAGGATTTCGGTTAACAAAAGGTGCTCTTAGGCTGGGACAATATCCTGCGCACAAAACGTTGACCGCTTGCGGCGGCTGCCGTTGATTTCATGATGTGATCTCGCGCGCAGTTCGGAAAACCGTCAGCCGGTTCTCGGAACTGCGCACCTTCACCTGTGAGTAGAAATCATAAGGTCGGCTGGCGTCTATTGCAATGGCTGGAACAACTGATGTCTGCCGCCGATCAAACAGAGAGATCGATCGTCATCTCCGCACGCGTGCCTTTCGGCCGCTCGACATATTGAATGGCCGATCCGAGCGTGGATGCCATCGACTTCACGATCCGGCTTCCAAGACCGGTTCCCTTGACGACATCGCCCTCTTTCCAGCCTATGCCGTCATCTTCGACCGCAAGCAATGCCTTGTCGTCCGGCTGGCGCTTCAGAAGAACACGCACCTCGCCGTCTTTCCCCGGCTCGTAAGCGTATTTCAGTGCATTGGTCAAAAGCTCGGTGACGATCATGCCGACGGAAACTGCGCGATCCGACGTCAACATTACCTCGTCGGCCGATAGATGGATGGTCGCCCCCTGACGGTCGGTGACCGTTCCTTGCACCTCGTTGACCAGCGTGCCGAGATATTTGTCCATCTCCACCTGCCGCACGTCATCGGATGTGTAGAGGCTACGGTGCATGCCGGCGATTGCCGCAATCCGAGCCTGTGTCTCGGCAAGCGCTGCCTTCACGTCCTCGTTCTTGCTGCTTCCGGCCTGGAGTCGGATCATCGCCGCGACCAGAGCTAGACTGTTTGCTACGCGGTGATTGACCTCCGCCAGCAGGATTTCGGCTCGTTCCTTGCCGATGCGGATTTCCTGGTCGGCCTTTTCCTTCTCGCGCCACAGATCTGCGGTCGAGATCGCCTGGCCGATCGCATTCTGCATCAGCGGCAGGAACTCGTCGCCGACGGTCTTGATGACATAATCGGATGCGCCGTTCTTCATTGCCTCGATGGCGATCGTCGCTTCGCTGGAACCGGTGACGTAAATGACCGGCGCCGAACAGCCACGCCCCTGCAGGCGATGGAAGATATCCATACCGGTCTCGGCGCGGAGATAGTGGTCTAGAACGATCGCATCGATCCCGCCCTTTTCGAACGCCGCCATGGCGCTTTCCCCGTCGACGGCAGTGACGACATTGTAACCGGCGCGTCCGAGATGGCGTTCCGCGAGACGGGCCAGAGCGACATCGTCGTCAACATAAAGGATCGTTCGCGGCATATCTTCTCATCATTGTCCGGGTATCTGCATCACCGAAAAGAACAGACCCAGCTGTCGAATGGCGTGTGCAAAACTATCGTAATCCACTGGCTTGGTGATGTAGACATTCGCGCCGAGATCGTAACAGCGCTGAATTTCACGCTCGTCGTCCGTCGTCGTGAGGATCACCACGGGCAGTCGTTTTGCATGAGGGTTGGACTTCACCTTCTCAAGGATGTCAATACCCGACATATCCGGCAGATTGAGATCGAGAAGGATAAGAAGATGCCGATCGCTGCTGGCCATGCCCGAGCGGTCGGCACCGAGAATGAAATCGAGCGCATCGGTACCATTGGTAAAAGGCACGATATCGTTGCTGACGCCGGCCCTGCGCACATTTTTTTCGATCAGGCGGGCATGCCCTTCGTCATCTTCGATCATGACGATGGTGACTTCCTTGCCGGCAGCTTTCATGGCCCGCTACTCCTAACATACTGGGACAGATCCATGGGCAGACGGATGACGAATGTCGATCCTCCCCCCAATGTGGAGGTCACAGTAATTTCCCCGCCTAAATTTCTGACTAACGAGCGCACATGCGCAAGCCCGATCCCCTCGCCCGGCTTGTCCTGCACCCCGGCCCGGCGAAAAAGTTCGAAGACGCGTTCATGGTCTTCCGGCGCGATCCCTCGACCATTGTCCGCCACCTCTATCCGGACGGCACTGCGCCCCATCGGGAATGCCTTCACGGAAAGGTTGAGCGGTCGCTCCGGATGTTTGTACTTTACCGCATTGTCGAACAGGTTGCCGAAAATCTGCTCCATGGAGAACCGGTCAGTCAAAAGACCACGGGCTGCGCCCACGGAGATGCTTACCTCGCCGCCGGAATCGCTGACCTGGTGATGAACGCTTGCGGCCGTCGTCTCCAGCATTTCGCCGAGATCGATGCGTTCAGGTTTCAGCTCGCGGCGGCCATCGCGCGAAATCTTCAGGATGGCGTTGATCAGGGCATCCATCTTCTTGGTCGATGACCGGATGAACCCGATCGCCTCCGGCAGATCCTCCTCGACGGCAAGCCGCGCCTCGCGCACCTCGTCTTCGCTTGGGCGCGCCTCATCGGCCAGCACATAGGCGCTGATCGACTTGAGAGACGCATCGAGTTCGCTGGTAAAGCCCATGATATTGACGAGAGGAGCCCTCAGGTCATGGGAGACGATATAGGCGTAACGCTGGATTTCACGATTGGCCTGTATCAGGTCTTCGGTGCGCTCGTTGACGCGTTCCTCAAGCCCGACATTCAGCTCCTCGACCTCCGCCCGGGCATGAGCGAGTTCACGCACATGCTGCATCACGACGGCAATTGCGCCGCCGACGACCAGGATGATCAGCAGTCCGCCGCCAAGTGTTACATATTGCAGCGATCCCGCGCTTTCGCGGATTTCGCTGATACCGTTGATCAGATGCCCGTCCAGTTCCTGCACGACATCGCCGATCGCCTGCCGAAGCTGCTGCATGACGACGAAGCCGGACTCATTGCGCACGATGGCAACGGCATCCGCCACCTTGCCCTCGCTGGCAAGATTGAGCGTCGACTGCATCTCCGTCACCTTTTCAGCGATCAGGCGACGGATATCCTCAAGCGGCACGTTGACCGTATTCTGATTTTTGGAAACGCGCTCCAGCCGCTCGACCTGACTCGGCAACGCTTCGAGCGCCTTTTGGTATGGCTCGAGAAAGGCCTCGTTTTGCACCAGAAGATAACCGCGCTGGCTCGACTCAGCAGAATTCAGCAGAACCAGCATGTCAGCCGCGACAGAGCGCACCGCCCTCAGCTTAGTCACTTCGTCGAAATAGGTCCGCGTCATGCCTGCAAGGAAGAAGGACGACAGGACGATAGCAACGAGAAGTCCAGCACCGATCAAAAGCATGAAGAGCGAAGACCGGGCAAACTTGTTATTGGCAAAGAGCATGAAGAGGAACCGTCGATTGAACTGGACGGAATGAACTTGGCCGCAACGCCGGCATTGTCAATGCATATCCGGCAAGCGCCGGACTGCATCAACGACAATCTAAAAAAGGAAAGCGCGATCCACGGCGACCGATGGAGTTTTACGATCCTGGGTGCCTACAAACGTAGGTGGGCGCCATATGTCCAAGCCCACGGGCCTGGTCAGGGACAGCTCCCTTTGGATCGAGTATGGCCCCAGGGATTGTGGTTCCTGTCGGGAAGCGCAGAACGCGACCAGAATATATGTGCGATCCTCGGGCAGCGCCAGTAGCCAGGGATCGAATTTTTGTAAGTATCAATTGATCTCGGCAGGTGTGCGCCCGTTGAGCTTTGCCGCAAGCCCTTCGATCCGCGCAGCAAGCTCGCCGATCGTAGAGACCAGCACCTGCTCGTTGCGCTGTTGCACCTCGATAGATCCGTCGCGATTGGACCGCAGGGAAGCCAGTTCCGCCTCGAGAGCCGAAACCTTACGCGTCATTTCGGACAGTTCGTCCATGATCATGATGCCGGCCATGACGGTGATCCTCAGATCGCCGATTTCGCCGAACTGCCCCTTGAGGTGGCCGACATAGCGGTCCAGCCGGTCGGCAAGCTGGGTCAGGTGATCTTCCTGCCCCTCCTCGCAGGCCATGCGATAGGCCTTGCCATCGATCGTGACTGTAATCTGAGCCATCAAATTCTCCCGTCAGCGATCAAGCACGGCGCGGATCGTTTCCATAGCCGTCACCAGTCGACGCGATACTTCGCGATTGACTTCTTCCAGCCGATTGGCGCGAAATTGCGACTGATCGAGCTCCTGTGCCAGACGGGCACGATCTGCATGGACGCGACGAACTTCGCTATCGACGTCGCGGCTCTCGCGCTGACGTTCGATACGGGCATCCACGGCATTTTCGAGACTGCCCACCGCTGCGCGCAGTTCCGAAAGCGCCACCTCAACCGTCTTTTCTGCCGGCATCCATCATATCCCGTGAGAATGCGAAGAAGACCGAATCGTGCAGCCAAACCTCGCCATTAGGTAAAACAGATTAAGCACCGCTTGAAAGCCGGTCAACAAACCACCACCCTCTGTGCGTCATCGACTTGTGGATCAATCACCTTATATCGTTTTTGCACACATCTGCCCAAACAAACGGCGACCTGTCGCAAACCTGCTCAATATGTAATAGCTATAGCCCCACATTTGTTGACTTGCGCGCGCCACCTGATAAGGATCAGGCGCTCCCTCAAATGGCCCTCCAAACGGGCCTCTGACCGACACTCGGATACAGTGGATTAGCCATGACTTCTCGCGAACAAAACGACCGGATGGCGAATGCGATCCGTTTCCTTGCCATGGATGCCGTCGAAAAGGCGAATTCCGGCCACCCGGGCATGCCGATGGGCATGGCCGACGTGGCAACGGTCCTGTTCTCCAAATATTTGAAGTTCGACCCGACGAAACCGCACTGGCCGGACCGCGATCGCTTCGTGCTGTCGGCCGGCCACGGTTCGATGCTTCTTTATTCGCTGCTGTATTTGACCGGTTATGAAGACATGACCGTCGAGGACCTGAAGGGCTTTCGCCAGCTCGGCTCCAAGACCGCCGGTCATCCGGAATACGGTCACGCCACCGGCATCGAGACCACCACCGGTCCGCTCGGCCAGGGCATCGCCAATGCCGTCGGCATGGCGATTGCCGAACGCAAGCTGCGCGACGAATTCGGCGCCGACCTGCAGGATCACTATACATACGTGATCAACGGCGATGGCTGCCTGATGGAAGGCATCTCCCACGAAGCCATCGCGCTTGCCGGCCACCTGAAGCTCAACAAGCTCGTCCTCTTCTGGGACAACAATTCGATCACCATCGACGGCGCCGTTTCGCTGTCGGACTCGACCGACCAGATCGCCCGCTTCAAGGCCGTTCACTGGCACACGATCGAAATCGACGGCCATGATCAGGCAGCCATTGCCGCCGCGATTGAAGAAGCCCACAAGTCCGACAAGCCGACCTTTATCGCCTGCAAGACGGTGATCGGCTTCGGCTCTCCGAACAAGGCCGGCAGCCACAAGGTTCACGGCTCGCCGCTCGGTGCGGAAGAAATCGCTGCAACTCGCAAGGCGCTGAACTGGGAATACGAACCCTTCGTAGTCCCGAACGATGTCCTGTCCGAATGGCGCGCCGCCGGCACCCGTTCCGCCGACGCCGTCAAGGCATGGGAAGGCCGCCTCGAAAAGTCCGACAAGAAGGCCGAATTCGACCGCCGCTTTGCCGGCGACCTGCCGGCAGGCTTCGACGCTGCGATCAGCGACTACAAGAAGAAACTCGCCGAAACCAAGCCGACGGTCGCAACCCGCAAGGCTTCCGAAGACGCGCTTGAAATCATCAACGGCTTTCTGCCGGAAACGCTCGGCGGCTCTGCAGACCTGACGCCGTCGAACAACACCAAGACCAGCCAGATGATCTCCGTCACGCCGACGGATTTCTCCGGTCGCTATATGCACTGGGGCATCCGCGAGCACGGCATGGCGTCGGCCATGAACGGCATCGCGCTGCATGGCGGCCTGATCCCTTACGGCGGCGGCTTCATGATCTTCTCGGATTATTGCCGCCCGCCGATCCGCCTGGCATCCCTGATGGGTATCCGCGTCATCCACGTCCTGACGCATGATTCGATCGGCGTCGGCGAAGACGGCCCGACCCACCAGCCGGTCGAACAGATGGCCTCGCTGCGCGCCATCCCGAACCTGATGATGTTCCGCCCGGCCGATGCCGTCGAAACTGCCGAATGCTGGCAGATCGCCGTCTCGACCAAGGATCGTCCGTCCGGCCTGGCGCTCACCCGCCAGAACCTGACGACCGTTCGCACGGAATATTCCGAAGAGAACCGCTCGGCCAAGGGTGCCTACACGCTCTCCGGCAATGCCGATGCCAAGGTCACGATCTTCGCATCCGGCTCGGAAGTCGAACTGGCAGTAGCTGCGGCAAAGACGCTCGGTGAAAAGGGCACGACCGTTCGCGTCGTGTCGGTGCCGTCGACAGAACTCTTCTTCGAACAGCCGGATGCCTACCGCGCGGAAATCATCGGCAAGTCCCCGGTCAAGATCGCCGTCGAAGCCGGCGTTCGCGAAGGCTGGGATGCCTTCATCGGTCCGGAAGGCACATTCATCGGCATGAAGGGCTTTGGCGCTTCCGGCCCGGCCAAGGATGTCTTCAAGCACTTCGGCATCACGGCTGACGCTGTCGTCGCTGCCGCCGAAGCAAAAATTTAATGCTACCGACTGCCCTAGATCAAAGTAGGGCAGTCACAACCCGCGTTAGAACGTAGCCCCATTATCAGGGAGTAAAGCTCATATGACTGTAAAGGTTGCCATCAACGGCTTCGGCCGTATCGGCCGCAACGTCCTCCGCGCCATCGTCGAATCGGGTCGCACCGATATCGAAGTCGTTGCCATCAACGACCTTGGCCCGGTTGAAACCAATGCCCATCTGCTCCGCTACGACTCGATCCACGGCAAATTCCCGGCCGAAGTGAAGGTTGACGGCGATACCATCACCGTTGGCGGCGGCAAGCCGATCAAGGTTACCGCGATCAAGGATCCGGCAACCCTGCCGCACAAGGAACTCGGCGTCGACATCGCGCTCGAATGCACCGGTATCTTCACCTCCCGTGAAAAGGCTGCCCTGCATCTGACCGCCGGCGCAAAGCGCGTCATCGTTTCGGCTCCGTCCGACGGCGCAGACCTGACCGTCGTCTTCGGCGTCAACCATGACGCCCTGACCAAGGACCATCTGGTCATCTCCAACGCGTCCTGCACCACGAACTGCCTGGTTCCGGTCGTCAAGACGCTGGATGACGCTGTCGGTATCGACCACGGCTTCATGACCACGATCCACTCCTACACGGGTGACCAGCCGACGCTCGACACCATGCACAAGGACCTGTACCGCGCCCGCGCTGCAGCCCTGTCCATGATCCCGACCTCGACCGGCGCCGCAAAGGCAGTTGGCCTCGTTCTGCCGCACCTCAAGGGCCGCCTCGACGGCACCTCGATCCGAGTGCCGACCCCGAACGTCTCGGTTGTCGACTTCAAGTTCGTTGCCAAGAAGAACACCACGGTTGCCGAAATCAGCGAAGCCATCAAGGCTGCTGCAAACGGCAAGCTGAAGGGCATCCTCGGCTACACCGAAGAGCCGCTGGTTTCCCGCGACTTCAACCACGACAGCCATTCCTCGATCTTCGCGATCGATCAGACCAAGGTGCTGGAAGGCAACTTCGTCCGCGTTCTGTCCTGGTACGACAACGAATGGGGCTTCTCCAACCGCATGGCCGACACCTCCGTCGCAATGGCAAAGCTCATCTGATCGAGCCGATACGAATGAAGAAAGGGGCGCCTCGAGCGCCCCTTTTTTATTGCATCAGAGACACGTCGTCTCGATAGTCGCCCTCACCCGCACCGTACCATAACCATCATTGGCGATACCGCTGCAGAGATCGTACCATTCGCAGCCGCGACAGGCTCTCCGCGATTGTCCCTCGGCAAAGGCTTTTCGCATTCTAGCAAGCAACCCCGGATGCAGATCGATCCGCGCACCCGCCGACAAGCGCATCTCCAGCAGATCCCCGATATCCGCCGCCGCCTGCGCATCACGGACACGCACGCTGTCACGAAAACAATGCGGTTCAGGCTCGCACAAAAGTGCTGCGCAAATGTCGTCCGGACCGTCGACGACGAGAACATCCTCGCCGCTCGATAGCCGTTTGGCGATACGATCGTAGTTGGCGACAAAACCCGGCGTGTATCCTTTGCCCACATATGTGAGCAGGCAAAGGAGATGATGCGGTCTCAGCCGAACCGTCATGCAGCAGGCTTGGTCCTGCCTCGCGCCAGCAGACGCAGGATCGCCGCGCCGAGCGCGGATTTCAACCCGGCGCCGACGAGGAACGGCAGCACTCCGAACAGAAAAGCCTTCTGCGCCCCGATCATGAAGGCCAGAACGACACCGCCGATAACAAGGCACAGAAGATTGGCGACCAACATCGCCACGAACGCCAGAACCGGGCGATGTCCGTTCCAACCCTTCTCCGCCAGAAAGCCCGTGACGGCTGCGATGACGGGGAAGGAAAACAGATAACCGGACGTCGGCCCGACGAAAACATGAAGCCCGCCTGCCCCGTTGGCCAGAACCGGCATGCCCATGGCAGCCTCGGCAAGCCATGCGACAACCGTCGCCGCCCCCAGACGCCAGCCGTAAAGCGCACCGATCAGCGTGACAGCCAGGGTCTGCATGGTGATTGGCACGGGGATCATCGGCACCGAGACGTAGGAAGATGCGGCAAGTATCCCAGTGCCGAGCACGATAGCCAGGCCACGCAGGACGAGCGGAGCATTCTGCAGATCAAGCGGGCTGAAGGCAGGCTTGGCAGTGCGGGTAGAAGCGTAGTTCATGCGGATCTCCAAATTATAGATAATTTAAGTAATCTATAGCTAATGAGTCCATAGGTCGCACGAATTGACAAGCCATGAAATTCACGGCCAGCAAAACGCCTTGAAATTGCGAAGGAATTTTAGCTTTTGCGGGGGCTCGGGCCGACCCACTGCACATGCCGCGCAAGAACCGAGGCGGCCTGATCCACATCCCCGTCCCTCAGCGCGGAGAGAATGGCACGATGATCCCGGTCCGTTGGCGCTTCCCACTCCGCCCGCCATCCGGAAAACAGCAATCGCGCACCGACCACCTGCAGGTCGTCGATGGACTTCAACAGGCGCGACATGCCGCAAGGGCTGAGGATCAGACGATGAAAACTCCGGTTTGCCTCATCCCACGCCTGCACATCGGCAGCCTTTTCGCCGGCATGGTTCGCAGCCTCGGCCGCATCCAGAATGGCCCTCGT
Source organism: Agrobacterium sp. Ap1 (assembly GCF_017313375.1). Taxonomy (NCBI): domain Bacteria; kingdom Pseudomonadati; phylum Pseudomonadota; class Alphaproteobacteria; order Hyphomicrobiales; family Rhizobiaceae; genus Agrobacterium; species Agrobacterium sp. Ap1. The sequence goes on from NZ_JAFLMY010000001.1 coordinate 169,767, forward strand.
CAGATGCGGCGCAGCATGGCGCAAAGCCAGCACTTCCAGGGCGGCGCGCATTTCGGCCACCTCTTTTACCTCGTCAAGACTGAAGCCCGCAACCCTCACCCCCCGGCGCGGCTCGCTGACAACCAGGCCCTGCGCCTCCAACCGCCGAAACGCCTCACGCACAGGCACATGGCTGGCCCCGAACTCTTCGGCAATATGATCCTGCCGAAGCCGTGCCCCGGCGGCAATCACGCCGGTAACGATACGCTCGGCAAGCTCTCGACTGATACGCGAGGCAATCGTGTCTGATTTGGCTGTCGTCATGAATTATAGATAATTGATGAGGACGTAACCGTCGAGCGCTGAACCACCACCACGTGGACGCGAGCGCCATCCTTGCACACATATTCAATACTTTAGCGCATCAATCATCCCCGCCCTCCCGACCTGCATTTACAATCCGCCCGCCTCCATCGCCGGAGTGTTTCGCGAGACGTTCGCGGGCAGGCGGCGGCCGGCGCTTTCGTCTGCCCCATCACGTGCGGCAAGGACGAGAGGGGCGAAACGCATGGAGCGTCCGGCGTCGTCAAAACCGGCCCCTCCTATCAAGCCTCCCCCCTCGGCAACCATGTCGGGTTCGGTTGAGCCGTCCAAGTGTGGGTAACCACATGCAGCCAGGCGAAAAGATCACACGTAGGGACCGGAAGTCCCGAAAGAACGCCGAAGGCCACGCGAATGCGGAGCCGCCTTATCTACCCAATCGAGGTTCCGCATTTGCGTGGGCTCTCCGTTCTCTGAAAAGCTGAAAGCACCAAGGGGTAAGACCGTCTTTTTTCCGCCCTGCCCTTCTCTTGCCGGATTTGTTCCTGCCTATTGCTGAGAGTGACGATTCGCTCCGGCCTGCGCCGGATCTGCCCCCGCCCCGACAGATGCCCCGCGACCGAAAACGGGTTTCGCGACCAGCACGTGCTGCCCGGGAAGGGAGCAAGCGGCAAACGAAGAGGTCGGGGTCTTTGGAGGCGTTTTATATCGTATTGTTGATCGGCACACTGCTTGTGCTGGTTTCCGCTTTCTCCAGCCTTCTCGCCTTCCGCTTCGGCGCACCGCTGCTTCTCGTCTTCCTGTCGATCGGTCTTCTCGCCGGCGTCGATGGCCTAGGAATACAATTCTCCAACTATCCCTTCACCTTCATGCTGGGATCGCTGGCATTGGCCGTTATCCTGTTCGATTCCGGCTTCATCACACCGATCCATTCCTTCAAGATCGCTGCGGTTCCGGCGATCACCCTGGCCACGGTCGGCGTGCTGTTGACCTCCGGCATCTTCGCTTTTGCAGCAGCCCTGTTTCTGGATCTCGACTGGCTGGAAGGCCTGCTGCTCGGCTCGATCGTCGCCTCGACCGACGCTGCCGCCGTCTTCTTTCTTCTGCGCATCGGCGGCATCAATATCCGCGACAAGGTACGCTCGACGCTCGAAGTCGAATCCGGCACCAACGATCCGATGGCGATCTTCCTGACGATCGCAATTGCCGAGCTGATCGGCACCGGCCAGCGCCTCTCCGGCATCGACCTGCACTTCTTCTTCACCTTCTTCGAGGAAATGGGGCTCGGCCTCGTCTTCGGCCTGCTAGGCGGCATGATGATCGTGGCGATCCTCAACCGCTTCACCTCCGACCGCGGCCTCGCGCCGATCTTCGTGCTGACACTCGCCCTGCTCGTCTTCGCCTTCACCGGCGCCATGGGCGGCAGCGGCTTTCTCGCCGTTTATGTCGCCGGCATGTATGCCGGAAATCGCAAGATGTACGCCAAGCAGCAGATCATGCGTTTCAACGAGGGACTGACCTGGCTTGCCCAGATCATCATGTTCCTCGTCCTTGGCCTGCTCGCCACGCCATCGCAGTTCCCGGCCATTCTTCTGCCAGCGATCGGCCTTGCACTCTTCCTCATCTTCGTCGCCCGGCCCATCGCGGTCTGGCTGAGCCTGCTGCCCTTCGATTTCACCCAGCAAGAAATCGGCTTCGTCGCCTGGGTCGGCCTGCGCGGCGCGGTCTCCATCCTGCTTGCGATAATGCCACTCCTGAGCGGCGTCGAGAATGGCGAACTCTTCTTCAATGTCGCCTTCATCATCGTCCTCGTATCGCTCTGCCTGCAGGGCTGGACGATCAAGCCGGTCGCGACAAAACTTGGCCTCATCATTCCGCCCCGCATGGGCGCGGTCGACAAGATCGAGCTCGATCTGCCGGGCGCTGCCCAGCACGAACTGATCTCCTACAAGGTCATCAAGGACAGCCCGATCATGCGCGGCGAGCGCATTCCCCGCTGGGCCATGCCTTCGCTCGTCATCCGCGACGCAAAGAGCATGCGTTATCAATATGCCGGACGGCTGCGGGAGGGCGATCAGGTCTATCTCTTCGTCGCCCCGACCTACACCAAACTGCTCGACCGCCTGTTTGCGGCCCGCGCCCCGGTGGATGATAATGACGAGGAATTCTTCGGCGCCTTCGCCATTTCCCCCGCGCGCCCCGCAAAAGAACTCGACGCCGCCTATGGTCCGGGCCTTCTGTCTCCCTCCGAACATTCCATGACGGTCGGCGAACTGCTGATCGCACGCCTCGGCGGCAAGGCGGAATATGCCGACCGCATGCGCTTCGGCTCGATCGTCCTGATCGTCCGCGAAGTCGACGAGTTAAACCACATCCGTTCGATCGGCGTTTCACTGGAACCGGTCGAACCGACCACCAACCTGCCGATCTTCATCAACATGCGAGAGATCGCCCATCGCGTGCGTGACCTCATCCGCAAATACCGCGGAAAGCCGGTGCCCACCCAAAGGCGATAGGCTATACTTGAGAGACCACTGCGGCTCTTGGCGCCCTTGCGTCGGGCCGCAACCATAGTATGGTCCGCCAGTTTCAGCGGCCGGGCGCTTCAGGGCACTCGGTCCCATTTCAGCACTCAAGGAGTGGATTAGCCCATGCCGGCATTCAAGACTATTGACGATATCAGCAACCCAGCGGGCAAGCGCGTTCTCGTACGCGTCGATCTCAACGTACCGGTTGCCGACGGTAAGGTAACCGACAAGACCCGCATCGAGCGTGTTGCCCCGACCATCCTTGAACTGTCGAAAAAAGGCGCCAAGGTCATCCTGCTTGCCCATTTCGGTCGCCCAAAGGGTGAGCCTGTCGCCGACATGTCTCTCTCGCTGATCGTCCCGGCCATCAACGAAGTGCTCGGCACCAAGATCCTCTTCGCCGCCGATTGCATCGGCCCCGACGCCGAAAAGGCCGTCGCATCGATGAAGGACGGCGACATCCTGCTTCTGGAAAACACCCGCTTCCACAAGGGCGAGGAAAAGAACGACGCCGAGTTTACCGAAGCGCTTGCCGCAAACGGCGACATCTACGTCAACGACGCCTTCTCTGCCGCTCACCGCGCTCACGCATCGACCGAAGGCCTCGCGCACCATCTGCCCGCCTATGCTGGCCGCACCATGCAGGCCGAGCTTGAAGCGTTGGAAAAGGGTCTTGGCGCACCGGTTCGCCCGACCGTCGCCATCGTCGGCGGCGCAAAGGTATCGACCAAGATCGACCTGTTGCAGAACCTGGTAAAGAAGGTCGACGCGCTCGTCATCGGCGGCGGCATGGCCAACACCTTTATCGCGGCAAAGGGCATCAATGTCGGCAAGTCGCTCTGCGAACATGATCTCGGCGAAACCGCCAAGGCAATCATGGCTGAAGCCGAAAGCGCCGGTTGCGCCATCGTCCTCCCCGTCGATGCTGTCGTTGCCCGCGAGTTCAAGGCCAATGCAGCAAACGAGATCGTCGCCATCGACGCCATCCCGGCCGATGCCATGGCCCTCGATGTCGGCCCGAAGTCGGTCGAAGCCATCAACGAATGGATCGGCAAGGCCTCTACGCTCGTCTGGAATGGCCCGCTCGGCGCCTTCGAAATCACGCCCTTCGACGCAGCAACCGTTTCGGCAGCAAAGTTCGCAGCGGCACAGACCAAGGCCGGCAAGCTGACATCCGTTGCAGGTGGCGGTGACACGGTCGCAGCCCTCAACCATGCGGGCGTTGCCGACGACTTCACCTACATCTCGACGGCAGGCGGCGCTTTCCTTGAATGGATGGAAGGTAAGGAACTGCCCGGCGTGGCAGTTCTGTCCAAGACGGCCTGATTGCTGTTTATCCACAGCTTGACCACAACCAGAGTGCGCGGACATGGCTCCGCGCATTCGCGTTTCAAGACCCCTTTAAATTTTTTAGATGTTTTAAACGATTGAATTGAATTCAATCGTTTCAAATATTTAGCCGTGGATTTACTTCCGCCCTACATCTGTTATCGCCTCAGATATCAAGTGTTGGAGATCGACAAATGACCGAACGTCTGGAAGATATTGCACTCAAGATGGTATCGAACGGCAAGGGCCTTCTGGCCGCCGACGAGTCAACCGGGACGATCAAAAAGCGCTTCGATAGCATCGGGATCGAGTCTACCGAAGAGAGCCGCCGTGACTACCGCGAGATGCTCTTCCGCACCGAAGCAGCGATGAAGAACTGCATTTCCGGTGTCATCCTCTATGAAGAAACCCTCTACCAGAAGGCAGCCGACGGCACTCCGTTCGTCGACATCATGACCGCAGCCGGCTCCATTCCTGGCATCAAGGTTGATATCGGCGCGAAGCCGATGGCGCTTCACCCGCACGAATTCATTACTGAAGGTCTCGATGGCCTTTATGAACGCCTCCGCAAGTATCGTGAAGCCGGTGCCCGTTTCGCCAAGTGGCGCGGCGTCATCACCATCGGCGACCAACGTCCGAGCTGGGGTTCGATCAAGGCCAACTCGCAGTCTCTCGCTCGTTATGCAGCGCTCTGCCAGCAGGCTGACATCGTGCCGATCGTCGAGCCGGAAGTGATGATGGACGGCACTCCCGGCGACCACGACATTGACCGTTGCGCCGAAGTTACCCAGCACGTGCTGCAGACCGTCTTCGCCGACCTGTTCGACGCCCGCGTCGATCTCGAAGGCATGATCCTGAAGCCGAACATGGTCATTGATGGCATCAAGGCCCGCAAGGCTTCGGTGGAAGAAGTCGCCGCACGCACCGTCAAGGTTCTGAAGGCCACCGTTCCTGCTTCCGTACCGGGCATCGCCTTCCTGTCCGGCGGCCAGACCTCGGAAGAAGCGACGGCGCACCTCTCAGCCATGGTTGCCGGTTACGACCTGCCCTGGAAGCTCACCTATTCCTACGGCCGTGCGCTGCAGGAAACCGCCCTCAAGGCTTGGGGCGGCAAGTCCGAGAACGTGGCAGCCGGCCAGCGCGCCTTTGCGCACCGTGCCGAGATGAACACGCTCGCCGCCAAGGGCACGTGGAAGAAGGACCTCGAAAAGGCTGCGTAAGCCAAGCCTTTTCACCGAAATCGTTGCAGCCGGTCCGCAGCCTTGATTGGGCGCGGATGCTGCAGGGAGGGAGAAAACCGCGTCGGCAACGGCGCGGTTTTTCCGTTGATTGATACCATAACAAAGTTTGACTGGTGAGCCGCATCGCAGCCGCTTAAGCATCGTCCCTCACCCTTGGAGGATGCCATGCCCAAAGTCGAATTCGTCACCGTCGATGTTTTCACTGCCGAACGCTTCACCGGCAACCCGCTTGCCGTCATCACCGATGCACGCGGACTGACCACGCAGCAGATGCAAGACATCGCTACCGAATTCGGCTATTCCGAAAGCACATTCGTGCTGCCGCCAGAAGATCCGGCCAACAGCGCCCATGTCCGTATCTTTACGCCGACGCTGGAAGTTCCCTTCGCCGGCCATCCCAATGTCGGCACGGCTTACGTTCTTGGCCAGGAGACGAGCCTGTTCGGCAAAGCCATCGGCGACAGCCTTCGTTTCGAGGAAAAAGCCGGCCTCGTCGAGGTCCAATTGAAGCGCGAAGACGGCAAGGTCGCCGCCGCCTCGATCCGCGCCCCGAGATCGCTCGAGATCGGAGAGACGGTTGCAGCAGAGCTTGTGGCGCGCTGCGTCGCTATCGAAACGGAAAATGTCCGCACCGATCGGCACCAGCCGGTCTTTGCCTCTGTCGGCCTCGGCTTCGTCCTTGCCGAACTGGATGGCCTAGACGCCCTTGGTCGAGCCCTGCCGGATCTTGCGGCCTTCCGGGAAGCAGTCGCCAGTCATCCCGGCGACGGCCTCGGATTTTCAGTATTTCTCTATGTCCGCGATCCGTCGCGGCCGAACCATATCCGTGCACGCATGTTCGCTCCACTCGACGATGTTCCGGAAGATCCCGCGACTGGCAGCGCATCCGGCGCGCTTGGCGCCTATCTGGTCGCCAACATGCCCGAGGCGGATATCCACACCCAACTGACCATCGAGCAGGGCGTGGAGATGGGCCGCAGGAGCATCATCGAACTCGATGTTACCAAGCAACATGGCAAGGTAACCGATGTGCGGATCAGCGGCCGCTCTGTCTTCGTCATGCGCGGCAGCATCGAATGCTGATCAGAAGAACTCCCGCGCGAGCAGCGCAATGGTCCAGATCACAAAAGCAAGCACGGCAAGTTTCCAGAAATCCATGCGGCGCTTGAGGCCCGGAAAGCCCAGCGGCCTTATGATCTGAACGACCATGCCAAGCATGAGCAGGATGGAGATTGTTTTTGTCATTGTTCGCCCTGCTGCGATCTTTTCGCGTCTCGCCACAGGGTAGACATTTTTAAACTCCACCACAGATAGGCTTTGGGAGGGGCAAACAAATCAACAGCGAGCCCCGTCCCTCGTTACCGTTCCCTGCGGCAAGGCGCAACACGTCTGACGGCAGGCAACTGTGCCATTGATTGTTTGACACGAACCCATTTGTGAGACGATGAGACGAAACCTGCTTCCCGTCCTCGCCCTTTTATCCGGAACCCTTTTTCTATTCCTTGGCAACGGCCTCCAGGGCCTGCTCCTGCCCTTGAGGGGCTCTCTCGAAGGCTATTCCAACGAGACGCTTGGCCTGCTCGGCACGACCTGGGCTGCGGGTTTTGTCATCGGCTGCTTTGTTGCACCGAACGTGGTGCGACGGATCGGCCATGTCCGCGCCTTTTCCGGCTTCCTCGCGCTGATCTGCCTGAACGTGCTCCTGACCGGCCTGCTGGTCGATCAGACGGCATGGCTGACCTTGAGAGCCATCACCGGCTTCTGCACCGCCGGCACTTCGATGATCATCGAAAGCTGGCTGAACGAGCGCGCAACGCCGGAAAGCCGGGGCACGATCTTTTCCTTCTACATTTCCATCACGCTCTTCGGCGTCGTCGGCGGCCAGATGCTGGTCCCCTTTTCCGACGTGACAACGACGACGCTCTTCATGATCTGCGGCATTCTCTACAGCATCGCCGCGCTGCCCACGACGCTCTCAAAAGCCGCCTCTCCCCAGCCGCTCAAACGCGCCAAGCTGGATCTGAAGGGGCTGTTCAAAAACTCGCCGATCTCCTTCGTCGGCATTCTGCTGATCGGCATTGCCAATGGCGCCTACGGCACTCTGGCCGCTGTGTTCGCAAACCGCGCCGGCCTCTCTCAAGGGGCAGTCGCCGCAATGGTGACGATCACCATCTTTGCCGGCGCGATCATGCAGTTTCCGGCGGGCCGCCTCTCCGATCGCATGGACCGTCGCTACGTGCTGGCAGGTCTTTCCGCCGCTGCAGCACTGGCGGGACTGGTTGTCGCCATGGTGCGGCCGACTGACGCCTACGGGATCATCGTGCTGGTCGCGATCTACGGTGCCGCGGCGAACGCGCTCTATCCGATCGCGGTTGCCCATGCCAACGACTTCGCCTCGCCGGAGGACTTCGTCAAGGTTTCCGGCGGCCTGCTCCTGCTCTACGGCATCGGCACTATCATCGGCCCGACACTCGGCGGCCCGGTCATGACCTGGGCCGGACCTTATGCGCTCTTCCTCGTCACCGCGATCGCGCATATCCTGATCACGGCCTATGCCATCATCCGCAGCCGCCAGCGGGCACCGGTCCCGGCAGAGCACCGTGATGCCTATACGGTCGCTCCGGCCGCGACATCGCCGATGACGACCCCGGAAAGCCTGGCGCTCGACCCGCGCGCAGCACAGGCTGAAGGCACGACTGAAGACCGGAGGAACTGAGGATGACATTTTTCGACGACGACCGACCGGCCAAGAAGCTCGCCCATGAGATCGGCTCGGATCTTTCCATGCTTTCGGTGGGCGATCTCGATGCTCGAATCGATCTCCTCAGAGAGGAAATCGCGCGGCTGGAAACCGACAAGCAGAACAAACAGGCAGGTCGGATGGCGGCCGACAACTTCTTCAAGAAGTGGGACGATCCGAAAATGCCCAAGTAAAGCCTGGGGATTTTAAGTGGATATTAATCATTAACAGACATTATCAGACCGTCCAGGCTTCCTGGACTCAGACAGTTTCACCACCCGGCGAATGGTCTGATTTCTCCCTGTTTTACCTTGAGAGCCGCCTTTCCGCGGCTCTTCTTTTTTGGCACGCCGCAAAACTGCTTTACTCGGCCGTGTAGAGACGCCTCGCAGGCTCTCTTGCAGTTTCCGAAAATGTGTTCCAAAACAAGAACATCCGCATCGGTTTACCGCTTCTTGTGGGTATTAACCTTTCCTTAATAAACGCCTTGCGGATTTCAATTATAAAGATCATGTTCAAGTCAATGAGGGCGGCGATGGAACCTTTCGCTACATCCCGCCATTGCCTCATCGTGGTTGCGTTAGCAGGATGACATTCATGCAAGAACAGGGTCTGAATACCGTCAATTTCGCCGGTCGCGCAGCGAATTCCTCGCAGTTCAAGACACTTTACTCCGAGGGCATGTCCCTGGTGGAAGAGACCGCGACCTATCTCGACGGAACGGGTCGCGCCGCATCGAAGGTCCTGCCTCGTATTGCCTCGGTTCTTTACGCCGCTGAATCTATGCGCCTGACGACCCGCCTCATGCAGATGGCCTCTTGGCTGCTGCTGCAGCGCGCCGTCAACAATGGCGAGATGTCGAAGGATCAGGTTCTCGCCGAAAAGAACAAGGTTCGCCTTGACGGTTTCAACGTCGACCGCAACGCACCGGGCTGGAACGAACTTCCGGAAGGTTTCCGCGATCTCGTCGAGCGCTCTTTGCGCCTGCAAAACCGAGTGGCCCTTCTCGATCGCGAGATCTATCGCCCGTCTGACGCAGTTGCCGTTCCGGACAACGAAAACAGCGTCCGCTCGCAGTTGAACCTGCTGCAGACAGCCTTCAGCAACTGATCATCGATCAGCCAGTTGCTCCAGATATTCGAGAATTTCAGTGCGGCTTCTCAGCCGCACTTTTTCGTTGGGAAACTCTTCGAACATCCGCAAATGGCTTTCGAACGAATTCCAGTTGTTTTTCCGCTCCCGATACTTCGACACCCAATCGAGCAATTCTGCGAAGCTCTCGTCGCTTTCTCCGCGCTGTTTGCCCCTCGCCCTGATATTGGCGATGCATTCGTCTTCCGGCAGATCGAGAAACACCAGTGTCGTCGCGCGCGGCAGGATGACATTGACCAGCCAGCCATAGACGCCTTCGATGATCCATCCGGAGGTCAGCGACAATTCCCGCACCTCTTCGATGACGATCGCCTTGTCACGGGCAATGCCGTCGCCATGCGGGCCGGGTTGCCAGTAGACATCATCGAGATGCACGGGAGCGCGGTCGAGGTATAACGACAGCTTGCGGGCGAGCCATGTCTTGCCCGAACCGCCATTGCCCATGATCACTACCCGGCGAAGGGCCTCATATTGCTTGTCTTTTATCATGGCACTCCCCTTGAGCCCTGCCATGACACCAAACGAAAAAAGCCCGGCTTTCGCCAGGCTTTTTTTGGTCCGCCAACGTTAAGGCTATTAGAGGCCGAGGCCGCCGAAACGCTTGTTGAACTTGGAAACGCGACCGCCACGGTCCATCAGCTGCTGGTTGCCACCAGTCCATGCCGGATGGGACTTCGGGTCGATTTCAAGGTTCATCGTGTCGCCGGCCGAACCCCAGGTGGAGAAGGTTTCGTACTCGGTGCCATCGGTCATGACGACCTTGATCTTGTGGTATTCGGGATGAATGTCAGCCTTCATGTCGATATTCCTGCTCTGCGGGGTCTCCATGCCGCATTTGCGATCACCGACCCTCTTTAATCAATGAAGCCGTAGACCAGCACGGTCACGGCTTCCCAATTCGATGCGGAGCCTATACAGGAAGGTCGCGACTAGCACAAGTACCCGCAAGGCCAAGATAAGAGGGCCTCTACAGCGTTCTTTGTCCGACATCAATGGCGGGCAGCATGCGTTGAAATATTAGAGTTCGCGTATTGTGAAAATGACGATGCGCAAGCAGGAGTTCCCGTGGCAGACATGTCTGAGACCGAAAAGAAGAATCGCAGCCTCAAGCCCCTCGCCCGACTGATCCCCTATCTTTCCCGTTATCGAAGGCTGGTTGCTTCGGCTCTTTTCTTTCTGGTTCTGGCGGCCGCGACAACACTTGCTCTTCCGCTCGCCGTCCGGCGCATGGTCGATCATGGATTCGCGTCTTCCGACGGCCATTTCATAAACAACTATTTCGGCATGCTGCTGATCCTTGCCATCCTCTTGGCGCTGGCCAGTGCCATGCGGTATTACTACGTGATCACCATCGGTGAACGCGTGGTGGCCGACCTGAGGCGCGAAGTCTTCGCCCATGTCACCCGCCTTTCCGCATCGTTCTTCGACGTCAACCAATCGGGGGAGATCGTATCGCGCCTGACAGCCGACACGACCCAGATCAAGTCCGCCTTCGGTTCGGCCGCCTCCCAGGCTTTGCGCAACACTATTCTCTGTCTCGGCGCCATGGGCATGATGATCTATACCAGCCCATGGCTTTCGGTCATGGTGCTTGGCGCCATTCCGGTCATCGTCTTCCCGATCGTCGGTTTTGGCCGCAATGTGCGCCGCCGTTCCCGCGCCGCACAGGACACGCTGGCAGAAAGCTCGGCTTTCGCATCGGAGACCGTGGCGGCGACCCGCACCGTTCAGGCCTTCGGCGGCGAAGAGATGGCAAGCGTGCGTTATGCCTCTGCTGTCGAGAATGCCTATGACGCCGCCCGCGTCGCGATCCGTTCGCGCGCACTGCTGACCGGCTTTGCCATTCTCCTCGTCTTCGGCTCGATCGTCGGCGTCTTGTGGTATGGCGCGCAGAGCGTTCTTGCCGGCGAGATGAGCGCCGGCACGCTTGGCCAGTTCGTGCTTTATTCGGTGATCGCCGCAAGCTCGCTCGGCCAGCTCTCGGAAGTCTGGGGCGAGCTTTCCGCCGCCGGTGGCGCCGCCGAACGGCTGACCGAACTTCTGCATGAAATCCCGGCCGTTCAGGACCCCGAACAACCGGTTGCCCTGCCTTCACCGGCCCGCGGGGAGGTCGAGTTCGATCAGGTCTCCTTCGCTTATCCGGCCCGCGTCAGCGCGATTACGCTCAACCGCCTGTCCTTGAATGTCAAAGCCGGTGAAACGATCGCCATCGTCGGCCCGTCGGGTGCCGGCAAGAGCACGATATTCTCGCTTCTGATGCGGTTCTACGACCCACAGACCGGATCGGTGAAACTGGACGGCGTCGATCTTCGCGATGCTTGCATCGAAGACATCCGCTCGCGCCTGGCAATCGTGCCGCAGGACGTGACGATCTTTGCCGCATCGATCCACGACAACATCGCCTTCGGCATGCCGGGTGCTACCCGCGAGGCCGTCCGTGCCGCGGCCATTTCCGCCCAGGCTGACGAGTTCATCGGCAAGCTCGACCAGGGCTATGACACCATGGCCGGCGAACGCGGCATCACCCTTTCCGGCGGCCAGCGGCAGCGTATCGCGATTGCCCGGGCGATCCTGAAGAATGCGCCCGTCCTGCTTCTGGATGAGGCAACCTCCGCGCTCGATGCCGAAAGCGAAACTCTGGTACAGCGCGCGCTTGACGGGCTGATGGAAAACCGCACGACGCTCGTCATCGCCCATCGCCTGGCAACCGTCCTCAAGGCTGACAGAATTCTCGTGCTTGAAGACGGTCGCGTTGTCGAGGAAGGAACCCATCAGAGCCTCGTCGCCAAGGGTGGACTTTACGCCAAGCTGGCGCGCCTGCAGTTCCATGATCTGGAACAGCGCAGCGCAAGCGCTATCTGACCGATAAACAGGATTGAGACTGCATGATTGTCGAGCCACTGGACCCGAATGCCCCGCTCGAGCAATTGCTGGACAGCGTTCAGTACCAGACCTTCCTGTATTTCTGGGAAGGCGCGCATGCAGATAGCAAGCTAACCTATGACAAGCGCTGGGTAAACGGCGCGATTGCCACCAACATGATCTCCATCAGCGGCACCGGTTTCGGGCTGATGGCGATCCTTGTTGCGGCAGAGCGGCAATGGGTGACCCGCGATGAGGCGCTGGAGCGGATCAGCCTCATTCTGGACCGCCTGAACCTCGCAACCCGCTATCACGGCGCCTTCCCCCACATGGTCGATGGCGCCACCAGCGAGACCGTCCAGTTTTCGCAATATGACGATGCCGGCGACCTTGTGGAAACCGCCCTCCTGTTTCAGGGCCTGATCTGCGCGCGAGAATATTTCACCGGCGCATCGGAAACCGAGCGGGCTCTGCGGGAAACTGTCACGCGGCTGTTCGACGAAGTCGAGTGGGACTGGTTCACACGCGGCAAGGACGATGGTCCGCTTTACTGGCACTGGAGCCCGATCCACAACTGGACCATGAACCTTCCGATCAAGGGCTGGAACGAAGCGCTCTCGGCCTATGTGCTGGCGGCTGGTTCTGACACGCATTCGATCAAGCCGGAAAGTTATCATGAAGGCTGGGCGCGCTCCGGCGCGATGAAAAACGGCGAAAGCTATTTCGGCACCGAACTTCCCCTCGGTGAGCCTCTTGGTGGCCCGCTGTTCCTCTCCCAATATTCCTTCTGCGCGCTTGATCCGCGCGGACTGTCGGACCGCTATGCCGATTATTGGCAGCAGGCCGTGGCGCATACGAAGATCAACCGGGACTACTGCCTCAGCATCCCGGCCTATAAGCAATACGATGTCTGGGGCCTGACGGCTTCGGAGGCGCCGAATGGCTACAACGCCAATTCTCCAACGTCGGACACGGGCGCCATCGCCCCGACCGCGGCACTGTCGAGCTTCCCCTTTCAGCCGTCGGAGGCCGAAGAGGCCCTGCGCGCCATGATCCGCTACGAGGATGGAAAGCTGTTCGGATCGTTCGGTTTCGTCGATGCCTTTGCACCGGCAATAGACTGGCTCGCGCCAACCTATATCGCCATCGACCAGGGTCCGCTCATCGCCATGATAGAGAACCACCGCTCCGGCCTTTTGTGGAGCCTGTTCATGAAGGCGCCTGAAGTGCGGCGCGGACTGGAGCGCCTCGGCTTCACCTCAAGCCACTATACGGCATGAGGACAGGGCCTATTCGGCCCGCTCGAAGACCCATTTCACCACATATTTGCCGTTCGGCTTCAGCTTGGTCTTCGTCTTCATCCTGACCGCCCCGCCGAGCGCTGCTTCGGCTTGGTCAAACATTTCGCGCGCCTCGGCAATTACCTGATGGTAGGTGCTATTGTCACGGCGTGGCGTATCCGCCACCGCCTTGATCAGGGCGTTGATATCTCGTTTTTGCGCAACCATCGATCAGCGTTCCGTCAGCTTCAATTCGATACGCCGGTTCTGAGACTTCGCTTCTGGCGTATCGCCCGGAGCGATCGGCTGGAATTCGCCGAAGCCGGCAGCGACAAGCCGGTGAGCCGGAACACCCTTCGAAATCAGATACTTCACAACCGAAGTTGCGCGGGCGGATGAAAGCTCCCAGTTGTCGCGATAACGCCCCGCACCGGAGAGCGGCGAATTATCGGTATGGCCGTCGACCCTGAGCACCCAATTGATTTCCGCCGGTATTTCCTTGGCAAGCTCAAGCAGGGCCATTGCCAGCTTATCCATTTCACCATGTCCGGCATCATCCAGCTCGCTGCCACCGACCGGAAACAGCACTTCCGACTGGAAGACGAAACGGTCGCCGACGATACGGATATTTTCGCGATCCGAGAGGATTTCACGCAAACGGCCGAAGAAGTCGGAGCGATAGCGGTTGAGTTCCTGCACGCGCGCAGCGAGGGCAACATTCAGGCGGCGGCCGAGATCCGAGATCTGCGCCTGCGAGGTCGCATCCTTGGCTTCCGAAGCCTGAAGCGCCTGCTCCACCGCAGCGATCTGCGCGCGCAATGCTGCGATCTGCTGGTTGAGGAGTTCGATCTGACTTGCCGCGCGCTGGCTGATCTGCTGCTGGTTGTTCAACTCGCTGGTTAGCTCACCAACTTTTGCATTGGCGGCCGCACTGCTGCCGGCGCCGTCATTCAAAAGCTGCTGCAGACGCGAGCGATCGCTTTCCACTGCAGCCAACGAGGATTGAAGGTTGGCAAGCTGATCTTCGAGATCCTGATTGCCGCTCTTTTCCAGCGCCAGCAGGTTTGTCAGCTCTGCGATCTGGCTGTTTAGGCGGCTCAACACCTCGTCACGACCGGTGATCTCGCGGCTTAGCAGAAACTGCGCCAGCACGAAGACCGTCAGCAGGAACATGATCGCCATGAGAAGAGTGGACAGCGCATCCACGAAGCCCGGCCAGAAATCGACTGTGCGTTCGCGACGGCGGTTCTTGGCGAGCGCCATCGCTTATTTCCCCCCGATCTTGTCGGAAAGCCGGTCAAGCGTGCGGCGCATCGCCTTGGATTCTTCCTGCTGCGCCTCGATCCAGTCACGCAGCATCTGCTGCTCGTTGCGCATGTTCTTCACGAGCCCCTGAATACCTTCAGCCAGATTGGCCATGGCAGCCATCGAACGCTCGCTCTCGGCGCCGTCACGCCCGGCCTTGGCCTGGACGGCAGCAAGCTTGCGTAACTCGGCGGTCAGTGCCTTCAGTTCATCTGCGGCGCCGTTATCGCCATTGGCGATCGGCCCGTCGTAACCAACGTCGGTTACCGAAGAGAGCCAGTTTTCGAGTTCCGTATAGAAGCGGTTCTGTGCGCGGCCGGCCTGCAGATCGAGGAAGCCTAGAATCAGCGAACCGGAAAGGCCGAGCAGCGAGGACGAAAACGCCGTGCCCATGCCGGCGAGCGGCTGGGCCAATCCGCTTTTGATTGCGCTCAGAATGTCGTTCGAGCCGCCCGACGACGGATCAAGCGCACCGATGACGTCGCTGATCGAGCCGATCGTTTCAATTAGCCCCCAGAACGTGCCAAGCAGGCCGAGGAAAACCAGAAGGCCTATGAGATAGCGCGAAGTATCGCGCGATTCGTCCAGTCGCGTGCCGATCGAATCGAGGATGGAGCGATAGGCGACGGTCGACAGCGCCACCTTGCGGCGGCGACCGATCAGGGTGCGCATCGGGGCGAGCAGGCGCGGTTCGCGGCCCACCTTGTCGGCATTACCACCGGCGGCCCGGAAGGAATTGAACCAGCCGACTTCCCGCGCAAGACTGATCACCTGCACGAAGACGAGCAGGATACCGATTGCCAGAACGCCGAGGATCAGACCGTTCAGGCCCGGATTGGTCTGGAACGCGTGCGCCGCCTGTCGGTAGAGGATCGACGCGACGAAGCCGACAAGCGCGAGAAAGATGAGCATCGTCCAGAGGAACGACGCAGGATTGGAGAGCTTGTGTTTATAGCCGCCGCGGCCGGTTTCCGACTCGTCCAGATCATCCACTGTCGCATTCGCCATAATACGCCTCGACTCCGCTAAATTGAGCGGAGGCTAGTGTAAAATTGCGACGAATTGAAGTGCGCAAGCATTGGAAAACAGTGCGCTATCCAATAGCGCGCACTGAATTCCCTATTGCCTCAGCGGCTCGGCACCGGACGATTGACGACTTCGACCAGTGCATTACGGATCAGTTCGTTGCCAGCGATCACATTGCGGGCCTCGAACATGTTCTGCGCGCCCTTCATGTCGGAAACGAAGCCGCCGGCTTCGCGAATGAGCAGCAGGCCGGCAGCCATATCCCACGGAGAAAGCTCGGCTTCCCAAAAACCGTCAAGACGACCGGCAGCGACATAAGCAAGATCGAGAGCAGCCGCACCCGCACGGCGAACGCCTGCAACTTCACCCATGACATGACGCAGTTCGACGAGGAACTTGCCGTGGTTGCCACGGCCCAGATGCGGAATGCCGCAGCCGATGACGCAATCGGACAACACCCGGCGGGCAGCGACACGGATACGGCGGTCGTTGAGGAACGCACCGCCGCCCTTTTCCGCCGTATAGAGTTCATCCACTGCCGGGTTGAACACGACACCGGCAACGATCTCGCCATTGCGCTCGAGCGCGATCGAGACTGCAAACTGCGGAATGCCGTGGAGGAAGTTGGTGGTGCCATCGAGCGGATCGACGATCCAGCGATGCGCACCGTCTGTGCCCTTTTCTTCGCCCCCCTCTTCACCAAGGAAGCCATAGGTCGGGCGAGCCTTCATCAGCTCGTCACGGACGATCTTTTCAGCTTTCAGGTCGGCCTGCGAAACGAAGTCGCTCGGTCCCTTTACGGAAACCTGCAGATTCTGCACCTCACCAAAATCTCTGGTAAGCGATTTGCCTGCCTTCAAGGCAGCCTGCACCATGACATTGAGAAGCGCTGAACGGGCCATTTCGGAATCCTTGAGCCCCGGAATCCGGATGACCGGGAGAGCGGGCGATACTGATTTTGTTGATTGGGCGGCTTCAAGACCACAAATTGCCGGTAAATTCAAGTCATGCGGTCGCACGGCAGTGTTGTCATTCGCGGCCCAGCCTGCGAAAGGAGGGCAGACCTCATACAGGAGACAGCCCCATGCGCATGCCCATCCCTCTTTTTATCAGCCTCGGCATGCTCATCACCATGACCTTTTTGTCGCTGGGCCTATGGGCCGCATTGCCGGCCGAGACTATGCTGCCGATCCACTTCGACTTCTCCGGAAATCCGGATAATTTCGCGCGCCCGACGATCGCTCTTTTCCTGCTGCCCGGCGCGATGCTGTTTGCGGTCGCCGTCTTTGTCGTGTCGCCGTCCATCAACCCAAAGGCGCTTGATCGACCCGGTCTTTACACTGCCATCTGGCTGTTTGTTATTCTGGCGCTGGCCGTAGCCCACGGCTTCATCATCCGCGGCGCGCTCTTTGCATTGCAGGCGCTACAGGGCTAATTCCGCCGGAACTTGTTGGCGGCATCGATCGCCTGTTTCTGCTGGTCTTCGTTAATGCCGAGATAGAAATCCTCAAGTCCGGCATCCTGCAGGCCGGCGCGCCGGGAGAGCACGTACCACTTGGCGGCTTCCACGGGGTTGGGTCGCGTGCCGAGCGCATTGATATAGAGATAGGCAAGCTTGTTTTGGGCGACCACATTGCCGCGCATCGCGGCAATCCTCAACCACTCGAACCCCTTGTCGTAGTCACGCTCGCCGCCGACGCCGTTTACATACCAGATGCCCATGTCCAACTGGGCGGTGTCATAGCCTGCCTTGGCGGAACGCAGCATCCAGTCACGCGCCTGTGCCTTTTTGGTCGGTGAAACTTCGCGAAGCGCCATGTAGAGCTGGGCCACGGCATATTGCGCATCGGCTACGCCCTGGCTGGCGGATTTTTCATAGAACGGCAGTGCCAGCTGCATTCCCTTTTCGCCGGGATTGTCGGAAATAAGGATCTGGCCCCAGTTGAACTGGGCCGCCGAATTCCCGGCTTCCGCCGCGCGACGCATGAAATCATCGGCCTTCTTTTTATCGGCCGGAACATCGCGTCCCGTCATCAACAGCAGCGCATACTGGAACATTGCTGCGGCATCGCCTCCTTCGGCGGCCTGACCATACCAGAAGGCAGCGCCCTTGGGGTCGCGCGCGATCCCCTGCCCCTTCGTCATCATCTCT
The DNA here is from genome assembly GCF_017313375.1 of Agrobacterium sp. Ap1. Classification (NCBI taxonomy): domain Bacteria; kingdom Pseudomonadati; phylum Pseudomonadota; class Alphaproteobacteria; order Hyphomicrobiales; family Rhizobiaceae; genus Agrobacterium; species Agrobacterium sp. Ap1. Next base: position 187,682 of record NZ_JAFLMY010000001.1, read on the forward strand.
GCAACCAATGTCTGCGCCGCTGCATCGCCCTGCTGCGCCCGTTCAAGCGCAAGCTTCATCGCCTCGACATACATGCCGCGCTGATAGGCGCCATAAGCCTCATCGACCTTGCCGCTATAAGTTTTTTCCTCAGGTGGCGCTGGCAATGCAGCACCCATTCGCCTGTAAAGCTCGACGCCGCCCGACGGCACCAAGCCATCAGGCTGCTGCTGCCGCTCCATCTTGCCTGCTTCCGGCCCGACCGGCCGGGTCACCGCCTGATTGGACTGGGCATGCACAGATGTGACCGCAGCCACAGAAACGAGCAGTGCAGTGAAGACTTTGACCGGATTGCGATACAGTTTTTTCGTCGATGGCATGCGACCATCAACCCTCAAACCGTGGCGCTTTTTCGTCCAGCAACGCATTGGCCTTGGCAACGGCTGCAGCGGGGCCATCACCACTGGCAAAAACGGCATCGCGCAACGCCACGAATTCGGCTCCGCTCTCGGCGACGGCGACAACCGATTCGGCATCGTTGCCGCCCATAGTGATGCAGGGGATCTCGATCATCGACGCCCACCACTCAGCAAGCGCAACGTTCTTCGGATGAGCTTCCGGCTTGATGTCGCCATCGAAACGGCCGAAGAAAATATAGTCCGGCCTCAATTCGCCAATCTCGAGCGCAGTATGCCGTTCCGCCGCACCGCCGGCTCCGACAATCATCTTCGGCGTGAACTTCTCGATCGCCTCACCCAATTCCTCGAGCGAACCCGACATGTGAAGACCATCGGCCTTGGCGCGACCGGCAACCCGGCTGTCACCGGAAATGATGGCGGCGGCTCCGGCATTCTGGATGATCTGCACCAGCACTTCCGCCCGCTTCTGGAATGCCTGATCGTCCAGCCCGTATTGCGGGAGGATGACCGATGCGACATCGCCACCCGACATGGCCTCCGTTAGAAGTTTGGCCTGGTGATCGGCATCGGCATCATCCGGTACGATCAGCACGATGCGGCAGCGGTTGTCCGGTTCTGTCATGTTCTTATCCGATCATTCTCGCCTTGAAGCGAAGACGTACCGCTTCAGCACGTTCCGCTCTGGTTTTATTCGGACAATTCGATAGACCGGACGGATTGCAGGATCAACACCCTCGACAGTAACCGCCGATGATAGATTTTCCCAGCCTGTCGTTCTTCCTCGCCGCAGTTCCGGCAGTCATGCTTGTCGGTCTGTCGAAAGGCGGCATCGGCGGCGCGATCGGCTTGATGGGCGTACCGATCATGTCGCTTGCGGTCGAGCCGGTCCAGGCAGCCGCAATTTTCCTGCCGATCCTTATTCTGATGGATGCTGTCGCGCTGTGGTCCTGGCGCAAATACAATGACCCGAAAACACTGCTGATGATCATGCCCGGCGGTGTGATCGGCATCGCCCTCGGTTGGGCGACGTCGGCCTATGTCTCCGACGATGCGCTGAAAGTGGTGATCGCTTCCGCGACCATTCTGTTCGCCGCCCGCTATTTCTGGCAGGTCTATGGGCGCCGGGGCGAAATCGTTGCCCCTCTCCCGCATCGCCCGGTCGCCGCAACATTCTGGGGATCGCTTTCGGGTTACGCCAGCTTTGTTGCCCATGCCGGGGGCCCGCCGTTCCAAATCTATGTCCTGCCGATGCAGCTTGATCCGAAAAACTACACCGGCGCGAGCATCCGCTTCTTCGCCATCGTCAATGCGGTGAAGGTGATACCCTATTTCTTTCTGGGTGCGTTGGATACGCAGAACCTGACCCTGTCGGCAACGCTTCTGCCTGTAGCACTCGTCTCGACAATAATGGGAGCGGCCGTCGTCAAGCATCTCAAGGCCGAAACCTTTTACCCGATGACCTATGGCCTCGCCTTTCTTGCCGGCCTCAAGCTGCTATGGGATGGCCTCCCGTTCTGAACAGGCCCGGATTGGGGATAAAACCAGGCTCCGGAAACAATTCTGGCCGCAGCCCGCATGAACCACGACCAGAACTGAAAATTGGGTTTTGCGCCGCTATCGGATCATATCCAAATCGAGATCCGCGGCTATGGCTCTATTAGCTTGCCTTAGTGGCGTGTAGACGCCTTGAGGCGCTGCATTTGGTCTTTGATACGCAGCTTACGACGCTTCAGATCGGCGATTTCCCGATCGTCAGATGAAGGAGACGAAAGAATCGCCTGGAGCTCCTCCTCGAGATCGCCGTGCTTCTTTTCAAGCGATGCTATATGAGCCTGGATGGTCATGTGGCATGTCCTTCCCTATTGCCTGCTCCGGCCACTCCATCGGCCGAAGCTTCAGGTTTACGACGGAAGTGTGACACGATCTGAGCTGTTTGTCGAAGGTGTTTTCGTGACAAGAGCGCGGCAAATTCGTGACGTTGGCGAACTTCCCGTTAACGCGGTTTGGTGATAGGAGCTTGCGCATTAAGCTGGGCCGGGTCACAAGCCCGGATCGATATGGGGACTTTAAGACATGGCCGATCAGGAACAGGCGGACAACCGGCTGGCGCTGGCAAAGCTCCGGCAGGAGCATGAAGACTACGACGCCGCGATCAACGCCATGATAAAGGTGGGCTGCGATGCGTTGCGCGTGCAGCGCATGAAGAAGAAAAAGCTCGCCATAAAAGACAAGATGACCCAGATCGAAGATCAGATCCTGCCCGACATCATTGCCTAGGAACGCTCAAATGGCCGAGACACCGCCCGTCGCCATCATCATGGGAAGCCAGTCCGACTGGGAGACCATGAAGAACGCCGCCGAAACCCTCGATGCCCTCGAAATCGACTACGAGGCCCGCATTATTTCGGCACACCGGACGCCCGAACGCCTGTTCAATTTCGCCAAGGGCGCGCGTGACGAGGGCTTTCAGGTCATCATCGCCGGTGCCGGCGGCGCTGCCCACCTGCCCGGCATGGCCGCCTCGATGACACCGCTGCCGGTCTTCGGCGTTCCGGTCCAGTCCAAGGCTCTATCCGGTCAGGACAGCCTTCTGTCGATCGTCCAGATGCCGGCCGGCATTCCCGTCGGCACGCTCGCCATCGGTCGCGCCGGTGCGGTCAATGCGGCCCTGCTTGCAGCGGCCGTGCTTGCCCTCTCCGACGAGGACATCGCCTATCGCCTGGACGAATGGCGCGCCCGCCAGAGTGCCGCAGTCGCCGAATACCCGATGGACGAAGCATGAAGGCGCAGACGATCGGCATTATCGGCGGCGGCCAGCTCGGCCGCATGCTTGCAATGGCAGCCGCAAGGCTGAACCTCACCATCATCATTCTGGAACCGCAGGCCGATTGTCCCGCAGCTCAGGTCGCCAACGAGCAGATCACCGCAGCCTATGATGATCCTGCCGCTCTCGCGGAACTGGCCAGACGCTGCGATATCGTCACCTACGAATTCGAGAACGTGCCGGTTTCGGCCGCCCAGACGCTGGAGCGCTCGGTTCCCGTCTACCCGCCATCCAAGGCACTTGAAGTCGCGCAGGACCGACTAACGGAAAAGCACTTCCTCAACGACTGTGGCATCGAGACGGCCCGTTTCCATGCGGTCAACAGCCAGCAGGAGCTCGAAGCAGCTTTGGTCGACTTCGGTGGCAAAGGTGTGCTGAAGACCTGTCGCATGGGTTACGACGGCAAGGGCCAGCGCGTTTTCCGTTCGAGCGACGACTCACCCGCAGGCGCGTATGAAGCGCTCGGTTCCGTGCCCCTGATTCTCGAAAGCTTCGTTGCCTTCGAGCGCGAGATCTCGATCATCGCCGCCCGTGCCAAGGACGGCACGATTCGGTGCTACGACCCGGCAGAGAATGTCCACCGCAATGGCATACTGCATACGTCGACCCTGCCGGCAAACATCCCGGCCGAGACAGCGGCAACCGCCCGTGCTGCGGCCGAAAAGCTGCTCGCAGCGCTCGGTTACGTCGGCGTTATCGGCATGGAATTCTTCGCCATGGCGGATGGCACGCTGATAGCCAACGAGGTTGCCCCGCGTGTCCACAATTCCGGCCACTGGACGGAGGCTGCCTGCGTCATCTCGCAGTTCGAGCAGCATATGCGCGCGGTTGCCGGTCTTGGGCTCGGCGACCCGGACAGGCATTCCGATTGCGTGATGACCAACCTAATCGGCGACGACATTCTGACGCTGCCGCAATGGCTGGCAACCAAGGATGTGCTTGTCCATCTTTACGGCAAGACGGAAGCCCGTCCGGGCCGTAAAATGGGCCATGTCACCGAATTGAAAGGCCGGAAAACCTCGTCACAAGGTTGACATGGAGAAAGCCTCGGGTTATCTGCACCCCAACCTGAGGCGCGCCCCTATCTCTAGGGACTAGGCGGCGCGCTTTCGATTGTTAGAGACAAGCGGCTCTATGAGCCCACAGACTGCTGGACCAGTACAATGAAGATCAAGAACTCGCTTAAGGCGCTGAAGGCTCGTCACCGCGACAACCGTCTGGTTCGCCGTAAGGGCCGCATCTACATCATCAACAAGCAGAACCCGCGCTTCAAGGCCCGCCAGGGCTGATTGCTGCAGGCGAGTTTCTCGCCGGCAATCAAATTGTCGATAGCGCGACAATTCGGCTTTGACCTTCGGCGCATCCGGATTAACTTATCCGGATGCGCTATTTGCTTTTGAGCACACCTATTCTGGCTTTGGCCGCTCTCGCCCCTGTTGCTCATGCACAGGCGCCTCAAGCCGCCCCTCCTGCACAAGCCGTTCCGCAACCGGCCACCCCCGCAGCAGAATCAGCCGCCCCCACGACCGCAGCTGCAAAACCGCTCGACACATTGTTCGAGGTGCTGAAACGCGAGCGCGATCCTGAAAAGGCCAAGGGTATTGCCAGCCAGGTCATTGCCGAGATGAACGATTCCGGCAGCGCCACGGTCAACCTTCTGATGCAGTGGTCCGAAGACGCCATCAAGGAAAAGAAGAACGCCGCCGCGCTGGACTTCCTCGACCGTGTAACCCTTCTCGATCCTGCCTTCACAGAGGGCTGGAACAGGCGTGCTACACTTCACTACACGATGGGGGATCAGCGCAAGGCGATGGCCGATATTGCCGAAGTCTTGAAGCGTGAACCGCGCCACTTCGGCGCTCTTGCCGGCTTAGCGGGAATACTGACGGAAGCCGGCGATGACGACATGGCGCTTAAGGCCTGGGAGCGCTATCTCAACGTCTATCCAGCAGATCGGGAGGCACAGGAAGCCGTCTCGAAACTCTCGGAAAAGATCGCCGGGAACAGAACTTGAGCCTTTCCCAGGTTATTCTCCAATGATTCTGCCGCTTGCCCTTGTCGCCATTCTTGTCGCCGCGGCCTTCAGCTTTACCGCCTGGAAAAGCCGCCAGATTGAGCGGCAGTTTCCGCGCCATGGCGAACTGATCGATGTCGGCGGCTACAGGATCAACGCTCTGCACATTCCTGCACCGCCAAATCCCGCCCTGCCCCCGATCGTCTTCATCCATGGAGCAAGCGGCAACCTGCGGGACCAGGAAACGGCCTTCCGCAAGCTCCTGGAAGGCCGTGCGGAGCTTCTCTTCATCGACAGGCCCGGACATGGCTATTCGGAGCGCGGAAGGCCCGAGAACGGCTTTCCGGACGGACAGGCGGTAGCCATCAGCCGCGTGATGGATATGAAGGGCATGCAGCGCGCCATCATCGTCGGCCACTCCTTCGGCGGGGCGATTACTGCAAGCTTTGCCGTCTTCCATCCCGAAAAGACGGCCGGATTGCTGTTTCTCGCACCGGCAACCCATCCCTGGCCCGGCGGCGTGGACTGGTACTACAGGATTTCGGCCGCTCCCTATCTGGGCTTCTGGTTCACCCGCCTCATCAGCCTGCCCGCAGGCCTTGTTCTGCTGGATGGTGCAACGAGGTCCGTCTTCAGCCCCAACCTCCGTCGTGACCGCTATGTCGAGAAGGGCGCACCCGCACTGGTGCTGAGGCCTGAAAACTTCCGCAACAACGCGGTCGATGTCGCCAATCTGCACGACTATGTCACGCGCATCTCACCACGTTATAAAGAGATTACGGCACCAACCATTGTCATCACCGGCGACAGCGACCCGATCGTGCTCGAAGAGATCCATTCCCAAGGGCTTGCGCGTGATATAGCCGGTTCCGAACTGGTGAAAATCCATGGCCTCGGCCACAAGCCGGACTATGTGGTGCCCGACGTGGCAATCGCCGCAATGGAAAAGATCGCAGGCATGGACCGCGACTTGCAGGCATTGGCACGCATGGCTGAGGCGCGGCTGACCCAGTCGGGAACTACGAGCGAGACAACATTGGGAATGGCGATCGAAAGAAAGTGAAGCGTCACCGCTCTGGCGCACTGATTGCGCTTACAGACCGCCTTTACTGCTCCACGCCCATTTCCAAAACGACAAACGGCCGGATCGCTCCGGCCGTCTGGTAATTGCAAATTGTGTCAGCCCGATTATGCGCCGGTCTGGCCGTCAGCGCCGATATAGGCGATACGCAGCATGTTCGTCGAACCGGGCGTGCCGAGCGGAACGCCGGCCGAGATGATGACGCGGTCGCCGGGCTTGCCGAACTCTTCCGAAACGGTGATGCGCGCAGCGCGGTTCACCATGTCTTCCAGATCGCTTGCATCCTCGGTTACGACGCAGTGCAGCCCCCAGCAGACAGCAAGGCGGCGGGCCGTCTTGACATTCGGGGACAGCGCCAGGATCGGAACATTCGGACGCTCGCGCGAGGCGCGCAGACCGGTCGTGCCGGACTGGGTGTAGGTGACGATCGCGGCAGCCTTGAGCGTTTCGGCAATCTGGCGTGCAGCAAGCGAGATCGCGTCGGAGCCAGTGGCTTCCGGCGTTGCGCGCTGTGCGTAAATGATGCTCGGATAAAGCGGATCCTGCTCGACCTGACGGGCGATGGACGCCATCATCGAGACAGCTTCGACCGGATACTGACCGGAAGCGGATTCGGCCGACAGCATGACGGCATCGGCGCCTTCGAAGACGGCGATCGACACGTCGGAGACTTCCGCGCGGGTCGGAACCGGAGCCGTGATCATCGATTCCAGCATCTGGGTGGCAACCACGACCGGCTTGCCTGCACGGCGGCAGGCGCGGGTCAGCTGCTTCTGGATACCGGGAACCATTTCGATCGGCATTTCAACGCCAAGGTCACCACGGGCAACCATGACAGCATCGGAAAGCTCGATGATCTCGTCGATGCGTTCGATAGCCTGCGGCTTTTCGATCTTCGACATGATGCCGACACGGCCGCGAGCGATCTTGCGGACTTCCGCCAGGTCTTCCGGGCGCTGCACGAAGGACAGCGCAACCCAGTCGGCATCTTCGGTGGCAAGAACGGCATCGAGGTCGGCGCGGTCCTTGTCGGTCAGAACGCCGACGGTCAGGATCGTGTCGGGCAGGCTGACGCCCTTGCGGTCGGAAATGCTGGTGCCGGCAACAACGGTGCAGACGATCTTCTTGCCGTCGGCTTCGACAGCCTTCAGAGCCAGCTTGCCATCGTCGATCAGCAGGCGATCGCCGGCCTTGACCGCTTCGAGGATTTCCGGATGCGGAAGGTAGACGCGGTTTTCGTCACCCGGCGCTTCGTTGTTGTCGAGCGTGAATGTCTGACCCGGGGTCAGTGTTACTTTGGTGTTGGCAAATTTGCCGACGCGAAGCTTCGGTCCCTGCAAGTCACAGAGAATACCGATCGGGCGACCCGACTTCTTCTCGACCGAGCGGATGCGCTCGATCAGGGTACGCATCATTTCATGGCTGGCATGGCTCATGTTGATACGGAAGAGGTCAGCGCCTGCTTCGTGGAGCTTCTGGATCATTGCCTCTTCCGACGATGCCGGACCGAGCGTGGCAAGGATCTTTACTTTGCGGTTACGCCTCATCAATTCTGGCCTTCTTGCGTACCGGGCGTGTCGGACAGCTGGACCATCCAGCTTCCCTGACGACCCGTATCATACTCTTTGAAACCCATGCGCTGGTGGCCACGGGTGAAACAATCATTGACGCCGACAATTTTGAATTCATTCTCGGCGACGCACATATTGATATTTCCGGTCCACCGCCCTCCGCGGGCGGCATCCTCGGCATAAAGATAATAGTATCGTGACTGCAGTTCCCCTTCGATCAGAGTAGCGCAGGTGGAAGCAGGAACCTGCCACCAACCCTCGGTATTCCAACCATCCTGGGCACGATAACCGATTGCCACCCCGACAAGATTCTGCGTGCCGTTACAGACACGAAAATCAGCATGAGCCGGAGAAGCCATGAGAAGCGGTGCGCTTGCGCAAACAGCAAAAGCACCCGCCGGAACGGAAAGGAGCGAACGAAGATAGATTTTAATCGATTTTATCGGCACGGTTTCCGTCAGGTCTCCATGGTTATCGTGGAGGCACTTTCTCGCGCGCAACGGGCAGAAAGTCAACGAAGCTGTGGTTGATTGCGTCGCCCTGCCGCTACGCTTGCTTAAATTTGTTTCATCCCCCTGCACGGGCTTGCTTTTTGACAAGCACAGGCCGCCTCTCTTGTGCAAAAACGGCTGTCATGCGATCACCAAACTCACAACATAATCGTTTGAAATGTACGTGAGCATGCAGAATTTCCAATCGTTCGAAATCATAGACGGCAACTATGACACAGGCATGGTGCTTCTAGCAGATCACGCCATGAACCGCCTTCCTTCGAAATATGGCAGTCTTGGCCTTCCCGACAGCGCCTTTCTCAGACACATCGCTTTCGATATCGGCGTCGAGGGCCTGACACGCAGGCTTGCCGCCATGCTCGGCGTGCCGGCAGTGCTCGGTTGCTTCTCGCGCCTGCTGATCGATCCGAACCGTGGCGAGGACGATCCGACCCTGATCATGAAGATTTCCGACGGCGCGATCATTCCCGGCAATCACCCCATTACCGATGAAGAATGGCAAACCCGCCTCGACACCTACCACCGGCCTTATCACCGCGCCGTCGAACAGACGATAGCCAAGGCCTCGACATCCGGCCGGGCGCCTCTGGTGCTTTCAATACATTCCTTCACTCCCTACTGGAAGGATTTCGCAAGGCCCTGGCATGCAGCAGTGTTATGGGACAGCGACGACAGGGCAGTCTTGCCACTTCTGTCAAAACTTCGCGAACCGGGCGATATCGTTATCGGCGACAACGAGCCTTATGATGGCGCCTTGAAGGGCGACACGATGTATCGCCACTGCATGATCCCCGGCATTCCGCACACGCTTCTGGAAGTAAGGCAGGACCTGATCGGCGATGATGCAGGCATGGATGCCTGGGCGGCAAGGCTTGCGCCGATCTTTACCTCGCTCAACGCAGACCCCAAATTGCATGAATACAGGATTTTCCCGTCGCGTACCGGCCCCTACCCCGCCGTGTGACGAGAGCAGTCAGGAGACGTTCCCATGACCGAACTCAGCAAACAACAACAAACCGAGCTTGAAGCGGCGGCATTTCGCCGGCTCGTCCAGCATCTGCGTGAACGGAGCGACGTCCAGAATATCGACATGATGAATCTGGCAGGCTTTTGCCGGAACTGTCTGTCCAACTGGTATCGCGATGCAGCGACCGAGGCAGGACTGGACCTTTCAAAAGAGGCTTCCCGCGAGATCGTCTACGGCATGCCTTATGAAGACTGGAAGAACCTTCACCAGATGGAAGCAAGCGACGCTCAAAAAGCCGCATTCGAGATCAACAAGCCGCCGCATGGCTGAATTGGCATTGGCGATTGATTAGGCTTGACCTTGCGCCTGCTTTTCGGCACTTGACCACTATCCAATAGAGATTTCCATTATCAGGAGACACCGATGTCTGATGCTCATGGCGTCGCCCGCGACCAGCTCCGCGCTTTTGTAGAGCGCATTGAACGACTTGAAGAAGAAAAGAAGACGATCGCCGACGACATCAAGGACGTCTATGGCGAAGCGAAGTCGATGGGCTACGACACCAAGATCATGAAAAAGGTCATCGCCCTTCGCAAGAAGGATGACCAGGAGCGCATGGAAGAGGACCTGATCCTCGACACCTACCTCAGCGCCCTCGGCATGATCCCGGGCGCCGGCACCGACGAGGAAGAAGCCGCCTGATCCGCTTTTCAAAGCCCGCCCCTTGAAGGCGGGCTTTTTCTTTTGCGCCTGATGCAGCCAATCTCCCTTCACGCGAGTTTCCAATGGCAGATCACGACGTCATCGTTATCGGCGCAGGCTTTACCGGCCTCACCGCGGCCACGGACCTGATGGCGGCCGGCCTCGATGTCATCGTGGTTGAGGCCCGCAACCGCGTCGGCGGCCGGGTGGAATCGGAATATTTGCCGAACGGGACACGCATCGATACCGGCGGCCAGTTCCTATGCCGTGACATGACCCATCTGGTCGAGACGGCGCAGCGCTTCGGAGCACGCACTGTCTTCTCTCATGTCGATGGAGAACAATCCTATCGCCCCGCCATTCCACCCGAACACGGCGATGCCATCTGGAACGGCGTGGAGCAGTTGCGTGAGCGAATGCGCTCCATCGATCTCGCCAATCCTACATTCTCGGGTCTGACCGGGGGGCAATGGATCGACCGCCAGACCGACATGCCTTCGGACGTCACCGGCTCCTTCCGAAGACTGATCAAGGGGTTGTGGTGCCGCGCGCCGGAAGACGTGGCGCTTGCCTATCTCGTCTCGAACGACCGGCGGATTACCAATATCTATCCCGAACTTGAGATGTTCATGCGTGACACCATGCACGCGCTGGCCGACCGTTTAGCGGCGGGCCTCGATGACCGACTAAGACTGTCCGCCCCCGCCACCTCTATCACCATCATGGAAGATGAGGTTGAAGTGGATGTCGAGGGACGTGCGCTCACTGCAGGGCATGTGATCATTGCCGTACCGCCCGTCATGGCGCGAAGAATAGAAATATCGCCACCGCTTCCAGCTGAACTCGAAAGGGCACTTTCTGCCTGGGAGCCGGGTTGTGCGATCAAGCTGCAGATCGGCTACAGGACACCATTCTGGCGCGACAAGGGACTGAGCGGGTCAGTCATGTGGAGCGATCCGCAGGGCATCTACGCCTGCGACGCCAGCCATGACGATTATTTCGGCGTCGTCGTCTTTCTTGGCGGACCGCTGGCCTCGGAATGGCACAAGCGACCGCAGACCGAGCTGGCGAACTTCGTCACGTCAGAACTCAGCGCCGCATTGGGAGGGAAAGGTCACGAACCGGTTTCCGTCTGCATTCGCGATTGGGTCAACGATGCCTGGAGCGATGGTGCCTATAGCGACGTCATCACCGACCTTGAGGCCACGGATGCGGAAGAAATCCTGCTCAAGGGACTGCCGCGCTTGCATTTTGCCTGTTCGGAACTGTCGCCGTCTTTCCCTGGATATATCGAGGGTGCGATCGTCGCCGGAAAACTGGCTGCGCAGTCTATCTTGAAAGACAGAGAATAGACTTCAGCTCGGGTAAGCCTAGCCGAGCATCAATCAGCTTCAAAACGGGATCAGTTGGAGCCGCTGAAACGATTGGGATCGATCGCAACCGCCGCAGCGACCGGCTTGAAGCCCTCGCTGGCATAGGCAGCCGAATATTCGCTGTTCAGCGTACGGGTCACCACACGCGGCGCCTTCATCGAAACCACCTCACCCGAGCGCTTGTTATCCAGCGCCCATTTCTCTAGCGTATCCTTGGTCAGGTTGCCGGAAGCCGGTGCCAGGTCAGGCTTCGTCGATCGGCCACCCTTGGTCGGCACTGCGGAAGCTGCTGCAGCGACCCACTTGGGCGTATCGAAACCATCGCCGAAATGACCGGAAGCCGAAGGTGCCTGGATAACCTTTTTCGGTAGTGCTGCAACTTCCGTCGGCTTGCGCGCCTGAGAATGCACGGGTGCTGGAGTAGCACCGGCCTCATCGCTGACAGCACGAATACCGGCCGCTGCTCTGCGATCATCATCCACACTGCGCGAAAGGGCTGCGACCAGTTCAGGCGTCAAGGCTTGCTCATTTTCCCTTGCCCGTTCCGCCGGTTGCGGAGCTGGCACCATTGCGGCAACCTGGGCGACAACCGGACGGTGAGCAGGAAGCGGTACGCCCGATACATCCTGCAGCGAAGGCGGAACATCGCCCAGCGACGCCATCATGTTTGATGTGTCGGCATCAGCCTTCGTCCCGCGCGAACCGAGCAAGGTCGGCACCGGAACGGCGTATTTCGTCAGATCTTCGAAGCTTTCACCTTGAGGCCTGCTGTTAACAGCCGCAGCGGCCTGAAGCGCAAGTGCCTCCTGGGCAGGATTACGCTGTTGCGAATAGAGAGCAGCTGCAAGTGCACCCGGACCGTCCTGGCGGAAGGCTGGGCGTGAAGCGGGAACCGGCGCCGTGATATTCTCCGGCTGCGGCGCCTGCTGAGGCTGGGCCGAAGCGACCATCACACCCGGCAGCGGAGCGGCGGCAGGTGCTTCGTCCTCTGCATCAGCCGGCCGGCTTGCAGGCGCGGAGGGCCGCGGCGACGCAATGGCTGGCGTGCTGCTTTCACCATTATCCTCTTCTTCGTCGGCACCGCCGCCAAAGAGAGTTGCGAGGAAACCACGACGCTTGCGTTCAGCAGCGGGCGCGCCGCCGGCCGTCGATGCGATCTCGATCGAGCTTGAACCGACACGTTTCTTGTAATCTGCGAGCGCCTGATCATAGCCTGGAAGCGGCTGACCATCTGCCGGAAGATGCAGCGTATTGCCCTTCGGGAAAATCTGCACCAGCTCCTGGCGCGACATACGCGGCCATGCACGCACGCCACCGACGTCCAGATGCACGAAAGGTGAACCGGATGTCGGATAGAAGCCGACGCCACCGACCTGCATCTGCATCGCGAGCGCACGCAGCGTCGCAAGCTTCACGCCGGGAATGTAGAAATCCATGGCCTTGCCGAGCATGTGCTGGCTGTTCTTCGCCACGCCGGTATTGCGCGAGCGACCGCGCAGCATGCCGTTGGTGGTCGGCGAACGATAGGCAGAGACGACGTGGATGTAATCTTTTGCGCCACTGCGCCGATAGACTTCCCAGACGAGATCGAAAAGACGCGGGTCCATCTTTGTCGGCTCGTTCTTGCGCCAGTCGCGCAGGAAGTTGTTGATCTGCTGGAGACCCTTGGGATCGAAGCGGCCGTTACGCTTGAACGTGATCTCGGCCTTTTCGCCCGTATGGATGAAGTAGAGCTTGAGGCTGCGGTTCTCGGCAGCCGCCTCGGACACCTGCACAGACCAGATGGAAGCAGCAACGACAGCAAGTGCCGCACCTTGAGCGGCACGCCTGGTGAGCGATTGAAAGGCCTTTAGGACGAGGCGACGAACGCCTGTGCCCGAAGGCATTTCTTTTGCATTCAAATCAGGCAAAGCGATCCCCGTCCTGCAGACAACGTCCCTCGTTGTCCCATTTGGCTGACAATTGCGGTCACACGATGGCAAATCTGCCACACATGTACAAGCATCTCTCTTATAGTCAATGATGTGCTAAAGAGAGATTGACAGAAATTGCCATCGCTTCCTTGCCTGAAAATTAACACTATCTAATCAAGCGGCTTCCTTGAGCGGATCATCGGGATCGATGCCGTAATCCTTCAGCTTGCGGTAAAGCGTCGAGCGACCAATGCCGAGCTTGCGGGCAACCTGACTCATCTGGCCGCGGTAGAACTTCAGTGCGAAACGAATCAGTTCCTCTTCCACATCGGCAAGTTTTCTCACTTCACCCGTGTCGTCGGTGCTGACGATGACATTGTCCGATGCTGGGTAGGCAGCAGCCAGAAGCGCACGCGGATCCGGCCGTGTCGTACGAGGCGGCAGCATCGGCTGCGGGAAGCCCAGATCCTCGGTGATCGGGCGTAGGACCGCTGAAGGAGCAGACATTGGTGTGGTGGAAGTCGCGACCAGCTCGGGAGTGCGGAATTCCGGCACCTGGGCCGCAATCTGCGGGAAATCAAGCTCTGTAAGCTCGTCACCTTCCGCAAGTACGATGGCCCGGAAGATGGCGTTTTCGAGCTGGCGGATATTGCCCGGCCAGTCGTAAGCCGTCAGCAGTGCCAGCGCACCGGCGCTGACATTGAGGTTCTGCGGCAGCTTCTGCTCCAGCGAAAAACGCTCGGCAAAAACGCGCACCAGATGCGGAATGTCTTCCTTGCGGCGGCGCAAAGCCGGGATCGTGATCGGGAACACGTTGAGGCGATAATAGAGATCCTCGCGGAAGCGACCGGCACGGACCTCTTCGATCAGGTCCTTGTTGGTCGCCGAAATCAACCGCACATTGACCTTGTGGACGCGACCGGCACCGACCGTTTCGATCTCGCCCGACTGCACCGCGCGCAGCAGTTTCACTTGAACTTCGAGCGGCAGATCACCGATTTCGTCCAGGAAAAGCGTACCGCCATCGGCTTCGACGAACTTGCCGGTGTGACGCTCTGTCGCTCCCGTAAACGCGCCCTTTTCATGACCGAAGAGAATGCTCTCGACCAGATTGGCAGGGATCGCACCACAGTTGACGGTGATGAACGGCTTGCCGGCACGATCGCTGCCCGACTGGATGGCGCGCGCGATCATTTCCTTGCCGACGCCGGATTCACCTTCGAGCACGACAGGGATATTCGAATGCGCCGCACGCTGTGCCAGATCGATGACACGCAGCATGTCAGGGCTGGCCGAGACGATGTCGTTGAAACCGACGACACCGGCGCGACGGCGGCCGACCTTGGCCTTGCCCTCGCGATAATCGAGCTTCAATGCGTTGGCGATGGATGTGGCGATCCGTTCCGGCGAGACCGGCTTGACGACGAAATCGAAAGCCCCTGCTCGCATGGCCTGAACGACATATTCGATGCTGCCCTGTCCGGTCTGCACGATGACCGGGGTCTGGACGCCCATCTCGCGCAGTGCGGCGAGGAAGGAAAGCCCGTCCATTTCCGGCATCATCAGGTCGAGCACGATGACATTCACATCGCCGCTGGTGCGGCTGAGAAAATCGAGTGCGACCTTTCCGTTTTCGGCCAGATGCGCGACATAACCTTGCCGCTCGACTGCATTCTTCAGAAGGCGGCGCTGAATGGGATCGTCATCGACGACAAGGATATGAGCAGACATTTGTGAACTCCCGGCAACGTTCATCGTGCACCCTTTGCGGGCTCTTATGCTGGAAGTTGTGCCAGATAGGCTTGAACATCCCCTTTTGAGAAAAGCTCACATTTTAACAGTCTGAACAGAAAACGGACGGGTGGCGGCAGAAGGGTTGAAATGCTACCCATCTGGCACCCATTCGAGTACCCGGTTGAGGGAAGGAAAGACCATGAAAAATCGCATAGCGCTGTCTGAAATTGCACATGCCGCACCGGCGGCCGGTGGCGGCGCAACGGATCCCGCGCTTGGTCTCCTGCCCGTCTGGAAGCTTTCCGATCTCTATGCCGCCAAGGATGCACCGGCCTTTACAGGCGACCTGAAGCAATCCGAAACGGACGCGCTCGCTTTTGAAAACAAGTGGAAGGGCAAGCTGGCCGAGGCCGCGACGAAGAACGGCGCAGGCGGTATCGGCGAGGCACTCAAGGAATACGAAGCGCTCGACGATCTCCTCGGCAAGATCGGCTCATTCGCCGGCCTCACCTACTTTTCCGATACGTCCGACCCGGCCAACGGCAAATTCTTCGGCGACGTGCAGTCGAAACTCACTGATATCTCGTCGCACCTTCTGTTCTTCGCGCTGGAACTAAACCGCGTCGACGACGCCGTGATGGATGCCTGCATGGATCGCGATCCGACGGCTGGCCATTATCGCCCCTGGATCGTCGACCTGCGCAAGGACAAGCCCTTTCAGCTGGATGACAAGCTGGAACAGCTTTTCCTCGAAAAATCGATGACCTCGGCTTCTGCCTTCAACCGCCTGTTCGACGAGACCATGGCGGAACTGCGCTTCGATATCGACGGCGAAAAGCAGCCGCTCGAAGTCACGCTCAACATGCTCCAGGAGGCCGATCCGGCCATCCGCGCCAAGGCGGCAAGCGCCCTGTCGAAAACCTTTAGCGACAACCTGCGTGTTTTCACCCTGATCACCAACACGCTCGCCAAGGACAAGGATATTTCCGACCGCTGGCGCGGCTTCGAGGATATCGCCGACAGCCGCCACCTTGCCAACCGGGTCGAGCGCGAAGTGGTCGATGCGCTGGCCGCCGCCGTTCAGGACGCCTATCCGCGCCTGTCGCACCGCTATTATGCGATGAAGGCAAGATGGCTCGGCGTGGACCAGCTGAATTACTGGGACCGCAACGCACCGCTGCCGGAAACGCCGAAGGCGGTCATTCCGTGGGAGACCGCGAAGGAGACCGTGCTTTCCGCTTATGGTGCCTTTGCGCCGGAAATGGCCGATATCGCCGGCCGCTTCTTTGCAGAAGAATGGATCGACGCGCCGTCGCGTCCCGGCAAGGCGCCCGGAGCCTTTGCTCATCCGACCGTGCCGTCTGCCCACCCTTATGTTCTGGTTAACTATCTCGGCAAACCGCGCGACGTGATGACGCTTGCCCACGAACTCGGCCATGGCGTGCATCAGGTTCTCGCCGGTGGACAGGGCGCACTAATGTGCCAGACGCCGCTGACGCTTGCCGAAACCGCCTCCGTCTTCGGCGAAATGCTGACTTTTCGCACGCTACTGGAGAAAACGAAGGACAAGCGTGAGCGCAAGGCGATGCTCGCCCAGAAGGTCGAGGACATGATCAACACGGTCGTGCGCCAGATCGCCTTCTACCAGTTCGAGCGCAAGGTCCACACGGCCCGCAAAGAAGGTGAACTGACATCGCAGCAGATCGGCGAGCTTTGGCTGTCGGTTCAGGGCGAAAGCCTCGGCCCGGCGATCAAGATTTCGGAAGGTTATGAAAGCTGGTGGACCTACATCCCCCACTTCATCCACTCACCTTTCTATGTCTATGCCTATGCTTTCGGCGACTGCCTGGTGAACTCGCTCTACGCCGTCTACCAAAACGCTGCTCCCAATTCGGGCGTAGGGGGCTTCCAGGACAAGTATTTCGAGCTTCTGAAGGCCGGCGGCACCAAGCATCATTCCGAACTCCTGAAGCCCTTCTGCCTCGACGCCACAGACCCGACCTTCTGGTCCAAGGGCCTCTCGATGATCGAAGGTCTGATCGACGAACTGGAAGCACTGGACAAGGAACTGGGCTGAGAGCCTGAAATGACAAACGGCCGGGGAGACCCGGCCGTTTTCTATTTGAAGTAAATGTCTACCGCACCACCGGTTCCACTGTCAGATCCCGGCCACTCGACGCCACGACCCGGACGCGGGAGCCGACCGGCAGATCCGGGCCCATGACCGACCACATCGTATCATCGAGCCTGATCCTTCCGCGCCCTTCCTGAATAGGTTCGGAAAGCGTCGCCGTGCGACCGATGAGGCTTTCGCCGCGACGGTTGAGCCAGGGCTCGTCGCTTGTCGTACGTTTGCCGTTATAAATCCGCCGGCCGATCACCGCGAACAGGACCGACAGAACGGCAAACAGCAGAAGCTGAACATGCCAGCCCCAGAATTCGGCATCCCAGAGTGCCAGCGACAGCGCGCCGAGCACCACGGCCGCGGCACCTATCCAGATCAGGAATACGCCGGGTACCAGCAGTTCCAGCACCAGCAGCGCAATACCGACAATCCACCAGCCCCAGGGACCGAGACTGTTCCAGAGTTCAACCACCATCACATCACCTCTCGGAAGTCGGCGGGGTGAATGGCGGAACCACGGCGGTCACCGTCGGCGTGCTGCGCGCCGGACGTGGCTGTTGAGTACGAGGAGTGGACGGTGCCGGGCCATTGCCATCACCGAACACTTCCTTGGCAATGGCGCCGATGCCGCCGAGCGAACCGATCAGCGACGAGGCCTCGAGCGGCATCAACACGATCTTGGAATTGTTGGCCTTGCCGATCTCGACCAGCGCCTCTGTGTATTTCTGCGCAACGAAGTAGTTGATCGCCTGCACGTCACCGGCAGCAATGGCTTCCGAGACGAACTGAGTCGCCCTCGCTTCGGCTTCGGCCAGACGCTCGCGTGCTTCTGCCTCGCGGAACGCCGCTTCGCGCTCGCCTTCGGCCTGAAGGACTGCAGCCTGCTTTGCACCTTCCGCCCGAAGGATCTGCGCGTTACGCGCACCTTCGGCTTCCAGCACAAGCGCACGCTTTTCGCGTTCCGCCTTCATCTGCCGCGCCATGGATTCCACCAGATCCTTAGGTGGCTGGATGTCCTTGATCTCGATACGGGTGACCTTGATGCCCCACGGGTGCACTGCCTCGTCGACCACGCGCAACAGCTTGTCGTTAATGACATCACGGTTCGACAACAGTTCGTCGAGATCCATGGAGCCCATGACCGAGCGGATATTCGTCATCGTGATGTTCTGGATGGCATTTTCCAGATTGGCGATCTGATAGGCCGCCTGCGCCGGATTGAGCACCTGGTAGAAGGCCACGGCATCGGCAGCCACACTGGCATTGTCCTTGGTGATGACTTCCTGTGTCGGAATGTCGAGCACCTGTTCCATCACGTTCATCTTCGCGCCGATGCGTTCGATGAACGGTGTGAGAATGTTCAACCCCGGCTGAAGCGTACGCGTGTAACGGCCGAAACGCTCGACCGTATAAGCGTAACCCTGCGGTACCGTCTTCACCAATGCAAAGAGGAGCAGGATCGCGAAGATCACCACGACGATGACGAAAATATCGAAACCACCCAAGCCCATAAAAGCCTCCCTTATGAATTGCTTAAAATCGCGGCAATCCTATTCAACCACAGCACCATTCACAAGCACAGGAAGGTAGTCTAGAAGGCTCCACGAAGACCGGTCGCAGCCTACCCGGATAAAACAAGGACACCAATCATGAAGACTATCGTCGTCTGCTCCGGCGGACTGGATTCCGTTTCGCTTGCCCATAACATCGCCGCCAAGGGCGAGCTTATGGGCCTCATCTCCTTCGACTACGGCCAGCGCCACAAAAAGGAGCTGGAATTTGCCGCAGCCGCTGCAGAACGCCTCGGCGTTTTCCACCAGATCATCGACATGCGCGCCATCGGCAGCCAGCTCACCGGCTCGGCGCTGACCGATGATGTCGACGTTCCCGACGGCCATTATGCCGAAGAGACGATGCGTATAACCGTCGTTCCGAACCGCAACGCAATCATGCTGACGATTGCTTTCGGCGTTGCGGCTGCTCGCCAGGCCGATGCTGTGGCAATCGCCGTGCATGGCGGCGACCATTTCATCTATCCCGACTGCCGCCCCGGCTTCATCGACAGTTTCGACACGATGCAGCGCCATGCACTGGACGGTTACGCCTCGGTAAAACTGCTCGCCCCTTATGTCACCGGCTCCAAGGCCGACATCGTCACCGACGGCGCAAAGCACGAAACGCCCTTCGTCGAGACATGGTCCTGCTACAAGGGCGGCACCCGCCATTGCGGCCGCTGCGGCACCTGTGTCGAACGCCGCGAAGCCTTCCACCTCTCCGGCGTCGAAGATCCGACCGATTATGAAGACCCGGATTTCTGGAAAGCCGCGACCGAGGGTTTTAAGGCCGAGGAGGTCCGCTGATGTATCGCATCACGAAGGAATTCCACTTCTCCGCTTCGCACCAGCTGTCGCATCTGCCGGCGGATCATCAATGTGCCCGCCTGCACGGCCATAACTACATCGTCGTGGTCGAACTTGCCTCCGCCGGTCTGAACGACGACGGTTTCGTTCGCGACTATCACGAACTGGCTCCGCTGAAGCGCTATATCGATGAAGATTTCGATCACCGTCACCTGAACGAGGTTCTGGGCCATGACAAGGTGACCTCGGAATATCTGGCGAAGCATTTTTACGACTGGTGCAAACGGCGCTTGCCCGAAACTTCGGCCGTCAAGGTCAGCGAAACGCCCAAGACCTGGGCTGAGTACAGACCATGACCGCATCCGCAGAAACGATCCGCATCAGCGAGATCTTCGGCCCGACCATTCAGGGCGAAGGCATGCTGATCGGCCAGCCGACCGTTTTCGTCCGCACCGGCGGCTGCGATTACCGTTGTTCCTGGTGCGATACTTTGCATGCGGTCGACAGCGCGTATCGTCACGACTGGACGCCGATGGATGCCGAGGCGATCTGGCAGGAGGTACGCGACCTTTCGGGCGGCAGGCCACTGATGGTGTCGCTTTCGGGCGGCAATCCTGCGATCCAGCCTCTCAAGCCCCTGATTCGGCGCGGCAAGAACGACGGTTACCGCTTTGCCATCGAGACCCAGGGGAGCATCGCCCGTGACTGGTTTGCCGATCTCGATGTGCTCGTGCTCTCTCCCAAGCCGCCATCGAGCGGCATGGAAACGGATTGGGACGTTTTGGCCGACTGTCTTGAGGCGGCAGGAAAAGCGCCGCGCATCGCACTGAAATTCGTCATTTTCGACGATGCCGATTATGCGTTTGCCCGCGAGGCATCGCTGCGTTTTCCGGAACTGCCCGTCTATCTGCAGCCCGGCAACCACACGCCGCCACCACCGGAAGACGACGATGCCCGCATCGATCTCGACGGCATCATGGATCGGATGTTGTGGCTGGTCGACAAGGTGACGGCTGACCGCTGGTTTTCGGCAACGGTTCTGCCGCAGCTTCACGTTCTGCTCTGGGGCAACAAGCGGGGCGTCTGAGAAACGCGCCCAATTTTACTCAGCGTAGATCATCTTCTTCGTCATGCCGCCATCGACCGTCAGCACCTGACCAGTGACGAAACCGGCACCGTCAAGATAAAGCACGGCATCGGCAATATCCTTCGGTCGCCCGACGCGGCCGGCGGGATGCTGCGCCTTGTCCTCATGGCTCAGATTCGTCTCGTTGGTGATCCAGCCCGGAGCGATCGCATTGACCCGGATCGTCGGGCCAAGGCTGACGGCAAGCGCATGGGTCAGCGCCACCAGCCCGCCCTTGGACGCCGCATAGGCTTCCGAATTCGGCTCCGACATGAAGGCGCGGGTGGACGCCATGTTGACCACCGCTCCGCCGGTTTTCATCAACGGCACGACGGCACGCGTCATCAGAAAGGCACCCGTGAGATGGCTGTCGATCACGCGGCGCCAGTCGAGATAGGACATGTCGAGGATGGAGGTGCCGAGCGCCCCGCCTGTGGCACCGGCATTATTGACGAGCAGATCGAGACGATCCCAGCCAAGTTCGGCAATCGCGATCTCGACTGAGGCTTCGTCTGCAACATCACATTCGATGGCACGAACACCCTCGACAGCGTGGGTCTTGCCGGAGAGGTCGAAAGAGGCAACCTCGAAACCACGGGCAACCAGAGCCTTGCAAATTCCAGCCCCGATCAGCCCTGCTCCGCCGGTGATGATTGCCTTTTTCATGCGATATTCCTTTGGATAACTGGCTTCGCTGTAAGCGTCATCTTGAGCGTTGGCGCTGCCCCTCATCCGCCTGCCGGCACCTTCTCCCCGTAATGACGGGGAGAAGGACGCGAACCGCAAGGCCTCCGTCCCTCTCGAGCATCAGGCAGGGCACGTCCCCTCTCCCCGCTTGGGGGGGAGAGGGTTAGGGTGAGGGGCAGAGGCTCTCTCTAAGAGCGCACTCTACCAATCAAACCCAGCCCTGCAGCTCCCGCCGCACAACCGTTTCCAGCACGTCCATGCCGCCCTCGCTGTCGTTCAGACAGGGGATGTGAACGAATTTCTCGCCGCCGTGATGCATGAAGATTTCGCCCGCCTCACCGGCGATTTCTTCCAGTGTCTCGAGACAATCCGAAACGAAGCCCGGGTTCATGATGGCGACACGCTTGATGCCCTCTGCCGCCAGCCCTTCCATCGTCTTGTCCGTATAGGGCTGCAGCCATTCTTCCGGGCCGAAACGCGACTGGAAGGTGATCCGCAACTGATCCTCGCGATAGCCGAGTTTTTCGCGCAACAGCCGCGCCGTCTTCTGGCAGAAACACTGATAGGGATCGCCGGCCTTGAAATAGGACTGCGGGATGCCGTGGAACGAGGTGATCAGCAGCTGCGGTTCCCAGTCAAGCGTTGACAGCGTCTGGCGCACCGAGTTTGCCAAGGCTTCGATATAGACCGGATCGTCATGATAGGTCGGCACCGTGCGCACGGCCGGCTGCCAGCGCATCTTCATCAGGTGCTCGAACGCCTTGTCGTTGACGGTCGCGGTCGTCGCTGCCGCATATTGCGGGTAAAGCGGGAAAAGCACGATGCGGTCGCAGCCTTGCGCCTTCAGGTCATCGATCTTCGAGGCGATCGACGGACTGCCGTAACGCATGCCCCAGTCGACCACCACATTCGGCAGATCCTTCAGCCGCTGCGCCATCAGCTCACCCTGGTTGCGGGTATAGGTGCGCAGATAGCTTTCGTTGAGATCCTTGTTCCAGATCTCCTCATACGCTTTGCCGACCTTCTGCGGCCGCTTGTTCAAGACGATGCCGTAAAGGATCGGGTACCAATAGAGCTTCGACCATTCGATGACGCGGCTATCGGACAGGAATTCGGCGAGATAACGCCGCATCGACCAGTAGTCGGTACCATCGGGCGTGCCGAGATTGACCAGCAGCACGCCGACCTTGCCAAAGGAAACGGACGGATGGGATGCGGGCATGGAGGCAGAAGACGTGCTCATGAAAGCTTTCCAGATATGCGAACCGAAACCATTACGGCGATCGACGGGCTGCGGATCATTTAGAAACAAAAAACGGCTCGGGAAACCCCGAGCCGCAATCGTCGCTGAGACAATTTGTCCCGATCCAATGATTTAGTTTATCAATCCCGGCCTTGACCGGGATCAAGAACCTCACTTGGCCGGCAGTTCCAGCTCTGCGCCGACCTGGATGAGGTTCGGATGACGCAGGCTGTTGGCCTTAGCGATTTCGGTCCAGCGCTCGCCGTCGCCATAGGTGCTTTCGGCGATCTTCCACAGCGAGTCGCCCTTCACGACCGTGTACTTGCTCGGACCCGCAGCCGGCGGAGTTGTCTGCCCCTGGGCTTCGACTGCGGCCGGAGCCGTTGCAGCGGGAGCCTGGGCAGTGGTTGCCGGGGCAGGAGCAGCCGGAGCAGACGTTGCGGCTGGTGCAGCGGCAGCCGGTGCAGCAGCCGGGGCCGGCGGCGGAGGCGGCGTGTAGCCAGCCGGCGTCAGGTCGGTGATGCGTCCATCCGTGTAAGGCTTGTAGGGATTGTGAGCCGTAAGATAATCGGCAACCGCCTGCTCAAGGTTGGGACCGAAGTCATAGGCGTTTTGCGCAGCAGTCGCAAAGATCTTGAACCCGTCACCGCCACCACGAACATAGTTGTTGGTGACAACGCCATAGACCTTGTTCGGATCGATTGCGACGAAGGCATCGCCTTCCTTCACCTGCACGTCGCTGGTGCGCGAGCCGACCGGCTTCGACTTGTCGAAGGAGAACTTCATGCCTGCGACCTGGGGGAAGCGGCCTGCACCGTCGTCGATCTGGCTGACGCCGTTTTCAAGCGCGGCAACAAGGTCCGAACCCTTGATCTGGAAGGTGGCGATCGTGTTCTGGAACGGCAGAACGGTCAGCACTTCACCCATGGTTACTTCGCCGGCATCGATCGACGCACGCAGACCACCGCCATTCTGGATGGAGATGGTGATGCCCTGATCCTTGACGCGATCGAGCTGCGCATCGGCAAGCAGGTTGCCCATCGAGCATTCGGCTGCGCGGCAAATCTTGCGGTCGCCCTCGATCGCCGTTTCGGTCGAGCCGACGACCTTCTTCTTCAGCTCGTCGATCGGCGCCTTCAACTCGTCGACGCGCTTGACCATGTCCGGATTGGGCTGGAACTTGA
Organism: Agrobacterium sp. Ap1; assembly: GCF_017313375.1. NCBI lineage: Bacteria > Pseudomonadati > Pseudomonadota > Alphaproteobacteria > Hyphomicrobiales > Rhizobiaceae > Agrobacterium > Agrobacterium sp. Ap1. The sequence goes on from NZ_JAFLMY010000001.1 coordinate 211,496, forward strand.
CATCGACCGGGATTGGTTCGCCTTCGGCCGACTTGACCACGCCGTTGTCGTCGAACACGACCTTCAGGTCGCCCAGGTAGCGGCTGTACTGGAATGCCTGCACGACCGGAACCTTGTAGCCGCCCGGATTATCCACCCAGGTCGGATAAGGACCGGCGGCACCCTTGACGGTGTTCGAAAGAAGCGTGTGCGTGTGGCCGCCGACAACGACGTCGACATCCGGGATTTTGGCGATGTAGGCGAGGTCACGCGGATAACCGACATGGGTAAGCGCGATAATCTTGGTCACGCCTTCAGCCTTCACCGCCTGCACGGCTTCGGTAATCTTGGCGATATCGTCGGCAATGGTGATGTTCGGACCGGGATTTGCAATTTCCGGCGTATCGTTGGTCACCGCACCGACGATACCGATCTTCTGGCCACCGACCTCAAGAACGATATGGGGCTTGATGCGGTCACCGACCTTGGAAGCTGCGGAAGCAACGACGTTTGCGGTTACGACCGGGAACTGGATCTTGTCGAGGAATGTGGCAAGAACATCGTCCGAATCGTCGAATTCGTGGTTGCCGACGGTCATAGCATCGAACTTCATCGCATTCAGGACTTCGGCTTCGACGGCGCCCTTGTAGGTCGTGTAGAACAGCGAGCCCTGGAAGTTGTCGCCGGCATTGAGCAGCAGAACATTCTTGTTGTCTGCCTTCAGCGCGTCACGCGTCTGGTTGATCGCGGTCAGCAGGCGCGCAGCACCGCCGAAGCACTCACCCTTGCCTTCTTCTTCGGCCGAGCAAGTGGAATCGAATTTGTTGACGGATTCGATACGGGAGTGGAAATCGTTGATGTGCAGGATATTGAGTTCGTAGTCGGCAAAGGCCACTCCGCTCGACAAGGCCATGACCGATGCGGTCAACAGCCCCAATCCCATAGTCTTCATCATCATTTCTCTCCTTGTTTAATCACCGTGCAGAACGCACGGCTGTTCCCGATTGTCTTAACTTTTCAGCGTGACAGTGATTGTGCACTGCATGCTTTCACCAAGCAAAATCGGTTTCAAGGCAAATATGACAAGAGCGCACTGCATCATTTTGCCTCCATAACGCGAAAACCCCGCTTGCGCAGGGTTCTCAAGAGACTTCGAATGTTGTGCGCTAAAATCAGATGCGTCGCGTCAGCGAGAACTGCGCGCCGCTATCCTGGGTGCAGTTGAGCTGGCTGGTGCTCACGAGCGAGCAGTTGACGCGCGACTGGGTCTTGCGCACCAGAGAGGTCATGTTGATCTCGACCAGCGTTGGCGAAAGCGTCGTATAGGTACCGGATGCCAGCAGCGCGTTGCTGTCGCTGGCGCGGGTGTTGAACGTCCCCGCCTGGAAGGTCGAGACGATGCCGTTCGGATCGACCCAGCTTCCTTCGACGCCCTGCGGCTGCGGGGCCGCAGCCATCTGCCGCGGCGGCGGCGAAGACACGCAAGCACTCAGACTGGCAGCTGCGATCAGCGCAAAGCCCATTTTCAGTTTCATGATTTATCTCCCGCGATTCGCTCGGTCATACGTAACAAGGACCATGGCGTCCCGCTTCATCTATGGCAAGCCGCCAGCTTGTACAGTGTCGGGACATTCTGTCTCTACAGAAAACGCCCGCTTTTGCGCGGGCGTTTCCAAAATACACAAAAAGATCGGCAACAAGCCAGTGCTTACCGCACCAGAATGTTCTTGAACTGCCAGGCATCCTTCTCGTCGATATCTTCAGGGAAGAGACCCGGACGACCTTCGAGCGGGGTCCAGTCGGTGTAATGACCTTCGACCGGGCCAAGGTAAGGCGTCTGCACTTCGAGGCAGCGCTTGTAATCCACCTCGTCCGCCTCGACGATGCCTGCCTTCGGATTTTCCAACGCCCATACCATGCCGGCAAGAACAGCCGACGTCACCTGCAGACCGGTGGCGTTCTGGTAAGGCGCGATGCGGCGGGTTTCTTCCAGCGACAGGCGCGAACCGAACCAGTAGGCGTTCTTTTCGTGGCCGTAGAGCAGCACGCCGAGTTCATCGACGCCATCCTCAAGCTCGTCCTCGTTGAGAACGTGGAGGACCGGCTGCTGGTTGCCGCCATTGCCGAACATCTCGTGCAGCGAAAGCACGGCGTCATTGGCCGGGTGATAGGCATAGTGGCAGGTCGGGCGGTAGACGACTTCGCCGTCCTTCTCGACCGTGAAGTAATCGGCAATCGAGATCGACTCGTTATGGGTGACGAGGAAGCCGTATTGCGGGCCGGGCGTCGGGCACCAGGTGCGAACGCGGGTATTGGCGCCCGGCTGCTCCAGATAGATGGCGGCCTTGCAGCCCTTCTTGTGCTTCTTGGCGTTCTTCGGCATCCAGTTTTCATGGGTGCCCCAGCCGAGTTCGGCCGGCTGCAGGCCTTCCGAGATGAAGCCTTCGACAGACCATGTGTTCCAGAATACGTTGAGCGGCTTCGGATGCTTGGTGCGCTGTGTATCGCGCTCGGCAATATGCACGCCCTTGACGCCGAGCTTCTTCATCAGCTTGGCCCAGCCTTCGCGATCATTCTGATCCGGCTCGTCGAACTTCAGGCCGGTGTCGTTGGCGAGGTTGACCAGCGCCTGCTTGACGAACCACGAGACCATGCCCGGGTTTGCGCCGCAGGTGGAAACAGCCGTCGTGCCGCCCGGGTTCTTCTTCTTCTCATGGCGCACGGTTTCGCGCAGCGCATAGTTGGTGCGGTCTGAATTCTTCAGGCTCTTGTCGAAATAGAAGCCAAGCCACGGCTCGACGACCGTATCGATGTAAAGAACATCGAGCTTGCGGCAGAGCTTCATCAGGTCAAGCGAGCCGGTATCAACCGACAGGTTGACGCAGAAACCCTGCCCGCCCTTGCCGTCGTCCAGCAATGGCTTGAGAAGCGTCTTGTAATTGTCCTTGGTGACGTGTTCCTTGATGTGGCGAACACCGTGCTTGGCAAGAATTTCCATGTCGGAAGGTTCTTCGCGCGGGTCGATGACCACCATCCGGCTCTTGTCGAACTTGAAATGGCGCTCGATCAGCGGCAGCGTGCCGCGACCGATCGAACCGAAGCCGATCATCACGATCGGGCCGGTAATTTCAGCATGGACCGGGTAGTTGGTATCCGACATGTCATACTCCCTAAAAATCGACTGCTCTATGCAAACCGCAGCCTGGCTTCACGCATAATCAGCGAGTGTGACGCTGTTCTGATGCGCGGCCCTAGATCACAAAAATCAGTCACAATAAAGGGCTTGTGCCGGGATCGCGACAAGGACAGCATACTATTCTGCCAAAGTCTTAACCGGCTCCGTTCGGCGCAGCAAACCGACAAGCTCGACGCGCTTTTCCGTCAGCCCCTTGTAGGCGACTTCTACATCCGACATCGCTTCCAGCTGCTCCGCCATCGAGGCTGCAAGTTCCACTGCATTCGGTTGCACAAGAATGGCGGAAACCGGATCGAGATAGATGCGAATGGTGAAAAGGATATCGCCCGAAACCGGCAGCTTGCGCAGTGTCTGACGCTCCACCCGGATGAAGGCCTTGTCCGCAGACACCCCGCGTTTTTCTTCTGCCGATTTCGCATCCGGGTGATACAGCGCATGCGACCAGTTCACCGACCAGTTCCAGCGAACCACGATCCGGTCCGCGGAGAGATTGTCGAACATCCGGTTGATCAGCCCGGCATTGCGGCTGCCGCCTTCGAAACCCGGCACCGGTGCATGCACCTCATCCATCGACAGGCCGAATTTCTCCGATAGCCGCCAGGACGATGGGAAGGCCAGAAATGCCGCGGCAATTCGCCATCCGTTTTCGCCTTTGCGCATGATCACCAGATCGTCCTGCACCAGCAGTCCGGCCCGATGCAGCGGCATCATCTCTTGATCCGCAATATCCGGATCGAGGCCCGCGATGCGCACATCATTGCCAACCAGACGGTAATTCTCCGGATGATAGTGCGGCAGATAGTCGATCAGGAGATCGAGAACTTCCTGCTGTGCCTCCTGCGTACCCGCCTCGGCGCGCAGCACAAGCGCGCCATGCTCAGCGACCAGCCGACGCTTCAGCGACACCTGTTCGGCCAGCTCGCCATCGGGCTCGATCCAGCGCTCAGGTTCCAGTTGCAGAAGACCGATCGTGAAGGGTTTCGACGAACCGTCGTAAGGTGTGTAGGTCGGGGCTATAGGGGCAGGCATCGGATCCGCGACATCTCCTGTTTGCCGCAGTGTCGTTTCAAGACCGCGTCTTTTCAAGCGCTTTGGAACAGATCACAGCAACTCGGCCCGAATAAGCCCGCGAAGCGAATTACCGACGAAAATCTTTCGCCCGGCCGTCATTGCCTCCTGCAAATCGGCAGGTTTCAGAACCGCCCCCTTGGCGCGACGCTCGCGGATCAGGTCGGCGCGCAGCACGCCGGGCAGGATGCCGCTGGTGATCGGCGGGGTCATGAGCATGCCCTCCTGATCCTCAATGAACAGGTTGGTGATCGTGCCCTCGCACATCTCCCCGCGCTCGTTGGTCAAAAGCACTTCGTCCGCTTCGTCGGCGGAATATTCCGCACGCGCCGCTTCATAAGGTTCGCGACGCGACGTCTTATGACGATAGAGCGGATCGTCAGACCTCAGCTTCGTCGCCCCGATCCTGACTTTCCAGATGGTCTCCGGAGACTGGATAACAAAGGGCGCGGTCGTCACCTCTATCTTGCCGCGAAACGACATGACGAGCCGGACACGCAGCGGTTCCTCGCCATCGACGGCGTCATCGAGCGCTTTGCGTGCATCCTGCGGCTGGCGAAAGCCGAGCGCATCCGCGGAACGGCTGAGACGGCGCAAATGCTGCTCCAGACGGACGAACCCGTCCTCGGGCGTCCAGCGCATCGTCTCGATCAACGAGAAATCCATTGGTCTCCCACCGCAAACCTGGCCTTCAACAGGCACTCTTCATATTCCGCCTTCGGCATCGAATCGAAGACGATACCGCCGCCGACATTGAAAACCGCCCTTCCGCCGGAAAAAAGGCTGATCGTGCGGATAGCCACCGAAAATCGCATCGGCCCTGCTGGATCGCACCAGCCGATCGCGCCGCAATAGACATCCCGCGGCACCTGTTCCAGCTTTTGCAGGATCGTCATGGCGGAAAGCTTCGGCGCACCGGTGATCGATCCGCAGGGAAACAGCGCCCGCATGATCTCCGGTAACCCCGCATCCGGCAGCAGTTTTGCACGGACATGGCTCACCATTTGGTGCACGGTCGGATAGGTCTCGATCTCGAACAGTTTCGGCACCAAAAGCGTGCGCGCCTCGCTGACATGCGAGATATCGTTTCGCAACAGATCGACGATCATCCGGTTTTCCGCCAGCGTCTTCTCATCCGCCAGCATCTGCTGCTTGATAACCTCGTCTTCCTCGGGCGTAGCGCCGCGTGCGGCCGTCCCCTTCATCGGATGGGTCTCGATCCAGCCATTCTCGTCGACGGAGAAGAACAATTCCGGCGACCGCGAGACGATGGCGGGACCGCCAAGTTCGGCAAGCGCTCCGTAACGGACCGGCTGGCGCGCGATCAGCGACCAGAACAGATCCCGCGCATCCCCCGGCCAATGCGCCTCGATCGGCATGGTCAGATTACCCTGAAAACAGTCTCCCTTGCGCAGGTGATCATGCAGGACGGAAAAACGGGCGGCATAACTCTCTTCGTTCCAGGCCGCATGCGGCTCGCTCAAGGTCGCGTCGGACTTGAGCCCTGCCGGCGGCTCCAGCCTCGGATCACCATCCTCGACCGGTCCGTCGAACACGCCCATGCAGACGAGCGGCGTCCCCCGGCACTCCGGCACAAGCGGTCGAAGCTTTTCCTCGAACGCATAACCGGCCTCGTAAGCAAGGTAACCGGCAAGCCACTTGCCGGAGGCCCGGCATTCTTCCAGCCGTCGCAAAGCCGGAATGACCTCGTCGACACGGCGCACAATAACCAGCTCGCTCGGAGACGCAAACAGAAGCTGCCGCTCGGCAAGATCGTCACGAAACAGAATATAGGGAGAAGAATTCCGATCCATGTCCCTTAGCCGCAGCGGCTCCCTGCCCGTTCCTAATCCCGCCAGCATTGCGGATCTCACGCGCCATAACACCGCCGCCACTCAGTTTGAAGCGCGGACTGCGAAATCCACTGCCGCATCTCATCCGTTTGAAAGCGTTTGGCTCTGGCGAAAACCGCGCAGGTGATCCACCAGCGCGCGCAGTTTCGGCGCCATGTTGCGGCGGCTCGGATAATACAGATAGAAACCCGGAAATTGAGGGCAGAACCGTTCGAGAAGCGGCACAAGCTCTCCGCGTTCGATGGCTGCCCGAAAACTGTCCTCCATACCGAAGCTGATACCGGCGCCGGCGACCGCAAGCTTGATCATCAACGCCATGTCGGTCGTCGTGATCGCATCGTTGACTGCGACGGAAATTTCCCGCCCGTCTTCCTCGAATTCCCAGCGATAAGCCGGCAGGTTGGGGGCCTTGCGCCAGCCGATGCAGCGGCGCTCGGTCAGTTCGCGCGGATGAGCGGGCACCCCGAAGCGCTTGAGATAGTCCGGCGATGCGACGGCAAGCTGGCGCTGCTCGCCCGATACCGGAACCGCGATCATGTCCTGGGCAATCACCTCCCCTAGCCGCACGCCGGCATCATAGCCCTCCTCGACGATATCGAATTCCTCGTCGGTGACCGTGAGATGCAGCCTGACCTCAGGATTGCGTTCCACAAAGGAAGCAAGCATCGGCCCGGACAGAAAACTCTCGGCGATGGACGAGACGGCAAGCCGCAATTGCCCGCGCGGCCTGTCCCGCAGGCTTGCCGCCGTCTCGATAGCTGACTGCATAGCGGAAAATGCAGGCGCCACTTCCGCATAAAGCCGCTCGCCCGCTTCGGTCAGGGCAACGCTGCGGGTGGTGCGCGAAACCACAGCAATACCAAGTGCTTCCTCCAGCTTGCGGACCGTCTGGCTGACTGCCGAGCGCGTGACGCCCAACCGATCCGCCGCAGCGCGAAAACTCTTCTCCTCGGCAACGATAACGAAAGCGGCAAGGGCATTGAAGTCAGGCAACATTGGTTAGCTTCACTTACCAAACTGGAAAACACTAAGCGACTTATCGCGACAATGCCCTGCGACTACCTTTCTGGCAACCGCAATCAAGCGGAAAATATGGAAGGAAATGTCATGGAAAAGGTTGTTCTCATCACCGGCGCTTCAAGCGGCATCGGAGCAGGAATTGCGCGTGAACTGGCAAAGGCCGGAGCAACTGTGGTGCTCGGCGCGCGACGTACCGAACGTCTCGAAGAACTGGCCGATGAAATCCGCCAGAACGGCGGAAAGGTCATGACCCGCAAGCTGGAGGTGACGAACCGCGCCGATGTCGCAGCCTTTGCCGATGCGGCAAGAAGAGAATTCGGCCGCGTCGACGTCATCGTCAACAATGCTGGCATTATGCCCTTGTCACCCATGGCCTCGATGAAGGTCGACGAATGGGACCGCATGGTCGATGTCAACATCAAGGGCGTTCTTCACGGCGTTGCTGCCGTCCTGCCCGAGATGACGGAACGCGGCTCGGGCCACATCATCAACATAGCCTCGATCGGTGCACTCCAGGTCGTGCCAACGGCGGCCGTCTATTGCGCCACGAAATTCGCCGTGCGGGCCATTTCGGACGGGCTGCGACAGGAGAACGACAGACTGCGTGTCACCTGCATCCATCCCGGCGTGGTGGAAAGCGAGCTGGCCAGCACGATCACCGATCCGGTTGCCGCCGAAGGCATGAAGACATACCGGGCCATCGCGCTCAAGCCTGACGCGATCGCTCGCGCGGTGCGCTTCGCCATCGAGCAGCCCGAGGATGTCGACGTCAACGAGATCGTCGTGCGCCCGACACGTTCTTCCTACTGATCACCATCCGGATTGGACCCAATCACGCAATCATTGAGGAGATAGTGATGCTTCAAAAGATCAGATCCCATGTCGCCACTACCGGCGCAATTGCCCTTCTGGGGCTTGCCTCACAACCGGCATTCGGACAGACGACGGAGGAGAGGCGCGAACGCGGCGCAGCCGTAATCCGCGAACTCAACAACGGGAAGACCCAGCCCAATCTGGAGGCCATGCGGCAGGAATTCCCGTTCCTTGCAGAGGCAACCGAGGCCTATGCACTGGGTGATGTCTGGTCGCGTCCCGGCCTTGATAACCGGACACGCCAGATGGCGGCAGTGGCAGCCTTCGCAGCCATCGGGGAGACAGCCATGATGCGTGTCCACGCGGGCTATGCGCTCAATATCGGTGCGACCGAAGAAGAACTGAAGGAACTCATCTACATGGTCACGGTCCCTGCAGGTTTCCCCAAGGCGATTGCCGCATCACAGACGCTGTCGCAGCTATTCGAGGAAAGACGCGCCGTGAACGAAGTGGAAAACGGTGAGGCTCGTCCATGAGGATCTTGAACAACCCCCTTGCCGTCATTGTCGGCATTATCATCGCCACCGCCACCTCGCTTGGCGCGGTTGTCCATATGGCAAAGGCAGAGAACAGCATGAGCACTCAGGCGCAAGCCCAAAACCACCCCTATCTCGGCATGTGGGTAACCGGCGATGGCCGGATACGCCAGGAGCTCTTGCCCACCGGTCGTTATGACGAGGCCCGGGGAAACAGGAAGAGCGCATATCAGGGCCGTTATGTCGTGACCGGCGCTCATATTGATTACTGGGACGATACCGGCTTTACCGCCGACGGGACATTCGTGGAAAAAGACGTCCTGCATCACGGCGGCATGATATTCTACCGGGAGAAATGAAGACGCTCAGGCCGCTGGCGTGCCCTGGTGAAAAACCATGCGCCAGCGACAATCCTTTTCCAGGCGCCAGATCGAACTGCGATTGGTCCGCAGTTCGATCCCGTGATCATTGAAGCGGATACCGCGATAGGTCGCGAGCACAATTTCCTCGCTCAGAAGCGATATGGCGAAATCCTCGATGGCCGTTTTTGCGACCGTCACCTCAGTCGTCAGACCTGCAAGGATTTCCACAAGACCATAAGACCGGCCAGAGCGGCCGAATTCACGAAAATCCGGCGCGAGGATCTCAAGCAGACGCGCCCTTGAAGACCGCACCTCCTTCGTCTGAAGCGCCACCTCGAGAGCATGAAGATCCAGCAACGAGTCCGACCTCAGGCCACTCCGACCCGCAACAGATCGTGGAAATGCACGATACCGATCGGTCGCTTTTCCTCGTCGACCACCAGAAGAGCACCGATACTGTGCTTGTTGAGAAGCGCCATGGCAGCCGTCGCAAGTGTCGTCTTGCCGACCGTTTTCGGGTTGGCCGTCATGACTTCGTCAACGATCATCGTACCGAGATTGCCATCGAGATGACGGGCGATGTCGCCATCAGTCAGGACGCCGCAGATACGTCCCTCATCATCAATCACGCCGACACAGCCGAACCGCTTGGCAGAAAGCTCGCGGATCGCATCAGGCATCGACGCGCCCTTGTTCACCAACGGCAGGCGATCTCCCGTATGCATCAGGTCGCTGACATGAGATAGCATAGCGCCAAGCTTGCCGCCCGGATGATAGACGCGAAAATCAGCTGCAGAGAACCCACGCGCCTCAAGCAGGGCCACGGCAAGCGCATCGCCGAGTGCGAGCTGCATCAGCGTAGACGTTGTGGGCGCCAATCCATGCGGGCATGCCTCCTGCGCCTTCGGCAGCAACAGCACGATGTCTGCTTCACGCGCAAGCGTCGATGTTTCGCCCGAGGTCAGCGCGATCAGGGGAACGGAGAAGCGACGGGTGAAGGAGACGATACCCTGCAACTCGGCAGTCTCGCCACTCCACGACAAGGCCAGCACCACATCGCCGGGCGCAATCATGCCGAGATCGCCATGATTTGCCTCGACGGGATGAACGAAGAAAGACGGCGTACCGGTCGAGGCAAGGCTCGCCGAAATCTTGCGGCCGATATGCCCGCTCTTGCCGACACCCGTGATCACCACTCGACCATCGATTGCGCCAATTGTCTCCACAGCCTGTCGAAAGGCTGGCCCAAGGCTATCCTTCAGAGTCTCCTCAAGAGCGCTAAGCCCTTGTTGTCCGAAAGCAATTGTCCGCAAGGCGGAATCGACGACATCATGTTCGACGAGTTGTAATGCGCGCTTGATCATGGCGGCAGGATTAGTCCCTTTTCCGCCTCAAGTCCATTGGCTTTCGGCGCGGTCCTTTGTCCATCCACTACCGGCCGGCTATTTCAACCAATCCTTAACCACAGTGATTTACATTTGGGTAAGCATTTATGGTTGCCGGGCATTCGATGAAAAAAACGCTTCTGACAGGTACGGCTCGACGCGGGCGGCGGACGGCTTTAGGCTTTGTCGTCGCAGTGGCTGCTGTGTCCGGCGTCAATCAGGCTTATGCTCAGAGTGTTTTTTCAAGCAACACCACTCCCCTGCCCGGCCTTCCGGACAGCCAGTTCGGAACAGCCGGAACCACAAGTGTTACGGGCGGTGCCGCAACGGCGACGTGGCCGACACCGACAACGCAGGATGATATCGATCAGAGAGCGTCCCGCCTTTATGATCCCACCGCTATTCCAGCGACGCAACGACCTGCCCGGCCGGAAAATACCGCTGAGAATGATGACCTGAACCAACCTGTAGAACAGGATCTGAATCAGCAATACGACCAGCCGGCGGATGACGACCCGGGGCCTCTGGACCGGTCACAATGGGAAGAACGGTACCGCGAGGGCGCTGACGCGCCCGGCATGCGTCTGGGCACGTTCGTTCTCCGTCCATCCGTCAATCAGAGCATCAATACGGAAGTGATCCGCGATCACGGCTCGAAGGAAACACGCAATTATCTTGCAACTGGCATACGCGGCACATTGACCTCCGACTGGTCTCGCCACGCACTGACGATTACCGGTCAGGGCGTCTACGAACGCAATTTGAACGGTAGCCAGAACAACGCCGATCCGAACGCACGGATCGGCGCCGATCTTCGGCTGGATCTTGCCGACGATACAGTTGCACATATTACCGGAAATTACAGTTTCGAACGCGAGGATGTCGCGGCCCCCAACGCAGTCGGCAATGCCTCCGAACAGGCAGGCGTCCATCAATTCGAGACCGAGGCCTCGATAGAACGTGAGGTGGGGCGCGTCCACGGCCTGGCGGCCATCGGTGCCAGCCGCAATGTGTATACGGATGCGAAACTGTCCGATGGCTCCGTCTTCAGCATGAAGGATCGAGACCGCACCGGCATCGACGGACGTCTACGCCTTGGATACGAGCTTTCGCCGGCAATCATTCCTTTCGCCGAAGTGGCACTTGGGCATACGTCTTACGACCGCCGACGCGACAGCGCCGGTTATGAACGCTCTTCCGACAATTATGCAGCACGCGCCGGCGTAGCGTTCGATTTCGGTGAAAAACTGCGCGGAGAGTTGGCAGGCGGATATCAACGCGTGGCCTATGAGGACTCCCGGCTGGATGCGGTGGACGCCTTTACCGCAGACGGCAACGTCAGCTGGTCACCGCGCCGTGGCACTGACATCAACATCGGGCTTCGCAGCACTGTCCAGGATTCGACTGCAGCAGGCCAAGGCGGGTGGGCGGAATATCAGCTGAGTTCCGCTCTCGCTCACCAGATGCGTGATCATCTCGTCGGCCGCCTGACGGGAAGTGCGACGCTTCGCGATTTTCAGGGATCAGGCAACAACAATGTCACCTGGATTACCGGAGCAGGCCTGACATGGAGTATCAATCGATATCTGGATATGACCGGCGACGTAGAATACGAAACAACGACCGGCGGCGGCTCCGATCAGGACATTCTTCGCGCCGGCATAGGGCTGACCCTGCGACGATAATCACATTTCCGTGAACAGACGTGATGCATGATGAGCATACGTCGCAACTCCCACAACTGGAGTTTGCCTATAGAATGAGCAAAAGCTCAGCAGACAAATCATGGCATGACGACAAGTTGTCGCATCTTGTCGCAATCTCGAAGCCTATGAACAAATGTTTCGCGCAACCATTTAGACATCATGTTTCCCATGCTTGAAATGCAATGGTTAAAAGGCTGCCCGGTAATATCAAGCCGGAAGTGAACTGTGAAATATCGCTGTTTCCTGATCCCTACCTCTTTCATCTGTTAGCAGATGCAGCATATAGCGGCCCATTCGGCATATTTTTGCCGCAATGCAGCATTGCCGCATGGCGCAAGTTTGAGGTTTCAAATTGGCTAGTCTTACCAACAACGGCACAAAGGCCGGAAGCACGAAGTCTTCCAAGGCCGGCGCCAACAATTATCAGTTCGCTCTTATTGCACTGACGTCGCTGTTCTTCATGTGGGGCTTTATCACCTGCCTGAACGACATTCTCATTCCGCATCTGAAGAACGTCTTCTCGCTGAACTACACGCAGTCGATGCTCATTCAGCTTTGCTTCTTCGGCGCCTATTTCATCGTATCGCTGCCAGCGGGTGCGCTGGTTAAGCGCATCACCTATAAATGGGGTATCGTCGTTGGCCTGCTGATCGCCGCGATCGGCTGCGCCCTCTTCATCCCGGCAGCCGCCTACCGCGTCTACGGTCTGTTCCTCGGAGCGCTCTTCATTCTCGCTTCTGGCGTGACCGTCCTTCAGGTCGCCGCCAACCCGTACGTCACCGAACTCGGCGCACCGGAAACGGCAGCCAGCCGCCTGACGCTCACTCAGGCATTCAACGCGCTCGGCACGACCGTTGCTCCATTGTTCGGCGCCTTCCTGATACTGTCGGCAGCAACCGGCGACATCGCCACCGCCACCGGTCAGCAACTGGAAACGCTGCGCCTGGAAGAAGCCGATGCAGTTCGCTTCCCCTACATGCTTCTGGCGATTGCCTTCCTCGTGCTTTCGGCAATCTTCGCAGCGTTGAAGCTGCCGCAGATCGAAGAGGAAGCCGTTGAGACCGAAGGCGGCGAACGCGCTTCCGCATGGTCCTACCGACACCTCGTTCTCGGTGCGATCGGCATTTTCGTATATGTCGGCGGCGAAGTTTCGATTGGTAGCTTCCTGGTAAACTACCTTGCGGAGCCAACTATCGCCAACCTGCCGGAAGCAGAAGCAGCGCACTATGTGGCCTACTTCTGGGGCGGCGCAATGGTTGGACGCTTCATCGGCGCCTATGCCATGCGCTACATTGAAGACGGCAAGGCACTTGCTTTCAATGCCGTTCTGGCAGCTGTTCTTCTCCTGGTAACGGTCTTTGCCGGCGGCAAGCTGGCCATGTGGGCTGTTCTCGCGATCGGCCTGTTCAACTCGATCATGTTCCCGACAATCTTCAGCCTTGCGCTGAAAGGTCTTGGCCGTCACACCAGCCAGGGTTCGGGCATCCTGTGCCTGGCCATCGTCGGCGGTGCGATCGTTCCGGTTATCATGGGCGCTCTTGCCGATACGATCGGTATCCACCTCGCCTTCCTGATGCCGGTCCTTTGCTACATCTACATCTTCTATTACGGCATCAAGGGCCACAAGGCCGTCTGACATTGCTTATCTAGCGTGGGGTAAATCCCCACGCTCCAAAAGAAAGAAGCCGCCGGGGCAGACCTCGGCGGCTTCTTTTATTTTGAGCTTGCGCAGATGTTACTTCAGTTTGGCAGCAAGCGCCTTGAGCGGGCCTTCGATGGCCGGGCGGATATCCGGGCGCTGCAGGGCAAAAGCGAGATTTGCCAGAATGAAGCCGTCCTTGGCGCCGCAGTCATAGGTCTCGCCGGTAAACGGATAGGCGGCGAAGTCCTGATCCTTCGCCAAGGCCAGCATGCCATCGGTCAGCTGGATCTCGTTGCCGGCGCCGCGCTCCTGGGTCTCCAGGATCTTGAAGATCTCAGGCTGCAGGATGTAGCGACCGTTAATGAAGAAGTTGGAAGGTGCGGTGCCCTTAACCGGCTTCTCGACCATCTCGGTGATCTTGAAACCACCATTGCCGACGGAAGCGCCCTTGCCGACGATCCCGTATTTATGCGCCTGTTCCGGATCGCATTCCTCGACGGCCAGAACATTGCCACCAGTCTGTTCGTAAAGCTCGACCATGCCCCTGAGGCAGCTCTTTTCCGATGACATGATCATGTCGGGCAGCAGCACTGCAAAAGGCTCGTCGCCAACAATGTCACGGGCGCACCACACGGCATGGCCGAGACCGAGCGGAACCTGCTGGCGAGTGAAGCTCGCCGTGCCGGCCTTCGGCAGAATATGCGACAGAAGCGTCAGTTCGGCATTCTTGTTGCGCTCGCGCAGCATCTGCTCCAGTTCGAACTGGATATCGAAATAGTCTTCGATGACACCCTTGCCGCGACCTGTGACGAAAACGAAATGCTCGATGCCGGCCTCAGCCGCTTCGTCAACCACATACTGAATGACCGGCTTGTCGACCACAGTCAGCATTTCCTTTGGAACGGCTTTGGTCGCCGGAAGGAAACGCGTGCCGAGTCCGGCCACCGGAAAAACTGCTTTGCGGATCTTACGCTGTTCAGACACTCATGCCTCCTGAATGCACTTCATTGTGCGGATATGAAACCTTCGGGGTTGTAGTGTGCAATTGCTACTGTTTCGCAAAAGGCTCCCACGAACCCGTGATCTATGGTAAAGAATTTGTTGACTCTATTACGTTAAGACATCGTTGAGCCGCATACCAGACACGCCATGAACGGCGCATGAAGGAATGGATACGACTGCCGATGACCAGATTCCGCACCCGCTCACGTAGCTTCGCCCTCCTGCTTGCAGCCGGTCTCGCGACGGCCATGATGCCATTAAATGCTCAGGCCGATGCGGGCTTCAAGAGATGGGTTGCAGATTTCTACGAGACCGCAGCCAAAAGTGGCATCACGCGTTCGACATACCAGAAGGCTTTTGCCGGCATCAATGAACCGGACCCGGAGGCTTTACAGAAGGCCCAGTACCAGCCCGAGTTCAAATCGCAGATCTGGGAATATCTGGATAGCCGCGTCAATCCCTACACCGTTCAGATTGGTCGGCAGATGGCCGCCCGCCATGGCGCCACGCTGAACGCCATTGAGCGCCATTTCGGCGTTGACAAGAACATCCTGCTCGCCATCTGGTCCATGGAATCCAATTACGGCGCAGTCTTGGAAAAGCCGGAACGGCTGCATCACGTTCCGCAGGCACTGGCCACACTCGCGTGGGCGGATCCCAAGCGAGCAAAATTCGCCCGTACCCAGCTGATCGCCGCCCTGAAGATCCTGCAGGCAGGTGACGTGACGCCAAAGCAGCTGACCGGATCATGGGCCGGCGCGATGGGCCATACGCAGTTCATTCCTACGAGCTACCTGCTTTACGCGGTCGATGCAGATGGTAACGGCAAGCGCGATATCTGGCACTCTATCCCCGATGCATTGGCAACCTCCGCCAACCTTCTCGCCCAGAACGGCTGGACTACCGGCAAGACATGGGGTTACGAGGCCGTTCTTCCATCGGGCGCTGGCAGATACGAAGGCCAGACGAAGACGCTTGCCCAATGGGCCGCACTCGGCTTTGTACGCCCTAACGGCAAGGGTTTCCCGCGCGGTACGGATCGTGCGACGCTGAAGCTGATGGGCGGTTCAAACGGACCGGCCTTCCTGATGATGAAAAACTTCTACACCATCAAGAAATATAACGCGGCAGACAGCTACGCTCTGGCTGTAGGGCTTCTTGCCGACGAGATCGCGGGTTATGGCGGCATGCAACAATCATGGCCGCGCCCACAAGGCACGCTCGATATCAGGGAAAAATTTGAACTGCAGAGCCGCATGAAGGAACTGGGCTATTATGACGGCGAAGTCGATGGCAATTTCGGCTCCGGCTCCAAGGCCGCGATTTCTGCGATTCAGAAAAGACTGGGCATGAACCAAGACGGCGAGCCATCGCAATCGCTGCTGCGCGCCCTGCGTTGACATGTGATCCAGCGGGCGCAAGATTTGTGATCATGATAGCCCGTCGGGATTCGTAACGATGTTTGTTGACCCCATGAAGAAAAGCCTTGTTCAGCGCGTTGGTTGCGGCGTGCTGACGGTTGCTCTCTTGGCCGGCAGCTTTCCCGTTTCCGCCGGAGCACAGGAACCGGTAAGACGCCGGAACCTGTTTGATCTGCTTTTCGGCGGGCCCCGTTACGAACGGGAAGAGCCTCCGGTCCGCTATAACCGACGTGACGGCTCGATCATCGAGACGGCTCCGCGACGGGAGCGCAACCGAAGCGCTGCAAGACCGCCCGCTCCACGGCCTCCGATCCCACTTGCGCCGCCTAAACCCGATCCGGTCGCGAAACTGGAAGATGCCCGCAAGATCCTCGTGGTCGGTGATTTCTTCGCCGGCAATATCGGCGGTCAGCTTGAGACCACATTTGAAGCATCTCCCGGCGTCGCCGTATTCACCCGAAGCGACGGCTCTTCGGGCCTCGTTCGAGACGATCATTACGATTGGCTGAAGGAGCTTCCGGGCATCATCACCGAGGCCAAGCCGGCGATGGTCGTCGTCATGATCGGCGCCAACGATCGCCAGCAGATGACCTCGGGGGCAAGGGAAAAATTCCCGACAGACGCGTGGTTTGCCGAATACCGGCGACGCGTATCGGAGGTCGCTCGCATCGTGACCAGCCGCCGGCTGCCGCTGCTCTGGGTCGGCCTGCCCTCTTTCCAGTCGCCGTCGATGATGGCGGATGCCGCCAAGCTCAACGCCATCTACCGTGCACGCACGGAAGACGTGGGCGGCGAATTCGTCGATATCTGGGATGGTTTCGTCGACGAGGACGGCAAGTTCATCCTGACCGGCTCCGATGTGAACGGCCAGCAGGTCCGCCTGCGTGGAGCAGATGGCATTACCTTTACCGAAGCCGGCAAGCAGAAACTGGCCTTCTATGTCGAGAAGCTTGCCCGCCGCCACCTGGGCGACATGGCAAGCCCGGAACTGGTGAACCTGGGACCCGGCACGTTGCCGGACCTCAATCTGCCGGTGGATCCCAACAAGACGCTCCCCGCGCTGCCGATCAGCCTATCCGACCCCGACCTCGACGGCGGCAAGGAACTGCTAGGAGCGGTCCCGAAGACAAACAGCCTCACCCAGTCCCCGCGCGAGCGATTGGTCAAGCGCGGCGAAATGGACCCGGCTCCCGCAGGCCGCATCGACAACTACAAGATCTCGAAGACACAATAAGAACAGGCGCCATTTACGGCGCCTGTAATGTTCAGTCTCGCACGGTGCTGACGGATCACCAGTAGCCGAGCGCTCTCCACCACACTGCGCCGACCGCGGCGAAGATGACGAGATTGACCAGGCACATGATGAAGCCCACGCCCCACCACTTGCCCATGGTGATGTAACCGCTGCCAAAGATGATCGGCGATGTGCCTGTCGCGTAGTGGGTCAGCGTCATCATGATCGACGACGAGGCTGCCATCATCAGCAGGAAGACGGCATGGTATTCTGCCGGGATCAGCATCACACCGACGGTAAGGAAGGCAAGCATCATGGCGCTGACATGCGCGGTGGTGCTGGCAAACATGTAGTGCGCGAAGGTGAAGATGAGCACCAGGATCGCAGCCGTCATCTGCCAGCTCAAGTCCGCATGCGAGATCATGTCCTTCATGCCGTTCGAGAACCAGCCGATCACACCAAGCTTGTTCAGCTGGTCGGCCATCATGACGAGCGCGCCGAACCAGATGAGCGTATCCCAGGCGCTTTTTTCCGACAGCACATCATCCCAGTTGATCGTGCCGGTGATCAGGAGAGCGAAGAGACCGAGCACTGCGACCACGGTCGGGTCGAGCGTGAAGGCAGGTCCGAAGATCATCGCCGGAACGTTGGCCCAAAGGATCAGCAGCATGACGAAAGTGCCGATCATCACCATTTCCTTGCCCGACAGAGGCCCCATCGCCGCCAATTCCTTCCTGGCATACGAAACGGCATCCGGCGTGCGCTTAAGCTCAGGCGGCGAGATCATGTAGAGCACGAGCGGCATGACCACGAGCGCGACCAGACCCGGCACGAACATGGCCAGCGCCCAGGTAACCCAGGTCAGTTGCATCGTGCCGCCGGTCGACTTCGCGATATATTCGAGCACCAGCGGGTTGGGCGCGGTCGCGGTGACGAACATCGCCGACGAAATCGGGTTGGCGTGATAGTTCACCAGCGCCAGATAGGTGCCGACCTTGCCCTGCGTCCCCTTTGCCGGATCCGAATCGAAGGCATTGGCGATCGACTTCATGATCGGGTGGATGATGCCGCCGCCACGTGCGGTGTTGCTCGGTGTAAACGGCGCTAGGATCAACTCGCAGAAAACCAGACCGTAACCGATGCCGATCGTCCGCTTTCCGAGAAGCGCGATGAAGCCGAGGCCGAGCCGGCGACCAAGACCCGTCTTGCGCAGGCCGAGCGAGATCAGGACCGCAATGACGATCAGCCAAATCAGCGGGTTGGCGAAACTGCTGAGCGCATCGGCAACGGCGCCCTTAGAATTTGGTGATGTCACCTGCATCAGCGAGACGATAACGATCGCCATCAGCGCCATCACGCCGATCGGCATGACCTTGAGGATGATCGCCAGGATTGTGGTCAGGAAGATGGCCAGCATCTTCCAGCCGTTTTCATCCAGCCCAGCAGGGGCCGGGATAGCCAGAAGGGTGGACAGAAAAATCGTCGTGATGATCGCCGGAATGATTCGGAACGGAACCATGTCCCTGAAATAACTTAGAATAGCCGGAATACTGAAGCGCATTTACTTGTCCTCGGGTGTCCAGGGCCTTGATGTTTATCAAGGC
The DNA here is from genome assembly GCF_017313375.1 of Agrobacterium sp. Ap1. Classification (NCBI taxonomy): domain Bacteria; kingdom Pseudomonadati; phylum Pseudomonadota; class Alphaproteobacteria; order Hyphomicrobiales; family Rhizobiaceae; genus Agrobacterium; species Agrobacterium sp. Ap1. The sequence continues at coordinate 230,317 of NZ_JAFLMY010000001.1, forward strand.
CCTTCGAACAAGGCGTTACACGATCCCGCCGCCATCCCCTTGACGTTGGTCAAATTTACAAAATTGTGACGGCACCATGAGATTCAGACAAAATAAAACCGCCACCTACCCGGTTTTCGGGAAGGTAGCGGCTCTGGTTCGATCATCATGACTTGAAAATGCTCGAAGGCCGATATCAGCGCGGCAGCAGAGAGCTTCCCATCAAAGCTTCATCGATGGCGCGAGCCGCTTGGCGACCTTCACGAATCGCCCAGACGACCAGCGACTGACCGCGGCGCACGTCACCTGCCGTCCACAGCTTGTCGACCGACGTCTTGTAGTCGCGCTCGTTGGCAACGACATTGGTCGAGCCACGACGGTCGACATTGATATCGAGCTTTCCGTCGAGTTCGCTCAGCACGCCTTCCTTCAGCGGACCCGAGAATCCGATGGCGATGAAGGCGAGATCGGCCTTGATGATGAAATCGGTTCCGGCGATCGGCTTGCGGCGTTCGTCGACTTCGCAGCAACGCACGCCGGTCAACTGACCGTCTTCGCCGATGAATTCGAGTGTCGCGACCTGAAACTCGCGGACAGCGCCCTCAGCCTGAGAGGAAGAGGTACGCATCTTGGTTGCCCAGAAGGGCCAGACGGCAAGCTTGTCTTCCTTTTCCGGCGGCTGCGGACGGATGTCGAGCTGGGTTACCTTGACGGCACCCTGACGGAAGGCCGTACCGACGCAGTCGGACGCCGTATCGCCACCACCGACGACGACGACATGCTTGGCGCCGGCGAGGATCGGTTCGGCCGCCCAGGCAACGCTATCGATGTTTTCGCGGCCGATGCGGCGGTTCTGCTGCACAAGATACGGCATGGCATCATAGACACCATGCAGGTCAGCGCCGGGGATGCCGGCCGGACGCGGAGTTTCCGAACCACCGCAATAGACGACGGCATCGTGTTCGGCGGTCAGTTCTTCGACCTTCTTGTCGACGCCGATATTGACGCCGTAATGGAAAGTAACGCCTTCGCCGGTCATCTGCTCGACGCGGCGATCGATGAAGTTCTTCTCCATCTTGAAGTCCGGAATGCCGTAACGCAGCAGGCCGCCGGCCTTGCTCTCGCGCTCATAGACATGAACTTCATGACCGGCGCGGGCAAGCTGCTGTGCAGCCGCCATGCCAGCGGGGCCTGAACCGATAACGGCAACCTTCTTGCCGGTCTTCACCGTTGCCGGATGCGGCACGATATAGCCAAGCTCGTAGGCCTTGTCGGCAATCGCCTGTTCAACCGTCTTGATCGCAACCGGCGCATCCTCGAGATTCAGCGTGCAGGCTTCCTCGCACGGCGCGGGACAGACGCGACCGGTGAATTCCGGGAAATTGTTGGTGGAATGGAGGTTGCGGATCGCCTCTTCCCACTTGTTGTTATAGACCAGATCGTTCCAGTCCGGGATCTGGTTATGCACGGGACAGCCGGTCGGGCCATGGCAATAGGGGATGCCACAGTCCATGCAGCGGGCAGCCTGTTTGGTTACTTCCGCATCCGACATCGGAATGGTGAATTCGCGGAAATGGCGGATACGATCCGACGCAGGCTGGTACTTCGCCACCTGCCGGTCGATTTCCATGAAACCCGTTACCTTGCCCATGTCATTCCCTCTTCAAAGCAGGGTGCCCGTAGGACCCCAGTACCAGTAGGCGAAACCGATAACCGCCCCCAGCACGATAAACTCTATTGCAACATTGCCGCTCGCGAAGAATGCAGCCGCTGGCACAGCGACTGCGATGCTCACCGAAACCAGTCGGTGAACAAAAGCCATCTGGCTTACTCCGCAGCCACGCCCATCCGCATGCGTTCCATCTCGACCAGCGCACGGCGATATTCGACCGGCATGACCTTGCGGAACTTCGGCCGGAACTCGCTCCAGCGATCAAGGATATCCTTGGCGCGGGTCGAACCGGTGTAATGCATGTGGTTGGAGATCAGCTGGTAGAGACGCTCCTCGTCGTGGCGCGTCATGTCTTCGGAAACGTCGACACGTCCCTTGTGCATGATGTCGCCGCCGTGATGGTGCAGCTTTTCCAGCATGTCGTCCTCTTCCGGAACCGGCTCAAGCTCGACCATCGCCATGTTGCAGCGCTTGGCGAAATCGCCCTTCTCGTCCAGCACGTAAGCGACGCCGCCCGACATGCCGGCCGCGAAGTTGCGGCCCGTTTCGCCGAGAACGACGACAATGCCGCCGGTCATGTATTCGCAGCCATGGTCACCCACGCCTTCGACAACCGCGATCGCCCCGGAGTTGCGCACCGAGAAACGCTCACCGGCAACACCGCGGAAATAGCACTCACCGGTCGTCGCGCCGTAAAGCACGGTATTGCCGACGATGATCGAGTTTTCGGCAACGATCTTCGAGTTTTCCGGCGGACGCACAATGATCCGGCCACCGGACAAGCCCTTGCCGACATAGTCGTTGCCGTCGCCAACGAGATCGAACGTGATGCCGCGGGCGAGGAAGGCACCGAAGGACTGGCCGGCCGTACCGGTCAGCGTCACATGGATCGTGTCGTCCTTCAGACCCTTCTGGCCCCAGCGTTTGGCAAGCTCACCCGAAAGCATCGCGCCGGCAGAACGGTCGACGTTCTTGATCGGCACTTCGAAGACAACCGGCTCCTTGCTTTCCAGCGCGGCAGCAGACTTCTCGATCATCTTGCGGTCGAGAATGTCGTCGATCGGATGCTTCTGACGCTCGGTCCAGTAGGTAGCGCTCTTCGGAGCTTCTACCTTGTGGAAGATCTTGGAGAAATCGAGCCCCTGGGACTTCCAGTGCGCCAGCATGTCGTCCTTCTCGAGCAGGTCGGAAAGGCCGATGATCTCGTCGAACTTGGTAAAGCCGAGCGATGCCAGGATCTCGCGTACTTCTTCGGCAACGAAGAAGAAGTAGTTGATCACGTGCTCCGGCGTACCCTTGAAGCGCTTGCGCAGAACCGGATCCTGCGTGGCAACGCCAACCGGGCAGGTATTGAGATGGCACTTGCGCATCATGATGCAGCCGGCAGCGATGACCGGAGCCGTCGCGAAGCCGAACTCGTCGGCACCGAGAAGCGCACCGATGATGACGTCACGGCCGGTCTTCAGGCCGCCATCGACCTGCAGCGCGATGCGCGAACGAAGGCCGTTCAGCACCAGCGTCTGCTGGGTTTCGGCAAGGCCGATTTCCCATGGGCTACCGGCATGCTTCAGCGAGGTCAGCGGCGAAGCACCCGTGCCGCCGTCGAAACCGGCAACCGTGATATGGTCGGCGCGCGCCTTGGCGACACCGGCAGCAACCGTGCCGACACCGACTTCGGACACCAGCTTGACCGAAATGTCGGACGTCGGGTTGACGTTCTTCAGGTCGTAGATCAGCTGCGCCAGATCTTCGATCGAATAGATGTCATGGTGCGGCGGCGGCGAGATGAGGCCAACGCCCGGCGTCGAATGACGGGTCTTTGCAACGGTCGCATCGACCTTGTGGCCGGGCAACTGACCACCTTCGCCGGGCTTCGCGCCCTGCGCCACCTTGATCTGTAGCATGTCGGCATTGACCAGATATTCGGTCGTCACACCGAAGCGGCCGGACGCGATCTGCTTGATTGCCGAACGCTCGGGGTTCATCGAACCATCCGGCAGCGGCAGGTAACGATCGCTTTCTTCGCCGCCCTCACCGGTATTCGACTTGCCGCCGATCCGGTTCATCGCGATTGCGAGCGTCGTATGCGCTTCACGAGAAATCGAGCCGAAGGACATCGCGCCGGTCGAGAAACGCTTGACGATATCGACAGCCGGTTCGACCTCATCGAGCGAGACCGGCTTGCGGCCGAGCGCTTCCGCCGACTTGATCTTGAACAGGCCGCGGATCGTGTTCATCCGAACCGAGCTCTCGTTCACCATCTGGGCGAACTCGCGGTAGCGATCCTGGCTGTTGCCGCGCACGGCGTGCTGCAGGGTCGCCACCACATCCGGTGTCCAGGCATGGCTTTCGCCACGCATGCGATAGGCATATTCGCCGCCGATATCGAGCGACGAGGCCAGAACCGGGTCCTTGCCGAAGGCGGACGCATGGCGACTGACGGTTTCCTCGGCGATTTCGGTGAGGCCGATGCCTTCGATAGAGGTCGCGGTACCGAAGAAATACTGGTTGACCAGTTCCGAGTTCAGGCCGACGGCGTCAAAGATCTGACCGCCGCAATAGGACTGGTAGGTGGAAATGCCCATCTTGGACATGACCTTGAGAATGCCCTTACCGACCGCCTTGATATAGCGATAGACCATCTCGCCGGCATCGACTTCCTTAGGGAATTCGCCGCGCATATGCATGTCGGTCAGCGTGTCGAACGCGAGATAGGGGTTGATCGCTTCCGCACCGTAACCGGCCAGAAGACAGAAGTGATGGATCTCGCGCGGCTCGCCGGATTCAACGACGAGACCGACCGAGGTGCGAAGCCCCTTGCGGATCAGGTGGTGATGCACGGCAGCCGTCGCCAGAAGCGCCGGGATCGCGATACGGTCAGGGCCAATCTGGCGGTCGGACAGCACGATGATGTTGTAGCCGCCCTTGACCGCAGCCTCTGCGCGTTCGCAGAGACGATCGAGCATTTCCGGCATGCCTTCGGCGCCGCGCTCGATGTCATAGGTGAAATCGAGCGTCTTGGTGTCGAAGCGATCTTCCGTGTGACCGATCGAGCGGATTTTTTCCAGATCGCCATTGGTCAGGATCGGCTGGCGCACTTCCAGACGCTTGGCATTCGCCATGCCTTCATGGTCGAGAATGTTCGGGCGCGGACCGATGAAGGACACGAGGCTCATGACGAGTTCTTCGCGGATCGGATCGATCGGCGGGTTCGTCACCTGCGCGAAGTTCTGCTTGAAATAGGTATAGAGCAGCTTCGACTTGTCCGACATCGCCGAGATCGGCGTATCGGTGCCCATCGAACCGACGGCTTCCTGACCGGTCGTCGCCATCGGCGACATCAGGATCTTCGTGTCCTCGGTCGTGTAACCGAAGGCCTGCTGGCGATCGAGCAGCGAAACGTCACGGCGCAGCGCGCGCGGCTCCACCGGCTTCAGGTCTTCAAGGATAAGCTGGGTGCGATCGAGCCACTTCTCGTATGGGTGCTTGGTCGCAAGCGTCGTCTTCAGCTCCTCGTCGGAGATGATCTGGCCCTTCTCCATGTCGATCAGCAGCATCTTGCCCGGCTGGAGGCGCCACTTCTTGATGATCTTTTCTTCCGGCACCGGCAACGTGCCGGCTTCGGACGCGAGAATGACGCGGTCGTCATCGGTGACGAGATAACGGGCCGGACGCAGGCCGTTACGGTCAAGCGTCGCGCCAATCTGCTTGCCATCGGTAAAGCAGACGGCTGCCGGACCGTCCCACGGCTCCATCAGGGCAGCGTGATATTCGTAGAACGCCTTGCGCTCCTTCGACATCGACTGGTTGCCGGCCCATGCTTCCGGGATCAGCATCATCATCGCATGCGCCAGCGAATAACCGCCGCGAAGCAGGAATTCGAGCGCGTTGTCGAAGCAGGCCGTATCCGACTGGCCCTCGTAGGAGATCGGCCACAGCTTGGAGATATCGTCGCCGAACAGCGGCGACGAAACGGACGCCTGACGCGCCGCCATCCAGTTGACGTTGGAGCGCAGCGTGTTGATTTCGCCGTTATGCGCGACCATGCGATACGGGTGCGCCAGCTTCCAGGACGGGAAGGTGTTCGTCGAGAAACGCTGGTGAACCAGCGCCACGGCCGTCTCGAAACGCGGATCTGCCAAGTCCTTGTAATAGGCGCCGACCTGATAGGCGAGGAACATGCCCTTGTAGACGATCGTCGAGGACGACAGCGAAACCGGGTAGAAGCCGGTCTCCTGACCACCGAACTGGTCGTAGATGCGGTTGGAAATTACCTTGCGGACGAGGAAAAGCTGGCGCTCGAATTCGGCATTGGTCGCGGCATCGCGCCCCGCACCGATAAAGACCTGCAGATGATAGGGCTCGGTGGCGGCAATATCCGGCGCCTTGGAGAGCGAGGAATTATCGACCGGCACATCGCGGAAGCCGAGGAACTGCTGCCCCTCTTCGGCGATCACATCGATGATGACCTTCTTGAAATGCTCGATCTGCTCGGCGTTGCGCGGCAGGAAGAAATGACCAACGGCATATTCACCGGCCTTCGGCAGCGTTATGCCCTGCTTTGCCATTTCTTCACGGAAGAAACGATCAGGGATCTGCACAAGAATACCCGCACCGTCACCCATCAGAGGGTCGGCACCGACAGCACCGCGATGCGTCAGGTTTTCCAGGATGAACAGGCCGTCCTTGACGATCTGGTGAGACTTCTGGCCCTTCATATTGGCAATGAAGCCGACGCCGCAGGCATCATGCTCGTTGCGCGGATCATAAAGACCTTGGGCGGCAGGAATGCCTGACGCGACGAAAGGCACGCCCTGCCCGGCTTTCGCCGAGGCCATGTCGGTGGGACAGTGCTGATCTAGAACCTTCTTCGTCATCGTCATTCCTCCTGTTGGCCGCTATCTTCAGCGAGCAAGGTGGCATCCCATCAAATCCTGGAGATGACAGAGCCATCACCAGTCACGCAACTGCGCCGCTCCAGCATCGAGCCAAGAACCTATAAAGACTCAAAGCCCAAACCAGATCGGCGTCAAATTCGGCGGCTCGACACGAGTTCAAAGCTGATTGCCGGATAAATTAGGACAGAAAAGCTGACCTAATTCTCAATCTGATATCGCATGATTTTAACTTTCTCACAAGGGCGTGTCTGCAAAAATCTGCACGCGACGCGACAGTCCATTACGCAAAACAAAGGGGTTTGAGTAATTTAATTGCGCAAAGCCGATCCGATAAACCCTTTCATTGCCATGCGAATAGGTCCACCCGTCGGAGACAGGCTTTACCGTTGCACGAATGCGAAAAAGTCTTAATCTCCCGGCACCTCCCAACCACCCCAAGGTGTCATTTTATGTTCTTCGCCTCCGACAATTGGGCAGGAGCCCATCCTGCCATCAACGAACGCTTGTCGAAGGAATCGACTCGTTTCGCCGCAGCCTATGGAACGAGCGATCTGGATCGCTCCATTGAGCAGCGCTTCAACGAGATCTTTGAAAAAGAGGTCGCGGTCTTTTTTGTCGCCACCGGCACGGCCGCCAATTCGCTCTCGCTTGCCAGCATCGCCCGCCCCGGCGGCCTGACCTTCTGCCACACCGAAGCGCATGTGATCGAAGACGAATGCGGCGCCCCGGACTTCTTCTCCGGCATGCGCATGGTTGGTGTCGAGGGCCCGGCCGGCAAGATGCTTCCGGAAAACCTTCTGGAGCGGATTGCGCGTTACCCTCAGGACGCCGTCCACCATGGCCGCGCTGCCGCCGTCACCATGACCCAGGCAACGGAAGTCGGCACCATTTATACGCTCGACGAAATCGACACGATCTCGAAGATCGCCAAGCAAAATGGCCTGCCGCTTCACATGGACGGCGCGCGCTTTGCCAATGCTCTGGTTTCACTCGGCTGCACGCCGGCGGAAATGACCTGGAAGCGCGGCGTAGACGTTCTCTCCTTCGGCGGCACGAAGAATGGCTGCTGGTGCGCCGAAGCCATCGTTTTCTTCGACCCGCAGCTTGCAAAGGACTTCGCCTTCCTGCGCAAGCGCACCGCCCAGCTTTTCTCTAAGTCACGCTTCATCGCCGCACAGTTCGAAGCGTATCTCCAGGATGATCTGTGGCTAGGCCTGGCCAAGCATGCCAATACGATGGCTGATCGCCTGCGCACAGGCTTTGGCTCGCTCAACAGCGCACGCCTAGCATGGCCGACGCAAGCGAATGAAGTCTTCGCCGTCCTGCCCAAAGCCTCAGCCAAGGCTGCAGCCGAACAGGGCGCGAAATTCTACGACTGGCTGGAACCGCGCGACATGCCGGAAAAAGTCGGCAAGGATGAAGCTCTCATCCGCATGGTCACCTCTTTTGCTACGACCGAAGAGGATGTCGACCAGTTCTTGTCTATCTGCGCTTCTGCGTAAGATCGGATTCGACGCTTAAATCGATTGCGGCACGATGCGTGCCGCAATCAGGCTCGACAGGGCCTCAACCATCACCGCATCGGCGCCACGCCGCGAGATCAGCACGAACTCCACGTCTTCAAGCCGCGGCAGGCGGTCACCGGCAATCTCACGCAGGCCCTCAGGCACCATGCTGCGCGGCTGCACCATCACGCCCATGCCGGCGCGCGCCGCAGCGGTCAGCCCGCTCAGGCTGCCGCAGGTACAGACGACGCGCCACGCAAGCTTCTCCCGATCCAGCGCCTCCTGCACCACCCGTCGGGTAATGGAGGGCGGCGGAAATGCGATCAGCGGCAGAACCGCATCCCTGGCCGGAGCGAAGTGCGGATCACGCGCAAGCCAGACCAACGGCTCGCGGTACAGAAGCTTGCCATGCGTTTCGCCGACATGCCGCTTGGCGAGCACCAGATCCAGATCGCCGGCATCCTGCATCTGGTTGAGCACCGCCGACAGCGCAACAGTCAGCTCCAGATCGACCAGCGGATGGAGGCGAATGAAATCCTCCAATATTCCCGTCAACCGGTTGGCGACCACATCCTCGGACACACCGAGCCTCAGCCGCCCGCGCAGCCGGCTTTCACCGAAAAGCGACAGGACCTGACCATTGAGATCCAGCATCCCCCGCGCATAACCGACAAGCGCCTCGCCATCCGCCGTCAGCCTCACCTGATGTGTGTCGCGAAACACCAACTGGCGTCCCAGCGATTTTTCCAGCAGCTGAATATGCTGCGTTACGGTCGACTGCCCGACACCGAGCCTAGCCGCAGCCTCGGTAAAACTGCCCGTCTGCTGCAGCATGAGAAAACTGTCGAGATGATGAAGGTTCAGCATTGCTATCGCGCTTCATGATAACTGTTAGTGTTTGCATTCTACTTTACGATAATAGAAACCGCAATCTACCCACCCTTGAGGGCCAAGGCCCGCGGAGCATGTGATGAAGCGCTTTCTGCCCGATCTATATACGATGATGCTGCTGGGAACCGTGATCCTTGCGTCATTCTTTCCCATTTACGGCACTTGGGCAGACTGGTTCGCCATTGCGACGGATATCGCCATCGGCCTTCTCTTCTTCCTGCATGGCGCACGCCTTGCCCGCGACACGGTTGTCGCCGGCGTACTGCACTGGCGCCTGCACCTGACGATCGTGCTCACCACATTCGCCATCTTCCCGCTTCTCGGGCTTGCCCTAGGTTTCATTCCCGAAAGCATACTGCCGGCACCGCTTTATCTCGGCATGCTGTTCCTTTGCGTTTTGCCGTCTACCGTGCAGTCATCGATCGCCTTCACCTCAATGGCCGGAGGCAACGTTCCGGCCGCCATCGTCGCAGCATCTGGCTCCAACATTCTCGGCATGTTCCTGACCCCTGCCCTCATCGCATTGCTTCTGTCGACAACTGGCGGCGGCGGGGTTTCGCTTGATGCTCTGGAAAAGATCGCGCTGCAGCTGCTCGCCCCCTTCGTCCTCGGCCAGCTCCTGCAGCCCTGGATCGGCAACTGGATCCGCTCGAAGAAGAAGTTGCTGATGCCGTTTGATCGCGGCTCGATCCTAATGGTGGTCTATCTCGCCTTCTCGACAGCCGTTATGGAAGGCATCTGGAAAACCTTCTCGCTCACCGATATCGCCGTCGTCATTGGCCTCGATATCGTCCTGCTGGCCGCCGTACTCTGCATCACCATGTTCGGCAGCAGACTGCTCGGCTTCAGCAAGGAAGACGAGATCACCATCACCTTCTGCGGTTCGAAGAAGTCGCTGGCATCAGGCGTGCCGATGGCAAATGCAATCTTTTCTGGCAATTCCGCATCGATCGGCGCGATCGTTCTGCCGATCATGCTCTTCCACCAGATCCAGCTGATGACCTGTGCAGTGCTGGCGCAGAAATATGCGGACCGCCTGAAAGCAAAGGAACTGAAGGCGGAACCGGCAGCGGCTTAACCAGGCCCGAATACAAAAACGCCCCCTCCTCGCGAAAGGAAGGGGCGGCGGCTTGCGGTCCTTGATGGGAGGATCAGAGACGAAAGCGTTAATTCACCTGCTGCGGAGCGACCTGGGCTTCGATCGTTTTGGTCGTGTCGCCGGCTTCAGCTGCAATCGAGATACGGCGGGGCTTCATCGCTTCCGGAATATTCCGGACGAGGTCGATATGAAGCAATCCGTTCTTCAGTGAAGCGGTTTCGACTTCGACGTGATCGGCAAGCTGGAAGCGTCGCTCGAAGGCGCGCTTGGCGATACCGCGATAGAGAAACTCGTTCTGATCGGCGCCATCTTCTTCAGCCTTTTCACCCTTTACGGTGAGCGCATGAGCCTGGAATTCGATCGAAAGTTCTTTTTCGTCGAAACCGGCGACAGCCATGGTGATGCGATAGGTATTTTCACCGGTCCGCTCGATATTATAGGGCGGATAGCTCTGCCCCTGATCGCCAAAGTTGCGATTGTCGAGAAGATTGAAAAGCCGGTCGAAACCGACGGTGGAGCGGTAAAGCGGGGAGAAATCGACGTGACGCATAATGTCCTCCATTGAAGCGACGTTGCGGTTTTCACTTGGGCGTCAACATCCCGTAATGGCGATGAGGACCCCGTTGAGCAGACCCTTTCGGCGCCTGCAGAGTGAAGATGGGAATTGCAGCCACGCCCTTCAAGACCCCGATACGTCACAGCCGTTTTGCCAATGAACACCGCATGAACAGCAGGTTTTGCTGAGGTTCAGCCCCCCATTGCTAGAAGCAAGGTTCTGGAAGGCGGCATGCCTCCTTGGACCGAAGCATATTCGTCCCGTCGCTTCGGTCAGCCTTGCCGGAACCGCGCTGTCATCCCCGTGTCGCCGGTTCCGGCCCTCTTTTTCTCACGTCATAGGCAGATGAGCGCCAGCCGAACCAGCGCCCACCCCGGCTGAAAATGGCGTGGTTCAGTGCACCGCGCCCGACCCGCCGGCCGCCACGATGGCGAAGGGCTGACCTTCCACGGCGATGGTCCGCACCTCCTTCAGGTTGTCTCCATCGACAACGCGAACGAGGCTCTTGCGCGGATCGGTGACGGCGATTTGGCCATCAGCAACAGCCAGCCGCGGACGCGGATCACGCCAATGCCCGTCCTTGCTGTAAGGCTCGGTTACCGTCTCGCTCTTGACGATCTCCCCCTTCACCACATCGATGAGATGCAGCTTGCCGTCTTCGGTCAGCACATAGGCGCTATGCGGATCGGCAGGATCGAGCGCGAAGTCGACACGTCGCGTCGGCAGCTCGATCAGGCGATAAACCTCCTCAGCGCTGTCCGGATCGACAAGCACGATCTTGTCCTCACCGTAATTGCCGAGAAAGAACTGCATCGATTTTCCGCCCAGTAGCGTCGACACCTTTCCCTTCGGCAGGTCCTTGCCATAGCCGAGCATCTCAAGCTTCGGCCCATCCATGCCGCCCGGCCGCGCAACGAGAACGCCTTCTTCGCAACCGAAGGCGACAAGCCGCGCAGAGCTTGCCTCGCCATGCAGGCCGGTGCAGGTCGCGACCTCGCCCACCTGCTCACCATCGGCATCGACGACACGCAGGCCGAGACGCGGCGGCAATTCGCCCTCCTTCACCGCCACCTCGGTATTCGGCACCGAAACGAGGAAATGATTGCCGACTGGAACGGCGACACCATGATGGGCTGCGATCGTGTCGAACGGTTTCAACACCGCGCCGCCATCCCCAAGCGCCTCTTCGCTGACCAGATCGAACTTCGCTTCCCGATCGTAGAAGACGGCGACCTGATCACCATGGGTGACGACATGGCCGGGCTTCTGCCCCTTGATCGCCGTCGGGATCAGTTTCGGTTCGTTGATTTCGATATCGCGATGTTCACCATGATCCGACAGCGCAATTCCGGTTGAGATGGCATGAACGATATTCTCGTCACCCTGAACGGCGAAAACCGTCCGCCCGCTGTCACTCACTGAAAGCGCTGCATATCCTTCCAGATCGAACTTGCCGATCTCCTTGCCGGACGAAAGATTGATGGCGCGCATCACTGGCAGAGTGTGATCGGCAACGAACAACCGCCACGTCTCCGCATCCTTTTCCTCTGCAAATGCAACGGATCCAAACACCGCGCTCGAGGCGAGAAGGGTCGCCGTAAATCCGGCAACACGCAACAAATGGGACATAACCTCTCCTATATGTAATAACATTACATATAATGCGTTATACAGTTACATCGCCCATGTCCACCCACGCTCCACGCATAATCCTGGAAGACGCGATTTTGCTTGACCTGCAGCGGCACTCGCCTAACGCTGAATTCATGAGCGAGAACCAGATCAGCCACGACATCCTTCGCCCCACGCCGGAAAACCCTGCGCCGGACAATTACTCCGCGGGCTATTTTACCGGCCACCGCGGCACAAAAATCCGTTACGGCCTGTTCCGCTCGGATATCGTGCCGGCGCGCGGCACCATCGTTTTGCTGCAGGGTCGCAACGAGTTCATCGAGAAATATTTCGAGACGATCCGCCATCTGAACGCGATGGGCCTGTGGGTCGCAACATATGACCTGCGCGGGCAAGGCGGATCCGACCGGCTTAAGAAAGACGCAAGGAAAGGGCATGTCCGGCGCTTTTCCGATTACGAGAAGGATCTCGAGATCTTTCTGGAACAGGTCGTGCTGCCGGATGCCCGCCTGCCCTTCTTCCTTGTCGCCCATTCCACCGGCGCGCTGATTGCCCTCTCAGTCGCACCGCGCCTGTCGAACCGTATCAGCCGGATGGCGCTCGCATCCCCCTATGTCGGCTTCCATGGCCAGCCCGCATCGGAAAAATTCGCCCGCCCTCTGGCGCGACTGATGTCCTGGACCGGTTTCGGCGGCGTCCAGCTCGGCGGCGACCGACGACTGATCCCCTTCGAGGGCAATGGCCTGACGGGAGACCGGAAGCGTTTCGAACGCAATCTCGAACTTTATCGCAGTTTCGAAGACCTGACTGTCGGCGCTCCCACGGCGCGCTGGGTGCACGAAACGCTGAAAGCAGCCTCCCGCGTATCACTGCAGTCGCACCTGATGGAAATCACCATCCCGACATTGATTCTCGCACCCGTGCTCGACGGCGTCGTGCCCTACCGGTTGCAGGAAAACCTGTCGCGGAATTTCCGTGCCGGACAGCTCATCCCCGTCACCGGTGGCCGGCACGAACTGTTTCAGGAGAAGGATATCTATCGCGCCCAGGCCATGGATGCGATCGAGACCTTCATGCCCGGCCTCGATGGCGGGCTGGAAATGGCAGAAACCGCCGCCTGATTTCTTTGATCACCGCCCGGCGAGCAGCGCCATAGCCTGCTCGTAAACGACCTTCGAGCCGGCTGCGATGATATTGCCGCCATTCTCGGGCCTTCCGCCGTCCCAAGTCGTGATGATACCACCTGCCTGCTCTATGATCGGGATCAGCGCCCCGACATCATAAGGCTGCAGGCTGTTTTCGACGACGAGATCGACATGCCCTGCCGCAAGCAGCGCATAGGCATAACAATCGCAGCCATACCGGAACAGCCGCACCTTCTCCTCGACGGCCCGATAGCGCTTCAGGTCATCCCCCTGAAAGATATGCGGCGAGGTCGTGAACAAGATGGCATCGGAAAGTGATCCGCAGTCACGCACCGAAATCTGCCGCTCGCCGTCCGGCCCCGAATACCACGAACGATTGCCATCGGCGAAATAACGCTCGCCAATGAACGGCTGGTCCATCATCCCCATGGTCGCGCGTCCATTGGAGCGGAAACCGATCAGCGTGCCCCAGACAGGCAGGCCGGAAATGAACGCCCGCGTTCCGTCGATCGGATCGATCACCCAGACATGCTCGCGATCGAGCCCGATGCTTTCATGCTCCTCGCCAAGTATGCCATGTTCGGGAAAACGCTCTTCAATCAGCGCACGGATAGCCGTTTCAGCTGCGCGGTCACCTTCTGTTACCGGATCGAAACCGCCGGCCAGTTTGTTGACGACGGAAATTCCGGTGCGAAACCGCGGCAGCGTCTCACCCTTGGCGGCATCGGCAAGCGCATCGAAGAAATCGCGGTCAGGCAACATCGGCAAATCCTTGGGTTTGTGGCGTGAAAACGTTGAGCGTAGGCAGGTCAAATCCTTCTTAAGGCGTCCTTCTGCCAAAGAAAACCGCTTTCGATGCCGACCCCTTAATCAGAAAGCCCAAAAATGACGCAAATTTAGTCATTCGAAAAACATGCTTGACAATTGTGCATAACTGGCCGTATTTTCCTAATCACAGTCTTTGACTGTAAATACCCTCCTTGGGTGTTTCCTCCCTAGACTTAGCCGCGCGATGAGCGCGGTTTTTTTTGCCCGCACGTCAGCCGACGCGCGCAAGGCCCGGCAAATTCAGGAATACAAGCTGGAATCTTGAGAACGCGGCTATTCCGCCGCGAGAGCGCCTGCATCATCGGCGAAATCACCGACGAGCTCCGCCATCTGCCGCATGAAGGTGGAAAGCGCTGCAGCAACAAGCGGGAACTCCGCCTTCTTCTCCAGCGTCACCTCATCGACATAAAGGCCACGATTGATCTCGATCTGCAGCGCATGCAGCCCGCGAACCGGCCGACCGTAATGCTCGGTAATGAACCCGCCCGCATATGGCTTGTTGCGCACGGCGGAAAAACCCATGTCATCGAAGAACTGCAGCGCTGCGCGCGAAAGCTCGGCCGACGCACTCGTTCCGTAACGATCACCAATAATGAAATCCGGCCGCACATCCGAACCGGAGAGACGGACATTGCCCGGCATCGAATGACAGTCGATCAGGATGCCGATGCCGAACCGAGCATGGGTGCGCGCGATCAGTTTTCGCAGGCAGGCGTGGTAAGGTTTATAAATCGTCTCGATACGGGACAATCCCTCATCGACGGAAAGCCGCTTGCGGTAGATTTCCATGTTCTCCGCCACAATCCGCGGAATCGTCCCGAGACCACCTGCAACCCTCATCGACCCTATATTCACATAGGGCGGCAGCGTCCCGTCGAACATGCGCGGGTCCAATTCGTACGGTTCGCGGTTGACATCGAGATATGCACGCGGAAAGTGTGCAACGAGAAGCGGGGCTCCCAGTTCAGGGGCATCGGCAAAAAGCTCATCGACGTAATGATCGGCAGAACGCCGGATCGAAAGCGAGTCCAGATGGCTGCTCGCGAGGAAATCCACAGGAAAATGGTTGCCGCTATGCGGTGAATTGAAGACGAATGGAATGGTCTGCGACGCGGGTTCTCTGACTTCGAATTCCTGAAAATCTCCCGTCGACTGATCCATCCTGCCTTTACCATGTCACGAACAAGTCTGATGTGGCATGTTGCCAGTTGCCCGACGCCAAGTCCATACTATGTATAGCCCACCAAACGCCGCTCCGCGTCGGTTAAACGGAAATTTACCGTAAGCCGGCATTATGGAAGGCTCATACAACCTCAGGCATGCACGGATACGGTCCCGACGATGATACAGAAAATCCTTCTCGCCGAAGACGACAACGATATGCGCCGTTTTCTGGTGAAGGCACTGGAAAAGGCGGGATATAAGGTCGCCTCTTTCGACAATGGCGCAAGCGCCTATGACCGGCTTCGCGAAGAGCCCTTCTCTCTTCTCCTGACCGACATCGTCATGCCGGAGATGGATGGCATCGAGCTTGCCCGCCGCGCCACCGAACTCGATCCCGACCTCAAGGTGATGTTCATCACCGGCTTTGCCGCAGTTGCCCTGAATTCCGATTCGAAGGCCCCCAAGGACGCCAAGGTCCTGTCGAAGCCTTTCCACCTTCGTGACCTCGTCGACGAAGTAAACAAGATGCTCGCTGCAGCCTGAATCATTTTTTCGGAATCAGACGAACGATCGAGGCGCCCAATCGGGCGCCTTTTGCGTTTTGGGATCGGCACATAACCGCCCCCTAATCCCGCCTTCAATCATCCACAGGCACAAAAATCCCAGAAATGCAGGCCGGTCAAAAAAGCTTCGCATTTCTTCCAAAAAACCAGTTGACGCCCCGATCACGGTATGGTCTATGCGCCGACATCGGATGGGCGTGTAGCTCAGCGGGAGAGCACTACGTTGACATCGTAGGGGTCACAGGTTCAATCCCTGTCACGCCCACCATCCGAACTTTAAGCAAGGCCTTGTAATGACAAGGCCTTTTGCATTTCTGGAAGATACGCGAATAGCGCCGCTGGGTTCGGCTGAACCAATTCGGAAAGTCCGCTCCGGCCAGTTTTGCCTACCTTCCGATTAGCCCTCCAGCTTTGCCAGAATCCATCGTAGCAACTGGATAAAATCTCTCGCCATCTGCGCCAGGTCATCGATGATCAAAGATATTCGATGATGGGTGTAAATTATCGCGAGCGTGAGAACCAGCATAACCAGCCATGGCCATATCGGCTTTCGCTTTGGCGGCGGCTTATCGTCTTCGACGGGATTACTGACGTTCATCGACTATCTCCTGCAGACGTCAGTACACGTTCCGCGCCTGTCGACAAATCGCCTTCTTAATGGGTCTGGACAGATCAGGTCGTCATAGCCTGCGCCTCGTTCCTGCTCTCCCTGGCAGAACCAGAAGACCCGCCCCATTCCGCTGAAGGATAACAAATCAGGCCGCGTATATTCACCCTGGATTACAATGCCGAATGCTCATGCAATCCTGCAGCGAAAAAATCTTTGTCGAAATCTGCCAAAAGGCAAAAAATCTGCAATGCCTCAGACCTAAATTACTGTTTGGTCACTTGTTTTGGGCAGTCTTGCGCCGACCAAAGGCATCGATCCGAGAGAAGCAGGATGGCACAGTACAAATATTCTGACCGCCTCGTTCAGGCCAATTCGTGGGCCTTCGACCAGGACTACAAGCCTGGACAGCCCGTCACTAATGCCGGCATCTACCGCTGTCGGGCCTGCGGTGACGAGATTGTCGTCGACAAGGGGGCAACGATCCCGAAAAGCCATCACGAGCATTCGCTTCTGGGGCCGGTCGTCTGGCAATTGCTCGTCTTCGCCCAGAAACACCCGGGACGATGAAGTCCATATAGCTTCGCCGGAACACGTCAAAGCCGCCCGCAAGGGCGGCTTCATCGTTTTAAGGCTTTCAAGCGATCACATGATCGCACTGCCCGCCATAAGCGCAAGCACGAGGAAGACCAGGAAGATAACCAGGAACAGGAAGAACAGGATCTTGGCGATGCCTGCCGTCGCGGCAGAAACTCCCGAGAAGCCGAGGAAACCCGAAATTAGGGAGATGACGAGGAAAATGAGCGCCCATTTCAGCATGGATTTGTGTCCTTGATTGCGATGGCCGAATAACGTTTTGCCAATGTTCCCGGTTCCCGTCTCTGGAACAAAATCAGCTGAATACGTGCGCGGCTCCCGAGACACGCAGGGCAATTTCCTGACCTGCGATCACGTCGACTGAACTCGGCACTTCGATGTTGAGGACGATATTCTCGTTTTCGCGTAGAACGATGCGCAGATCGCTGGTCGAGCCGCGGAAACCGGCCTCGACCACGCGTCCGCGAATTTCCCGTTCACAGGCCCTTTCACCCGGCTCGGTGACGCTGATCTGCTCTGGCCGCAGCATGATCGTCACCTGCCGCGCGGGAGCCACGGAGGCAGCAAGCGGCAGCCGCCCCAGCACGCAATGAGCATATCCATCCGCGATCTCGGCCGGCAGGACGATCGCTTCGCCGAGAAACGCGGCCGTCGCCGGGTCGATCGGGCGCGAATAGACATCACGCGGCCGGCCGGATTGCACGAGAATGCCTCCCCGCATCACCGCTAGCTGATCGGCAAAGAGCAGCGCTTCTGCCTGATCGTGAGTGACGAGCAGCGTCGCCATCCCCTCCTCTTTCAACACGTTGCCGATCGCCTTGCGCGTCTGAGCCCGAAGGCCCGTATCGAGCGCCGAGAAGGGCTCATCGAGCAGCATCAGTCGCGGTTTGCGGGCAAGCGCGCGCGCTAGCGCCACGCGCTGCTGCTGCCCGCCGGAAAGCTCGTCCGGCCGCCGCACCAGCATTGAACGCTCCAGCCCGACCATTTCCATCAATTCCGCGGCCCTTCGCTGCCTCGCCGACGGCTCTTCCGTCATGCCGAAGACGATGTTACCGGCAACGGTCAGATGCGGAAACAGGCACCCGTCCTGCGCGACGATGCCGATATTGCGCTTATGTGCCGGCATTGCACTCACACCATCGGCCAGAGTATCGCCACCGATAACGATACGGCCCGCATCCGCCACCTCGAAACCGGCAATCAGGCGCAACAGTGTGGTCTTGCCGCAACCGGAAGGACCGACGACGACAGTGCGGCTGCCGCGCTCGACGGTAAGATCGATCCCGTCGAGAGCCACTACAGGCCCAAAATTCTTACGTAGTCTCTGGATCTCTACAAAGCTCATCGGCCGGCGATCTTTTTCGATTGATGGTGGAGAAGTGCCGTCATCGGCAGCGAGAACAGGATCATCAGCAGCGCATAGGGTGCAGCCCCCGCATAATCGATCTCGCTGGTCAGCGCCCAGAAGGCCATGGCAAGCGTGCGGGTACCGTTCGGCGCCAGCATCTGCGTTGCGGTCAGTTCGTTCATGATGCCGAGTGATGAGAGCGCCACTGCTGCTGCGGCCCCTGGCGCCGCCAGCCTGACGGTGGTCGACCAGAGCGCGTTGGCCGGCGAGCGTCCGAGGCTCGCAGCCGCCTGTTCAAGCTCCGCCGGCACCTGTGCGATGCTGGCGCGAAGACTGACAAGTGCGCGTGGCAGGAACATGATGACATAGGCAAGCACGATCGTTGCAACCGTCTGGTAAAGCGGCAGCGCCACCCTGACCGTGATCGTCACCAGCGCCAGCGCCACGACCACGCCTGGCATCGAACTGGCGAGATAATAACACCCCTCGATGATCCGGCTTCCGCGGCTGGGGCGGCGAACCGAAAGCCAGGCGATGGGAAGCGCTGCAAGCGTCGTTGCAAGCCCGCCGACCACACAGATCACGAGCGTCTGGGCAAGCGCCAGGCCGATTTCGTTCATCCGCCAGATTTCCACGCCGCCGGCGATTAGCCAATGCGAGAGGGTAACGGCCGGGATCCCCAGCGCAAAAGCGACCGCCGCAATTGGCAACAGCACGCAGACATAACGCCAGCGGCCGAGAGAGACTTTTCTCGCCTTCCTCGCTACGCCGGAGCCGATGCGGGCATAACGCCGACGGCCTCTCAAGCCTGCATCGAAACCGAGCAGGACGAGGCAGCATAAAACCAGCACCAGAGCCAGCATGTTCGCCGCCACGCCGTTATAGGTCGACTGGAACTGGTCGACGATCGCGGTTGTAAACGTGTCGAAGCGGATCATCGCATAGAGGCCGTATTCGGCCAGAAGATGTAAGCCGACCAGCAATCCGCCACCGAGAATGGACAGCCTCAATTGCG
Organism: Agrobacterium sp. Ap1; assembly: GCF_017313375.1. Classification (NCBI taxonomy): domain Bacteria; kingdom Pseudomonadati; phylum Pseudomonadota; class Alphaproteobacteria; order Hyphomicrobiales; family Rhizobiaceae; genus Agrobacterium; species Agrobacterium sp. Ap1. The sequence goes on from NZ_JAFLMY010000001.1 coordinate 249,816, forward strand.
GCAGCACCACACGGCGAAAAACGGCCGCATCGGAAAGGCCGAGCGAAGCGGCCTGGTCTTCGAGCGCCGGATCGAGAAGCCTGAGCGCCGCCGAAATCGGCAGATAGAGAAACGGAAAATAGGCCGTGACGGAAATCGCGATACCGGCAGGCAATCCGTGGAAACCCGGCCACATGCCGATCCAGGCATAGGAATGGACGAAGGCGGGAATGGCGAGCGGCGCAACGCAGAGCGCCGACCATCCCCTCGCAAACGGCAGGTCGCTGCGTTCCGTCAGCCATGCAAGCGAGGTGGCGAGCAGGGTTGCAAGCGGCACGGTAAACAGCACCAGCAGCAGCGTATTGGTCATCAACTCGCCGACACGCGGCCTAAAGATCATCTGCGACGCGGTTTCCCAGCCCGTTACGGCGGTTGCCCAGAAAACGAAACCGAGCGGCAGCAGCGCCAGAAACGCGATGATGACGGCCAAAACAAACGTTCCGCGCTTTCCCGACTGGAGACGGGGAAGTGGCATGGAAAGCGGCTTGCTGTCGGCGAAAGACGTCATGGATTACCTGAATATGACGAGAGGTCGCAGATGCATCTGCGACCTCTCCCTTTAACTGGAATTATAGGCTCAGGAAAGGCACCAGCTCTTAGAGAATGCCGGCGGCCGTCAGCATGTCGGTAACCTTGGCATTGTTAAGCTCGGTCGGCTCGACCTTGGGCGCCTGCAAGTCGGCGAGCGGCACAAGCGCCGTGTTGGAGGCTTCGTCCTTGTCGACGGCATATTCGAACGAGGTGCCGTCACGCAGGATCTTCTGGCCGCCCTTGCCGGCAACCCATTTGAGGAAAGCCTGCGCCTGCTGCTTGTGCTTGGAGGATGCGAGAATGCCACCGCCCGAAATCGAGACGAAAGCGCCCGGATCCTGGTTCTTGAAATAGTGCAGCGAGACGTTCTTGCTGTTCTCGCCGGTCTTCGCCTGGTCACTGAAATAATAATAGTGATAGATCACCGCGCCTTCGATTTGGCCGGCATTGACCGCCTTCATCGCCGTCGAGTTGCCGCGGATGGAGGTGAAGTTTTCCTTCATGCCCTTCAGCCATGCCGCAGTCGCTTCTTCGCCCTTCAACTGCAGCAGGGCACCGACGATCGCCTGGAAATCGGCACCCGACGGAGATGCTGCCCAACGACCCTTCCATTCAGGCTTGGCCAGATCCAGCAGCGATTTCGGCAGCTTGTCTTCGGAAAGCTTCGTCTTGTCGTAGGCAAAGACCGTGGAGCGAGCGGCAATGCCCGTCCAATGGCCATTCGCCGGGCGAAACTGTTCCGGCACCTGATCGAGCGTGGCCTTGTCGATTGGCTCGAACAGGCCCTTGCCATCCACCAGCGCCATCGCCGGCGAGTTCTCGGTGAGGAATACGTCTGCCGGAGAGTTTGCCCCCTCCTGTACGATCTGGTTGGCGATTTCCATGTCGCCACCATTGCGAACGGTCACGACGATACCAGTCTCTTCGGTAAAGGCGTCCACCCATTCCTTGGTCAGCCCTTCGTGCTGGGCGTTGTAAATGGTGAGGCTGTCAGCCACCTGGGCTGATGCCGGCGACGAAAGAGACAGGACGGAAATAGCAAAAACGGAAAAGGCGGGCGCTACGCCTGCCAGGAAAGAAGAAGTTTTCAAGATCGCCTCCGTGGAAAACTCACGGTGTTCTCATATCCAAACAGGACAAGGCTGGTCAAGTTTAATCCAGAGAAATCGACACAACAAATCACTATTAAAACAATAAAAACAAAAAGATAAACATCCGATCGAAACATCTCGATCAGCTAAAAAAATCTAGCGGAATGAAGGTTGGCTGGTGAAAAAACAAACTGGCTTGTAGCGGTGCGTCCCTGGTCTGATCGATGCCGGCCCCGATTGCGCCTTGACCCTGACAGACACCTGAACGCCGCTCATCCCAATCCTGCCTTCACCACTACCTCCTCTCTCCACAGCACCATATGCCTGTTCCCGAGCGAATCAGTTACAGCTAACGAACACATCGGGAACAACGTGCGGAATTTGATGTCGGTCGCCTATCTGGAAAAACTGAATGACGCCCAGCGCCGTGCGGTCGAGCATGGTTCGGACGTCCCGAATGGCGGTCCTGCCGGTCCGCTTCTGGTGATCGCCGGTGCCGGCTCAGGCAAGACCAACACGCTCGCACATCGCGTTGCCCACCTGATCGTCTCGGGCGCCGATCCGCGCCGCATTCTGCTGATGACCTTTTCCCGCCGCGCGGCCACCGAAATGGGCCGCCGTGTCGAACGCATCTGCAAGCAGGTTATGGGCGCGAATGGCGGCATCATGTCCGATGCGCTCGCCTGGGCCGGCACGTTTCACGGCATCGGCTCGCGCTTGTTGCGCATCTATGCCTACCAGATCGGCCTCGACCCGGATTTCACCATTCACGACCGGGAAGATTCCGCCGACCTGATGAACCTCGTGCGCCACGAGCTGGGTTTCTCCAAGATGGAAAGCCGGTTCCCGACCAAGGGCACCTGCCTCGCCATCTACTCCCGTGCGGTCAATTCCGAAACACCGCTCGACGAAGTACTGAAAACCTCGTTCCCATGGTGCCAGGCCTGGGAAAAACAGCTGCGCGAACTCTTCGCATCCTATGTGGAAGCCAAGCAGACCCAGAACGTCCTCGATTACGACGACCTGCTGCTCTACTGGGCGCAGATGATGAGCGAACCGTCTATCGCCGAGGATGTTGGCGCCCGCTTCGACCACGTCATGGTCGATGAATATCAGGATACTAACCGGCTGCAATCCTCGATCCTGATGGGCCTGAAACCCGGCGGCCGCGGCCTGACCGTCGTCGGTGATGATGCGCAGTCCATCTATTCCTTCCGCGCCGCGACGATCCGCAACATTCTCGACTTCCCCAATACATTCGATCCGCCGGCCAATATCGTCACGCTGGACCGCAATTATCGGTCGACGAACACTATCCTTGCTGCGGCAAACGGCGTGATCGAGCTTGCGCGCGAACGCTTTACCAAGAACCTCTGGACCGACCGCCAGTCGGAAGAGCGCCCTCGCCTCGTTGCCGTCAAGGACGAGACGGAGCAGGCCAATTACATTGTCGAAAAGGTGCTGGAAAACCGCGAGACCGGCATGACGCTCAAACAGCAGGCCGTGCTGTTTCGCGCCTCGCACCATTCCGGCCCGCTGGAAGTGGAACTCACCCGCCGCAACATTCCCTTCGTCAAATTCGGCGGCTTGAAGTTTTTGGACAGCGCCCATGTGAAGGACATGCTGGCGGCGCTGCGTTTCGCCCAGAACCCGCGCGACCGCGTTGCCGGTTTCCGGCTGATGCAGCTCATCCCCGGCATCGGTCCGCAAACTGCCGGCAAGATCCTCGATGCAATCGCGACCGATCCGGAGCCGCTCGCGGCCCTGCAGGAAATCCCCGCCCCGCCCCGTTCCGGAGCAGACTGGCCTGCCTTCATCGAAATGCTGACCGCCATCCGCAAAAACGAAGGCTGGCCGGCGGAAATCGGCACGGCGCGCGAATGGTACCAGCCGCATCTCGAACGCGTCCATGAAGATGCGGAGACCCGCAAGGCGGACCTTCTGCAACTCGAACAGATCGCCTCGGGTTACGCCTCGCGCGAACGGTTCCTCACCGAACTGACGCTTGATCCGCCGGATGCGACCAGCGATCAGGCTGGTGTGCCGCTGCTCGATGAGGATTACATGATCCTCTCGACCATTCACTCGGCCAAAGGACAGGAATGGCGCTCGGTCTTCCTGCTGAACTGCGTCGACGGTTGCATCCCATCCGATCTCGGCGTCGGATCGACGGCCGAGATCGAGGAGGAACGCCGCCTGCTTTACGTGGCGATGACCCGCGCCAAGGATCATCTCCACGTCATCACACCGCAGCGCTTCTTCGTTCATGGACAGCATTCGCAGGGCGACCGGCATGTCTATGCCGCCCGCACCCGCTTCATTCCGGCAACACTGCTGCAGTTCTTCGAAACCTCCGCCTGGCCGGTGGTCGCCCCCATGTCGGATGCCGAACGGCAGCATCGTCAACAGGTGCGAATAGACGTCACGGCCCGCATGCGTGGCATGTGGCGTTAGGCCTTTGCCTGCCTGTAGGCTGCTACGGTCAGCCACAGGCCGGACAGCAGGAAGTAGAAGGCGCCGAAGCCGACATAAGGGACGATATCGAGAATGGTCGGCACGGCATCGGCCACCGAACGGCTGATCATAAACCCGCCTGCGAGCGTGGATTGTGCGCCGCTGAGGATCATCACCCATTGGGCCCCGGCAATCCGCCAGCGCCGCACACCGGTATAAAGCTGCAGCAGCCCGGACAGGATTGCCCAGAGGCCGAAGACTGCAAGTACGGCATAACTGCTCTTCATCACCGCGAAGATGACCACCACCGTCATGATGCTGCTGGCAACGACATTCAGCATTTGCGACCGGTTGGCCGCAAGCCCGCCATTGGCGCGGGCATCGGCAAGATTGGCGATCGCATCCCAGGCCGGGTAAATCACCAGTAGCAGCGATGCCGCCGCGATCTGGCCTTGAGCCAGAACTGCAGCGCCAATCCACGCGATCGAAAAGAGCGCGCGTACGAAATAATAGGATCGCAGCCAGCTCGACTGCGTGGGGGATTGAACAGACACGGTAAGATCCTAATTTACTGCCTACCTACTAATAGGTAGATAGATTGAAAAGAGTCAATCCGAACCGGCCCTCACAACTTTGCGAGCATAGCAGCCCGCAATTCTTGACGGCCTTCCGACTGGGAGGTAGGCAGCTTTATGGAACAGACGACTTCGGAAAAAATTCTCGACACAGCGCAGGCGCTGATCGTGGCCGGCGGCTATAACGGCTTCAGCTATGCCGATATTTCAACCGCGGTCGGTATTCGCAAGGCGAGCATTCATCACCATTTTCCTACCAAGGCGCATCTCGCGTCCGTCCTGCTGCAACGATATGCAAAACAGGCGGAAGATGGCCTGAATGCTGTTTCCGCCAATCTCCCAAACCCGGCCGACCAATTACAGGCTTATTTCCAACACTGGCGATCCTGCATCGTCGAAGCTTCGGAGCCTTTCTGCGTTTGCGCGATGCTGGCAAGCGAAATGGAGCTTTTGCCGGAAGAGGTCGCCTTGCATGTCAGACGGCATTTCGAAAATCTGGGCCATTGGCTGACCTCCGTCCTGAAGGCCGGCACTGAGCAGGGACAGTTCAGATTGAGCGGAACGCCGGAGGAAGAAGCGCAGATACTCATGGCATGCGTCCATGGCGCGATGCTTTCAGCACGGGCACTCGGCAAACCTGAGATATTTGTCGCCATCATCGGTTCGCAGCTGCGACGGCTTTCGGCGTAGGAGTTTCCTCCGCCCTCGAACGATGCCTTCCTCTGTGGCGAAAAGGCCATTTCCATTAGCCACTGAAACCCTATAGGGCATTGCCGGAACGAGCATGCCGCAGGAGGAATACGGGTGGAGAATACACAATCGATCGCAAAGGCAGCCGGATGGATGATGGCATCAATTGCCCTCTTCCTGCTCATGGCGGTTTCCGGGCGAGAGGTCACGCGTGAGATCGACGTTTTCCAGGCGATGGAAATGCGTTCGGTCATCGCCTTCGTCATGCTTCTCCCGTTCGTGTATCGTGAGGGCGGCTTCAAGGCCATGCGCACACGCATCCTGCCGGCTCATATCGCCCGTAACATCGCCCATTATGTCGGCCAGTTCACCTGGTTGATAGGGATCACCATGATCCCGCTGGCTCAGGTGATCGCCATCGAATTCACCGCACCGATCTGGGCGGCGCTGATGGCAGCGGCGTTCTTGGGCGAACGCCTGACCTGGCGCAAATGCGTTGCAATCGGCTTCGGCCTCGTCGGCGTGCTGCTGATCATCAAGCCGGGCGCGGTGCCGCTTGATCCCGGTCATCTGGTCGTGCTGGGTGCGGCCTTCTTCTTTGCCGTCTCGTTCATCGCAACGAAGTTCCTGACGCGAACGGACAGTGCCACGAAGATCATCTTCTGGATGCTGATCATCCAGTCGATCATCGGCCTCATCCCGGCGCTGCGCGTCTGGACCTGGCCGTCAGCCGGTGTCTGGCCGTGGATCTTCATCATCGCATTTACCGGAACTTTCGCACATTTCTGCCTGGCCAAGGCGCTTTCCCACGCCGATGCGACGGTGGCGATGCCGATGGACTATCTGCGCGTGCCGCTCTCGGCCGTAATTGGCTATTTCATGTATTCCGAAGGGGTAGACGCCCTAATGGCGGTCGGCGCGGCACTTATCCTGACCGGCAACCTCTTCAACCTGCGCCGGCCGAACGCCGGTCGCATCCCACAGACACCGAATTAGAGGTTCATCCATGTCTCGGGTCGTCGCGCTTTTCCAGAAGTTCGATCTGGATCTGCTGCAACTCCGCTAGCCGTTCCCATTGCTTGGCCATCTGGTGGTCGATCTTCTCGTGCAATTGCCGGATTTCAAGTTCGGCGCGCAGATTGATCATGTAGTCGTTTTCGGCACGAAGCCTGTCTTTCTCCTCCTGCCGCTTCTGGCTCATCATGATGACCGGCGCCTGCAGAGCGGCAAGGCAGGAGAGAACGAGATTGAGAAGAATGAACGGATACGGGTCGAAGGGCCTGGCAAAAACGCCGACAACATTCATCGCCATCCAGATCACCAGAACGGCGATAAAGGACAGGATGAAAGTCCACGAACCGCCGAAGGACGCCACCTTGTCGGCAACACGCTCCCCGAAGCTGGACTTCCTGTCCGCTGCCGCGGCAGAGTCCGTTTGCACCGTCAGCGTGCCCTTCTCGAAACTGTCCAGAACATGTCGGTCGAGATCGGAAAGCTCGCCACGCTCCTCTTCCAGAAGCTGCTCGACATAGCGGCGCCGAAAGCGCGCAAGATCCTCGTCGCAGATCAGACTGGTGGGAGCGCAGTCTTTAACCTCCTCGGCAATCATCTCGTAGAGATGCGGCCTGAGACTGCCGGCCTTGTGCAGCTTGGACAGCGGAAAGGTTCGGCCGCAGACGATACATTGTCCAGTCTTGGCCTGTCCGTTTTTGGCGAGCGAGGAGTGATTATTCATGCAGTTTCACCGTCGTTTGGGGCGCTGTCTAGCACATTTCCATTCCCCCCGTTCGGATGAAGCGGCGCAACATGGTAGATCTTCGGCTTGAACCGATTGGCGAAGTCTTCCGAGCGACCGACATAGATGAGGGTCGTGCCTTCAAGGCCTTCGAGAACACCGATCAGTTGCACGCGCACCTCCGGCTCCAACCCTTCCAGGACGTCGTCCATGACGAGCCAGTCCGGTTTGCGCAGAACGGCATTCGCCACTTGCAACGCCGCCTCCTCCTCCTTGTCGAGGACCCGATCCCAGCGCTCTACCTTGTCCAGTTGTCCGACATAACGATCGAGGCCCACTTGCAGCAGAGCAGCCTTCAACGCCTCGTCGGTAACATCGGGAATACCTGATGGGTAGGTAATGACCTCACGCAGCTTCGCAGTCGGCAGATAGCCTTCCTGGGGCATGAGGATCATCCTTTCTGCCTGCGGCAGCCGGATTTCGCCTTTACCCCAGGGCCATATCCCGGCCAGCGCCTGGAAGAATAGATGGCGATCCGTACCCGGATCTCCATTGACCATCACTCGCTCTCCGGGTTCGACCGTGAACCCATTTTCTTTCAGTTTGATGCCGTGCCCGTCGGCTGCCTTGTCCGGCTCGCCATAAACCTCGACACCCGTCACAGAAACCCCATCGCCTTCTACGCCATGCTGGTAGTTGATGACTTCGCCCTCCTTTGCAGGTGTATCGGCCATCAGCAACGCATTGCGGAAGAAGGAAACGCGGGCGAGTGTGGCCCGCCAGTCGGCGATGACGCTGAAATTCTGCACGTACCAGCGCAAGGCCGTATTCACCTGGTTAAACGCCCCAACCGCCATCATCAAACCGCCGAATGTCAGTTCGCCGGAAAAATACATCGGCGAAGCAATGATGATCGGCGCCACAAGCGCCAGCCAACCGAAACCGGACGAGACCCATGTGAGATTGGTCAGCGCCCAGGCAAGCTTGCGCAGCATGCCGAGCACGCCGCCGATCGCATCCTGCACCCGGGCAAGCTCGCTCGGCTCGCCCCGGGCAAGCGTGATCGGCTTCAGGTTCTCATTGGCACGGACCAGCGCGGAACGAAGATCCGCCTCGCGGGCATAACGATCGGCATTGAGCCTTGCCAGCATGCTGCCGACGACATTGCTGAGTACTGAACCGGTCAGCGCATAAAGGATGGTTGCCCAGAGCATGTAACCGGGAATGACGACGTGATGACCGGCGATATTGAAGCCGAAATCCGTCGAGATTGCCCAGAGCACGCCGATGAAGCTACCGAGCAGGATGGTTGAATTGACCAGACCGATAGCCAGCGCCGTGGTGTTCTCTGCCAGGATGCGGGTATCTTCGTGCAATCGCTGGTCAGGATTGTTGGCGATCGATCCCGCACCCGCAAGCTTCAGCGCCCGCCCAGGCGTCAGCCAGACATTGGCAAGATCACGCGCCAACCCCTCGCGCATTTTCAGCGCAGTGGTCTGGTTGAGCCATGTCTGGATGACATTGAGCAATGTGAGTGAAATCGCAATAATGGCGAATACGCCGAGCTGCTGAAGGAACCCGGCCATATCACGCCGTTCCAACGAGTCGTAGAAGGGCCCGTTCCACTCGTTCAGGCGATAGGTCGCATAGGTTGTGGCAATAATGATGATCAGCAACGCGGCCGCCAGCAGAAGAAGATGACGACGCACCGGTGACGCCCAGAATGCCCCGATCATCATGCGAAGTTGGCCGGAAAGCGGAAGTTCGTAAGGTTCGGATGCTGCTGCGGCCGCTTTAGACATCTGCGACTGTCTCCTCTCGCAATGTCATGACTCTATGCTTCCTGCAGACTTACCACGCGGTAAAGGGTTGTACAGGCGAAGAGGCTTCACCTTCGGTTTCCGATTGTCATCACCTTATATCGGGAATTGTAGTAACGATTCGGAAGAACGCCATGCAATAAATCGAGCTCGCCCTATTCCGTCCGAGCGATAACCGCGCAATCGTCCTTGCTTTCTTCTTCTGCATTGCACAAACTTAGTTGCAATAGTGATGCACCGGCCCGCTGAACGAGGTCGAAAAACAGCATCCGCGGGAACGCCCCGAAAGGGGAAAACGGGAGCGCCCGGATAAGGGCATTCGAAGGGACAGCATGTCGATCAAGGCAAGCATCTATCATCTCACCCATTACAAATACGACAAGCCCGTCCGCCTCGGACCCCAGATCATCCGCCTGAAACCCGCCGCCCATTCGCGCACGAAAGTGCTGTCGCATTCGCTGAAGGTCACGCCGGAAAACCATTTTGTAAACCTGCAGCAGGATCCCTACGGCAACTATCTCGCGCGGTTCGTTTTCCCGGACCCGGTAACGGAATTCAAGATCGAGGTCGATCTTGTCGCCGACATGACGGTCTACAACCCCTTCGATTTTTTCGTCGAGGAAGAGGCCACCAGATGGCCGTTCAAATATCCTGAAGACCTGATCGAGGACCTCTCGATCTACATGATCCCCGAGCCGCCCGGCCCTGCCCTGGTCGAATATCTGAAGCATTTCGACATGTCGCCGGACCAGCCAACGGTCGACATGATCGTCGGCATCAATGCGCGCCTGCAGCAGGCCATCAGTTACGTCATCCGCATGGAACCCGGCGTCCAGACGCCGGAGGAAACGCTGACGGCAGCACTCGGCTCCTGCCGCGACACGAGCTGGCTGCTCGTCCAGATTCTGCGCAATCTCGGCTTCGCCACACGTTTCGTCTCGGGCTACCTCATTCAACTCACCCCGGACCTGAAAGCACTCGACGGCCCCTCCGGCACCGAGGTGGATTTCACCGACCTTCACGCCTGGTGCGAAGTCTATCTGCCCGGCGCGGGCTGGGTCGGCCTCGATCCGACCTCCGGTCTTCTGACCGGCGAAAGCCATATTCCGCTGGCCGCAACGCCCAATTACCGTAACGCCGCGCCGATTTCCGGCGGCTACTTCGGTGAAGCGAACACCTCGTTCGACTTCGCTATGAACGTCACCCGCGTCGCCGAACACCCGCGCATCACCAAGCCGTTTTCCGACGAAAGTTGGGACGCGCTGAACGATCTCGGAGAACAGGTAGACCGCGTCCTGTCATCACAGGACGTCCGCCTCACCATGGGCGGCGAGCCGACCTTCGTTTCCATCGACGATTTCGAGTCGGAGGAATGGAACACGGATGCCGTCGGCCCGACCAAGCGCGAAAAGGCCGACATCCTGATCCGACGCCTGCGCGAAAAATTCGCCCCCGGCGGCTTTCTCCATTATGGCCAGGGCAAGTGGTATCCCGGCGAAAGCCTTCCCCGCTGGACCTTCTCGCTCTACTGGCGCAAGGACGGCAAGCCGATCTGGAATGACCCGAACCTCGTGGCACAGGAAGGCGGCGACCATGGCGCCGGCGAGGATGATTCAGAAAAGTTTCTGACGGCATTGGCCGGCGAACTCGGCATCGCAGCCGAAATGGTGGTGCCGGCCTATGAAGACCCGGCGGAGTGGATCATCAAGGAAGGCTCGCTGCCCGACAATGTCGACCCGTCCAATTCGAAGCTCAAGGATCCGGAAGAGCGCAATCGCATTGCCCGTGTCTTCGAACGCGGCCTGACCAAACCCACCGGCCACGTTCTGCCCGTTCAGGCATGGAATGCACAGGCTAGCGGGGCGCCTGTCAGTCGTCGCTGGATCAGCGAAAAATGGCGCACCCGCCGAGGCCGCATCTTCCTTGTTCCCGGCGACAGCCCGGTCGGTTATCGCCTGCCGCTCGGCACCCTGCCCTATATTCCGCCATCCCAGTTTCCCTATATTCATGAGGCCGACCCGTCGATCCCACGCGGCGCATTGCCGGATACGTTCGTACCCGCCGGGCATCCATCGCAAGGTCGGGCCATGCCGGAATCCTCCTTCAAGGCGGGCGACCCGACCAATCTTGGCCGTATCGAGCAGACACTGGGTGAGATTGGCGGCGCGGTCCGCACGGCAATTTCCGTCGAGCCGCGCGATGGACGGCTTTGTGTCTTCATGCCGCCTGTCGAGAAGATCGAGGACTATCTCGAACTGATTGCAGCCGCCGAAAATGCCGCCGCCAGGCTGACCCTGCCGGTCCATATCGAGGGCTACGCACCGCCGCATGACGAGCGCATCAACGTCATCCGCGTCGCCCCCGATCCCGGCGTCATCGAGGTGAACATCCATCCGGCCTCAAGCTGGAAGGAGACCGTAGACATCACCACCGCGATCTATGAGGAGGCTCGCCAGAGCCGCCTCGGCGCCGACAAGTTCATGATCGACGGCCGCCACACCGGCACCGGCGGCGGCAACCATGTCGTGGTCGGCGGCGCCAATCCGAATGACAGCCCGTTCCTGCGCCGCCCCGACCTTTTGAAGAGCCTGGTCCTGCACTGGCAGCGCCACCCGTCGCTGTCCTATCTCTTCTCCGGCCTCTTCATCGGCCCGACTTCGCAGGCACCGCGGATCGACGAAGCCCGACACGATAGTCTTTACGAGCTGGAGATTGCGCTGGCGCAGGTTCCCGCTCCCGGTCAAGGCGTACCGCCGCTGCCATGGCTGGTCGACCGTCTGTTCCGCAACCTGCTGACCGACGTCACCGGCAACACCCATCGTTCGGAAATCTGCATCGACAAGCTGTTTTCACCCGATGGCCCGACCGGCCGTCTCGGCCTTGTCGAGTTCCGCGGTTTCGAGATGCCGCCGAACGCCCGCATGTCGCTTGCCCAGCAGCTTCTCGTCCGAGCGCTGATCGCTCGTTTCTGGAAGAACCCTTTGCAGGGCAAGTTTACCCGCTGGGGCACGGCGCTCGCGGACCGCTTCATGCTTGGCCACTACATCTGGGCCGATTTCATGGATGTGCTGCAGGACCTGCGCGAAAACGGTTTTGACCTCAGGCCCGAATGGTTCGAGGCGCAGCTGGAATTCCGCTTCCCCTTCTTCGGCGAGGTGGAATACGAAGGTGCCAAGCTGGAACTCAGGCAGGCGCTTGAACCCTGGCATGTCATGGGCGAACAGGGCGCTATCGGCGGCACAGTCCGTTACGTCGACTCATCCGTCGAGCGCCTGCAGGTCAGGCTCGAAACCTCCAATCCGTCTCGCTACACCGTGAGCTGCAACGGCCGCGCGGTACCTTTGAGAGAAACCGCCCAGTCTGGAGTCTCGGTCGCAGGCGTGCGTTTCAAGGCATGGCAGCCGAGGTCCGGCCTGCACCCCGTATTGCCGGTTAATACACCGCTCACATTCGACATTTATGATACATGGTCTGGCCGCGCGATTGGCGGCTGCAGATATCATGTTGCGCATCCGGGCGGCCGCAATTATGAGACCTTCCCGGTGAACGGCAACGAGGCGGAAGCGCGGCGTCTGGCGCGGTTCGAGCCCTGGGGTCACACGGCAGGATTTTATCCTTTGATGCCGGAGACGCCTTCGCCCGAATTCCCCCTGACGCTCGATCTCCGCCGGCCGCAAGGAGTATGACGCGATTTGACGACTGGCACGGCGAGCGAACGACGCATGGATGAGGAGATCGAACACGATCCGATCCTCGGTTATGCCGCGCTCCCCGGCGTGGCCGACGAGATGCTCGACGCCCACGGCGAAATCAAGCCCGTCTGGCAGAACCTGATCGCACATCTGAGCCGCCTGTCGGAAGGCGATCTTTATGAGCGTTTCGCCCGTGCCGACCGTTATCTGCGCGATGCTGGCGTTTTCTACCGCACCTATGGCGGCACAGGCCCGGGCGGCAACGGCGAACGTAACTGGCCTCTCTCGCATATCCCGGTCCTGATCCAGGAAGACGAGTGGCAGAATATTTCCCGCGGTCTGCAGCAGCGCGCCGATTTGCTCGAGGCGATGATTGCCGATATTTATGGTGAAAACCGGCTGGTGCAAGAGGGTTTTCTGCCACCGCAACTGATTGCCGCCAATCCCGAATTCCTGCGTCCGCTCGTTGGCGTAAAGCCGGTCGGCGGCCATTACCTGCATTTCTGCTCCTTCGAGATCGGCCGCGGCCCGGATGGCAACTGGTGGGTTCTGGCAGACCGTACCCAGGCTCCGTCCGGCGCTGGCTTCGCGCTGGAAAATCGCGTCGCCACCACCCGTGCGTTCTCCGACATCTATGGCGAGACCCACGTCCATCGCCTCGCTTCCTTCTTCGGCGCCTTCCGTGATGCGCTGCAGTCGCGCAAGCAACACCCGGATGACCGGATCGCCGTTCTCTCCCCCGGCCCGGCCAACGAGACCTATTTCGAACACGCCTATATCGCCCGCTATCTCGGCTTCATGCTGCTCGAAGGCGAGGATCTGACCGTCGTCAACAACCGCGTCATGGTTCGCACCGTCGCCGGCCTCAAACCGGTCGGCGTGCTCTGGCGCCGCCTCGATGCCTCCTATGCCGATCCGCTGGAGCTCGACCAGAATTCGCATATCGGTACGCCGGGCATGGTGCAGGCACTGCGCTCCGGCTCGCTGACCCTGGTCAACGCTCTCGGCTCAGGCATTCTGGAAACCCGTGCGCTTCTCGCCTTCGCGCCGACCATCTGCCGTCGCCTGCTCGGCGAAGACCCGATCCTGCCGTCGATCGCCACATGGTGGTGCGGCCAGCCATCCGAGCGTGAGCATGTGGCGAAGAATATCGAGCGCATGGTGATCGGCCCTGCCTATTCGCGCTTGCCCTTCTTTGACGACAACAGCCAGTCCGTACTCGGCTCGTCGCTGCGCGAAACCGCGAAGGACGCGGTCGGCGACTGGCTGGCCAGCGAAGGCGGGAAACTCGTCGGCCAGGAAGTCGTGACCCTGTCGACGACGCCGACCTGGGTCGACGGCAAGCTGACGCCGCGGCCGATGTCGCTGCGCGTCTTCGCAGCCCGCACCGAAAACGGCTGGGAAATCATGCCCGGCGGCTTTGCCCGTATCGGCACCGGTGACGATGTCGCCGCGATCGCCATGCAGTCGGGTGGTGCGGCAGCCGATGTCTGGATCGTCTCCGACAAGCCGGTATCGAAATCGACGCTGCTGCCACCGGAAGAGAGTTTTACCCGCAACATGCCGGGCTCGCTGCCGAGCCGGGCCGCCGATAACCTCTATTGGCTCGGCCGCTATATCGAACGGGCCGAAGGCGCATTGCGCATATTGCGCTCCTGGCATCTGCGTTACGCGGAATCGGCGGATCCGAACGCGCCTCTGCTTGCCGATGTAACCCGCTATCTGAAGTCGGTCGATATGGACATGGTCAAGGCCGTGCCGGAACCGCTGCTTGCCAACATCAACAGCGCCATCTATTCCGCCAGCAATATCCGCGACCGTTTCTCGCCGGATGGCTGGCTGGCGCTGACCGATCTGGCCAAGACCGCCAAGCGCTTCCATGAAGCGGCTCAACCGGGTGATGACGCAGCTCACGCCGCAACCATTCTTCTGCGCAAGCTCGCCGGTTTTGCCGGTCTCGTGCATGAAAACATGTATCGCTTCACCGGATGGCGCTTCCTGTCCATCGGCCGCCACCTGGAGCGCGGCCTGCACATGACGCGCATGTTGGCCCATCTTTCCGGCCCGGATGCGCCCGACGGTTCGCTCGACATGCTGCTGGAGATTGGCGACAGCGTCATGACCCACCGCCGCCGCTACAACGTCAACACGGCGCGTCTCACGGTCAACGATCTGCTCGCGCTCGATCCGCTCAACCCGCGCTCGATCCTGTTCCAGCTGAACGAGATCCGCACCGAAGTGGAAAAACTGCCCAACGCCTTCGAAAATGGCCAGATGTCGCCCTTCTATCGCGAGGCCATGCGCCTTCATTCCGGGCTGGCGGTGATGACACCGGAGACGATGAACGAGGATGTCTATCGCAGGCTGGAAAAGGATCTGGAGAACCTCTCCGATCTTCTCGGCCGGACCTATTGCAGTTGAGTTGAAGGGGAGGAACGACGAATGCTCTACGACCTCTCTCTGCACATGGGTTATGCCTATGATGTGCCGGCCTCCGGTGCTCGCCATGTCATCCGGCTTCTGCCGCTGTCGCTGCCAGATCGCCAGCGCCTGATCGCAGGCTCGGTCACCGTCTCGCCGGCAACCGACGAAAGGGTCACCTTCATCGATTTCTTCGGCCAGCAGGCGACTTCGGTTCTAGTCCGCGCCCCACATGACCGACTGGACATCCGCATGCAGGCCCGTGTCATGGTAGAGGCGCCGACCATGCAGGCGGATCTTTCCCCGACGCTCGACGTATTGCGCACGGAACTGGCCGAAGTCTGGTCCGTCGACCCGTCCTCGCCGCATCATTTTACCGGCTCCAGCCCCAGACTGCCGGAGGAACCGGCAATTGCGGCTTACGCACGCGAAGCAGTGAAACCTGGACAGACGGTGCGCGAGATCGCCGCCGCACTCTGCACCCGCATCCATAAGGATTTCAAATACGATGCCGAGGCAACGACGGTCGACACCACGCCAAAGGAAGCCTTCAAGCTGAAACGCGGCGTCTGCCAGGATTTCTCCCACGTGATGATCGTTGCGCTGCGCAGCCTCGGTATACCGGCCGGGTACGTCTCCGGCTTCCTGCGTACCATCCCGCCGCCAGGCAAGGAACGGCTTGAAGGGGCCGACGCCATGCATGCCTGGGTACGCGTCTGGTGCGGCGATGCACTGGGTTATGTCGAACTCGACCCGACCAACAATATTCCAGCCGGCAGCGACCACATCGTCGTCGGTTACGGACGTGATTATTCCGATGTCGCACCGGTCATCGGAGTGCTTAAAGGTTACGGAAATCAGAAGGCTGATCAGGCCGTTGACGTAATTCCGGTCAAATAGACCCGTTTTGGTGCTGATTCTGGCTGATCACTAAAATGCGAGAGTTTTCCTTACGCAATTCTATGCGACTTCCTCAGTAATTAAGGGCCGCTAGTGTTTGTATGGCGCAAACATAGATCGGGGCGACCAAACCATGTCCATGCTTAAGCGACTGTCAGCTGATCGGAGCGGCAACTTCGGCATCATAACCGCAATCGTGCTGCCGGTACTGGTGGGCGCAGCAGGGCTAGCGGTAGACGTTTCAAACATGCTGCTTTCAAAGCGTGATCTACAGGAAGCAAGCGATGCGGCATCGCTCGCAGTAGCCACCTATCTGGCTCAGAATGAATCGGCCACGGAGGACGGAGCCAAAAAACTGGCTTTGGATTTCATCAAAGGTCAGATGGCCAACTCCGTAACCTCCGAAGTCGCAAACGACATCGCAAAGTCGGTGACAACGACGATCACGACGACAGCAACGTCCGATGGGAAGCGCTACGATATCAATATCGCCGCAGGTTATACGCTTAAATTGACGCCCTTCATGTCGGTCTTCGGCCGGTATTCGACGCCGATCGGTGCCACCAGTTCGACGACAAGCGGTATCAGCGAGACAAAAAGCGCATTGTCCATGACGCTTGTGCTGGACGAATCCGGCTCGATGCTGGCAAACACGAATGAAAAGGTGCAGCCAGCGAAGAACTGCAGCGAGTACAACACGAACGGCAAACTCGTTTCAAACAATGCTACCTGCTACGTGAAAAAGATCGAAGCCCTCAAAACTGCTTCGAACTTGCTCTTGGATCAGCTCGACAAGGCGGACCCCAAGTCAAAATACGTCCGCACGAATGCAATTGCCTGGAGTGGCTCCATTCAGGACTCGAGTGCCTTCGCTTGGGGAACGACCAAGACCAGAAACGACGTCATCAATACGATGTCTGCCGGCGGCAACACCGAGTCATATGCTCCCATGAAAAAGGCGTATGAGGACCTCACAACAACCGGCAGTGGATCTGAAACCAAAATTCAGACCACAGCTGGGAACTCGAAGCTGACAAAATACATAGTCTTCATGACCGACGGCTCAAACAACAACTCTTCTTCCGACACCTACACGCTGCAGATTTGCACAGCAGCCAAGGCTGCTGGAATCAAGATCTATTCGATCGCGTTCATGGCGCCGACGGGAGGCCAAAACCTTCTCAATAAATGCTCAAGCGGTGCGGGCTACTATTATGCTGCAGAAAGCATGTCCGACCTGCTGAACGCCTTCAAGGCGATTGGTGAAGAAGCGAGCGCCAGCAAGACACTGCTCACGCAATGATTAGTCGCGCTCCGCGAGCCGATTGAAAATTTGGACACAATCAGAATTCAGTCAAAGCCCCGCCCCTTGCGGGGCTTTTTGCGTTCTACCGCAAGGGGCTCCAGTCACCCTCCGGCAACCATCTTCAATTCCGCCGTTGCATGCCGTTCACAACGATGCATAACTGTGCCGGTAACATTCTGCCATATCGACTGAATCGGACATTCCTCCACCCGCTCAACCGAGAACAATTGGCGACTATATGAACAACACAACTCCCCCCATCGAAATTCCCTATCCCGCCCCGCGCTCGTCCCGCCCTGAAATCATGGCGGAAGAAATCATTGAGCGCCTGACCTACCGCATCGGCAAGGACGCCAAGGTGGCCAGGCCGCATGACTGGCTGACGGCAACCATATTGGTTGTCCGGGACAGAATTATCGACAGATGGATGGAGAGTACGCGCCAGGCCTACCGGACAGGCCAGAAGCGCGTCTACTACCTATCGCTGGAATTCCTGATCGGCCGCCTGATGCGCGATGCCGTCAGCAATCTCGGCCTGATGCAGGAAATTCGCGACGCGCTGTCCTCTCTCGGTGTCGACGTGTCGGTGATTGCCGGTCTGGAACCGGACGCCGCACTCGGCAATGGTGGCCTTGGCCGCCTTGCTGCCTGTTTCATGGAGAGTATGGCAACGGTCGATATTCCGGCCTATGGCTACGGCATCCGTTATATCCATGGCCTGTTTCGTCAGCAGATGGCCGACGGCTGGCAGGTCGAGTTGCCCGAAACCTGGCTTGCCCACGGCAACCCCTGGGAGTTTGAACGCCGCGAGAGCTCCTACGAAATCGGCTTCGGCGGATCGGTGGAAACCATCGGCGGCTACGAGGATTTGCCTCGTTACGTGTGGAAGCCGGCCGAACGCGTCATCGCCATGGCCTATGACACGCCAATCGTCGGCTGGCGCGGTAATCGCGTCAACACCTTACGGCTCTGGTCGGCCCAGCCAATCGACCCGATCCTGCTCGATGCCTTTAATGCCGGCGACCATATCGGCGCGCTGCGCGAGAGCAACAAGGCGGAATCGCTCACCCGCGTCCTCTATCCCGCCGACGCAAACCCGGCCGGGCAGGAACTGCGCCTACGCCAGGAATTCTTCTTCTCGTCGGCATCGCTGCAGGACATCCTGCGCCGCCATCTCCAGCAATATCCGGATTTCACCAACCTGCACGAGAAGGTTTCGATCCAGCTCAACGACACGCATCCGGCCGTCTCGATCGGCGAACTGATGCGACTTCTCGTCGACATCCACGGCATGGATTTCGATGTCTCCTGGGAAATCGTCAGGCAGACCTTCTCCTACACCAACCACACCCTTCTGCCCGAAGCTCTGGAAACCTGGCCGGTGCCGCTCTTCGAGCGCCTTCTGCCGCGCCACATGCAGATCGTCTACGCGATCAACGCCAAGATCCTGCTCGAAGCCCGCAAGGAAAAGCGGTTCTCCGACACGCAGGTCCGCGCCATTTCGCTGATCGACGAAGGCGGCGAACGGCGGGTGCGCATGGGCAACCTCGCCTTTGTCGGCTCCCATTCGATCAACGGCGTCTCGGCGCTGCATACCGACCTGATGAAGGTCACCGTCTTTGCCGACCTGCACACGCTTTACCCGACCCGCATCAACAACAAGACCAACGGCATCACCCCTCGCCGCTGGCTGATGCAGTGCAATCCCGGCCTCACCTCGCTGATCCGCGATGCGATCGGCGACAAGTTCCTCGACGATACCGAAGCGCTGGTCGAACTCGACAAGTTCGCCGACGATGCCAGCTTCCAGGAGAAGTTTGCTGCGGTCAAACGGGCCAACAAGGCGACGCTCACCAACCTCGTCGGCAGCCGCATGGGCATCAGGCTCGATCCGTCGGCACTGTTCGACATCCAGATCAAGCGCATCCACGAATACAAGCGCCAGCTTCTGAACATCATCGAAGCCGTCGCGCTTTATGACCAGATCCGCTCCCATCCGGAACTGGACTGGGTGCCGCGGGTCAAACTCTTCGCCGGCAAAGCGGCGCCGAGCTATCACAACGCCAAGCTTATCATCAAGCTGGCCAACGACGTTGCCCGTGTGATCAATAACGACCCTTCGGTGCGCGGCCTGCTCAAGGTCGTCTTCGTGCCGAATTACAATGTCTCGCTGGCGGAAACGATCGTGCCCGCCGCCGACCTTTCAGAGCAGATTTCGACCGCCGGGATGGAAGCGTCCGGCACCGGCAACATGAAATTTGCCCTGAACGGCGCGCTGACGATCGGCACACTCGACGGCGCGAATGTCGAAATGCGCGAACATGTCGGCGACGACAATATCGTCATCTTCGGCCTGACCGCCGACGAAGTGGCGAAGGTGCGCTCGGAAGGGCACAATCCTCGTGCCGTGATCGAGCAATCGCCCGAACTGGTGCAGGCCTTGAACGCCATCGCTTCCGGCGTCTTCTCCCCGGACGACCGTTCGCGCTTCCAGGAACTCATCGACGGCATCTATAACCATGACTGGTTCATGGTCGCCGCCGACTTCGATGCCTATGCTGCGGCACAGCGCACGGTTGACCAAATCTGGTCAGACCCTAAATCCTGGTATTCAAAGACAATTCGCAATACCGCCCGGATGGGATGGTTCTCCTCGGACCGCACAATCCGCCAGTACGCGTCGGAAATCTGGAGAGCCTGATGACAAAATCGCCGAGTGCGCTCGATGACGGGAGAGCTCCTGGAGAAATCCCGTTGTCCGAGATCGAGGCGATATTGGCAGGTAGGCATGCAAATCCTTTCGCCGTGCTTGGGCTTCACAAGCTCGGCGAAAAATATCGTGCCCGTTGCTTCATTCCCGGTGCCGAAGAGGTGACCGTGCTCTCGCTCAGCGGCACGGAACTCGGCGAACTGACCTGCCGTCATGAGGCGGGTTATTTCGAAGGCCTCGTCGACGCGGGCCAACTCCAGCCCATCCGTTACCGCGCCCAGCGCGGTGACGTGGAATGGGCCGTGACCGATCCCTACTCCTTCGGGCCGGTTCTCGGCCCGATGGATGACTATCTGTTACGCGAAGGCTCGCATTTGAGGCTCTTCGACAAGATGGGCGCCCATCCGCTCAAGCATGAGGGTGTCGAGGGCTTTCATTTCGCTGTCTGGGCACCAAATGCCCGGCGTGTCTCTGTCGTTGGCGAATTCAACAACTGGGATGGCCGCCGGCATGTGATGCGCCTGCGCCAGGATACCGGTATCTGGGAAATCTTTGCGCCCGATGTTCGTGCCGGTGCCGCGTACAAATTCGAGATCATCGGCAAGGATGGTAAGCTGCAGCCCTTGAAGGCAGACCCGTTTGCACGGCGAGCCGAGATGCGACCGAAGACTGCCTCGGTAACATCCCCGGAACTGGCCCAGGTATGGGAAGATCAGGCTCACCGGGAATTCTGGGAAAAGGCCGATCATCGCCGACAGCCGATCACCATCTACGAAGTGCATGCGGGATCATGGCAGCGCCGCGACGACGGATCGTTCCTCTCCTGGGATGAACTCGCCTCGCGCCTCATCCCTTACTGTGTCGACATGGGCTTCACCCATATCGAGTTTCTGCCGATCACCGAACATCCGTATGACCCGTCATGGGGCTATCAGACAACGGGACTTTATGCACCCTCCGCCCGCTTCGGCGAGCCGGAAGGCTTTGCCCGTTTCGTCAACGGCTGCCACAAGGTCGGCATCGGCGTTATCCTCGACTGGGTGCCTGCGCATTTTCCGACCGACGCCCACGGTCTGCGCGATTTCGACGGCACCGCACTTTATGAACATGCCGATCCGCGTCAGGGCTATCACCCCGACTGGAACACTGCGATCTACAATTTTGGTCGCGTCGAGGTTCTGTCCTACCTGATCAACAACGCACTCTACTGGGCGGAAAAATACCATCTCGACGGCCTGCGCGTAGATGCCGTCGCCTCGATGCTCTATCTCGATTATTCGCGCCGCGAAGGCGAATGGATTCCGAATGAATATGGTGGGCGAGAGAACCTCGAATCCGTCCGTTTCCTGCAGAAGATGAATTCACTCTCCTACGGCACGCATCCGGGTGTGATGACAATCGCCGAGGAAAGCACCTCCTGGCCGAAGGTCTCGGCGCCGGTGCATGAAGGTGGGCTTGGTTTCGGCTTCAAGTGGAACATGGGCTTCATGCATGACACGCTGAGCTATCTCGCGCGCGAGCCGATCCACCGCAAGCACCATCACAACGCCATCACCTTTGGCCTCGTTTACGCCTTCGCGGAAAACTTCGTGCTGCCGCTCAGCCATGATGAGGTGGTCCACGGCAAAGGCTCGCTGATTGCCAAGATGGCCGGTGACGACTGGCAGAAATTCGCCAACCTCAGAGCCTATTACGGCTTCATGTGGGGTTATCCGGGCAAGAAGCTGCTCTTCATGGGACAGGAATTCGCCCAATGGGCAGAGTGGAGCGAAAGCAAATCGCTCGACTGGAACCTGCTTGCCTACCATCCGCATCAGGGCATGCGCCGCCTCGTGCGGGACCTCAATTTCTGTTACCGCTCCAAGCCCGCACTGCACGCCCGCGATTGCGAGGGCGAAGGTTTTCGCTGGCTGATCGTCGACGATGCGGACAATTCAGTCTTCGCATGGCTGCGCATGGCGCCGGGTGAAAAGCCGGTCGCGGTCATCACCAATTTCACGCCCGTCTATCGCGCAAATTACAGGCTTCCCCTGCCGCATGCCGGTAAATGGCGGGAAGTCCTGAATACCGACGCCGAGATCTACGGCGGCAGCGGCAAGGGCAATGGCGGCAAGGTTCAGGCCGTGGATGCGGGAGGAAGCATCTGGGCGGACGTGACTTTGCCACCGTTGGCGACAATCATGCTGGAACTCGAAAACAACGCATAGGGGAGGAGAACAATGAACGACAAGCAACGTGTCCAGCCTCTGTCTCGCGACGCCATGGCCTATGTTCTGGCCGGCGGACGTGGCAGCCGCCTCAAGGAACTGACAGATCGGCGCGCCAAGCCCGCCGTCTATTTCGGCGGCAAGGCCCGCATCATCGATTTTGCTCTCTCCAACGCGCTGAATTCCGGCATCCGCCGCATCGGCGTCGCCACCCAGTACAAGGCCCACTCGCTGATCCGCCACATGCAGCGCGGCTGGAACTTCTTCCGCCCCGAGCGCAACGAGAGCTTCGACATCCTGCCCGCCTCCCAGCGCGTTTCGGAAACGCAATGGTATGAAGGCACGGCCGACGCGGTCTACCAGAACATCGATATCATCGAGGGTTATGCGACCGAATACATGGTCATCCTCGCCGGCGACCATGTCTACAAGATGGACTACGAATTGATGCTGCAGCAGCACGTCAATTCCGGCGCCGACGTCACCGTCGGCTGCCTGGAAGTGCCGCGCATGGAAGCAACCGGCTTCGGTGTCATGCATGTCAACGAGAAGGACGAGATCATCGATTTCGTCGAGAAGCCGGCCGATCCGCCAGGCATTCCCGGCAAGCCGGATTTCGCGCTCGCCTCGATGGGCATCTACGTCTTCCACACCAAGTTCCTGATCGACGCCTTGAAGCGTGATGCGGAGGTTACCGGCTCAAGCCGCGACTTCGGCAAGGACATCATTCCCTATATCGTCGAACACGGTAAGGCCGTCGCTCACCGTTTTGCCGACAGCTGCGTCCGCTCTGACTACGAGCGCGAACCCTATTGGCGGGATGCCGGCACGATCGATGCCTATTGGCAGGCCAATATCGACCTGACCGAAATCGTTCCCGGCCTCGACCTCTACGACAAGTCATGGCCGATCTGGACCTATGCGGAACTCACCGCACCGGCGAAATTCGTCCATGACGACGAAAATCGTCGCGGTTCGGCAACGTCCTCGGTCATTTCCGGCGACTGCATCATTTCCGGCTCATCGCTGAACAAGAGCCTGCTCTTCACCGGCGTTCGCGCCAATTCCTATTCGAAGCTCGAAGGCGCGGTCGTGCTGCCGAATGTCAGGATCGGTCGCCGCGCCCAGCTTCGTGATGTTGTCATCGACCATGGGGTAACTATTCCCGAGGGACTGGTTGTCGGCGAGGATCCGGAACTCGATGCGAAGCGTTTCCGCCGCACCGAAAGCGGCATCTGCCTGATAACCCAGAAGATGATCGACAAGTTGGATTTGTGATGCAGGTACTCTCGGTCGCTTCTGAAGTCTTTCCTCTGGTGAAGACGGGCGGGCTGGCCGATGTGGCTGGCGCGCTTCCGATCGCGCTCGGCAAGCGGGGTATTTCCGTCAAGACGCTGATACCGGGCTACCCCGCCGTGATGCGGATTGTCGATAATGCCGTCCTGCGCCGCACCTTTCCCGATCTGCTCGGCGCAGAAGCCCGGATCCTCGAAATCGAACACAAGGGTCTCGACCTCCTGATCCTGGACTGCCCCGAGCTGTTCGACCGGCAGGGCGGACCCTATCTTGATATGACCGGCAGGGATTATACGGACAACTGGCGCCGTTTTGCAGCCTTATCCAAGGCGGGCGCCACCATCGCCCAGCAGGGGCTGACGGGTGATCTCGGCGGCTGGCGACCGGATCTCGTACATGTCCATGACTGGCAGGCGGCTCTTTTGCCGGCCTACATGCGTTATGCGGAAGAGCCGGAAGTGCCGAGCGTCATCACCGTCCACAACATCGCTTTCCAGGGCGTGTTCGATGCCGAAATTTTCCCCGCACTCGAATTACCGCCGCACGCCTTTTCGATCGACGGCGTGGAATACTACGGCAAGGTCGGCTTCCTGAAGGTCGGTCTGCAGACTGCCTGGGAAATCTCCACCGTAAGCCCGTCTTATGCCGAGGAAATCCTCACGCCTGAATACGGCATGGGTCTGGAAGGCCTGCTGCATCACCGATCAGAAGACCTGACAGGCATCGTCAACGGCATAGATACCGATGTCTGGAACCCTGAGACAGATACCCTTCTCGCCAGCACCTATTCCGCATCGACCCTCAAGGAACGGGCGGAAAACAAGCGGCGGGTGGCGGAACGCTTTGCGCTCGACATCGACGATGCGCCGCTGTTCTGCGTCGTCTCACGGTTGACCGAACAGAAGGGCATGGACCTTCTTGCCGAAACGTTGGACGATCTCGTCTCCCATGGCGCGACGCTCGCCGTTCTCGGTTCCGGCGACAAGGTGCTGGAGGATGCATTTCACGCGGCAGCGCTACGCCATCCCGGCCGGATCGGCGTGATTGCAGCCTATGACGAACCGCTCTCCCATCTCATGCAGGCCGGCTGCGATGCGATCATCATCCCATCCCGCTTCGAACCCTGCGGCCTGACCCAGCTTTACGGCCTGCGTTACGGCTGCGTGCCGATCGTCGCGCGCATCGGCGGCCTCAACGACACGGTGATCGATGCAAGCCATGCAGGTCTTGCAGCCGAGGCCGCGACCGGCATTTCCTTCGGCCCGTTGACCACCGATAACCTTGCCCGCGCACTCCGTCGCGCCATCCGCCTTTATAAGGACGAGAAGCTATGGACTGTGATCCAGAAGCAGGGCATGAAATCCGATGTTTCGTGGAACCGCAGCGCAGCCCTTTACGCCGCGCTCTTTTCCGAGATCCTTGAAAGAAAAGGCATTTGAGTATGATCAAGACCGTCGCAACGACCCCCTACCAGGACCAGAAGCCTGGCACGTCCGGCCTGCGCAAGAAGGTTCCGGTCTTCGCCCAGCCGAACTACGCGGAAAATTTCATCCAATCCATTTTCGACAGCCTGGAAGGCTTTGAAGGCAAGACGCTGGTGATCGGCGGCGATGGACGTTATTACAACCGCGAAGTCATCCAGAAAGCGATCAAGATGGCCGCCGCTGCCAGCTTCGGCAAGGTCATGGTCGGCCAGGGCGGCATCCTGTCCACGCCGGCAGCCTCCAACATTATCCGCAAGTATCATGCCTTCGGTGGCATCGTTCTTTCGGCCAGCCACAATCCCGGCGGCCCGACCGAAGATTTCGGCATCAAATACAATATCGGTAATGGCGGTCCGGCCCCGGAAAAGATCACCGACGCCATCTATGCCCGTTCCAAGGTGATCGACACTTACAAGATCGCCGACACGGCAGATCTCGACCTCGACAAGACCGGCACCTTCAAAGTGGCCGGCATGGCGGTCGAGGTCATCGATCCGGTCGCCGACTATGCCGAACTGATGGAACAGCTCTTCGACTTCGGCGCCATCCGCGCGCTGATTGCCAGCGGCGTACGTGTGGTCATCGACAGCATGGGCGCTGTCACCGGCCCCTACGCCACGGAGATCCTCGAAAACCGCCTCGGCGCACCGGAAGGCTCGGTCCGCAACGCAACCCCTCTGCCGGATTTCGGCGGTCATCACCCGGACCCGAACCTCGTCCATGCCAAGGAGCTTTATGACGATGTCATGAGCAAGGACGGCCCGCATTTCGGCGCCGCCTCCGATGGCGATGGCGACCGCAACATGATCGTAGGCAAGGGCATGTTCGTCACACCGTCGGACAGCCTCGCAATCATCGCCGCGAACGCAACACTCGCACCGGGCTATGCGAAAGGTATCGCCGGCATCGCCCGCTCCATGCCGACCAGTGCTGCCGCCGACCGCGTGGCCGAAAAGCTCGGCATCGGCATGTACGAGACCCCGACAGGCTGGAAATTCTTCGGTAACCTGCTCGACGCCGGCAAGGCGACCGTCTGCGGCGAGGAGAGCTTCGGCACCGGCTCCGACCATGTGCGCGAAAAGGACGGCCTCTGGGCTGTGCTCTTCTGGCTCAACATCATGGCCGGCCGCAACGAAAGCGTCGCCGAGATCGTCAAGAGCCACTGGGCCGAATACGGCCGTAATTACTACTCCCGCCACGACTACGAGGAAGTGGATTCGGATGCGGCGAACGGCATGATGACCGCGCTGCGCGAAAAGCTGGCCTCATTGCCGGGCCAGAGTTTCGGCTCGCTGAAGGTCGCCGCCGCCGATGACTTTGCCTATCACGATCCGATCGACGGTTCCGTTTCGAAGAACCAAGGCATCCGCGTATTGTTCGAAGGCGGCAGCCGCGTCGTCTTCCGCCTGTCGGGCACAGGCACCTCAGGCGCGACGATCCGCGTCTATGTCGAACGTTACGAGCCGGACCCGGCAAAGCACGGCATCGACACCCAGGAAGCGCTCGCCGGCCTGATCGCCGTCGCGGACGAAATCTCCGACCTGAAAAAGCGCTCCGGCCGCGATGCGCCGACGGTGATTACGTAAGAGCCTGACCATAAAAGCCCGGAGATCGCAGATGAATTTACCCCCCTCTGCCCTGCCGGGCATCTCCCCCACGAGGGGGGATATTACTCGTGGCAACGCCTCGACCATCTCCAACGCATCGATTGCAGCACTCTTTGTTAAAGCAACACAGGGATCACGCCTCCAGCTGATCTCCCCCCTTGTGGGGGAGATGCCCGGCAGGGCAGAGGGGGGTATCACATGCCCTCGACACTAAAGCCAAAACTCGGCGCCACCCTCACCCCGACCGGCGTGGACTTCAGCGTCTGGTCCTCGTCTGCCGAAAAGATCGTGCTATGCCTGTTCGACACTGAGAGCGGCAGCGAAACCGTTCGTCACGACATGCTCCGCGGCACCGACGATGTCCACCGCGTCTCGATCGAAGGCCTTGGCAATGGCCAGCGTTACGGCTACCGCGCCTACGGCCCCTATGATCCGGACAAAGGACTATGGTTCGATCCGGCAAAACTGCTCGTCGATCCTTATGCCAAAGAACTCGATCGCCCTTTCCAGGCAGATCACGACCTTGCGACCTATGAGATCGACACCACGAACCTTGTGCCTCGAGCTATCGTCACGCAAGACCTCGAAGCGGAGATATCGGCTCCGCTCCTGCCTTCCGGTGGTTTCGTTTACGAGATCGCGGTGAAACCGTTCACGATCCTGCATCCGGAGATACCGGAAGAGATCCGCGGCACCGTCGCGGCACTCGCCCATCCCAGTATTATCGCACACTTGAAACAGATCGGTGTCGATGCGATCGAACTCATGCCGATCACCGCATGGATCGACGAGCGCCATCTTCCGCCTCTGGGCCTCACCAATGGCTGGGGCTACAATCCGGTCGCCTTCATGGCGCTCGATCCACGCCTCTGCCCCGGTGGCATGGTGGAGTTGCGTGAAACCGTCACGAAACTGCACGCAGCCGGCATTGGCGTGATCCTCGATCTCGTATTCAACCACACAGGCGAAAGCGACCGATACGGCGCAACGCTTTCTATGCGCGGTCTCGACAATTTGGCCTATTACCGCCATCTGCCGAATGATCCGGGCGAGCTGGTCAACGACGCCGGCACCGGCAACACGGTCGCCGCGGATCATCCGGTCGTCCGACAGTTGATCGTCGACACATTGCGTCATTTCGTTCGGCATGCCGGCGTCGATGGCTTTCGCTTCGACCTCGCGCCGGTTATGGGTCGCACGGCAGAGGGTTTCGATCCGAATGGCGAAACGCTGACGGCACTGTTGTCCGATGTTCTGCTGAGGGATCGTATAGTGATCGCCGAACCCTGGGATATAGGTCCCGGCGGCTACCAGCTCGGCAATTTCCCCGCGCCCTTCATCGAATGGAACGACCGCGCCCGCGACGACATGCGCCGCTACTGGCGCGGCGACCAGTGGATGACAGGTGCGCTCGCCACCCGCCTTGCCGGATCATCGGACATCTTTGAAAAATCTGGCCGCACACGCAGTGTCAATTTCCTCGCAGCCCATGATGGGTTCACCCTGTTCGACCTCGTCTCCCACGACCACAAGCATAACGATGCCAATGGCGAGGATAGCCGCGACGGCCATAACGAAAACTACTCCTGGAACAACGGAGTGGAAGGCCTGACCGCTGATCCTGCAGTACAGGAACGCCGTCGTCGTGATGTCCGCGCACTTCTGTCCACGCTGTTTGCCAGTCGCGGCACCATCATGCTCACCATGGGGGACGAAACCGGTCGTTCGCAGCGCGGCAACAATAATGCCTATTGCCAGGATAACGAGATTACATGGATGGACTGGCAGGAGCCGGATACAGAACTGGTGCGGCATACGACATGGCTTGCCGGTATCCGCAGGCGATTCTCGGTGTTTTCCGAAACGGATTTCTTCGCCGGAAACGGCGATATTGAATGGTTGGCCCCCTCTGGCCTTCCCATGCAGGTATCCGATTGGGAAAATGCCGAGAACCGGCTGATAGGCATGATCGTTGCGACAGACGATCGCTCATCGGACAGCTCGACTCGTCTTGCAATCCTCTTCAACCGGGGCCATGAAGATGTTGAGTTTATTCTGCCCGGCAGCGGCTGGCAGGATCTGCTTTCGGATAAGCCTTGGACGAACCTCCTTCCTTCCCGCTCCGTCAGCTTCTGCCTGAAAGGGTAATGTTGCGGCCCACGGGCAATAGCTTAAAACGACGACAAAGCGGTGTGTTGCATGCGTGAGATTTCGCTGGCCGACGTGCCAGGACTTGTGGGCCAGGAACTCGGCGTTTCGGACTGGATCACCGTCGATCAGACGATGATCAACCAGTTCGCCGATGCGACGCTCGATCACCAGTTTATTCATGTGGACCCAGAGCGGGCGGCAGCCGAAAGTCCTTTTGGCGGCACGATCGCACACGGCTTTCTCACGCTGTCCCTTCTTTCCGCGATGAACTTCGGCACCGTGCCAAAGATCCGCGAGCAGACCATGGGCATAAATTACGGCTTCGATCGTGTCCGCTTCATGTCGCCGGTCAAATGCGGCGCACGTGTGCGTGGCCACTTCACCCTGTCCGACTGCCGTTTCCGCGGCGGCGGCATGCTGATGACCACCTATGAAGTTTCGATCGAGATCGAAAACGAGAAGAAACCAGCGCTGACCGCCACCTGGATCACCATCGTGCAGTTTGACCCTAAGGATCGGCCGGAAGGCGTCTAATCAAAGGTAATGACGTGGCGGATGACCTTGCCTTCATGCAGTAGGTCGAAAGCCTCATTGATCTCCTCCAGCGGCCCGGTTGATGACAGCAACCTGTCCACCGGCAGCTTTCCACGTCGGTAAAGGGCAATAAAGCGGGGTATATCCCGGGAGGGCACGCATCCACCAAGATAGCTACCAAGCACTCGCCGTTCTTCGGCCACCAGACTGACCGCCGGAATGGCGAACTGACTGACAGGATTGGCAAGACCGGCTGTGGCTGTCGTCCCTCCTCGTCGCGTAATGCGATATGCGAGATCGAAGGCCCGGGTCGAGCCGGCCATCTCAAGCGCATGATCGACGCCGCCGCCGGTTGCCTCGCGAATCTTTTCGATTACATCCACATCGCCCGCCAGAAAAACATCCGTAGCACCGAGTTTAAGGGCGACCTCCAGTTTTTCCGGAGCAAGATCAACGGCAATCACCCGCTCCGCACCACTCGCAAGCGCGCCGAGCAGGGCAGCGAGTCCGACGCCGCCGAGACCGACCACAGCAACGCTCTGACCCGCCTGTATCTTGCAGGTATTGACGACCGCCCCCACTCCCGTCAGCACCGCACAACCGAACAATGCTGCTTCCGCCAGAGGCAAATCACGATCGATCTTTATTGCCGAGTGACGGGAGATAACCGCATGCGTGGCAAAACCGGATACGCCGAGGTGGTGATTGACAGGAACCTCATCGCAAATCAGCCGCCGCTCTCCCGATAGCAGCACGCCCTTGCCATTCGCCTCGGCCCCCGGCACACAAAGTGCCGGACGGCCCTCGGCGCAGGCAAGGCAATGGCCGCAACTCGGTACGAAACTCATCACCACATGATCGCCCGGCACCAGATCATGTACGCCCGGACCGACGGCTTCGACGACACCGGAGGCCTCATGGCCAAGCGCCATCGGCATGGGTCGCGGGCGGTCGCCATTAATGACGGAAAGGTCGGAATGGCAAAGCCCCGCCGCACCGATGCGCACCAGCACCTCTTCACGCCCAGGCGGATCGAGATCAAGTTCTTCTATGGAAAGCGGCCTGCTTATTGCAAAAGGCGGTATGACAGGCGATTGCCGCAGGACGGCTGCACGTATCTTCACGAACTCCTCCCAGAGTTTTGCCTGAAGAGACTAGCCGCCGGATGGCAGCGGCTGCAATAGCAATACACCTGTCAACTCAGATCCAGCATCATCATGCCGAGAAGTGGCGGAACGGCAGCACCGATCAGGATTGGAGCGGTTCGCGAAGCACTGAGCCCGACGGTCGTACCGGCAATGCCGGACGCAATCAACGCCGCAATCGGCATGGAGAGATCACGATCGATGCCGGGCGCGAAAGAGGCCAGAAGCGCGGCCAATGCTGCGGCCCCACCGACAAGCAGCCCCTTCCAGAGTTCGACACCCGCCAGTTTGGCAGCAATGGCACCGCCGGCAATCGCCGCCGCCAGCCCAAGCACGATCCATTGAGTCTCCGGCATAGAAAAACCCTCCCGTTTTGACCCGGGAGGGTGCGATATCGATAAGCCAAGATCAAGTTAGGCTATGGTCGAAGACCGGATATTCAGAGCGCGGCGTCTCTCGCGCCTTCAGCCAGAAGAGCAAAGGCGTAATCGGAGAACGACCGCCAGACTTCTACCCGGAACGTATTCTCCGCGGTCCTGAGCAGCACGATTTCCACCTTGCCGAACAGCGTGCGCGAGCAGGCCCCGATCGGGAAAGCGTCGAGCGAGAGATCCAGCGCGCAACCGGCGTTGAGCGTAGCGGCAGCCCCCGGACCAGACACAAGGATAGCTGTGTTTCGATGCGAGATATCGGTCGCTGAATGCACCGCGTCCGAACTCGCGGCAGCCTGTGTGAGGCTGCTTCCGATGCTACCGCCGCCGTCTGCAAACACCAGCCACTCATCCGGCCCGATCCATAGCGCAGTGCGCCCGTCAGCAGAGGAGGACGTCTTCGGCTTCACCGGCAGGTCGAGGCCAAGTGCTGCAGACAATGCAGACACATCCTCGGCGCCTACACGCAGATTGATCCGCTCGGCAGGTTGCGCCGGCTCCAGCCGCACAGTGGCAGAACCGCCGTGAACGCCGGAAAGTGGAAGGCTACGGGTTGCGATACTGGAATCGAGCTCAGCCATTGATGCGGCCTCCTTCCTTGTCGAAGAACACCATGTCAGTCACTTCGACGGCAATCGTCTTGTCGGCCATTGGCACATAGAGCGTCTCGCCCATCCTCGACCGTCCCCCGGCAACCAGCGCGATCGCGATCGAGCGGCCGAGATTTTCCGACCAGTAGGACGAGGTGACGTGACCGAGCATGGTCATCGGTTTCGGCTGGTTCGGATCGGCAACAATCTGCCCACCCTCCTCCAGCACTTCCTTGGGGTCCTTGGTCATAAGCCCGACGAGTTGCTTGCGACCTTCGCGCACAAGGTCGGGGCGCTTCAGGCCACGGATACCTACAAAGTCCGTCTTCTTCTTGGAGACGGCCCAGCCATAACCCGCGTCATCCGGCGTCACCGTTCCGTCCGTATCCTGTCCGACGATGAGATAGCCCTTCTCGGCGCGCAGAATATGCATGGTCTCGGTGCCGTAGAGGCAGGCACCCATGCTTTGCGCCCGTTCCCAGATCGCCTTCCACACTGCTGCCCCGTAATCTGCAGGCACGTTAATTTCGTAACCCACCTCGCCGGTGAACGATACGCGGAACAGCCGCGCCGGAACGCCCATGACCGTGCACTCGGCAACGCTCATATGCGGGAAGGCCTCGTGGGAAAGATCCTGCCCCTCGACGAAAGGCTCGATGATCTCTCGCGTCTTCGGCCCCTGCACCGCGATCACCGCCCATTGTTCGGTCGTCGAGGTCAGCCACACCTTCAGATGCGGGAATTCCGTCTGCAGATAGTCTTCCATATGGTTGAGCACCCGCGGCGCACCGCCGGTCGTGGTCGTCACATGAAAACGGTCTTCCGCCAGACGCCCGACGACGCCGTCGTCATAGATGAAGCCGTCCTCGCGGGTCATGATGCCGTAACGGCATTTTCCCGGCTTCAGCGTATCCCAGGCGTTTGTATAAAGCAGATTGAGAAACGCTGCCGCATCCGGCCCGACCACTTCGATCTTGCCGAGCGTCGAGGCATCGAAAATGCCGGCGACATCGCGCACCGTCTTGCACTCACGGCTGACGGCTGTGTGCATATCCTCGCCGCGCTTGGGGAAATACCAGGCGCGTTTCCAGTTGCCGACGTCCTCGAACTCGGCACCTTCCGCCTCTTCGAGCGCATGCATCGGCGTCTTGCGCGCCGGATCGAACAACTCGCCGCGCGAATGGTTGATCAGCGTGCCATAGGTCACCGGCGTATAGGGCGCGCGGAATGTGGTGAGACCCACCTGCGGGATCGGTCTGCCGAGCATCTCCGAAGCGATTGCCAGACCATGCATGTTGGACAGCTTGCCCTGGTCGGAGGCCATGCCATTGGTGGTGAAGCGCTTGATATGCTCGATCGAATGCATGCCTTCGCGGACGGCAAGACGAATATCCTTGGCTGTCACGTCGTGCTGGAAGTCAACGAATGCCTTTACGGCATGGTCCGGGCCGGCTCCTTCAGCCGCACCGATCATGCCACCAGTCCACTCGAACCGGTTTTCGCCCGAAAGCGCCAACCTGCCGCCGCCGGCCATAATCGCCTCGTCGATCAGTTCGGCGAGATCATCCGTACCGTTGCAGGCACCGACCGACACCGAGTTCTGCGCATAGACATCCGGCAAGAAGCGCTGGCTGGCCTCGTCGAATTTCAGCTTCCCGCGCGACTGCGAGAACAGGTGCACGGACGGCGTCCAGCCTGCGGAGACAATCAGCGCATCCACCTTGATCTTGCGGCGATCGAAATTGCCGTTGCGGGCAACCGTCATCGAATTGATCCGCAGACGACCCGACGTGTCGACCACGGCATGCCCCGTCAGAACATCAATGCCGAGCTTGCGGGCTTCCGCCAGCACCGCGTCACCCGGCTTGTCGCGGCTATCGACGATCGCGGCGATCGAGACACCGGCACGCTTCAGGTCGAACGCCGCTTCATAGGCGGAATCGTGAGCGGTGTAGACACCGACATTATTGCCGACCGCCACGCCGTGATGGTTGAGAAAATTGCGCGCCGCAGACGCCAGCATGACGCCGGGACGATCATTATTGGCAAACACCATATGCCGCTCGATCGAGCCGGTCGCCAGGATCACCTTTTTCGTCCGCACCTGCCACAGGCGCTCGCGCGGCGCATCCTTCGACGGCTTGGCAACGTGATCGGTAACCCGTTCGACCAGGCCGAGGAAACCATGATTGTAATAGCCGAATACCGTCGTGCGGGTCAGCACCGTGACATTCGGCATTGCCTTCAGCTTGGCAGCCGTCGCCTGCGCCCAATCATAACCGTTCTGCCCGTCGATCGTCGTCGAAGCGTCGTAATGCAGCGCCCCGCCGACTTCCGGCTGCTCATCGACGAGAATGATCTTTTTACCCGTCGCAGCAGCAGACAGTGCCGCCGTCAAGCCCGCCACACCGGCACCGGCGATCAGGACATCACAATGCACATAACGGCTGGCATAATGATCCGGATCGTCCTCCGTCGGCGAAACACCGAGCCCCGCCGAGCGACGGATGATCGGTTCGTAGATCTTGTGCCAGGCCTCTTTCGGCCACATGAAGGTCTTGTAGTAGAAGCCGGCGGCAAAGAACGGCGAAAGCACATCATTGGCGGCGCCGATATCGTATTTCAGCGATGGCCAGCGGTTTTGCGAAGAGATCTTCGCACCGTCGAACACTTCCTGCACCGTGGCACGCACATTAGGCTGACGGCGAGCCGCATCACGCGAGACGTCGAGAAGCGCATTCGGCTCTTCCGGGCCAGCAGTCAGGATGCCGCGCGGGCGGTGATATTTGAACGAGCGGCCGAGAAGATGCACGCCATGCGCCAGAAGCGCGGAAGCAACCGTATCGCCCTCGAGCGCCGTATAACTCTTGCCATCAAAGGTGAAGCGGGCCGTGCGGGCGGGCGTCAGACGTCCCGCACCCTTGATGCGGAACGCGCCGGAATTGGAGGAAGCGCTCATCTCGCGTCTCCTTCCGTCTGTTCCCAGGTTTCCACGGACTTTTCCTCGGCGATTGCGGCGAATTTCTCAGCCACCGGCACCGGCTGCTTCGGCAAGCCAGCCTTGTATGTCATCAAAAACCTGTCGCTCACCGTATCGCGCGCCGCGTTAAAGAAACGGCCGCAGCCGTGGATATGCCGCCACCGTTCATAGGTAAGGCCTTTTTCGTTGTTGCGCAGGAAGAAGAATTCGGCGAACTCCTCGTCCGAAATCGCCGCGATATTTTCCGGCCGCACGACATGCGCCTCGCCGGCCCAGCGAAACTCCAACTCCGAGCGATCTTCCTCGCAATAGGGGCAATGGATCAAAAGCATCGTCTATCCCCTATCAATCAATGAGCAACGGCGGCAGCTGCCGCTTCGTCGATCAGGCGGCCGGTGCGGAACCGGTCAAGCGTCAGGCCAGCGGCCAGCTTGTGCGGCTCGCCCTTGGCGATCAGATGAGCGAAGAGATTGGCCGAACCCGGGGTTGCCTTGAAACCGCCGGTACCCCAACCGCAATTGACAAACAGGCCCGGAACCGGCGTCACACCCTGGATCGGCGAACGGTCCGGCGTGTTGTCGGTAATCCCGCCCCACTGACGCATCATCTTCACCCGGCGAAACATCGGGAAGAGCTCGCAGATGGCATCCAGCGTATGCGTGATGATCTGCAGCCCGCCGGTCTGGCTATAGGAATTGTACTGGTCTGTACCGGCACCAATGACCAGTTCGCCCTTGTCGGACTGCGAGATGTACGCATGCACGGTATTGGACATGACCACGCACGGAAAGATCGGCTTCATCGGCTCGGACACCAAAGCCTGCAGCGGATTGGAAGCAAGCGGTACGCGCACGCCCGCCATCTCCATCACGACAGACGAGTGGCCGGCGGCCGATACGCCGATTTTCTTGGCTCCGATAAAGCCCTTGGATGTCTCGACACCCTGAACCTCACCGCCTGGTCCGCGACGGATACCCGTGACTTCGCAATTCTGGATGATGTGAACACCGCGATCCGCTGCAGCGCGCGCAAACCCCCAGGCAACAGCATCATGCCGGGCCGTGCCGCCGCGGCGCTGCAGCGCTGCACCGTTGATCGGATAACGCGCGGTTTTGGAAATATCGAGAACCGGCACGAAAGCCTTTGCCTGTTCCGGCGTCATCCATTCATTGTCGATGCCGTAGAGACGGTTGGCATTGATGTGCCGCTTGAACGACTGCTGGTCATGGATGTTGTGCGACAGCATCATCACGCCGCGCGGCGAATACATGACATTGTAATTGAGATCCTGGCTAAGGCCTTCCCACAGCTTCAGGGAATGCTCGTAGATGTCCATGCTCTCTTCATAGAGATAATTGGAGCGTATGATGGTCGTGTTGCGGCCGGTATTGCCGCCGCCGAGCCAGCCCTTTTCGATCACCGCAATATTGGTGATGCCGTGTTCCTTGGCAAGATAATAAGCGGCTCCCAGACCATGGCCACCAGCACCGACGATGATCACATCATAGCTCGAACGTGGCTCTGGAGACGTCCACTGCGCTTCCCAGCCCTTGTGGGCGCGCATTGCCTCGCGGGCTATGGCGAAAACCGAATATTTGCGCATCGCGCCCCTCTTCCTTGCTCGGTTCCGTTGGTCATCCGACCATCAGAGACTTGGGTAGGACGATACCCATCGCAAATCAATATGCGCCGCAATGGCCATATTGCGACGCATCGGAGGATTGTTTCGACACAACGGAAAATGCCGCGCAAGGATAAGGGTTATCTCGCAGCTTCACCCTTTTTCTCGCCATCCGCCCCTTTATCGGGACTTTTCCCGCCGGGCTTGGCTTTGACCGGATCATCTTTTTTCGCCGGGTTGACGGTGACGCCGGCAGAGGGACCCGACCGCGCGAGCGCGGCCCGCAATACCTTGGAGCAGAATTGATGCGTAAGCAGCGAATTGGAGGTTGAGCCCGGCCGCGATCCATCGTGACCGCTGATGCACGCAACAGTCATGGCAGACATCGCCGCATTGGGGCCGGAGGCAGGCACCGCGCCGGCCCCAGCCTTGCCCACAAGACCAAGGAGCAGATTACCATACTGACTGAGGATGATGGCATAGGCATCCTTCCCGATAATGCCGTTGGCATAGCTCTGGCATGCAGTGTAGAGGCCGTCCCTCAGCGCAAGCACCGCCTCAGCGCGCCCCTCCCCTTCAAGGACAAATTCGGAAGTCTCGGATCCGGTCTCTACGGTAGAACCTGACGACCCCGCCGGCGGCGTGACCTTAAGCGTCCGGTTGGATCCGAATGCTACGGCATAGTCCGGACTAGGCTCGCTGCATACCACGCTCGGATAGGCTGATCGCCGTCTCTCCGTGATCAGCCTCAAGTTCGCCCCGCTGACCACACCCTTGGTTTCCCCGAATTGAACCGGCTTGACCGCCATATTCGGCGAACAACCGGCAAGACCGATAAACAACCCCGCACATATGATGTTTCTGAACATACTTCGCCCCTGGGCTGGCCGAGCCAGCCTCCCCTTCATGGTGAAATGACATGCGAATTGCTGCGCGCCCTGACGCAAGCGAAGTCTGCATCAGCAAAAACGGAAACGCAACCTATGGTTTTATATTTTTATAAACGCATCAAAATAGATATGTTGAGACGGTGGGCGCGCCTCGTGACCGAAGAGGCGCTTTGAAGCATCCGGAGAAGCTTGCATCCATTTTTCACATTAACGGCGTCGGCATATATGGACTTCCGCAGACTCATCTGTTATCTGCCTTCACCAATCGCACGGCCTTTCGCCGGGCATCACTATTTTTTCGCCTTGAAATCAGACAGTGACTGAGGCGAACAACAAACCAAAGGAACGGGATTTCACGTGCAGGTACTTGTCCGCGACAACAACGTTGATCAGGCTCTCCGCGCTCTCAAGAAGAAGCTGCAGCGCGAAGGTGTTTTCCGCGAAATGAAAATGCGCGATTACTACGAAAAGCCGTCTGAAAAGCGCGCTCGCGAAAAGGCTGAAGCTGTTCGTCGCGTTCGCAAGCTGGCTCGCAAGCGCATGCAGCGCGAAGGCCTGCTGCCGTCCACGCCGCGTCCGGCTCGTTAATCGGCCGTCTTTTCGACGCTTTTATGTGATTATGGAGCGGGGGCGACTTAGGCGCCGCCGCTTTTTTCATTGCACCGGGTCGATTGAGACTCAAACCTGCCGATACAAGGACCTGCGCCTGATGGCCGCCAAGACTTCCGTTGCTACCGATGGAATCGAATCTTCCACCCTGCCGCTCATGACCACACTACGCTCTCGCACCCTGATTACAGGCGTGCTCGTCGGTATGGCGAGCTTGGCGGGATGCGCTACGGGGCCGACGACAACTGACGTTATTCGCGTCGATCGCGCGCAAGGCTCGCAGGAAAACATCGCCTCGCTGTCATCGGTCATCCAGTCGAACCCATCCGACCCGGAAGGTTACAACAGCCGCGGCTCCGCTTATGGTCGCGCCGGCGAATTCAAGCGCGCAGTGGACGATTTCAACCGCGCCATCCAACTCAATCCGCAGTTCTATCAGGCCTATGCCAACCGGGGGCTCGTCTATCGCAACATGGGCAAGCCGGTCGATGCGGCCAACGATTATAACCGCGCGCTGCAGATCAACCCGAATTATGACGTCGCCTATATCGGCCGTGGCAATATCTATCGCCAGGCCGGCCGCAACGACGAAGCGTTCAACGACTTCAACAAAGCGATTCAGCTGGATACGACCGATGGTCGTGCCTATCACAATCGCGGCCTGATCTATCAGGTCCGCGGTCAGCATGCCCAGGCGATCGAGGATTTCTCCAAGGCCATTTCGCTGTCGTCAAGCGCGCCGGAACCCTATAACGGCCGCGGCATTTCCTATGTCGCTCTGAACGACGACGACAATGCCTTCGCCGACTTCAACCGTGCGATCGAACTAAACGACAAGATCGCCGAATCCTGGGCCAACCAGGCATTGGTTTACGAGCGTCGCGGTGACCGCGCTCGCGCTTACAAGTCCTATTCGCACGCCGTCCGGCTCGACCCGAACTACAAACCAGCCGTCGATGGCGCAGCGCGCACCCGCAGCGGCGGCGCCTGACAGGCAGGACGTCTAATCTTTGAGACCCAAAAAACAATGCCGCCCGAGAATTTCGGGCGGCATTGTTAGTTCTGGGCTGATCGAATGAGCTTCAGCGCCAACCGAGAGCCGGGGCAACATGCTTCAGGATGGCCTCGATCACATGGGCGTTGTATTCGACGCCCAATTGGTTTGGCACGGTCAACAGCAGCGTATCAGCCTCGGCAATTGCCTCGTCCTTGCGCAGCTCCTCGATCAAGACATCCGGCTCTGCAGCATAGGACTTACCGAAGATCGCCCGCGTCTTCTCGTCGATGAAGCCGATGGAATCCTCTTCCTTGCCACCGCGACCGAAATAGGCCCGGTCGCGATCATCAACCAGAGCAAAGATACTGCGGCTGACCGAAACACAGGGCTCACGATCATGGCCGGCCTCCTTCCATGCTTCACGATAGGCGCGGATTTGCTTGGCCTGCTGAATGTGGAAGGCCTCGCCGGTCTCGTCATCTTTCAAGGTCGAGCTCTGCAGGTTCATCCCCTTCTGCGCGGCCCATATGGCGGTCGCATTCGAACCGGCACCCCACCAGATACGCTCACGCAGACCTTCCGAATGCGGCTCAAGCCGGAGCATGCCCGGAGGATTGGGGAACATCGGACGCGGATTGGGCTTGGCAAAGCCTTGCCCTCTCAAGACGTCAAGGAAGACTTCGGCATGGCGGCGCCCCATATCCGCGTCCGTCTTTCCCTCTTCCGGTTCATAACCGAAATATCGCCATCCATCGATGACTTGCTCAGGCGAACCGCGGCTGATACCCAGCTGCAAACGCCCCTTCGAAATGAGATCGGCAGCGCCGGCATCTTCCGCCATGTAAAGCGGGTTCTCGTAGCGCATGTCGATAACGCCTGTACCGATCTCGATTTTGCTGGTCCTGGCACCAACAGCCGCAAGCAGCGGAAAAGGCGAAGCGAGCTGACGGGCAAAATGGTGAACGCGGAAATAGGCGCCGTCGGCACCCAGCTCTTCAGCAGCAACGGCAAGATCGATCGACTGCAGAAGCGTATCGCCAGCCGAGCGGGTCTGCGACTGGGGTGACGGCGTCCAATGGCCGAAAGAGAGAAATCCGATCTTCTTCATGAGGCACTCCGGCATAAGCGTGTGAATGTTATTGACGCTTACATGGCATGCCGGAGTAACTTCTGTTAGTCCGCGAGTGCCGGATTGGCCGAAACGGATTGTTCATTGATATTGAACGACGAGACGAACCCGTCGCCAACGCCTCTTCCAGTATCCGGACGACCTGCATGCCGCTTGGATCAGCGGCACCAGCAAGCCTCTATCGCAGCAGAAAAACGCCGATAATGTTGAGGATGACGAACAGGACCAGACCGCCGATCAGCCCTAGGCCACCAAAGAAGCCACCAGCCATGGCAATCAGCAAGGCGGCAATGGTCATCGCCCCCCACTTGGCAGCCGCCAGAAATGACTCGTAAGTTTGCTCATGCGCCATGTGATCCATCGGCGCGCCAATCTCTACTGGTCCATTGTGATGATCGTCCATGAGCCTCTCCCTGGTGTCCGCATATCCGGCTACCGTTGATCTGATAGCCCAACTCTCCCTGCGGCCCGCTTAAGTATCGGGCTATATCAGGAATACACGAACAACCGTCGAGTGCAATGGCTTGCGAGATTAGTTGGCGGAGGCGCTGCCCAAGCGAAATCAGCGAAGAAATGCCATTTCCGGCGAAGTCGGCCTGCTGGCAAACCGCGCTGTTGGCAGCACCGTTAGCGGTGGCGACAGAACCATCGGCCGCTCGGCAAACATCAGGCGCCGCTCATAGGCTTCCGATTGGAAAAGCGGGAAGCGGCGCATCAGCTGCGGACGCACTTCGCGAACCCTGGATGCCAGCAGCGTCAGCTCGAACCCATATATGGGAGCAATCGTCGGCGGCACGATCGTGTCTGCGAGGAAGACCCGCCGGTAGAAGGCTGCATGCGGCGGCCGGATGTGCTGCAGAACCCGGTCGGCATCAAAGTGAATGGCCGCCATGATCGACGGGCGAAGCGTGATGTAGGGAATGGCCGGCAATTCACCGACAATATCCGGATCAACGGCAAAACGGGCCGGATCGATGAATGTCAGCCCTGCATCAAGCAGATTGTTCACCGCATCGGGAAAGACGCCGACCGACTGGCAGGTCCGATGCTCCGACGTGACGTGATGTACCCGTACAGTCGAGATCAGCTCTTCGTAGTAATAGATACCGAAGACATAGGCATGCGGGACGAAATCGATTTCATCCAGGAGATGGCTCGCCCCGACAGGCAACACGTTCTGGGCCTTGTAGGCCTTGTAGCGCAAGCGCGCCACATCCTCGAAATCCTCGTGTCCCTCAATGCGTCGATACTCGATATGGTCGAGTGCCGAGAGCAGTTTTTCGGAAAATGCTTTGTCTGAAAAACTCTGAACCACTGACATTTGGGCTACCCATCGCTATTAACGATTGATTAACCCTGAAACGGGGCGTGATCGCAATGACGAAGATCATGATTAACAGTCTTTTAAAACTTATGGTTAACAACAGGTTAACCGTAGCATTTCAGAACACCCTACATTAGTCGGTTCGTTTGCAAATGAGACGAGAGGATTGATCAGCCCGCGGTACCGAAAGCGCGCGGTTCTGCGCCCTTGTCGCGGCGATTTTGTCGGCTGGCAAGCTTGCGGGCAGAAGCGGTCTTCTGGCTAAGTTCCGCGATCGCATTTGCAGGAATCGGCGGGGAGAAAATGTAGCCTTGGATGAGATCTGCAAACCGGTGCTTCTTGACCAGTTCAAGCTGCTCGAACGTCTCCACGCCTTCCACAACGATCCTGAGATCGAGTTCGCGCGACAGATGCACGATACCGCTGAGGAGCTTCAGGCGACGCGGCTCGGTGCCGATATCTCGCACGAAGGCACGATCGATCTTGACGATGTCGATGGGCAGGGAATCGAGATAGCTGAGGCTTGAGAACCCCGTGCCGAAATCATCGATAGCGATCGTCACACCGCTTGCGCGCAACCTGCCGAGTGTCGTGCTGACAACCACGGGTTCGTCCATAAAGCAGCTTTCGGTGACTTCCAGGTGCAGGCGCGTCGGATCGAGCTTGGAACGTGCCAGTATGTCTGCCACCAGCGGCACGATCTGACCACCACGGAGATCGTGGATGGACAGGTTGACCGAAACCGAGATGCCATTCTGCCAGGAAACACAATCCGCACAGGCACGTTCGAGCACGAACCTGGTGATCTCGGAAATCAGCCCCATGCTCTCGGCCATCGGAATGAAGATGTTGGGACCGATAAAGCCGCGCTCCGGATGCGACCAGCGAACCAATGCCTCGCAGCATTCCATCTCAGAGCCGTCCGGACGATACATCGGCTGATAAACGACGGTCAGGTCTCCCTGCTCTATCGCCAGACGCAAATCGGCCTTCAGCCGCTGTTCCGCCACATAACGGGCGTCCATTTCCGGCCGGAACATCGTCAACGTTCCGTTGCCAACCGACTTTGCGTCGTTGAGAGCCAGATCCGCCTTGATCTGCCAGGCTTCCATGTCGAAGTCCTGATCTTCGAGAATCACTCCGCCGGCATTTACGAATACCGGCAGGTCGAGCCTGTCGACACGATAGCTTCCCTGAATTTCGGTCTGGATGCCGTTGATACGAACTTCCAGAGCAGCGCGATCCCTTCCGGTGGCAAAAATTACAAATTCGTCGCCAACCAACCGGCCGACGATGATCTCCTCGCCCGCTTCATGCACAAGCCGGTCGGATATCGCGGCAAGAAGTCGATCGCCGACAACATGGCCTTGCATATCGTTGACATGCTTGAACCCGTCGACGTCAAAGATGACAAAGGCAGCAAAGAGGTCGGTATTGGCCTCTCTGAGATGCCGCGCTGCAAGCTCGGCGAAGTAGCCGCGCGTCGGCAATCCCGTCAGCGTATCGTAGCGCACCAGATGCAGGATCTTTTCTTCGGCTGCCACGCGCGCGCTGACATCTTCGAACAACATGACGACGCCACCGTCTGTGCGGTGGCTGAGCGAGAATTCGAGATAGACGGTTTCCTTTAAACACAGGAGCGTCTTGCCCGCCTGCCCCGCAGACAGCTGTCCTATCTTTTTCAGGATATCATCCGAAAGCGACTGGCCGCTTCGTCGCAAGACGGTGATGAATGCGGCCCCCTTCAGCTCGTCCGCGTCCGGCAGATCAAGAAGCTCGCAGGCACGACGATTGATTACCTGCACACGACCATCTGCATCGAGCATGATCAAGGCGTGGGTCATTGTAGTGAGTGCTATATCG
Organism: Agrobacterium sp. Ap1; assembly: GCF_017313375.1. Taxonomy (NCBI): domain Bacteria; kingdom Pseudomonadati; phylum Pseudomonadota; class Alphaproteobacteria; order Hyphomicrobiales; family Rhizobiaceae; genus Agrobacterium; species Agrobacterium sp. Ap1. The sequence continues at coordinate 292,638 of NZ_JAFLMY010000001.1, forward strand.
AGCTGGTCGGCGATCCGCGTCATTTCCCGCGAGGCCAGCACATTTTCGTAGAGGAATTCCCGCACGCCCTTCGCCATGGATTGCGTCGTCAACCCAAACGGGATCAGGAAAAGCGAGATCAGGGCGAGATAGATGTCTCCCGTCAGCAGGCAGGCGAGGACCAGCGGCAAGCAGCAGCCGATTGTCTGGAGCGCGACCGCACGGGCGGAACCGTAATTTCGGCCAACGATGGAGACCATCGAGGCCATCGTGACGGCGATGCACATGAATGCCGCCAGCATATCCTTGAGCACAAGGACCGCATAGGCACTACCAATGCCGAGCACGAACGCGGTGGCAGCCGCGCCATGAACATAGCGCGATTCCCACGCTTCGATTTCGCTCTTGGAAAGCTGGCTGTGGTCGATCAGGCTGAACCGACGGAACCAGTAGATGCGATAGCCGAATACGGTGATGAACACCGCGATCATGAGGAGATAGAATCGGGAACCGGTCGTAGCAAAAATGATCGCGCAGGACAGGATATGGACAACCATTCCAGTCCATAATGTTCCACGGTTCTTGAATAGCGATTCGACGAACGGCAGATACAGCTCTGTCGGTAGCGTCTTCGCTTCCAAATCCTTCATCGGGTCTCCACCGGGTCTCATTCCCTTGGCTTTCGCGCGACACTGAAGAAAATCTTTTAAGATTTGATTGTTGCTCGGTTTAACCCCTTCGACTTTGGGGGGTGAACATCCAAACGTGTTCAACGAAACGTAAAGCAAGAGCGCCGTATTCTAGATGCCGAAAACAACGTTTCTCAGCGCAAGGATCGACGCCGGAAGCATTTCGGAGCCGCCGCCTGGAGGGCCGCCGCCAATTCGAGTTAGTCGTTTCCGCTTTTCTTTCCTTAGACCTTCGTTTACATCGCCACCAAAGAACAGGCGGGATAAAAGGACCTGTTGGGAGTGGGAACGAATGAGACTGTTATTACGGTTTAGCGGCCTAATAGACCGCTTGAGCGAAGTGCTGGGAAAATTTTCCGGTTACCTCGTGCTGGCTTGCTGTTTGATCAGCGCGGGCAACGCCTTCATCCGTTACATGTTCAACTACAGCTCGAATGGCTGGCTTGAGATCCAGTGGTATCTCTTCGCCTTCATCGTGCTGATCGGCGCCTCGCATACGTTGCGCCTGAATGAACATGTACGCGTAGACCTTATCTATGGCGCCGTTTCGGATCGCACGCGACTGTGGATCGATACGCTCGGCTTGATCATCTTCCTCATTCCGGCCTGCCTCTATCTCGCATGGCTTTCCTGGCCGTTTTTTTCTCTCTCCTTCCAGCAGGGCGAGATGTCCTCCAACGCCGGCGGCCTTCTTCGCTGGCCTGTCAAGCTTGTGATTGTCGCAGGTTTCGTGCTGCTCGCGCTGCAGGGGTTCTCCGAATTGATCAAGCGGATCGCGGGGCTTACGGGCACCCTTGAGGTCGACACGACCTACGAAAAACCGCTTCAATAAGGCACCGGGGGATTAAGCCATGTTCGCATTCGGCATAATGCCGCCAGCCATGTTCCTGGGCATGATCATCTTCATGCTCTACGGTTTTCCGGTCGCCTTCTCTCTGTCGGCAGTCGGCCTGTTTTTCGGTCTGCTCGGCATTGCCACCGGCCACTTCGAATTCGCTTTCCTGCAGGCGCTGCCGTTGCGCATTTTCGGCATCGTCTCCAACGACCTGTTGCTTGCCATCCCGTTCTTCACCTTCATGGGGGCAATCCTCGAGCGTTGCGGCCTGGCGGAGGATCTGCTGGAGGGCACGGGCAAGCTGTTCGGCGCCATTCCGGGCGGCCTTGCCTATGCGGTGATCATCGTCGGCGCCATTCTCGGTGCAATTACCGGCACCGTCGCGGCATCGGTCATCACCATGGGCGTGATCTCGCTGCCGATCATGCTGAAATACGGGTATAATCCAAGGCTCGCGACCGGCGTTATTGCTGCGTCAGGTACGATTACCCAGGTCATCCCGCCGTCTCTCGTTCTCATCGTGCTTGCAGACCAGCTCGGCCGTTCGGTCGGCGACATGTATCTCGGCGCGATCGGGCCCTCGATCCTCCAGGTCCTGATCTTCCTCGGTTTCATCTTCGTCCTGTCGATCGTCCGCCCGAAGGATGTCCCGCCTCTCCCACCGGAGGCGCGCGGCGAGTTGAATGCAGCCCTCGTCATGCGTGTCCTCTGGGGCATGGTGCCGTCGGTCGTGCTGATCTTCCTCGTGCTCGGCACGCTGTTCCTCGGTCTTGCAACTCCGACGGAAGCCGGTGCTCTCGGCGTTGTCGGCGCCATGGTACTTGCCGCCCTGCATCGCCGCCTGACCTGGGATCTGATCAAGCAGGCCATGCATTCCACCATGACAATCACCTCCATGGTGGTCTTCATCCTGGTTGGCGCGACCTGCTTCAGCCTTGTGTTCCAGGGCATGGACGGCGGCCTGTGGATCGAGCATCTGCTCTCTCACATTCCAGGCGGCGCGCTCGGCTTCCTGATCTTCGTCAACATCTTCATCTTCTTCCTGGCGTTCTTCCTCGATTTCTTCGAAATCGCCTTCATCGTCCTGCCGCTTCTGGCGCCCGTCGCCCAGTCGCTCGGCATCGACCTGATCTGGTTCGGCGTCCTGCTCTGCGTCAACATGCAGACGAGCTTCATGCACCCGCCCTTCGGCTTTGCACTCTTCTACCTGCGCTCGATCGCGCCGAAGACCGTCAAGACCAAGGATATCTATCTAGGTGCGATCCCATGGCTCGGCATGCAGCTCATCCTCGTCGCCATCATCATCTTCTGGCCAGAATCCGTCACCTACTGGCTGGACAAGGCACCGGATGTGGATTTGAACACGATCAAGATCGAGGTTCCGGGCTTTGGCAATGACAGCGGCGGAAATGGCATGCCGAACTTCGGCCTGCCGCCCATGGACGGCGCGCCGGCCCAACCTGCTGCTCCCAATCTGTCCGAACCACCGAAATTCAACTAATATCAAAGGCCCGGCATCGAACCGGGCCTTTTCTTATCCGGAACGCAGAAACCCCGAAGCCTAGCTCCGGGGTTTCTTTATTCTCAAAATCAGAGGCCGATGATCAGAGCTTGCCGTTACGCTGCTGGATCATCATGAACGTGTCGAACGTGTATTCCGACAACTGCATCCACAAGTACCCCTCCTTCTTGAAGGCGACCTGATCCTCATAGACCTTCTTGAAGTCCGCATTCGTTGCCGAGATCTCTTTGTAGACTTCGAGCGCGGCGTTGTAGCACGCTTCAAGGATATCCTGGCTGAAGGGCCGCAGCGTCGTGCCTTGCGAGACGATCTGCTTGATCGCGGTCGGGTTTTTCTGGTCGTATTTCGCCATCATGTTGGTATTGGCAAACGCGCAGGCATCGGTCAGCGCCGCCTGATACTGCTTCGGCAGATTGTTCCATTTGTCGAGGTTGATGAAGGAGTGGATCGTCGGCCCGCCTTCCCAGAACGCCGGGTAATAATAGTATTTTGCAACCTTGAAGAAACCGAGCTTGTGGTCGTCGTAAGGCCCCACCCACTCGGCAGCATCGATCGTGCCTTTTTCGAGGGCCGGATAGATATCGCCGCCGGCGATCTGCTGCGGCACGGCCCCGAGTTTCTCGAGCACCTTGCCGGCAATCCCGGCAATACGCATCTTTACGCCCTTGAAGTCGTCGACGGTGTTGATTTCCTTGCGGAACCAGCCCCCCATCTGCGCCCCGGTATTACCGGCCGGCAGACCGTAAATGTTGTGCTTGGCATAGAACTCGTTCATCAGCGTGTTGCCGTTACCCTGGTAGAACCAGGAATTGGTCAATCGCGCATTCATGCCGAACGGAATTGCCGTACCGATCGCAAATGTCGGATCCTTGCCGACGAAATAGTAAGAGCAGGTGTGGCACATCTCGACCGTTCCGGACGTGACTGCGTCAGCCGCCTGCAAGCCGGGTACGATTTCGCCGGCGGCGAAAGGCTGGATGGTAAAGTTGCCATCCGTAGCCGCCGCGACATGCTTGGAAATGTCGTCCGCGCCGCCATAGATCGTATCGAGCGATTTTGGAAACGACGACGTGAGACGCCATGTAATCTTGGGATTGGCCTGAGCGATTGCAGGTGCAGCCAGAGATCCGGCGGCAAGCGCGCCCGCTCCGGTGACTGCAGCTTTCTTGAAGAACTGACGACGATCCATGAATATCCTCCCGATCACGATCGACTTCCGGCGCATCCTCCAATCCGCCGGACACCATCGATGAGGTAAACATGTTGCCTAAAGGCTTGCAAGCGAGGGGAAACGCAAACGAGGGGTTGAAGTGCCAATAACGAATTAGACTTTCGTCTGTAGTGTTCGAAACTCTAATTATAAATTGTTTTCAGCAGGATATGCCCATTATTTCGGCAGCCACAGATTTATTCAGGAAAGCTCCGTACTGGATACACTTACCCGTGGAGGAACTTCTCACTCTCTGCAGCGCGCTTGCTCCGCTGCACACGAATGAAATCGCGTGGAATGACGTAGGCACCGGCCAGCCACCAGAGAATGACAAGGCCAGCGACATAGGGCGAAAGAGCGGCAAACATGAGAGGTCTCCTTTTGATTGGACCACCTGTAACCTCCTCCCGAAGAGCAGATCGCTTCATGACATAGCGCAAGAAATGAGAAGATAATTTGGTCGGTGACGCCATAGATCCTTGCATCTATTTCTCGTCACACTGCGGCTGGTTTTGCCACCTCAATTCCTCTAGCAATTGGCGGCGTTCTCTGTTTCTCTGGCTTCGTCCCATCAATTCGGAACTACCATGGCCTCCCATCTGCCGAAATCCATCGTCGCCGTCCCGGCCGATATTCGTGACATCGAAGGTGCCATCTGGCACGCCGCCCCGAACCAGTATGTGTCGGCCGCGCTGAAAGTGGCCGACGTCATGTCCTTCATCGTGCCGGCTTTCGAAACAGGCAATGATGCCGATGCCATTCTCGACAGGGTCGATGGCGTGTTGATTTCCGGAGCCGTCAGCAACGTCCATCCTTCGCTTTACGGGAAAGAGGCAACCGAAGCCGACGGGCCGTTCGATCACGGCCGCGACGCGACCTCGCTGCCACTCATTCGCCGCGCCATTGAACGCGGCATTCCGCTTCTCGCTATCTGCCGGGGCATCCAGGAACTGAATGTTGCTCTCGGCGGAACGCTGGCAAGTGAAATCCAGGATCAGCCGGGCATCTGGGATCATCGCAAACCCGATGTTTCGGAACGCGACGGCATGTATGCCATCCGCCAGCCGGTTATTATCGCGGAAGGGTCCTGCATCGCCCGTTATCTCGGAACAGCAGGCGAAGTGCAGGTAAACTCGCTGCACCGCCAGGCAATTTCCGAAACGGCGCCGAGACTGCAGGTGGAAGCCCGCGCCGAGGACGGCACGGTCGAAGCCGTCTCTGTTATCGATGCGAAGAATTTTGCCGTCGGCGTGCAGTGGCACCCGGAATACTGGGCCGAGACGGACGCGCCGTCCCGCGCCCTCTTCGAAGCGTTCGGCGATGCCGTTCGCGCCTATGCTGCCCGCAAGGCAACGGCAGCAGGCGCAGCCGCATAATTCGCTTAGGCCTTGGCGAGATCGCGAAGCGGCTTGTAGGGCGATGTCGACTGACGGATGCGCATTTCCGGCTTGATAAGGTGCAGGCCATCCGGCTCGTGGCTTCCGGCCAGACGGTCAAGCAGCGCACGTGCCGCAAGCCGGCCGACATCCGCCTGCTGGTTGGAAACGGTGGTCAGAGACGGCGTCGAAATCGACGCCTGCTCCAGATCGTCATAACCGGTGACGGAAATATCCTGTCCGGGAATGAGCCCTGCACGGGCGATGCCGTTCATCAGTCCGATCGCCACGAGATCATTCCAGCAGACGGCCGCCGTCGGCTTTTGCGGCAGAGAGAGGAAATTCACAGCGGCCTCGAACCCGCCCTGCATGGTACGCGGACCCGGAATGCGCAGGCTTGGATCGACATCGATGTTGGCCTTGCGCAGCGCGTCGACATAACCCTGGTAACGGTCGCGACCGGTGGAGGTCTGGTCCGTACCGCCGATCATCGCGATCACCCGGTGACCAAGTCCGATCAGGTGATTTGTCGCAAGCGAGATGCCGTAGCTGTCGTCGCCACGATAGGTCGGCAGGTCGACGCCATCCATCGTACGGGCAACCAGAATGGCCGGCATGCCGTTCTGTTCCGCAAGCCTGATATCCTCGACCGGCGTGCCGATCGCCGGCGACATGATAACGCCGTCACCGCCGAGTTGCAGCAGCGTCTCGATAAAGGTGCGCTGCTTCTCGACCGAGTCGTAATGGTTGGAGAGAATGAATGTGTGGCTGCTACGGTCGAGTTCTGTCTCGATCGCCTTGAGGATTTCGCCGTAAAACGGGTTCATCACGTCATGCACGACAACGCCGATAATGCCGGAACGCGACGTTCTGAGGCTGGCAGCGCGACGATTGTAGATATAACCGAGTGCGCGTGCCTGCTCTTTGATCTTCTCGCGCGTATCAGCTGCGACGAGCGGGCTGTCCCTGAGTGCCAATGAGATTGTTGCAGTCGAAAGCCCAAGGCTGTCTGCAATCGTAGAAAGCTTTACCTTCTGCGCCATAACCCCTCCGGATTGCTTTTCTTGAAAGCCGGTTTCTGGCGCCGGCCTTGCAAACTAAAATTTTTAAATAAACAATTTAATTTGCAAGCACAATAGGCGGGGAATGAGCCGGAGGCCCGTCAGTCTTCGTCGGCTTCCGGCTGCAGGTTGTGTTCCACAGCCCTCAGCAGCTTCAAAAGCGTGCGCACCTCCTTTTCGGAAAAACCTCGCACGGCCATCGCGCCGCAATCGGCAACGGATTGCCCGATCGACTCAACGCTCTTCAGCCCATTTTCCGTAAGATGAACCTTGGTTAGCCGTCCGTCATGGCCATCAGCCCTGCGCTCGACGAAACCTTGCGCCTCCATGCGCCCGATCGTGCGGGTCATGGTCGGCGCTTTCACGCCGAGCCGCGCGGCCAGCTGACCGGGCGTCTGCCCGTCGTCTTCCGAGAGTGCGAGGATAACCCCGTCCTGGCCGGCATAAAGGCCGCTATCGGAAATGCTGCGGCTGAGCGCAGTACGAACCGAGCGGGCGGCCCGGGTGATCGCCGGTGCGAGATCAGCCGCCGAAAGAGCTGCAAGCTCCTTCTTCTTGCCGGATTTCGCTTTCTTCTCGCCCTTTTTCTTGCTCATCGGTCCTGCCCGCTTTGCTTGGTGAAGGTCGCCACTATAGTAATGCGCGCTATCCATAACGAAACCGGGAAACCACCGCCAGATGTCGCATCCCAAACCGCGCTTTTGTGACAATGATCAGACACTTGAGTCCACAGAAAGACGCGACTGGATCGCGGTATTGCCCCTGGGCGCCCACGAACAGCATGGTCCGCACCTGCCTTTCGACACCGATACGCTGATTGCGGAGGGTCTCGTGCAGCGACTCATCCCGGCGCTTCCGCCGACGCTCCCCATCACATTTCTCCCTACTGAACCCGTTGGCTATTCGGTCGAACATATGCATGTCGCCGGCACCCGGACCCTTGCCTTCGACGAAGCCGTCAACCGCTGGCTCGGCATTGCCGAAGAGATGAATAATCAAGGTATCAAAAAGTTCGTCATGCTGAACGCCCATGGCGGAAATTCGCCGCTGATGACGATCGTCGCCACCGAAGCCCGCATCAGGTTCGGCATGCTCGCAGTCGCCACCAGCTGGACCCGTTTCGGCCAGCCGCAGGGCTGGATCAGCCCACAGGACAAGTCAATCGACATACACGGCGGCGACATCGAGACCTCCGTCATGCTGGCGTTATGGCCGAATAGGGTAGATATGCCAAAAGCCCAACCCTTCACCTCCAGACAGTCCGAGTTCGCCCGCGATTTCACCCATCTACGCGCTTACGGACCACATGCTTTCGGCTGGAAAATGTCGGATCTCAACCCCATCGGCGTCGCCGGCAATGCGTCGGCTGCAACTGCAGAACGCGGCGAACAACTGGTCGCCCATGCGGTGAAGGGGATCATTGAGCTGCTGGAGGATGTGACACGGTTTGACGTCGGAGAATTATCTTGAGATTTTCCAAGCAACAGCCATACTAGACCATATACATGGACCATTATGGAAAGTATCGATGGAAATCTCCGTAAGCGATGCCAAAGCGAGTCTCACCGAACTTCTTCATCGAGCCGAGGCCGGTGAAGAAGTGGTATTGACGCGCCGCGGTCAAAAAGTGGCGCAGATCGTGCCATTGAAACCGCCCTCATCTCCAGAAGAACGCCGCGCCCTCATCGATGAAATCAGGGCAATGGCACCGAAAAAATCGTCTGACCGAACCTCAGCTGCACGAAGCCAGGATTTTCTTTATGGCGAGGACGGCCTTCCCGAATGATCGTTATAGATACGTCCGCTTTGATCACGATCGTAAATAACGAACCGGAAGCTCTTGCATGTCGGGAGGTTCTCGCAGATCAAACCCAAGTGCTCATCAACGCGGCAACCTTGACCGAAGCATTGATCGTAGCGCGAGGAAAAGACTGCTTATCAGGTCTGACGTCCCTTATCGATCGACTTCCTCTGACCGTAATAGAGCTCGACGACATCAGAGCAGAAAGGGCGGCCGTGGCCTATGCTCGATGGGGCAAAGGCTTCCATAAAGCTTCTCTCAATTTCGGCGACTGTTTTGCCTATGCCACCGCCAACGAGTTCGAATGTCCTCTCCTCTATATAGGAGATGACTTCGCCCGGACCGACATCACATCTGCTATATCTCGATCCGTTTCCTGACGTGATTTTATAACATCGAAACCCTTTGAACTCGCTCTGCCTTACCCTTATATGGAGCGGACGATTTCTGGCGCCCCGTGCCAATGCCATTCGGCGCAAGCCTTTAACCTTCGAGGTTTCCCTATGACCGACCAGACCACCGAAGCTCCAGCAGCAAAGCCCATTCCCGTTACCGTGCTGACCGGATATCTCGGCGCCGGCAAGACGACGCTTCTCAACCGCATTCTCTCCGAAAGCCACGGCAAGAAATACGCCGTCATCGTCAACGAATTCGGCGAGATCGGCATCGACAACGACCTGATCGTCGAGTCGGACGAAGAGATTTACGAGATGAACAATGGCTGCGTCTGCTGCACGGTGCGCGGCGACCTGATCCGCGTGGTCGAAGGACTGATGCGCCGTCCGGGCCGTTTCGACGGCATCATCGTCGAGACGACCGGTCTTGCCGATCCCGTCCCGGTCGCCCAGACCTTCTTCATGGATGACGACGTTCGCGCCAAGACCGAACTCGACGCCGTGGTCGCGCTGGTCGACGCCAAGCATCTGCCGCTGCGCCTGAAGGACAGCCGTGAGGCCGAAGACCAGATCGCTTTTGCCGACGTCGTTCTCATCAACAAGACCGATCTCGTCACGCCGGAAGAACTGGCGATCGTCGAGGATGTCGTGCGCGCCATCAATCCGACGGCTCGCATCTACAAGACCAGCCGCTCCGGCGTCGATCTCTCCCGCGTGCTTGATCAAGGCGCATTCAATCTGGAGCGCGCACTCGAAAACGACCCGCACTTCCTCGATCATGACCACGAGGATCACGTCTGCGGTCCGGACTGCGATCATGACCACCATCACCACGGCCATGATCACCACCATCATGATCATGATCATGACCACGATCATCATCACCATGATCACGGCCACCACCATGGCCATCATGATTCCATGTCGCCGATCCACGACATCACGGTGAAGTCGATCTCGCTGCGTGGCGGCGAAATGAACCCGGATCGCTTCTTCCCCTGGGTCCAGAAGATCACCCAGACGGAAGGCCCGAACATCCTGCGCCTGAAGGGCATCATCGCCTTTGCCGGTGATGATGAGCGTTATGTCATCCAGGGCGTTCACATGATCGTCGAGGGCGATCACCAGCGTCCGTGGAAAGATGGCGAGAAGCGCGAAAGCCGCCTCGTCTTCATCGGCCGCAATCTGGATTTCGCCAAGATCGAGCAGAGCTTCCTCGCCTGCCAGGCAACCGCCAAGACACCGGCCTGACATCGGCTGCAGATTTCAATATAGAAAAACGGGCGTCGGAAACGGCGCCCGAAAACCATATGGATAGTGAACCAATGTCTCGAATGATGGCCGCCTGATGCCGACAGTTGCACCGCTCGATATTGAAGGCCACGTCGTCTCCACGCATTTCCTGGGCGACATTCCCTTTTTTGCCACAGCTGCCGGCAGCATTCACCGCCTCGATGGCGGCGAAAAGGTCACCGAGGCGCATCAGGGGCTTCTGACCTGCATTCGCGATCCCTTCAGCGCCACCCTGCTTTCGGGCGGCGAAGACGGCAAGGTTGTGCGCATCGGCCATGATGGCGAAACGACCGTACTTGCAGAAGTGCCGCGCAAATGGATCAGCGTCATCGCTGGCGGTCCGCAGAATGCCGTTGCCTATGCCGTCGGCAAGACGAGCGTCGTGCGACAGGGCGATGGTTCGGTCAAGGAATTCACCGAGGAGCGAAGTGTCGAGGGCATTGCCTTCGCCAACAAGGGCCTCCGGATCGCCGCCGCCCGCTATAATGGCGTCTCGCTGCACTGGGTCGGCACCAACGCACCGGCAGCCGATCTGGACTGGAAAGGTGCCCATACCGGCGTCACCTTTTCGCCGGACGGCCGTTTCCTCGTCACCACGATGCAGGAAAACGCGCTGCATGGCTGGAAGCTCGACGGCAAGGCCGGCGAAAACCGCCACATGCGCATGACCGGTTATCCCGCCAAGGTGAAATCACTGTCCTGGTCGGTAAAGGGCAAGTGGCTCGCCTCCTCGGGTGCACCCGCCGCCATCGTCTGGCCCTTCTCATCGAAGGACGGCCCGATGGGCAAGGCCCCGATGGAACTCGGCACCCGCGCCAATATCATGGTCACCCAGGTCGCTTTCCACCCTGCGGAAGAAGTTCTCGCCATCGGCTTCATCGACGGCATGATCCTTGGTGTGAGGATCGCCGACGAGAAGGAAGCGCTGCTGCGACGCCCGGGCAAGGGCGCGATCACCGGCCTGAGCTGGAGCGCCAGCGGCAAGCTGCTCTCCTTCGCATCTGAAGCTGGCGACTGCGGTGTGATCGACATCAGCGCATAGCTCCTCGCAGGGCCAGAGTAACAGCAAAGAATGGGTGGGGGCTCCATACTTCCCCCACCCACCCCACGGGAAAGCGTCGGCCCACGCTAATGACGTGAGGCCGGTGTTGCTCCCGGAGAGGAATTCGAAAACCAACTGCAGCCAACTTACTCGCTCTGGTTGTGAATTCACTCTTAATATTAGGCGCCGATAATGCAATGGAATGCCCGCTGCATGATGAACAGGTAACCCTAATATTCCGGCTTTTATTCGATATTGATCTGTCGAATGGCGATCAGACAGGCGTGACGCGGATAATATCCGCCAGAAGATCATGCAACTGGTCACGATAACCATTACGCGCAGACGGGCCGCTTTCATTCGACGTCATCACTACCGTCATGGCGAGTGACGGGATGACATAGACCATCTGCCCGCCATAACCCCATCCGAACTTGACCTCTTCCCCGCCGATCTCTCGCATGAACCACCCATAGCCATAGGCATCGCCCGAGAAACGGGAATTGGTACGTGGCATCCATGACTGGTCGATCCAGCCTTGCGAAACGACCTGCCGCCCCTCCCCGGTCCTGCCGCCATTGCGGTAAAGCTCACCAAAAGCCATCAGCGAGCGGGCGGACATCGCCATCTGGTTTCCACCCAGATAGATGCCCTGCGGATCACGCTCCCAGGCACCGATCCTGAAACCATCGACAGGCTCCAGCCAGTCGCGCGCCAGCGCCAAGGTCGACTTGGACCCGACACGGGTAAGAATGGCCGAAAGGAGATGCGTTGAGGCGGTGGAATACAGCATTTCGCCGCCCGGCTCGCCATCGAACGGTTCCGACAGAGCAAAACGCACCCAGTTCGGGCTTGCCACCCAACGCCCGTAATTCGGCCCCGACATCCGCGACAGCCCCGCCTGCATCGAAAGCAGATTGCCGATCGTGACCTCGTGCAGGCGCGGGTCGGGATTGCGCGGCAGATCGGCTTTCAGGATCGGCGCGATCTTCTGCTCGGTCCCTTCCAGAAGCTTGCGGTCGATGGCGATACCGACAAGGCAGGAAATGATCGATTTCGACGCCGACTTGATATTGCTCGAAGCGGTAAGCGAACGCCCGTTGAAAGCTCGCTCGGCCAGCGGCTCTCCGCCCCGATAAACCAGAACCACCTTCAGCGGCTCGAGCTCGGCGGCTTGATCGAGAACAGTTTTCAGTGTCTCGGGCGGTTGCGGCACCGGCTGCTGCGCAAATGCGCGACCAGCGGCAAACAGAAACGGAGCGGACAGAAGTGCAGAACGGCGTGTGATCATGATCTGAGAGATAGGGTAATGCGATTGCTGCAATAAGGCGGAACCAGCAGCCTCACGCCGAAATGAATCTCTGTGAGCCTTTTCAGGCTTTGTGCTTCCTCAGATGTCGGCTTCCGCAAATATCTTCGCGACCCAATCGATGAACACCCGCACGCGCGGCGAGAGCTGGCGGTTCTGCGGATAAAGAGCGGAAAGCGGTGTGGGCGGCGGCGGAAAATCCGGCAGGACTTCAACCAGCGTGCCGTCCTCGACATGCCGCTGCAGGTGATAGCGCGGCGCCTGCATCAGGCCAAAACCTCGGCGGGCAAGGTCCATGACCGTATCAGAATTATTGGCGGTGACGCGCGCCGGCAGGGTCACATAGCGCACGGCCTCCCCCACCATGAATTCGAGCGGCATGATCTGCCCGGTGCGTGAAGAAATGAAGCCGACTGCCTGATGCCCATCCAGCTCGTCCGGCGTTTTCGGCATGCCACGGGCCTCGACATAGTCAGGGCTAGCGCAGGTCATCTCGCGGATCGAGCCGAGCCTGCGCATGATCAGCGAACTGTCGCTCACTTCGCCCGCCCGGATCACGCAATCGATGCCCTCGCGCACGAGATCGACGAACCGATCGCTCTGCCCGAACTGGATCTCCAGCAACGGATAGCGATCGAGAAACGACCTCAGATGCGGCAGAAGAAAGGTCTGGGTCAGCATCGGATGCCCATCCACCCGCAGAATGCCCTGCGGCTTCGCATCCCGAAAGATCGCCTCCGCCTCATCCACATCGGCAAGGATCGACAAGCAACGCTGATAAAATGCGCTACCATCCAGCGTCACCGCCACATGCCGCGTTGTCCGCTCGAGCAGTCGCGCGCCGACATCGGCCTCCAGCGCCTTGATCGCCTGAGTGGCGGTGGAGCGGGCGAGCCCCAGATCGGCGGCGGCCGCAAGAAAGCTGCCCCGTTCCACCACCCGCACGAAAAGCTGCATGCGCAATAATCTGTCCATGGTAATTGTTCATCACATACAAATTGTCATGTCAAACGGGCACCATTGTTCTCCCTGGAGATCAGCATATCTTCACGATCAGAAAAGGAGAATTACCATGACCGACAACACGAACCGCATAGCAATCATCACCGGCGCCTCCAAGGGGATCGGCAAGGCTCTGGCTCTGCGCCTCGCCAAGGATGGACTTGCCGTCGTCGTCAATTACGCATCGAGCCAGTCTGCAGCCGATGATGTCGTCCGCGAAATCGAAACAGCTGGCGGCAAGGCTATCGCCGTCAAGGCGGATGTCGGCACATCAGCTGGCGTCACAGCGCTCTTCGACGCGGCAGAGAAAAGTTTCGGCGGCGTCGATATCCTCGTCAACAATGCCGGCGTCATGAAGCTCTCTCCGCTGATGGAGACGGATGACGCCGAATTCGACCGGCACATCACCATTAACCTCACCGGCACATTCTACGGCATTCGCGAGGCCGGCAAGCGGCTGCGCGAGGGCGGCCGGATCATCAATTTCTCGTCCAGCGTCGTCGGCATGTATGGCCCAGGTTACGGCCCCTATGCCGCCAGCAAGGCAGGCGTCGAAGCCATGACCCATGTTGCCTCCAAGGAACTCGGCAAACGCGGCATCACCGTCAATGCCGTCGCTCCCGGCCCGGTGGAAACCGAATTGTTCATGACCGGCAAGTCGGAAGAGCTGGTCCAGAACATCATACGCAACATCCCGCTCGGTCGCCTTGGACAGCCTGACGATATCGCCTCTGTCGTCTCGTTCCTGGCAAGCACGGAAAGCGGCTGGGTCAACGGCCAGATCCTGCGCGCCAATGGCGGCATGATCTGAAAAACGAATAGGAAGGAAAACCCCGATGCCGTTCGTCAATATCAAGACCCCGGAAGGCGCACTGACCAAGGCCCAGAAGCGAGAGATCGTGCACCGTACGACCGATATGCTGGTCGAATACATGAGCGAGGCCGCCCGCCCCCACACGATGGTGCTGATCGAGGAAGTCAAGGATGGGGGCTATGGCCGTGCCGACGAGATTTTCGTCATTCCTGAAGCCTATCGCGCACCGGCCGGGACCTGAACACTCTCGACTGAAAATAAAAAAGCGGCGCGATAAAATCGCGCCGCACTAATACCCCCGCCCTTTTCTTCTATCAGAAGCGGTAGGTCACACCTGCACCGATCAGCCACGGATCGATCTTGGCTTTGCCCGAAAGCGGAACACCCAGCGGGCTGTTATCAACTTTCCAATCCGTTTCGAGGAAGATCTTCTTCACGTCGAAATTGATACCCCAATGCTCGTCGAGCATGTAGTCGAAACCAGCCTGCAGAGCCCAGCCGAAGTCATTCTTGACGTCGAGGTTCTTGAAGCCACCCTTGTCGGACTGATTGTAGAACATCGAGTAATTGATGCCCGCACCGACATACGGCTTGAACGCGCCGAAATCGGTAAAGTGATACTGCAGCGTCAGCGTCGGCGGCAGAAGCCAGGCCTTGCCCACATCCAGATCTGCAGCACCGGTCGTGTTGATCTTGGCATAGGTCGTGCCGAGGATCAGTTCTGCGGCAATGTTGTCGGTGAAGAAGTAGCTGATATCCAGTTCCGGAATGACTGTATCGCTATATTCCAGCCCGTAAGCGCTGCTCTGATCAACCGAACCGCTATCCCTGGTGATGACGCCAAGCGCGCGTACACGGATCTGCCACGGGCTCGGAGAGGAAATCACTTCTTCTGCAACGGGCGCGACCTGGGCGGGCGCCATGTCCGCGGCTGCGGCCCCGAATGCGAAAAAGCCCGCGCTGATCCCCACCATCCAACGCGCATAGTTCCTGCTGCTGATTGTCATAAAACCTCTCCTTCCAGCCTGCCTAAATCTTCTGGAAAAGGTCTAAAACTCGTGCAGTTGCAGACACTTGATCGAGATCAAGTGTACTCATCCACTAATCAAGGAGGCGGCGATTGTTGCCTAAATGACGCAGTGGCGATGCGCCGCTGATTTCCTCTAGCTCCACGAGATGCCGCAAAGGAAAAGCCCCGCCTCCGGAACTGGAGGCGGGGCTTCGGGATGATCGGAGCGGCCACGAGGCCTTTTTGCTGAACAATTCTATTTCAGGCCAGCTTGCGACCGCTCGCAACGATCATGCCCGCTGCACCTTCAAGCCAGCCTGCCTTCAGTTCCAGCGCCAGAAAACGGTCGCGCTGAAAAGGGCCTGGCATGACGAGATGCGCAGTCTTCTCGGCAAAAAAGCCGAATCTCTCATAATAGGGAGCGTCGCCGACCAGCAGGATGGCTCCATGGCCACGGTTATACGCCTCTGCAATGGCGGCACGCATCAGCGCCCCACCAATGCCTTTGCCTTCCTGATCCGCGGAGACCGCGAGCGGGCCGAGCAACAGCGCCTCGATCGGATTACCTTCCGGCGAAATGCCCGCCTCGATGTTCCACAGGCGAACCGTACCGATCAGGTGGCCGTCACCATCGCGGGCGACCAGCGCCAGACCTTCCGCCGGGAGGCGGTTGCGGCGGATCTTTTCAGACGACTTCTTGCGGCGTTCGGTGCCCATGGCGCGATCGAGCAATGTCTCGCGCGCGACGACATCGGCCGGAGTTTCCATGTCGATCGTGTAGGTTTGGCTCGGCGCAAAGAATGCGCGGACAGAATCAAGAACAGTGGCCATATCTGGGCCTCCCGCACTTAAAACCGTTTCAGACGGTATCGAGGTTTCGTTGTGGATTTGCGGCCCCCGGCTGGAGGTTCGGGAACCGCGAAACTGTCGGCAGAAGTGCCTTAGATAACGTATGCCTTGAGCGGCTCGAAACCGTTGAAGGCGACGGCCGAATAGGTCGTCGTGTAGGCGCCGGTGCCTTCGATCAGAACATCGTCGCCGATCGAAAGAGAGATCGGCAGCGGATACATGTTCTTTTCGTACATGACGTCAGCCGAATCGCAGGTCGGTCCGGCAAGCACGCAAGGCTCCATCTCGTCGCCGTCACGCTCGGTGCGGATCGGGTAACGGATAGCCTCGTCCATGGTTTCAGCGAGACCGCCGAACTTGCCGATGTCGAGGAAGACCCAGCGGTGGTTGTCATTGTCCGACTTGCGCGAAACGAGCACGACTTCCGCCTTGATGACGCCTGCATTGCCGACCATGCCGCGACCCGGCTCGATGATCGTCTTCGGCAGGTTGTTGCCGAAGTGCTTGCGCAGCGAGTTGGAGATCGCCTGGCCGTATTCCTCGGCCTTCGGGATGTCGCGCAGGTACTTGGTCGGGAAGCCGCCGCCCATGTTGACCATCTGCAGGACGATGCCCTGCTTGGCCAGCGATGCGAAGACGCGCTTGGCATCGGCAAGAGCCGAATCCCAGGCATCGACCTTGGTCATCTGCGAGCCGACATGGAAGGACACGCCGTAGCTTTCAAGACCCATCTGGTGAGCGTAGACGAGAACATCGACGGCCATCTGCGGCACGCAGCCGAACTTGCGCGACAGCGGCCATTCGGCGCCTTCGCCATCGGTAAGAACGCGGCAGAATACTTTGGCACCCGGCGCAGCGCGGGAAATCTTTTCGACTTCCTCATGGCTGTCGACAGCGAAGAGACCGACGCCGAGTGCGTGTGCACGGGCGATATCGCGTTCCTTCTTGATCGTGTTGCCGAAGGAGATGCGGTCGGCAGTTGCACCGGCGTCGAGAGCCATCTGGATTTCGGCGACGGAAGCGCAATCGAAGCTCGAGCCGAGAGAGGCGAGCAGCTTGAGGATTGCCGGTTCCGGGTTTGCCTTGACCGCGTAATAAATGGAACTGTCCGGCAGGGCATGACGGAACGCATGGAAATTGTCGCGAACGACATCGAGATCGACAACGAGGCACGGACCTTCCGGACGTCGGGTCTTGATGAAGTCGAGGATGCGAGCAGTGGTCATGGGTCAGTCCCTTCGAAATCTCAAAGCTCCGGCTACGAACCGGAGGACAAAGGACGGATAAGAATGCGCTCGGCGCCAGTAGTTGGAGACACTGGTACCGTGAGCACGCTTTACCGCGCGATATGTAGACCAACGCCCTGCCACGAGCTTTGATCCGGCTTTGTCTGCCTTGGATTGGAGGGTTGTCCCTACCGCACTTCCGGCAATGATGGTGTGCCTCTTCAGAATTGCAAGCTGATGGAAAGCCTGCAGAGACTAGAAAGGCCCGCACCGTCGTTGCTTCAGATGTCCTCGCATTTTCCGGTTGGCCGGAATAGCGACTGGAGGGGTTAGTTCCAGGTACCTTACCGATGACCTCACCTTAGAGATAGATCTCAATTCGAGGGTCGGCGGACACCCATGGGCACGTGCGACTTTGGGCAAAGCGGGAAATAAGAATATTCGCAGTCATAATCAAGAGATTTTTTACGCTCGACCATATTTTTACATTGGTCCATAAACATCGAACGAAGCAGCCGCTTTCGTTCAATATTCAGGAGACATCCCTTGGACACCCTCACCCGCATGCGCGCCTTCATCGATGTGGTCGAAGCCGAGGGTTTTTCCGCCGCCGCGCGCCGTACCGGCCGCTCCAAGGCGCTTCTTTCCAAATATGTCCGCGAGTTGGAGGATGATCTCGGCGCGCTGCTTTTGAACCGCACGACGCGTCAGTTTTCCCTCACCGAAGCCGGCCACACCTATTACCGCAGTGCCTCGGATATCCTGAAGGAGATCGACAACCTTGCCGACCTGGTGCGCGAAGGCAATGCGGACCTGAAAGGCCGCTTGCGCGTTTCCGTGCCGCGCACTTTTATCGATGCCGATGTCGGCCAGTCGCTGATCGATTTTGCCAAGGCTCATCCCGATGTTCAGCTGGAAATCGTCGCTGACGACCGGTTCGTCGATCTGATCGAGGAAAATTTCGATCTGGCCATCCGCATCACCCGTCTGGAAGATTCCGGCATGATCGCAAAAAAGCTCAATGATTTCCGTGTACATGCCGTCGCGACCGCCGATATCGTCGCGCAATACGGTCCGCTGGAACATCCGCAGCAATTGAGCAATGTCCCCTTTATCATCGATACCAACACGCGCGGGCACAACAATATCCGTTTCGTCGAAAAGGACGGCTCGACTTTATCCGTCGGCGTGTCAGGCCCGATCGAGGTCAACAGCCCGCAGGCGACATTGCGGGCCGCTCGCGCGGGGCTCGGCGTCGCGATCATCCCGGATTTCATCGCCAACGCCTATATCCAGTCCGGCGAGCTCGTCACGCTTTTCGATGACTACATCATCAAGGATCGCGGCATCTACGCCGTTTATCCGCATCGCCGCTATCTGCCGGCCAAGGTCAGAAGCTTCGTCGATTACCTCGCCAACTGGTTCCGCCAGGCGCGATGACGCAGTAGATGTCACAGTAATTGTGTAACATGTGAGTCGAAATTCCGTCCCATTTCAACGGCACAGCAGGCTGACCAGATGACACGGGACGAATATAGGGCGCCGGACCGAATGAAAAAAAGACTTGCGATCATCACTGCCCTTGCAGCCTGCACGCTGCCTTATGCCGCCTCGGCCCACCCCCACATTTTTGTCGAATCGCGGCTGGAAGTAATGGGCGGGCCGGATGGCATGGTGCAGGAGCTGCGCAATGTCTGGCGTTTCGACGAGGTCTTCTCGTCCAGCGTGTTGCTGGATTTCGACAAGAACACCGATCTGAAACTGGACGAAAGCGAGCTGGCGGAACTCGGCGAGACGATGCGCACTTCGCTTGGCGACTACCACTACTTCACCACTTTGACGGTGAATGGCGCGACTGTCGGCGTGCAAAAACCGGACGTGATCCACGTCACCTTCAAGGATGGGCAGATCCTCGTCTTCTTCTCGGTCAAACCGGACAAGCCGATGCCGCTCAAGGGCAGGCTGACCTTCGGTATCTACGACCCGACCATGTATACCGCGATCGACTTTCCGACCGACAAGGACCTGGTGGCCGAAGGCCCCGCCTTCGCCAAATGCCAGCACAAAGTCATCCGTCCGGATCCCGACGAGGTCCTCTCCCAAAACAGCGCCTCGCTGACCGACGCATTCTTCAACGATCCGACCGGAACCGACATGTCGAAAATGTTTGCGACCCGTCTGGAGCTGACATGCTGAAATCTCCAAGGCTCGGTGTAGCGGCAGCCTTTGCCGCTGCGGCCTTTGCCAGCCTCTATCTCGCCAGCGCCGTTCACGCCCAGTCGCCCCTGGGGGTCGGTTCGGCGGAACCTTCATTCTCTGTCGGCGGGCCGTTCGCACCCTATCTCAGCTGGATCAATTACTACCAGCAATCCTTTTATCGCGCCCTGACCGGCTCGCTGAAAGCGATGCGGGAAGACCCTTCCGCCTTGGCAGGCCTGATCGGCCTATCCTTCGCCTATGGCGTCTTCCACGCCGCCGGCCCCGGTCACGGCAAGGCGGTCATTTCCTCCTACATGATCGCCAATGAAGTGGAACTGCGCCGCGGCGTTGCCATCTCGTTTATCTCGGCGCTTCTCCAGGGGATGGTCGCGATCCTCGTCGTTGGCGCCGCCTTCGTCGTCCTGCGCGGCTCGGGCATCACCATGACAAAGGCGACATGGGCGATGGAAGTCGCAAGCTTCGCCATGGTCGCCCTCTTCGGCGCCTGGCTGTTGGTGAAAAAGCTTCGCGCGCTGAAACTACGGGTCGTGCGTGTCCCGGACGCCGCCCCCGCAACCGGCACACTGTTCGATGGACCCGCCGCAAGCCGCAGCTCTACCGGCCTGAATTTCAAGGCGGTCGAAGTCGACGACCATGACTATGAAGGCGACGGCGACTATTGCGAGGCCTGCGGTGTCAGCCACATGCCCGATCCGAAAATGCTGGACGGCAAGGATTTCAGTCTCAAGGAAGCCTGGTCGGCGATCATCGCAGTCGGCCTGCGCCCCTGCTCCGGCGCCATTCTCGTCATGAGCTTTTCGCTGCTGAACGGCCTTTATCTCGGCGGCATCCTGTCGGTGCTGGCAATGTCGCTCGGCACGGCGATCACCGTTACGATCCTCGCCTCACTCGCGGTCGGCGCCAAGGATATAGCTCTCAAGGTTGCTGGACCCGGTTCAAAAACAGGCCGCCGCGTCGGCCATGCGATCGAGATCGGCGGCGCGCTTTTCGTTCTGCTGGTGGGACTCTCGCTGCTAGGCGCGTCGCTACAGGCGTAACGTCAACGCCGACGCTGATACCGCGCCCTCAGCCAGAAAATCCAGAAGAAACCGAGCAGCAGGATCGCGCCGACGATAAAGGCAAGCGCCGGCGAATACTGGCCGATCCAAAGCACCAGAGACGGCAGGAAATAGATGACCACCACGGCGCCGATCATGATCAGCGCCGCGGCAATCATCTGCGATCTCGTCTCCGGCTTCATGCTCATACCCTCAAGCGCTGGCGATTTCGGCGCGGATATCCTCCAGCCGCCGCTTCTGGCTACCGTCGGCATCAAAATTCTCCGGCGCAAGCCAGGCTTCGAATGCCGCCTTGATGAGAGGCCACTCGCTGTCGATCATCGAGAACCATGCCGTATCGCGGTTGGCACCGCGGGAAATCACATGCTGACGGAACACGCCTTCGAAGGTGAAGCCATAACGGATCGCCGTTCTTTTGCTCGGCTCATTTTCGTTATGGCACTTCCATTCGTAACGGCGGTAGCCGAGATCCTCGAACACATGTTTTGCCATAAGGTAATGCAGTTCGGTCGCCATCGGCGAACGCTTCATCGCTTCGCCATGCGCCACCGAACCGACTTCAACGACACCATTTTTGGGATCGGGCCGCATGTAACTTGCCATCCCGACGATCTTGCCGGTCGCATTTTCCCGCGCCACAAGCGTGATGAAATTGAGATTGGCTTGCGCACCCTCAACCCATGCGCCGAACTCGCCCGCCGTGGCGTAATCCTCGTTAGGGAAATACCGGATCAGATCGTTGATCCCCTCGCCGCCCAGAGCTTCCCAGAGCGCCTGCAGATGCGTGTCGCGATCATAGGGTTCGAGCGTGACGAACCGGCCAGTCAAGGTAACGGGCTTGGGAGCTGCAACTTTATAGGTTTTCAGATCTTGCATCGGAATGGCCTTGTTTCGCTACCCGACGATTAAGTCAGGGATCTCCCAAAGGCAATGCCACACCTGCCACTGGGCGTGGAGCCGGAGGGCGAGTGCCTCGTCCCCAATTTATCATCAATCAATATTTGGCTCGGCAGATATATTGTTGTTGGTCAAGGATGGATTTAAATTCGGCTGAGATTTTGGGGTGCAAAAGATGCCCGTAAACCTGCCGCAAAAATCTCCGACAGACCCTCGCCTGCTGACATTGCTGGGCCATGTCGCCGAAAGCTCGGGACGCCTCTGTCTTTCCGAAGATGAATACGAATTTCTGGGGGCGGAAACGTTCTTTCAGGATGCGGCGCGCAACAAGCTCATAACCATCGATCATGGCGGAGAATGGTCGACGGGAGCGGTAATCTCAATCACCCGCGAAGGCCGCCTTATGATCGGCTCACCCGAACCCGAAAGCATCTGGAAAAAGCTTGAAGGCCTTTTCCGCCGCCGCATCGGCGGGGCAGACGGCTGACCGGCAAGGGAGCCGGTCTGAACCGGCCCCCCGTTCCTGTCAATCCAGGTTATCCGGATATCAGATCCCCTTCGCGCCACTGGTCTGCCTTCCAGTTTCTGATCCGCATGCGACGAGCGACAAAGCCGCACAGCAAGGGAGTGATCACGAAGCTCGCTACGATCACCACGGGGATCAGATATTTCGCCTGATCGGCAAAGCTCGGCACCGAAAGAACGGTGATGACGCCGGCGCCGAAGAGCACGGCGTTGATCATCAGCGCGCACATCACTTTCAGCCAGATATCGGTCGGAATTTTCTCGGTTTCCATCATCGTCTTTCTCCTTTCAATGCCGACAAAAGCACCTGGAGCCAGAATTGTTCCGACAAAACACAACCGATACGCGTATTCCGTGTCTTCTTTAAACTGCCGGAGACGCAACCTTGGCCGACGAAACCGTGGCGTCGATATGGTCGATCAAGGCGTCGGGCAGATTGAGACGGCCGGCAAGCATATCGAGATAACCGCGCTCCGCCCTCGTATCCGGATCGATCGTCAGCCTTGTTGCGGTATAGAGTTCGACCTTCTGCTCCTCGGTACGTGCAGCAGCCACCAGATCGTCGATATCGACCGGATTGGCGAGTTCCTCGGCAATGAAGGCTTCGGCTTCCGCCCCGAGATCGACAGCATGGATCTTTTCCATGATATTGGCGCGCTCGGCTTGGTCGATATGGCCGTCAGCCTTGGCGGCAGCGATCATCGCCCGGACGAGTGTCAACGCGAAATCATTGGAAAGCTGTGGCGACTGGAGGCTGAAGGGGGAATCCGGCGGCGGCAGCGCAATCGGCTCGGCTGCACTCGGCTGCGGCTGCGGCGCGGTCTGCGGCGATTGCCCGGACTTGTAATTCTTGTAGGCGAGATAACCGAGGCCCGCGACAGCGGCGATGCCGCCGATCGTCACCGCGTTGCCGGCAAGCTTGCGGCCTGTCTTGGTGCCGAGAATGGCGGCAGCGATACCGGCCGTCTTCAGAGGATTATTCTTGGCGATGTCCGTCACCTGCCCGGCCCATCCCGAGGCGGATCCGGATTTGCCGCTTCCCGAGCGCCCGGGAACCTGTGACCCGAGGAACTGGTCGAGAAGCTTTTTCGCGTCGAACATCGATATCTCCTATCGGTTGAATTTCGAGTGGGAGATAAGAACGAAAACGCGGGAAAACAATTTTCCCGCGTCATCGATAACGAAATTGTCAGAATACTCCGGGAAAAATCCCGGTGATCTCAACCCTTCAGTGCGAAGGCTTCCGATGCGAGCTTGGTGATGCCGGCCCAGTCGCCTGCAGCAACCAGTTCCTTCGGAGCAACCCAGGAGCCACCGACGCAAACGACGTTCGGCAGCGACAGGTAATCCTTGGCATTCTTCAGCGAGATACCACCGGTCGGGCAGAAGAACGTACCTGCAAGCGGCGAGGACCAGGCCTTCAGCATGGCGGCGCCACCAGCCTGCTCGGCCGGAAAGAACTTCATCACGTCATAACCGGCTTCGCGCAGTGTCATGACTTCGCTCGGCGTTGCCGTGCCCGGCAGAAGCGGAACGGCAGAATCCTTGGCGGCGGCAAGAACGCTCGGTGCGACGCCCGGCGAGACGATGAAGGTGGAGCCGGCCTTGACGGCGGCTTCGTAATCCTTCGAGTTCAAAATGGTGCCGGCACCGACATTGGCGCCTTCGACTTCGGCAGCAACCGCCTTGATGGCATCGAGTGCCGCCGGCGTGCGCAAGGTGATTTCGATGGCTCGCAGGCCGCCGGCAACAAGTGCCTTGGCTAGATCAACTGCCGACTTGGCGTCATCGACGATCAGCACCGGAACGACCGGCTGCAATTTGAGGATGGAAAGGACTTTCTCGGTTTTGCTAGCCATGCACGTTCTCCCTGAAACGATTGAAAATATGGCCCGGAAATAAACGTCGGCACGGTCATTGTCGAGAAAAAACCGGGCGGTGCGACAGAACGCATTTTCCAATCGTCATGTTTGCACTAGGTTGCTGCCGATGTTCCAAGACAGGTGTAGATGACATGGCGAAGGAAATCGAGCGTAAGTATCTGGTCAGAACCGACGGCTGGCGCTCCGGCGCCTCGTCATCCTCCAGCTTCCTGCAGGCTTACATTTCTTCCGGCAAGGATCGTTCCGTTCGTGTTCGCATCATGGATGGCGAAAGGGCGAAACTGACGATCAAGATCGGCCGCGACCTCTTCGCCCGCGACGAGTTCGAATATGACGTCCCGCTTGCCGATGCCAAGGAAATGGCAGAGCAAGCCCTCGGCGTCGTTCTGGAAAAGACCCGCTACTTCGTTCCTTATGAAGGCTATACTTGGGAGGTGGACGTCTATGCCGGCGCCTATGCCGGTCTGGTCGTGGCAGAGGTCGAGATTGCCAGCGAGAAGGACCGGCCGCCCCTCCCCGACTGGATAGGCAAGGAAATCACCGGTGACCGGCGTTATTCGAACGTCAACATGGCAGTTGAAGACCTGAGCGAGGAACTCGTGCATGGCTTACCGTTTACGGCCGTCTGAACCCTTCACCGCCGAATTCTGTTCCGTCGCCCGGCAGCAGCTTTCGAAAGCGATCAGCTATCTCGAAGATCAGCCCGACGGCCCGCACGAAGCCATTCACGACGCCCGCAAGCGCTTCAAGCGTGTTCGTTCCCTCTACCGGCTCATCCAGCCGGATGCTCCTGATTTCCGCAGGCAGGAGAATGCCAGGATCCGCGATATCGCCCGGCAACTCTCGTCCGTACGCGATGCGACCGCCCTTGTCGAAACCGTAACCTATCTGGCAGACTTCGCGGCCTCTCCCGAAGAAAAAACCGCGCTCGAAACGGCACGAACGACACTCACCGCCCGCAGGGATCGCATCGCTGCGGAAGAACATGACCTTCCCGCCAAGATCGCCTCAGCGATCGAGGGTTGCCGCGAAGCGATCGACGCGCTCGATGCCCTGAACCTTTCAGATACCCCGCGCAAGACGGCAAAGCACCTTGGAAAGGCCTGGAGGAAGCAGCTGGCGAAAGCCCATGCCGCGGTGCGCGAATGCGAGAAGCAGGGTGGCGCCGAAAGCTATCACGAGCTGCGCAAGAGCGGGCAGGCCTATTGGATGCACCTGTCGCTTCTGCGTGAGATCTGGCCCTCTGCGATGCAGGCGAAACAGAACGAATGCAAGACGCTGGTGGATCTTCTGGGCCACGAGCACGATCTCTCGGTCCTGACCGAATTGGCGGACAAGGAGCCCAACCTGTTCGGCAGTGGCGACAGGCTTGCACGCCTGCTCGCGGCAATCATCAATCGCCAGCAGACGCTGCGGCGCGATGCGATGGAGAAGGCTCAAGGCCTGCTGGCAGAGACACCGAAGGAAGAGGCCGCCCTGATCGCACTCCTTTGGGAGAGAGCGGCAGGAACCAGTTCCGGCAAGACCAACAGGAACGCGGCTGAGCCTCGAAAGGTGGAGGAAGAATCCGCGTTGCGTGGCGCGCGATAGCGCTGTATTTGAGCCCCATGACAGACAATCAGATCACATCTCGGTCCCGGGCGACCGACGGAACAACCAATGGCTTCCTCGTTGCGGCGCTGTATCACTTCGCCCGTTTCGAGCGTTTTGAGGATTTTCGTGAGCCGCTTCAGGCTTTCTGTGACGAGAACGGCATCAAGGGTACTTTGCTGATTGCCCGCGAAGGCATCAACGGCACCGTTGCCGGCACCGACGATGCGATCGCCCGCCTGCTCGCCCATCTGCGCGCCCAGCCGGAATTCGCCAATCTGGAGCACAAGGAAAGCCGCGCATCGAAGATGCCTTTCCTGCGCATGAAGGTTCGGCCGAAGAAAGAGATCGTCACCATGGGCGTCGAGGATATCGACCCCAACAAAATCGTCGGCACCTATGTCGATCCGAAGGACTGGAACGCGCTGATTTCCGATCCCGAGACGATCCTGATCGACACGCGCAACGAATACGAAACCGCGATCGGCATCTTCAAGGGTGCCGTCGATCCGAATACGAAGACCTTCCGCGAGTTTCCGGACTGGGTGCGCAACAATACCGGCCTGCACAACAAGCCGAAGATCGCCATGTATTGCACCGGAGGCATCCGCTGCGAAAAGGCGACGGCCTTCATGAAGGAAGAAGGCTTCGAGGAGGTCTATCACTTGAAGGGCGGCATCCTCAAATATCTTGAGGAAGTGCCGGAAGAGGAAAGCCTGTGGGAAGGCGCCTGCTTCGTCTTCGATGAACGCGTCTCGGTCGAGCATGGCCTGAAAGAGGGCAATCACAAGCTTTGCCACGCCTGCCGCAACCCTATCACCGCAGAAGAGATCACCTCTCCTAAATACGAGGAAGGCGTCTCCTGCTCCAACTGCTATGACACGCGCAGCGAAGCCGACCGCCTGCGCTACCGCCAGCGGCAGCACCAGATCGCCCTCGCCAAGAAGCGTGGCGTCAAGCATATCGGCAGCTGAGAGACCGGTCGGTGAAAAACGTGTTGTTCGTCTGCAGCCAGAACAAGCTGCGCAGCCCGACAGCAGAACAGGTCTTCGCCGACTGGCCAGGTGTCGAGACATCTTCGGCGGGGACCAATAACGACGCCGAAAACCCGCTTTCCCACGAACTCGTCGAATGGGCCGACATCATTTTCGTGATGGAGCGCGCCCACCGCGCCAAGCTTCAATCGCGATACCGGGCCGCGCTGAACGGCACACGCATTGTCTGCCTCGACATTCCCGATGACTATCAGTTCATGGATCCAAGGCTCGTGGAGCTTCTCAAAGCCAAGGTTCCGCGGCATCTATGAATGGCGAGGAAGAACCTTACCTCAGCGAAAATATCGCTCTGCGCTCATCGCGCCGGAAAACGCTGTCAATATCGTCAGCCGACATCGGTTGACCGAACAGGTAGCCCTGCAACTGGTCACAGCCGGTCAGCCGCAATTGCAGCACCTGGGCATCTGTCTCAACACCTTCGGCGGTGACTGGGATATCCAGCGAGCGCGCAAGCGCTACCGTCGCATGCAGAAGGTCGACCGCGCTCCGTTCCTGATCGAGTGCATGGATCAGCGATTTGTCGATCTTCATGCGGTCGAAACCGAACTGGCGGAGATAACCGACGCTCGAGAAGCCGGCGCCGAAATCGTCGAGTGCGATATGAACGCCCAGTCGCCGCAGCTCGGCCATCGAGGTTTTCGCCCGGTCGGCATTCTGGATGAAATAGCCTTCGGTCATTTCCAACGTGATGTCTGCGGGGCTAGCTTTGGTCTGGCGAAGTACGTAGGCAACGTTCTGCGGAAACGCAGGGTCGCGGAATTGCCCTGGAGAGATGTTGACCGACAGCTTGAGGCCTGGCCAGCGTTTCACCGTCTCGCAGGCACGATGTAACACAAAGAGACCGAGCTGATCGATCAGGCCGGAGGTTTCGGCGATCGGAATGAAGACATCCGGGGAGACCGCGCCATAGCCCCTGCGGTTCCAGCGGGCCAGCGCCTCCACCCCGACGATCCTGCCATCCTGAGCAGAGACCACCGGCTGATAGACAACGGTCAACTCCTGCCGTTCGATGGCGATCCTGAGGTCAATTTCGAGCCTGTGGCGCTCCTCCCGCTCGGCATCCATGTCCGGCGTGTAATACTCAAAGCGGCTGCGCCCGCTGTCCTTGGCCCGATACATCGCCATGTCCGCGCGCCGGACCAGTTCTCCACCATTAACGCTGCCGCGCTCGGATATCGCGATGCCGATGCTCGTCCCGATCACGGCCACCCGCTCACCGATGGTAAAGGGCTCCTCGAAAAAGCCGAGAATGCGCTCGCATAGCATCGCCGTTTCACGGCCCGGATCGTCCGAAAGAACTGCGATGGCAAACTCGTCTCCGCCGACCCGGGCAAGCACTGCCCCGTCGCCCACGAGGATCCTCAGCCCTGCCGCAACGCTGCGGATCAGCGTGTCGCCGGTACCATGCCCATAGGCATCGTTGACTTCCTTGAACCCGTCGAGATCGAGATAAAGCATAGTCACGCTCTGCCCGCTGCGCGCGCCTTCCTCCACCATGTCATCGAGAGCCATGAAGAACCCCGTACGGTTGAGCAGACCGCTCAGCCTGTCGGTCATCGCAAGACGGCGCGCCGAGGCCTCATCAGCTTTCAGTCGATTGAGAGTATTCGTTCCGGCAACCAGCAGAAGCAGGAAGAAAAGCCCGACCATGGCCACCGCGCTGTAAACCAGTGAGCGGACCTGAAGATAGCTGATGTCCCCCGGCTTGCGCGGCGTCCAGCCAAGCTTTGCCAGAAGCCGACCATGCACGTTGCGAATCTCGACTGCATTGGGCAGCGCCTCATCTGCACCGACGAAATGCAACCCGCCGATGACATAAGTCTCCCCGAGTGCCGCAACCTTCTCGTCATTCAGATGGCGTGCGAAAACCAGATAGCGCCGGTTTTCCGGAGACACGTCGATAGCACCCGACTTCTCGCGGATAAGAGCTACACCGATCGCCGAAACACCCTTGCTGGTAGCGATAAATCCGATCGCCTCCGGCACGCTCTCCGGGCCGGCCGACTGCGCCTTGTCGAAAAGTGTCCAGAGCGATGAATCGAAATAGTCGCCGGGCGCCCAATCGACCGGATGACCATCCTGATAGGCCATCAAAACATTGCGATGGGTGTCCAGCAGCATCGCAACGTCGAAAAGATCGCTGTTGACGGTCATGTCGCCGAAATTACTGACGATCCAGTCCTGCCCGTCCGGCGCATAAACGAAATTCGCCGCATCGTCCCAGGCGGCATAGTCGTTCAGCGTCGCATGAAGCTGATCCTGAAAGGTCCGAACGGCACCGCTGGTGGTCGCACGCGACCGCTGCTCATCGAGATTGTTGGTGTGGTCGGTGATCCGGTTGACAGCTGTGAGAATGAAAACGGTGACGAGAAAAACGACAAGGGCGAAGGCGCCGAGCATCGAAGTCACGGCAGACTTGCGCCCAACGTTCACGGGGCGTCGGAAACGGAATGATAACAGCCCCATAGAACCCCTCTCTAAACCAGAAGTTTATCGCGAGTATTCCTTCAGATACAGTTAAGATTGAAGTGGAAGATACCACGTCAAAAAGAAGCCCCTTACGCATTCTCTCGCGTAAGGGGCTGTAACAGATCAATATTTTGCTTCGCAGCAGATTACCAGGACGGGATCAGCGCACCCTTGTATTCATCGTTGATGAACTTGCGGATGCTTTCGTCGTGATAGGCTTCGACCAGCGTCTTAGCCCAGGGAGCGTCCTTGTCGGCGGAGCGTACTACGATGATGTTGGCGTAGGGTGACTTTTCGCCTTCGATGGCGATCGCATCCTTCTTCGGGTTCAGGCCGGCTTCCATGGCGTAGTTCGTGTTGATGACGGCGGCATCGACGTCATCGAGCGAACGCGGCAGCTGGGCAGCGTCCAATTCGGAGAATTCGATCTTCTTCGGGTTCTCGATAATATCCGAAGGCGTAACCTTGATGCCGGCATCCGGCTTGAACTTGATCAGGCCCTTCGAAGCCAGAACCAGCAGCGCACGGCCGCCATTGGTCGGGTCGTTCGGGATGGCGACGGTGTCGCCGTCCTTCAGTTCGTCGAGGCTCTTCACCTTCTTGGAATAGACGCCCATCGGAGTGGTGATCGTCTTGCCGATGGCAACGAGATCGAACTTGCGGTCGGCGATCTGGTTGTCGAGATAGGGCTGGTGCTGGAACGAGTTGGCCTGGATGTCGCCGTCGTTCAGCGCCTGGTTCGGCACGACATAATCGGAGAACTCGATGATATCGATGTTGAGGCCCTTGGTCTTGGCGACGGCGGCAACCTTTTCCATGATATTGGCGTGTTCACCCGGCGTGACGCCGACCTTGATGTCTTCGGCAAGTGCCGAGCTTGCAGCAGCAAGCGCAAATGCGGCGGCGAGTACGAGCTTCTTCATTGGATGTTTCCTCACGATTTTATTGGGTTTATGGCGTTCCCGGCCTCGTATCTTGGGAGGTGGCCGGAAACGCAATTCGTTGGTGCTTACCAGGTCGGCGTGATCGCGCCCTTGAACTTCTCTTCGATGAAGGCCGACACTTCCGCGCTGTGATAGCTCTCGACGAAGGTCTTCACCCAGTCGGCATCCTTGTCCTTGGCGCGAACGGCGATGACGCCGACATAAGGAGCCTTGGTGCTTTCCTGGAAAATCCCGTCGGTCTTCGGGTTGAGGCCGGCGGCAAGCGCGTAATTGGTGGTGATGGCGGCGAGATCGACGTCATCGAGCGAGCGCGGCAGCTGGGCGGCATCCAGTTCGACGATGTTGAGCTTCTTCGGGTTCTCGCTAATGTCGGCAACCGAGGCCTTCACGCCGATACCGTCCTTGAGCGTGATCAGCTTCTGGTCGGCCAGCAGCAGAAGCGCGCGCGCACCGTTGCTCGGGTCGTTTGGGATGGCAACCGATGCGCCGTCCTTCAGCTCGGACAGAGCCTTGATCTTCTTCGAGTAACCGGCCATCGGGAAGTTGACCGACTTCGCCACGCTCACGAGATCGAGCTTCCGCTCCTTCACCTGGTTGTCCAGATAAGGCTGGTGCTGGAACGAGTTGATGTCGATATCGCCATCCGACAGCGCCTGGTTCGGCACGACATAATCGGAGAACTCAACGACATCGAGTTGAAGTCCCTTCTTGGCGGCGACTTCCTTTACCTTTTCGACGATCTGCGCATGCGGACCGGGCGTCACGCCGACCTTCTTGGTTTCAGCAAGCGCCGCACCGGTGGAGAAGAGAGCGGCAAGAGTGGCCGCAACAATCAGTTTCTTCATTATCTTGTCCCTCTGAAACACTCAGTTCTTGCGGTTACGTTTATCGAAACGACGGGCTAGTGCATCGCCGGCGCTCTGGACGAGCTGGACGAGTACGATCAGCACGACGACAACGGCGAGCATCATTTCCGGCATGAAGCGCTGGTAGCCGTAGCGGATGCCAAGGTCGCCGAGACCGCCGCCGCCAACAGCACCGACCATTGCCGAATAGCCGATAAGGCTGACCATGGTCATGGTGAGTGCCGCCATCAGTGAAGGGCGGGCTTCCGCAAGCAGGACCTTGAAGACGATCTGCGTCGGTGTCGCGCCCATGGCGCGGGCCGCCTCGATCAGCCCCTTGTCGATCTCCCGGATCGCCGCCTCGACGAGACGTGCGAAGAAGGGAATGGTCGCGATCGTCAGCGGCACGATCGCCGCATAGGTACCGATCGACGTGCCTGTAATCAGTCGCGTGAACGGAATGATCGCAACAACGAGAATGATGAAGGGCGTGGAGCGCGCCGCATTGATGATCAGGCCGACGATGCGGTTGATCGTCGGAGCCGGGAACAGCTCACCCCGACCGCTGGTAGCCAGGAAGATGCCGATCGGCAGACCGATCAGCGAACCGATCACTCCGGCGGCGGCAACCATCTGCAGCGTTTGACCAAGTGATTTCAGGATCAGGTTCAGCATCATATCAGGCGACATAACCGAGCACCTCCGTGGAAAGGCCGGTTTCGGCATAGAAGCGATTGGCCCGCTCGATGACGGCGGGGTCGGCGGAATAGGATACGACCAGGGAACCGAAAGGCTTGCCGCCGATCTCCTCGATCCCGCCTGCGAGAATGTTGACGTCGGAACCAAGCTCGGCAACGAGCCGGCCAGTCAGTGGCTGGAAAGCGGTCTCTCCGAAGAAGACAAGCCGCACCAGCGCCCGGTCGCCTGCCGAAGGGGAATGCTTGATACCTGTCCGCAGCCATTCCGGCAGCGCCAGAGACGAAGCGAGCAGTGTCCGCGTCGTATCGTGTTTCGGGCCGGCATAGACGTCGAAGACCCGGCCCGATTCGACGATCAGGCCCTTGTCGATCACCGCAACATCGGTCGCGATCGTCTTCACCACTTCCATCTCGTGGGTGATGAGAAGCACGGTCAGGCCAAGCTCGGCATTGATGCGCTTCAGAAGCTCGAGGATCGACTGGGTCGTTTCCGGGTCGAGTGCCGAAGTGGCTTCATCAGAAAGCAGAAGCTTCGGATCGGTCGCCAGCGCGCGGGCAATGCCAACACGCTGCTTCTGGCCGCCCGAGAGTTCGGAAGGATAGCTGCGGGCCTTGTCGCCGAGACCGACGAGATCGAGCAGCGGCCCGACCTTGGCCTTGATCGTCCTGGCATCGACGCCGGCAATTTCCAGCGGCAGCGCGACATTGTCATAGGCCGTGCGCGACGACAGAAGATTGAAGTGCTGGAAGATCATGCCGATCTGGCGACGCAGATCCCGCAGGCCTGATTCAGGCAGACCGCCGACTTCCGTACCATCAACGATGACCTTGCCGGATGATGGCTTCTCAAGCCCATTGACCAGACGAATAAGCGTCGACTTGCCGGCGCCCGAGCGGCCGATAATGCCGGTGATCGCGCCGTGTGCAACGGTGAAATCGATCCCGTCAAGGGCCGTGAAAGCGGGCTGGCCGCCCGTACCGCCAAAGCGCTTCGTAACGCCCTCGAAGGAAACCATGGGAGTGCCGGAAGACGCCCCCTGGTCTATTCCCTCCGCTCGGACGGACGGCGCGACAGCTGTCGCGGCATGTTGGATGGTCATTTGAAACTCACGAGTTAAGTCAGGTCATTCTTGGCGGCGAGAATACCGCTCGATCACGCGCCCAGACGGCACATTCGATGACAGGTGACTTTCCGGAGCATTTCGATCGGCTTTCTCTTGGAAAAGGCCTAGCAGCCTTGTTGGTGGCAGATCAATGCCCCGGCCCTACCCTAATTCCTAGGGATGGAATTTCAATTATTGGCGAGCGAGCGAAAAACTCTTCCTAAGCCCCTATTACGTCTGGCTTTTATCAAGCCACCCGATGATTTCCGCCGGGAAATTGCGACGCCAGTTCGCGATACCATTTTCCGCTCTTTTTGATCGTCCGTTCCTGGGTTTCGTAATCGACGTAAACGAGGCCGAAGCGCATGCGGTAACCTTCAGCCCATTCGAAATTGTCCATCAGGCTCCAGGCGAAATAACCCTTCACCGGATAACCGTCCGAAACGAGATCCGCCACGACCGAGAGATGTTCGACATAATAATCCAGTCGCGGCTGGTCATTGATCTCGCCCTTCTGCGGCCCCATATTATAGGCAGCGCCGTTCTCGGTCACGTAGCAGTCCGGCAGGTCGTAACGACGGTAAAGATCCTCCACCAGCGACTTCATCGCCGGCGCGTAGATTTCCCAACCGATATCCGTCACCTTCTGGCTGACGAAGGGCGCTCCCTGCGTGGCGGGGTAGATCGCTTCCTGGGCCGAATCGTTGGTCACGCGCATCGGTGTGTAATAGTTGAGCCCCCACCAGTCGAGTTTCTGGCTGATGATCGCAAGATCGCCCTCCTCGATTTTCGGCATCTGGCTGTCGAGCGCCTCGATGAGGGATGCAGGATATTCCCCCTTGAACACCGGGCCGAAAAAGGCCCCGTTATGGAAATCAAAGGCCCGCTCGGCCGCAGCCTTGTCCTCGGGGGTCTCGGAACCGGGAATGACGGAATGGGCGTTGAGCACCAGCCCGACCGGCACGTTCGGCGTCACA
The DNA here is from genome assembly GCF_017313375.1 of Agrobacterium sp. Ap1. Taxonomy (NCBI): domain Bacteria; kingdom Pseudomonadati; phylum Pseudomonadota; class Alphaproteobacteria; order Hyphomicrobiales; family Rhizobiaceae; genus Agrobacterium; species Agrobacterium sp. Ap1. The sequence goes on from NZ_JAFLMY010000001.1 coordinate 326,314, forward strand.
TGCCGGATCGCTTCGACGGCAAGACCATGTGCAAGATTGGTCGTGTGCATGGCGGCCAGTGCCGCCTCCATGTTGCGCTCGCCCGGCGCGTGCACGCCGTAAAGATGCGAAAGCCATACGGAGCACCACGGCTCGTTGAACGTCGCGACAGCGTCCAGCCGGTCACCAAGCCGGGCCATGACGACCTTAGCGTAACGCTGGAAAGCGTAAGCGGTGGTACGTGCCGTCCAGCCCCCATCTCCCATCAGTGAAAGCGGCAGATCCCAGTGATACAGCGTCGCATAGGTCTTGATACCGCGCGCCTTGCAGCCATCGACCAGCCGATCATAGAAATCCAGACCCTTTTCGTTAATGCGGCCGGTGCCTTCCGGAATGATGCGCGGCCAGGCAATAGAGAACCGATAGGCCTCAACGCCCATTTCCTTGATCAGATCAAGATCTTCTTCCAGGCGATTGTAGTGGTTACAGGCGACATCTCCGTTGTCGCGGTTGAACACCCGCCCCGGCATGTTGGAGAAAGCATCCCAGATCGACGGCTTGCGCCCGTCGACCTTGGTCGCACCTTCGATCTGGAAGGCGGCAGTTGCCACTCCGAAGAGAAAGTCACCGGGGAAACGCGCCGCGAAAATCTTCGGATCGGTCATGAGCAGGCTGTCCTCTTTATGATGGCGCATCGGGCAACGGAAATCAGAACTCGCGTCCTGATGATGCCGACCTCCATAACAGATATTACGGCGCTTTGCAGGGGCAACGATGCCGCGCAAAGGCACCGGCAAAACATCCACAGGTGGCTGCCCGTACCCTCTCAAGCACCGCATAAGTCTGGCGCAACACACGTAAAGATAGATTTTTTGCCGCAAAAATGAGTTACAAATTCCAAAATACAATCAATAAGACGTACAATTTTAGCGATAGATATTCATTTGTAGAAAAACATTCTCAATCCTGGCGAAAATTGGGCGAAATTTAGCCTTTCGATCCTTGAAGCACTCCGTCTGCGGCGATAGAGCGCAGGTGTCATAGTGACGCCCTCCCCGTCTCGGAGGCCTCGCTTGGATTTCAATGGCTGTCCCCCTCAGCCACGAAGGAGTGAACAATGAGAGATATTCCGGGCCTGCCGTCCCGTCGAGGTTTCCTGAAAGCCTCGGCGGCGACCGCTGCTATTGCCGGTATCGCCGTTCCGGCCAAGGCCGAACAGAAACCTGAACCCGTCGCCCTCACAGAATACAAACCGGACTGTCTCAAGCCCAGTGAGTGGGTTTTCGTCATGGCAGCGGTAGCAAGACTTATCCCGTCGGACGGCGATGGCCCCGGCGCGATCGAAACGCGCGTTCCCGTCTTCATCGACAAGCAGCTGGCCGGCGATTACGGCAAGGCTTCCGACTGGTACATGGTCGGCCCCTATCAGCCGGCGGCAAGCCCGCTGCGCGGCTGGCAAACGCCTCTCAGCCCGCTGGAAATCTACCAGCAGGCAATCCCGCTCTTCGACGACTGGTGCAAGACCACCCAAGGCAAGATCTTTGCCGAACTGGATGCTGAAACCCAGGACAAGGCTCTGACCTCGCTCCAGAAGGACGAGATGAAGATCAAGCCGGAACTGCGCGAATTTTTCGGTATCCTCTTGGCCAACACCAAGGAAGGATATTTCTCCGACCCGATGTATGGCGGCAACCATGGCATGGCGGCGTGGAAATATATCGGCTTCCCGGGTGCCCGCGGCTCCTACAAGGAGTGGGTTGGCAAGCATAACGTCAAGTATCCGCTTGGCCCCGTCTCGATCTCCGGCGAAAGGGGCTAACGATCATGGCACGTACAGAGAAGAAAAAAGACGTTGTTCTGGTCGGCTTCGGCTGGACAGGCGCGATCATGGGCATCGAGCTTGCCAATGAAGGCCTAGAGGTTCTGGCGCTGGAACGCGGTCACGATCAGGCGACCGTTCCCGACTTCCAGTATCCGAACATGATCGACGAGCTGAAATACGGCATCCGTTACGGCATGATGGAAAAGCCGGCCAATACGACGGTCACCATCCGCCGTTCGCTGGACGAAGAAGCCCTGCCCTACCGCAGCCTCGGCACCTTCCTGCTCGGCACCGGCGTCGGCGGCGCTGGCACCCACTGGAACGGCCTCAACTGGCGTCCGATGCAGTCGGAATATCGCCTGAAGTCCTACGTGATCGAAAAGTTCGGCGCAGGCGTCATGACGGAAGACATGACGATCCAGGACTACCCGATGACCTATGAAGAGCTCGAGCCGCATTTCGACCGCTTCGAAAAGGTTGCCGGCATTTCCGGTACGGCCGGCAATATCAACGGCAAGATCGTCGAGGGCGGCAACCCGTTCGAGGCACCGCGTTCGGACGAATACCCGATGCCGGCCATGCCTTCGACCTGGGATGGCGTCAAATTCCGCGACGCTGCCAAGGCTGCCGGTTACCATCCGTTCCCGTCGCCGGGCGGCATTGCCTCCAAGGACTACAAGAACGAATACAACATGCAGATGGGCCCGTGTAACCATTGTGGTTTCTGCGAACGTTACGGCTGCTACAACTATTCGAAGTCTTCCCCGCAGACGGCCATCATCGATGCCCTGAAGCGCAAGAAGAATTTTGAATACCGCGTCAATTCGGAAGTTCTGCGTGTCGAGAAGGCCGCCGACGGCAAGACCGTCACCGGCGTCACCTATTTCGACCACAAGACCGGCGAGGAAGTTTTCCAGCCGGCCGATCTGGTCATCCTGACCGCGTTTGCGCTCAACAACGTCCACCTGATGCTCGTTTCGGGTATCGGCCAGCCTTATGACCCCAACACCAACGAAGGTGTCGTCGGTCGGAACTATGCCTACCAGATCACCGGTGGCTACACGCTGTTCTTCAAGGACGAGAACTTCAACCCATTCATCGGCACCGGCGCCAACGGCTTCTGCATCGACGATTTCGGTATCGACAATATCGACTTCGCCAAGGAAGGTTTTGTCGGCGGCGCCTATTGGCGTGCAGGCCAGACCAACGGTCAGCCCGGCCACACGATGCCGCTGCCGGCAGGCACTCCGAGCTGGGGCGCAGGCTGGAAGAAGGGCATCGGCGAATGGTACGGCCATGCGATGAACATCGGCGCCCACGGCTCCGTCATGTCCTATCGCGGTCACTATCTCGACCTCGACCCGACCTATAAGGACCGCCACGGCCGTCCGATGCTGCGCATGACCTATAACTGGCATCCGAATGAAATTCGCCAGACGCAGTTCATGAAGCAGAAGATGGAACCGGTCGCCAAGTCGATGAACCCGACGACGTTGCAGGAAGGTTTCAAGAAGGAAGGCGCCATGTTCGACGTCCGTCCTTACCAGACCACGCACAATACCGGCGGCACTGTCACCGGCGACGATCCGAAGACCTCGGTTCTGAACCGCTACCTGCAGTCCTGGGATTGCCATAACCTGTTCGTCATGGGTGCCAACACCTTCCCGCAGAACACGCAGTACAACCCGACCGGCATGGTCGGTGGCCTCGCCTATTGGGCGGCAGAACATATCCGCAAGGATTACCTGCCGAACCCGCGTCCGCTGGTGTGAGGAGAGAAACAATGAAAAAACTCATTCGCGTTCTCGGCGTCCTCGTCGTTCTGGGTGTTGCTGCCCTTCTCGCCTTCATCTTCGTGCCGGTGCAGCGTACCGGCCCGGTCACCCAGCTCGCTGCAGACTTCAAGCCGGCCAAAGGCCAGGGTGAATATGTCATGCGCGCAGGCGACTGCATGGCCTGTCACACGTCGGAGGGTGGCAAGCCCTTCGCCGGTGGCCGCGCCATCGAAAGCCCGATGGGCACGATCTGGACCACCAACATCACGCCTGACAAGGAAACCGGCATCGGCAACTGGTCGCTCGCGGATTTCCGCGCGGCCCTTTACGATGGCGTGACCCCGAACGGTACGCACCTCTACCCGGCCATGCCGTATGAAAACTATCGCAAGATGTCGGAAGAGGACATTGTCGCCCTCTACGACTACTTCATGCATCAGGTCGAACCGGTCTCCAGCAAGGTCGAGGAAACCAAGCTCGCCTTCCCGTTCAACATGCGCTTCGGCCTGCGAGCCTGGAACTGGCTCGCTGCCAGCTATCCGGCCGGTTTCAAGCCGGTTCAGGGCGCGGACGAGCAGTTCAACCGCGGAAAATATCTCGTGGAAGGTGCTGGCCACTGCGCCGCCTGCCACAGCCCGCGCAACCTGTTCATGGCGCAGGATGGTATCGACGACACGTCGAAGGCCTTCCTCTCCGGTGGCGAGATCGACGGTTACACCGCACCTGACCTTCGCGGTCCGGACAGCGGCCCGCAGAAATGGACCACCGAGCAGACCGCTGCCTATCTCGCGACTGCCCGCAACGCCCATTCCTCGGCAACCGGCGAAATGATGCTGGTCGTGCGCGACTCGCTCCAGTACCTTACGCATGAGGACAACATGGCGATCGCCACCTATCTCAAGAAGATCGGGACCGCGCCGGCAAATGTTTCGGCCGCTTCGGCAAAGCCTGAGGTAACCGAGACGGAAAAGCTGCTGACGGACGCCAAGCCCGACATGCCGCTCGGCCCCCGCCTCTATCTCGACAACTGCGCTGCCTGCCATATCGTCAATGGCAAGGGCGCCGGCGAGACCTTCCCGGAACTGGACGGCAACTCGCTCGTCACGGCAAAATCGCCCAAGGGCCTGATCAGCGTCATCCTTCACGGCGCGGAATTGCCTTCAACGGCTGACCGCCCGATGAAGCTGCGCATGCAGGGCTACGACAACCGCCTGTCCGACGAAGAGGTCGCAACGCTTGCCACCTTCCTGCGACAAGGCTGGCACAACAAGGCACCAAGCGTTTCGGCGGCCGAGGTCAAGGCTGTTCGCGACGCGGCAACGCACTGATTGCATCCGGCTCCGCCATCTTAAGGTGGCGGAGCTACTCACCTCGCGTCAGGCAACTGTTTCCCATCACAGCGACGAGAGAAAGCATCTGAAGTGAAGGATTCGGATTCACCCACGACGAAACCGCAACCTCCGCTAATAAACTCTTCACCAACAGACAAAAATAAAGCTGCGGCATCACCCAAATAGGTGATTTATTCATTCTCGATAGCGCCAAATATCCTCACAATTCGAGGAATTGAGTGGCGTGATACTTCGATTACCGAAAAATCTTGTCCAGCCCGGCCTTTTTATAGAATCGGTCGAATGCCCGAGCAGTGAGTTCTCCCGGCGGCGGTTCATGCTCGACTCCGAAGAGGATATGAAGGCGATCCTCCACTCCTCCGCTACAGACATCCTTGTCAGTCGCCAGAAAAGCCGTATCGACGCAACAGCTCTCCTCGAACGCGCGCCGCCGCGTTACGCGAAACTTGCCTCACTCGACAAGCCAACGGCAACCCATACCGACAGGGCGGTAGACTACGCCATGACCACCATGCGCCAAGGCGTGACGGACATGGTCTCCGGCAGGGTCGACATGGAGCAGATCACCCAATCGGCTGCCTTGGCTCGCCGGGCCGTCGAAGCCGCCCCCGACCTCTTCATGCAGGTCACACGCTTGAAAACCAAGGACAAGGGAACCTATCTACATTCGGTCTCCGTTGCCGGCCTGATGGCGCAGATGGCGGTCCTGCTGGAATTCGACGAAGCCCTGGTCGACGAGATCGGCCGAGCCGGCATTTTGCACGATTTGGGCAAGCTGCTTATCCCCAATGCTATTCTCAATAAGCCGGGCGAACTGAACGCTGCCGAAAAGCGTGTGATCCGCAACCATCCCGAAATCGGATATCGCCACATGAAGAAGCTCGGCGGCGTGTCGGATCTCATCCTCGATGTCTGCCGCCTGCATCACGAGACACTGGATGGGAGCGGTTATCCGCTTGGCCTGAAGGCCGAACAGATCAGCACCGCTGTTCGCATCTGCACCGTCTGCGATGTCTTCGACGCGCTGACTACCGTACGCCCCTACAAGAAGGCTTGGTCAACGACAGAAGCCCTGACCTGGATGTACGACAAATCCAATCTCTTCGATCGTAAGCTCGTTCTGCGACTGGGTTCAATGTTTCGTTGAGATTTCCGACTGATCACGACGATTTCAACCGAGTTGTGTTGCGCTGCAATATTTGGCGAAGGATGAAGCGTTCCATTGGAATCAAATGGAAACACCCATGTTGCAAAACCTCGACCGCTCCCAGCCGTATTTCCTGAGCCTGCTCCGTGCCATTTCGGCATTGGTCCTGTTCAGCTACGGCACCCAGAAGATCCTGCATTTCCCGGCTGCCCAGAGCGTGCCGCCGGTAGGTTCGATGTCCTGGATCGCCGGCATGCTGGAACTGGTGCTCGGCTTATGCGTACTCATCGGCTTCAAGACGCGTTATGCAGCCTTCGTCCTTTCCGGCCTGATGGCCTTCGCCTATTTCATCGGCCATTTTCCGCGCGGCATCTATCCGGCGCAAAACGGCGGCGTAGCGGCCATCCTGTTCTGCTTCATCTTCCTCTATATCTTCGCCGCCGGTCCCGGCCCGGTCAGCGTCGATGCCAAGATGAAGAGCAAGTAAGAACGTCGAAAAGGCTGAGGCACCCCCTCAGCCTTTTGTTCGCGCAGGCAATTCCAGCCTGCACGTGATGCCGATCGCATCCAGAAACACCTCGTCATGACTGATGACCAGAAGCGCTCCGTCATAAGCCGAAAGTCCGCGCTCCACCGTCGCGATGGAATCGAGATCCAGATGATTGGTCGGCTCATCCAGAATGAGCAATGGCGGAGGATTTTTCCCGCCGAGCACGCATGCTAGCCCCGCCCTCAGCATCTGGCCACCGCTCAACGTTGAGACCACCTGCAATGCCGCGTCCGCCCGAAACATGAAGCGGGCCAAAGCCGCCCTGCAAGTATTCTCGTCGGCATCCGGATTAAGGCGACGAAAATTGTCCCGGATCTTCGTTCCCGCATCGAGCAGGCTGACAGTCTGATCAAGCAATGCATAATCCGTGAAGATGGACACGGTGCCCTCGGATGGCGCGATCGCACCCGTTATTGCCCGGATCAGCGTCGTCTTGCCTGAACCGTTGGAACCGACAATGGCGACCCGTTCCGGCCCGACCAGATCGAAAGAAATGTCCGACAGAACGGGTGCCCCTTCGCCATAGCCGACGCTCACATGATCGAGCCGCAACACGGTCTTGGCCACGGGAAGCCCGGTCGAAGCGATATGCGCCGAAAACGGCTGCAGGATCTCGATCCTCTGCCGCGCTTCCGTTATCGCTTCCGATGCCCGCTGCTTGCGCCGCGCCGCCAGCCGGGCATTCTCGCCGCTGGTGACCTCGCTTTGCATCTTCAATCCGCCAGCCACGATGCGCGGCATGTCGCCTCGATCAGCCTTGCGCTTGCCGGCACGATCCCCGCGCGCCTTGCGTTCCGCCTGAACCTGGGCAGTGCGGGCGATCTCGTCGAACGTCTTTTCCGCATCCGCCAGATCCTGTTCGGCTGCCGCCAGTTCCAGCGCCTTGCGCTCCCGAAACCGGCTCCAGTTGCCTCCATACCGCCTGGCGCCAAGCGTCGTCAGTTCGATGATCGCATCCATGCCGTCGAGAAGCTCACGGTCATGGCTGACCACGATCGCCCCGGCCCTCCAGCGCGACAGAAGATCGATAACGGCATTACGCCCGTCCCTGTCGAGATTGTTGGTCAGCTCGTCCAGCAGCAGAAAATCCGGCTTGTGAAAAATGAGCGCGGCAAGTCCCGCCCGAGTGCGCTGCCCACCGGAAAGGGATGAAAGATGAGTCTCCGGCCTCACATCGAGACCGGCACCGGAAAGTGCGGAGGCAATACGTTCCTCGACGAACCAATCGACGATACCTATCTCCTCGATAGTTGCGTCACCGGCAACCGCCCTTTTCAGCAGCGCAAGATCGGCAGTTGCGTCGAAGAGAGCCGCGATCGTCTGGTCATCATCGAGCTGCACGCTCTGGCGCATCATGCCGATGCTGCCATGAACGGAAATAGAGCCGGTCTGCGGCTGAATCTGCCCGGCGATGAGCTTCAGGATAGTCGTTTTGCCGACGCCATTGCGGCCGACAAGCCCGGCGCGTTCAGCCGAAAAGCTCAGATCGATATTGGAGAAAAGATTGCGGCCGTCAGGCGTGGACCACGTAAGATTGGAAAGTGTGATGGAAGCAGGCATGGATATGATTTCCCTGGATTGCAAGGCAAAGCGGCGTTGCGATCGAGATGAAATCCATTGCGGCACACATCCTGTTGGTATTGCTGACGATCAGTCATCTATCGGCTGAAACCGACCAAAGCAAGGCGAATGGCAGAACCGGTAAGTCCTGCCATCCGAGTCCGAGCACAATCAGAGCTTGACCCAAGCGCCGTTCCGTTTCGAAGACGCAACGCAGGCCTCAACGAAAGTGACACCCTTCACACCGTCATCCACGGTCGGATAGATCACCGCCTTGTCGAGCTTCGTACCCTTCTTCTTCGCATGGATGGCACGCGCGGCCTCCGTGTAGATCGTTGCGAAAGCTTCCAGATAGCCTTCGGGATGACCCGACGGGATGCGCGAGACGCGCCCCGCCGCGGCCCCTGCTCCCGCGCCATTGCGGGTGATCAACCGTTTCTGGTCACCGAATGGCGTGAACCAGAGATAATTCGGGTTCTCCTGCGCCCATTCCAGCCCACCCTTTTCGCCATAGACGCGCAGCTTCAGCCCGTTCTCGTTGCCTGGCGCCACCTGGCTGCACCAGAGCATGCCCTTCGCGCCTTCGGCAAAACGCAGCATCACATGGGCATTGTCATCCAATCTCCGGCCCGGCACGAAACTGTCGAGATCAGCCGCAAGGCTCTCCAGGGTCAGTCCGGTAACGAAGGATGCAAGGTTATAGGCATGCGTGCCGATATCGCCGGTCGAGCCGCCGGCACCCGACTGCGCCGGATCGGTGCGCCACACCGCCTGTTTTGCACCGGTCTGTTCGGCAGCCTCGGTCAGCCAATCCTGCGCATATTCGACCTGCACCACGCGCAGCTTGCCGAGATCGCCATTGGCGATCATCTCGCGCGCCTGCCGCACCATCGGATAACCGGTATAGTTATGCGTCAGGATGAACAGCGCATCGCTTTCGTCGGCAAGCTTCTTCAGCTTCTTGGCGTCAGCCAGATTGGAGGTCAGCGGCTTGTCGCAGATGACATGAATGCCGCGCTTCAGAAACTCGCGGGCAGCTTCGAAATGCACATGGTTGGGCGTGACGATCGACACCACCTCGATGCCGTCCTTCAACCGCGCTTCACGGATCGCCATATCCTTGTAGGAACCATAGGTGCGCGACGCATCGAGCCCGAGTTCCCGCCCCGAGACCAACGCCTTTTCCGGCGTCGACGACAACGCTCCCGCGACGAGCTCGAACTGATCATCCAGCCGCGCCGCCATGCGATGCACGGCACCGATAAAGGCGCCCGAACCACCGCCCACCATGCCGAGCCGGATCCGCGGCTCGCGGGTATCTTCCTGTTTTCCTTCGATTGCCATGAAATCTCTCCTTGAAATGTTCTGCGGAGCTGCCCCTCATCCGCCTGCCGGCACCTTCTCCCCGCTAGCGGGGAGAAGGACACAAGCCGCAATCTCTCCGTCCCAATCGAGGCACGTTCCCTCTCCCCGTAATGACGGGGAGAGGGTTAGGGTGAGGGGCAAACCACAAGCCACAACTTCTGTGTGAAGGCCAACCGGCCCCTAAAGCCCCAACATCCGCCTGTTGGCCGCCTCGTCCGTACCGCCCGCGGCAAAATCGTCAAACGCGTATTCGGTCACGCGGATGATATGCGCCTTGACGAATTCGGCCCCTTCCCGCGCTCCATCTTCCGGATGTTTCAGCGCGCATTCCCACTCGACCACGGCCCAGCCATCGAAATCGTTGGCCGCCATTTTCGAGAAGATTGCGCCAAAATCCACCTGCCCGTCACCCGGCGAGCGGAAGCGGCCGGCGCGGTTCACCCAGCTCTGGAAACCGCCATAAACGCCCTGCCGTCCGGTCGGATTGAATTCCGCGTCCTTGACGTGGAACATCTTGATCCGGTCCTTGTAGATGTCGATGTTGTCGAGATAATCGAGGCACTGCAGCACATAATGCGATGGGTCGTAGAGCATGTTGGCGCGCGGATGGTTTTTCACGCGTTCCAGGAACATCTCGAAGGTAATGCCGTCATGCAGATCTTCGCTCGGATGGATCTCGTAGCAAACATCGACGCCATTTTCGTCGGCATGGTTCAAAATCGGTGTCCAGCGTTTCGCCAGTTCGTCGAAGGCAGTCTCCACCAGACCGGCCGGACGCTGCGGAAACGGATAGAGATACGGCCAGACAAGCGCGCCTGAGAAGGTCGCATGCGCCTTGATGCCGAGATGTTTCGAAGCGGTGATCGCCATCTTCACCTGTTCGACCGCCCATTCCTGACGAGCCTTGGGATTGCCGCGCACTTCCGGCGCTGCAAAACCGTCGAACACCTCGTCATAGGCGGGATGCACGGCTACCAACTGACCCTGAAGATGGGTGGAGAGTTCGGTGATCTCGACACCGTTTTCCCGCGCCTTGCCGGCCAGTTCGTCGCAATAATCCTTGGAGGTCGAAGCTTTTTTCAAGTCGATCAGCTGGCTCGCCCAGGTCGGCACCTGCACGCCGACATAGCCCTTCTCCGCCGCCCATTTGGTAATCCCGTCCCAGGTATTGAACGGCGCCGCATCACCCGCGAACTGCCCGAGAAAAATGCCGGGTCCCTTGATCGTCTTCATCAAAAATTCCTCCGCTTATACAATTCAGAACATGGTACGAGCGCGCAGGCTGACAACCGTGCGCGCTCGAAAAGGCCTATCAGAACGGCGAGTCAGGGAAGTAAAAGCTCTCCGCGTTGTCCTTGGTGATCAGCGTGGCATCGAGGATGTAATTGCCGCTGACCGGAACCTGGTCATAGAAATTGCCGGCCGTGAGTTCCATAGCGGTCGCCACCATGGCCGGTGGATAGAGCACGTTGACCGGCATCATCTTGTCGCCATCCATGACCTTCTTGATCATGTCCTTCGAACCGGCGCCGCCGATGACATATTTGATGTCTGTACGCTTCGCCTGCTCGATGGCTTCCAGCACGCCGACAGCCATGTCGTCATCCTGGCACCAGACCACGTCGATCTTCGGGTATTTGGTGAGATAGTCCTGCATCACGCGGAATGCGTCGTCGCGGCTCCAGTTGCCATACTGGCGGTCGAGAACCTTCACCTTCGAGCCTTCGATCCCCTTGTCGAAACCGTCCTGGCGCTGCTGGTCGATCGGGATCGGCAGGCCGCGGATGATGACGACTTCGGCCTCCGGCGTCGTCTTGGCGATATACTGACCGGCGACTTCGCCGAGTGCAGGGTTGTTACCGGCCACATAGAGATCGCGGATCGTGTTGTCGTTGACGGAAGGCGCGCGGTCGACCAGCGCCACGAACTTGCCGTCGTCCTTCACCTGCTGGATGGCCGATACGAGCTGATCCGGATCGGTCGGCAGGATGACCAGTGCATCAATGCCCTGCACCGCCAGATCCTGCACTGCATTCGCCTGGCTTGCCGGATCGGCCGAAGTCTTCACGATGACATTCAAGCCCTTGTGCTCGGCCATCAGAAGCTTGGCGACACGTTCGGCATGGAACACCACGCCGGCAGTCCAGCCATGGTCAGCCGCTGGAATGGAAACGCCGATCGTCACCTTCTTTGCCTCCTGGGCAAAAGTCGTCGCCGGCACTGCCACGGCAAATGCCGTCAGCGCCGCTGCGGCATAGCCCAATAATCTCTTGTGCATGTTCTCTCTCCCAAGGTTATGCGGGGTGATCTCCTCCTGACCGGACCTACCCCAGATGGCCCGGCCTATTGCGAATGCCTCCTCACTTCCGCATCAGCGACCGCTGCACCAGCATGGCGATGATGATGATCGCCCCCTGGATTGCGCCGATCAGATATTCGCTGACGAAGTTGGAAAGCAGCATGATATTGCCGACGATCTCGAGGATGAACGCCCCGCAGACCGTGCCCCAGATCCGCCCGACACCACCCCTCAATGCCGTGCCGCCAACAACAACCGCCGTGATTGCCTGCAGTTCCCAAAGAATGCCCGTCGTTGCCGAAGTCGAGCCGAGGCGCGGCACATAGATGATCACCGCAACCGCGACGCAAAGCCCCTGCACGATATAGGCAATGGTGCGCACCTTCTGCACCGATATGCCCGAATACCGTGCCACTTCCTCGTTCGAGCCGACGGCGATCAGGTGCCGGCCGTAACGAGTGCGATAAAGCACGAAGGCGGCCAGTGCTGCGGTGGCGAAGATGACGATGATCGGGATCGGAACACCGAAGACATCACCGAAATAAACCGGACGATAAAGCTGCTGCAGCTCGCGGTCCCGCACCGTGATCGAACCGCCCTGGCTGAGCCATGTCGTCAGGCCTCGATAGATGCCCATGGTTCCGAGCGTGGCAATGAAAGGCTCGATCTTGCCGACGGTCGTGATTAGCCCGTTCGCCAGCCCGCAGGCGGCTCCAAGACCAAGCGCCACCAGCATCGCGGCAACCAGCATCAGCATCGGGTCACCGATCGCACCGGTATTCATGAACAGGATCATCAGGCTCGCCACGAAAGCGACCATGGCCCCGACGGAAAGGTCGAGCCCGCCGGATGAGATCACATAGGTCGCACCGAGCGCGATGATCGCAATGAAGGCGCTGCGGGTGATGACATTGGTCAGGTTGGCAACGGAAACGAAATTCGGATTGGCGAAATATCCGAGCACCAGAAGCAGGGCGAGCGCCACGAATGGTGCAATCGCCGCCATATCCCAATCCCGCGATGTCTTCGGCACCTTGGCCTTATCTGTTGTCGCCGCGCTCATGCCACCGCTCCTGCATTCACGCCCGTGGCTAGCTGAACGATCTCGTTTTCGGTCATGTTCTCTCCCTGAACCTCGCCGACGATCCTCCCCGTCCGCATCACCAGAATGCGATCGCAGATGCCGATCAGTTCGGGCATCTCGGAGGAAACGACGATGATCGACCGCCCCTCTTCGGCCAAGGCCGCGATGAATTTGTAGATCTGTTCCTTGTTGCCGATATCGATGCCGCGGGTCGGTTCGTCGATGATGACGACCTGCGGGTCGAGCATCATCATCTTGGCAAGCAGGAGTTTTTGCTGGTTGCCGCCGGAAAGCTGTCCGGCAAGGATGTTTTTCGTCCCCGTCCGGATATCGAAATCCCTGATCGCGTTGTCGAGCGCTTCGGCCTCACGCTTCCTGTCGATCTGCAGGCCGCGAATGAATTTTCCGAGCGAGGCAAGCGTCAGGTTGACCCGAAGATCCTTGGTCAGCAGCAATCCCTTGCCCTTCCGGTCCTCGGAAAGATAGGCGACGCCGGCTTTCAGGCTCGAATGCACGTCAGTGAATGAGACCGTATGCCCATTCAGCACCACCTTGCCCTTGGCCGGGCGCAATCCGACCAACCCTTCCATCAGCTCCGTCCGCCCAGCGCCGATCAACCCGGCGAAACCGAGGATCTCGCCTTTACGAAGTGTGAAACCGGCATCGCGCGCAAAACCCGGAACGTCGAACCCTTCGACCTCGAGCACCGCCTGACGCACCTCTGCCGCATGCCGGTCGGGATAAAGCTTCGCAACATCGCGCCCCACCATCAGCCGTGCCATGTCCGCCGGCTGAAGTTCCGCGGCATCATGTGAACCGACAAGCCTCCCGTCACGCAGAACGGTAACACGGTCGGCAATCTCCTTCACCTCCGGCAGGCGATGCGAAATGTAGAGCACGCCGACACCCTTGGCGCGGATATCACGGATGACCTTCAGCAAGGCCTCGGTCTCATGCGGCGTCAGGGATGCGGTCGGTTCGTCGAAGATGACGATCCGGTGCGGCACCAGCAGTACGCGGGCGATCTGCACCAGCTGGCGTTGAGCGATGGAAAGCCGAGAGACGATCGTATCCGGGTCGATATAGCCACCGAGATCGACGATCGCCTGCCGTGCACCGGAACGCATAGCCTGATCGTCGACGACCAGCCCCTTCCTCAGCTCACGACCGAGATAGATATTTTGCGCCACCGTCAGGTCGGGCGCGAGCAATATCTCCTGATGCACCAGCACGATACCGTGGTTTTCCGCATCCACCGGACCGGAGAAACTCACCGGAGTTCCATCGATATTGATCTCGCCGCGCGTCGGCTGATGGTTGCCGGCAAGGATCTTCATCAATGTGGATTTGCCGGCACCGTTCTCGCCGATGATCGCATGAACCTCGCCGGCGCGAACGGTCAGCGAAATATCCTTCAAGACCTCGATGATCCCGAACGTCTTCGACAGGCCGCTTGCTTCGAGCAGCGGCGAACTGGTGGATGAATCAGCGGTTGCGGGGGATATTGTCATCCACCCGACCTCAAATTCACGAGCGTCGTGAAACGGTCGCCATGCGACACGCCCCCAACGCCTGCCTCCTCGCAAGCGATGTGGTGCACCTGAAATCCTCCCTGTATTTCAGGCTATCCAAAGATATGAGGTACGTAAAGCAGAATTGAACGTCAACTCTGCGTCATGATGCCGAACGTCTGAAGGTCCCGACCTTGGCCATCACCTCGCCGGGGATCTGATAATCCTTCGCGACATCGGGACCATTGCTCAGGCCACACAATTCCCGCTGGACAAAAAGCCCCCAGACGGCTTCGGCAGCGTCCTGCACCAGATCAAGGCGCTTTGCCTCAGCCTTGCCAGCAGAATCAGCATCCCATTTACGAAGCTTTTCAAGGTTGGCTTCTACCTGCCGTCCGTTTCGTCCAAGTGCGCTCGCACGCTCCTCGGCAATCTCGTATTCCAGGGCGCTCAATCCGCTCTGAAGCGACGGCGAACCGAAGAATTGCGGTGCACGAACTGACATGAAGATCTCCTTATGTTTGCCGCAAGGTTCTAGCCGACCAATTGGCTCCCCGATAATGCGCCATGTCAAAACGCTGTCCGAGCCAAACTTCAACTCTGCGTTATGAAAATTTGAACGCGAAAGTTGCGCGCCATCCCTGCTCAAGCTGCCTTGATGAAATCGATAAAAACTCTGAGCGGCGCCGGCACCAGCCGGCGACCGGGATAATAGAGAAATGGCCCCGAAAATTCCGGCCACCATTCTTCCAGCACCGGCTCCAGCGCCCCGCTGTCGATATGCGGGCGCAGCCAATCCTCGAACAGCGTCACGATACCCGCCCCTGCCTTGGCGCAATCGACCGCAAGATCGACGCCGCCGCCCGTCTGTACGATCAGCGCGGCAGGCGGATCGATCAACACCGTCTCGCCGTCCCGCTCGAATTCCCAATCCGGCATGGAACCGCTGGCGAAACGATTGCGGATACAGGCATGCTGCATCAGATCGCGCGGATGCGCGGGCCGACCGCGCCGGTCGAGATAATCCTTCGAGGCAACCGCGGCAAAACGCTGGGTGCGTGGGCCAATCGGCACCGCGATCATGTCCTGCGCCAGCCGCTCGTCATAACGGATACCGGCATCGCAGCCCGCAGCGATCACGTCGACAAAACTGTCCTCGATCATCAGTTCCAGCCGAATGTCCGGATAGGCCGCCAGAAATCGCGGTACGATCAACGGCAAGACCAGCCGCGCCGCACTGACCGGCACGTTCAGCTTCAGCACACCCGCAGGCCGCTCGCGAAACCCGTTGACGACATCGAGCGCCGCTTCCATTTCCGCCAGCGCCGGCGCCAGCCGGTCGATGAGACCCTGCCCCGCCTCCGTCGTCGCCACGCTACGCGTCGTCCGATTGAGCAGCCGCACGCCAAGCTGGGTTTCCAGCCTCCGCACGGCATCGCTCAATCCCGATGCGCTGCCGCCGCTGATACGCGCACCCTCGCGAAATCCACCGGCCCGCGCCACGGTAAGAAAGGCCTGCAAATCGCTGATTTCCACGCCCATGGAGCTTTCATCCAATTGTCCGTTTCAGCGTACAGACTATCCGAATTGTTCAGACTTATAAAGGGAACGCAGCGGCGCTATTTCCATTTCGCCGAAGATCACGAACAACTGGCGATCAGCAAAAGGAGCATCCCCATGTCCGATCA
This sequence comes from Agrobacterium sp. Ap1, assembly GCF_017313375.1. Lineage (NCBI taxonomy): Bacteria > Pseudomonadati > Pseudomonadota > Alphaproteobacteria > Hyphomicrobiales > Rhizobiaceae > Agrobacterium > Agrobacterium sp. Ap1. The sequence continues at coordinate 342,446 of NZ_JAFLMY010000001.1, forward strand.
GAGCACATTCGATCTCGCAAAATCCGGCACGTTCAAGATGGGCAGCCATACGGTCAAGCGCATCGGCTACGGCGCCATGCAGCTGGCCGGCCCGGGCGTCTTCGGCCAGCCGAAGGATCGCGCAGCTGCCGTCGCCGTCCTGCGCGCTGCGATCGAGGCCGGCGTTGATCATATCGACACCAGCGATTTCTACGGTCCGCATGTCACCAATCAGATCATCCGTGAAGCGCTGCATCCCTACCCGGACAATCTCACCATCGTCACCAAGGTTTCCGCAAAACGCGGCCCGAATGCCGAATGGCTGCCGGCCATGTCGAAGGAGGAGCTTACCGCCGCCGTCCACGACAATCTCCGCAATCTTGGCCTCGATGTCATCGACATCGTCAACTTCCGCTCGATGCACGGCATCCACGGCCCGGCGGAAGGATCGATCGAGGAACTGGTGACGGTTCTGGCCGATCTACAGCGTCAGGGCCTTATCCGCCATATCGGCGTGTCGAACGTCACGCCCACCCAGATCGCCGAAGCACGCAAGATCACCGAGATCGTCTGCGTCCAGAACCAGTACAATCTCGCCCATCGCGAAGACGATGCGTTCATCGATCAGCTGGCCAAGGAAGGTATGGCTTACGTCCCCTTCTTCCCGCTCGGAGGTTTCTCGCCGCTGCAGTCCTCGACGCTTTCAGATGTCGCGGCACGCCTGAACGCCACGCCGATGCAGGTCGCCCTCGCTTGGCTGCTGCAGCGCTCGCCGAACATTCTTCTCATCCCCGGCACGTCCTCAATTGGCCACCTGAAGGAAAATCTCGCCGCGGGTGAGCTGAAGTTGCCTCAGGACGCCCTGAGCAAACTGGATGGCATCGCCGGCAAATGAGTTTGCAGCGAGACGCCGGACACTTAGATCGACATTGTTTAATTCTTGCCAATTACCGCTACCATTTTTCAGTGTACGGAAGTGGCCTGCTAAAATTCTAAGCTTTAGGCGAACGAGAAGATAATCTCCGATCGGGTAAAAATGCACTGTCATGATCGACGACATTTTTTAAGGACGGAGATTATTTTTGCTCGAAAATTGGATTTCAGCACTGCAACTCGGCGCAGCCCTAAGCTTTGTACTCGGTGCGCATGCCTCGTATCGACAACCCAGAGAGGCCAAACTGGAAAAATGGGCTGATGAGGCTGTTCAACAGATCGCCGAGTTGAGAAAACGGGACGGGGAAATTTCTGCACGGATGGTTCCCGAAGGGACACTGCTCAACACAGTCAAGTGGAAAAATATGTCTACGACTGATCTAAACGATTACAGACGAGATGTAACGATTCGCTACCATAACAAGATTTCTCAATACAAAGACCGAGATAGACGACGCCAAGCTTTGCTTTGGATCAACGGCGTTTTTTCTGTAATTGGTCTGATTATAGCCTCAGCAATTCCAAATACTCCGATTTCGAACATTGGTGTAGGTGCCGTAGCTACTGCTTTAATTGTTATTCCGATTGTCTGCATGCTGTCTGTGTGGATTGAGGAGATGGCTTTGCACCGCGAAGCAAGCCCAAGCAATCGTTCTGCTGCAAAGGAACAGGGTCGTTCGCCAAAAATTCGAAGCACTGCCACTCGCGGTCAGATGTTTCATGTTTTCGCAGAGATACGTCGTCGCGAGCGTGCTGGCCGTCTCGAAAACGAAGAATAAAACCGCCTTGCTTTGCGCTTGGTTTCAAATCCCAAAGGATGCTCACGCCAACTTGTGATGGATGGCGTGAGCGAAATCAAGTTCAGCGGAGCTTAATGACTCAAATTACACATACCGGTTGACAACGTTTTCCAGATATTCCTGGCGGCCGGACTTAGGTTCCGGATTGATGTTTTCGCGCTCCACCTTTGCGGCGATCTCTTCGAGCTTCAATTCGCCGCGCAGCATCTTCTGCGCATCCGCACTGTCCCACTTCGCATAACGGTCGGCGAGCGGCTTCGACAGCGCACCGTCCTCCACCATCTTCGCCGCTGCCTTCAGTCCTCGGGCGCAGCAATCCATGCCGCCGATATGGCCGATCAACAGGTCGGCCGGATCAATCGACTGGCGACGCAGCTTGCTATCGAAGTTCGTACCGCCGGTGGTAAACCCGCCTGCGAGCAGAACCTGATAATAGGCCAGCGCCATTTCCGGAACGTTGTTGGGGAACTGGTCGGTATCCCAGCCGGACTGGTAGTCGTTGCGGTTCATGTCGATCGAACCGAAGATGCCGTGAGCGGCAGCGAGCGCCAGCTCATGTTCGAACGTATGGCCGGCAAGGATCGCGTGGCCCTGCTCGATATTCATCTTCACTTCGTTTTCCAGGCCGTACTTCTTCAGGAAGCCGTAAACGGTCGCGACGTCATAGTCATACTGGTGCTTGGTCGGCTCCTGCGGCTTCGGCTCGACCAGGATCTGGCCCTTGAAGCCGATCTTGTATTTGTATTCCACCACCATATGCAGCATCCGCGCCATCTGGTCGAATTCGCGCTTCAGGTCGGTATTGAGCAGCGTCTCGTAACCTTCGCGACCACCCCATAGAACATAGTTCTCGCCGCCGAGCTTCATCGTCGCGTCCATGCAGGTCTTGATGGTCGCAGCCGAATAGGCAAACACATCCGGATCCGGATTGGTCGAGGCACCGGCCATGAAGCGGCGGTTGGAAAACAGGTTCGCCGTGCCCCAGAGCAGTTTAACGCCGGTCTCTTCCTGCTTCTTGGCGAAGTAATCGACAATCTCGTTGAGGTTCTTGGTGTTCTCGGCAAACGTCTTGCCCTCGGGGCGAACGTCGGCATCGTGGAAGCAGTAATAGGGAGCACCGAGCAGCGAGAACATTTCGAACGCGACATCGGCCTTCAGCTTGGCCTTGCCCATCTCGTCGCCATACCACGGACGGTCGAATGTGCGTCCACCGAAGGGATCGCCGCCCTCCCAGGCAAACGAGTGCCAGTAGGCTACGGCAAAGCGCAGATGATCTTCCATCCGCTTACCCGCAACAATCTCATCGGGATTGTAGAAGCGATAGGCCAGCGGATTGGTGCTGTCCGGTCCCTCGTACTTGATCTTCGAAATATCGCCGAAAAATCCTGTGCTCATATGTGTTTCCTCCTTGGAAAGCTTCTCTAAACTTAAATTGAGGTACGTACCTCATTGTGAGCCAAAAAATGCTTATATTCCGGCTCGGTTTTTGAGGAGGGGTCTACCCCCTCCCCGATAAAATCAGCCGGCAATCGCCCGGATTGCCGGATAGGCGGCGCGGTAACGCGAATAGGCAGCCTCATAGGCATTAGACAGCGCAGAAACCGGATCGATCGTCGCCTCCGTCTTCGGTGCAGAGCAGACAGAAACCGGATCGGCCCCCGTCGCCGCAATCAGACCGAGGCGGGCTGCACCGAAGGCCGCACCGAAATCTCCGTCAGCCGGAATATCGACCGGAACACCAAGCGAGGTCGCGATCGAGGACAGCCAGTAACGCGAGCGCGAACCGCCGCCGATCGCCGTCACACGGGAAATCGAGGTTCCCGCGGATTTCAGCGCCTCGAGATTGTCGCGGATCGCAAAGGTCACGCCTTCCAGCACCGCCTGGGTCAAGACCACACGGCTCGACTCGTGTTCGAGGCCGATAAACGCGCCGCGGATAACCGCATCATTATGCGGCGTGCGCTCACCCGAAAGATAGGGCAGGAAGGTGACACCGGTCGGCGCCTTCAGCGTATCGCCGAGTTCGCCGGACAGTTCTGCCGCCGATTTCCCCATCACCTTCGCATGCCAGTTGATCGCATCTGCAGCCGAAAGGATGACGCCCATCTGGTGCCAGGTATTCGGCAAAGCGTGGCAGAAGGCATGAACGGCGCTTTCCGGCTTCGGCAGATAGGAACCGTTGGCAGCAAACAGCACGCCGGACGTGCCGAGCGAGACGAAAGCCTGCCCTTCCTTCACCGTACCCATGCCGCAGGCCGAAGCGGCATTGTCGCCTGCCCCGCCCGCCACGACCACATCGCCGGAAATACCCCATTTGGATTTCAGCTCGCCGCGCAGCTTGCCTGCCTGATCGGTCCCTTCGACCAGAGACGGCATCTGCGCCTCCGAAAGATCGGTCGCCGCAAGCAGTTCGGACGACCATTTGCGCGCGCCGGTATCGAGCCAGGAGGTACCGGCAGAATCGGACATTTCAGAAATATACTCGCCTGTCAGCCAGAGACGCAGATAGTCCTTCGGCAACAGCACCTTGGCGATCTTGGCAAAAATCTCCGGCTCGTTTTTCTTCACCCAGGCCAGCTTCGGCGCGGTAAAGCCGGGAAACACGATATTGCCGGTGATCGCCCGAAAACGCGGATCGGCATCGAGTTCCGCCGCCTCGTGGAAGGAGCGTGTGTCGTTCCACAAAATGCACGGCCGCAGAACATTGTCCTCTGCATCCAGCAATGTCGCGCCGTGCATCTGGCCGGAAAGACCGATGCCCTTCACCGCCGAAAGCTCCGCCGGATGCGCAACTTTCAGGCCTGCGATCGCCTCTTCGCAGGCACGAACCCAATGCGCCGGATCCTGCTCGGACCAGCCGGAATGCGGGCGCGAAACATCGAGCGCACCGCTCGCCGAACCGATGATCTTCTGGTCGCCATCGATCAGCATCGCTTTGACGCCGGAAGTGCCGAGATCGAGACCGAGATACATGTACTGTCCTTTCATTCTGCCCTCAGGGCATGTTGTCCTTCAGGAATATGTCGATACGAATACGCTCCTGTGCGGCAATCACCGACAGGCCCTCCACCTTGCCCTTCAGCACGCGGATGGCGCTGCGTACCTCGTGGCCGGCATCCTGATTGAGCACGGCATCGATGAGGTCTTCGGCAAGCGCCGCACGCGTGGTTCCGGTCAGTTCGTGAGCGACGACCACAGGCCGTGCCTCGCGAGCGACCTCGCGCAGCGCATGCACCATGCCGCGATTACCCGCACCAAGACTGTAAAGACCGATAATATCGGGATAACGCCTCAACGCTGCCGAAACGACCTCAGCCGTAAGCGCCGGATTGTCCCGCGCTTCCATCACCGGCAACACGTCGAGCCGCGCAAAATTCTCGCCCATCACCGCCAGAAAGCCTTCCAGTCGCTCACGATGGTCGCGCACCAGCATCGATCCGGCGATGACAGCGATCCGCCCATTGCGTCCACCGGTAAACCGGCCGAGCAGATTGGCCGCCGTGCGTCCCGCCGCATGATTGTCGATACCGGCGAAATGATCCCGTTCCGATCCGGGAAGATCGGAGACGAGCGTGACAACGGCGATGCCGGCCTCCTTCAGCCCTGCCACCGCGGCATGCACTTCGGCCCCCTCGACGGCGACGAATGCAACGCCATCAGGCCTGTCGGGAATGATACGATTGAGCGCGTCTGCCAATGCTGCGGCATCGAAGGGCGGCACTTCCACGATACGGATTTGCGTGCGCTCCGCGCCAGACCGCGAAATTGCGGCATGAACCTCGTCACGGATCCCGATCATGAAGGAATTGTCGTAATTCGGCAGCACGAAGACGAAGGAATAGGTCCGTCCTTTGGCCAGATTGGCCGCCGCCACATCGCGCACGTAGCCAAGACTGGAGATCGCCTGCTCGACGCGCTCGCGGGTAACATGCCTCACACCGGGCCGACCATTAAGAACGCGATCGACCGTCGCTAGGCTGACGCCTGCGCTACGCGCGATATCATGGACGGTGGGCTTCATGAATTCCTCCGTGAAGCGTCCTATCTCAGTTTTTGAGGTACGTAAATCAGAAAATCACGGCGATCGGGAAACGAAACTGAAAAGGGGCCGTCACCCTGCGGTAACGGCCCCTTTTCGGCGGTGGTTTCCTGAAATTTTCGCTGAACGCTCAGTGACCGCCGCCACTTCGCCCTGTGATCTGCGGCGAAGGTTTCTCGATCATCGCGACACCCAGCACCATCAATCCGAACAGCACGGTGAGGATCAGGAAGACGTCGCTGAACGACATGACGACGGCCTGCTGCGTAACAAGATTGACCATCTGCCGGATTGCGCCGGTGGCACCATCCAGTCCGGCTGCGTTGAGATTGGAGGTCATGCTGTTCAACTGGTCGACAGCGGTCGGGTTGCCCCAGTCGAGATGCTCGCGCAGCCGCTCATAATGCACATCCTGACGGTTGGACAGCACGGTGCTGATGATGGCCAGCCCCACGGCGCCACCGAGGTTACGCGTCAGGTTAAACAGGCCCGATGCCCCGCGAATACGGGCGGGCGGCAGCGTGCCGAGCGCGATATTGTTGATCGGCACCATGCACATCATCAGGCCGAAACCTCGCAGGATCTGCGGGACGAACAGCTCGTAGAAATCCCAGTCCACGGTAATCCCGGTCATGATATAGGTGCCAGCGCCGAAGCTAACGAAGCCCAGCACCATCATCGCTCTCAGGTCCATGATCGTCGACAGCTTGCCCGCGATCGGCGCAGTGAAGAACATCGCCAGACCCGAGACGAACATCGTCTCGCCGATCATCAGGCTGTCATAGTCACGCACGCGGCTCAGATAGACCGGGTAGATATAGGTCAGCCCGTAAAGCCCGATCCCCATCACGAAGGAGAAAATCGAGCCCAGCGCAAAGTTTCGATTGGCGAAAGCCGTCAGGTCCACCACCGGGAACTCGACCGTGAAAGCCCGATAGAAGAAAACCATGGCGCCGACAGCCGAAGCGATCGCGCCGATGACGATCAGGTGGTCGTTAAACCAGTCGTTGGAATTCCCTTCTTCCAGCACATATTCCAGCGCTCCGAGGAAGACGCCCATGGAAAAGAGACCCCACCAGTCGAACTTCTTGAGAAGCGAAAGCTCCGGCTTGTCGAAGTCGATGAAGTTCCACGCAACGATCGTGACTATGATGCCCGGAACGATATTGACGAGAAACAGCCAGTGCCAGGAGAAGGCGTGGGAAAGATAGCCGCCGACAGTCGGGCCGATGGTTGGCGCAAGTGTAGCGATAAGCCCGATGATCGGCGAGACGATGGCGCGCTTCGACGGCGGGAAGATGGTGAAGGCCGCAGCGAATACCGAGGGGATCATGCCCCCGCCGATAAAGCCCTGAATGGCGCGATAAACGATCATCTGATCGATATTCGTCGCCGTGGCGCAGAGCGCGCTTGCAACCGTAAAACCGGCAGCGGAAGCGGCGAAGAGATAGCGTGTCGAGATGATCCGCGCGAGCGTACCCGAAAGCGGAATCATGATGACCTCCGCAATAAGATAGGATGTCTGCACCCAGCCGATCTCGTCCGAACCGGCGGACAAGCCCGCCTGGATTTCAGACAACGAAGCCGAGACGATCTGGATATCGAGGATCGACATGAACATGCCGAGCACCATGGCGAAGAAAGCAATCAGCTTTCTCCGATCCATTGGCTCGTCTGCCGGCATGGAAGCGGCCGGCACTGATCCTGCAGTTGTTGTTGCGCTCCCAGCCATGGGACCACCTCCGCCCTTCGCTCAGGGCCTGTTTGACGAGGAGCCGGACAATCGGCTGTTAGTTCTTCGGCGCAGTGCGCGTATCGACATCGACCACGACACTTAAGCCAGCCCGAAGGCGACCCGTGTCGAGAGCATCCTGCGGCAGTGCGATACGAACCGGAACGCGCTGGATGATCTTGGTGAAGTTGCCCGTCGCGTTTTCCGGCGGCAGCAGCGAGAAGACCGAACCAGAAGCCGGCGAGATCGATTCTACCGTGCCGGTGATCGGGTCGTCGCCATAGGCATCGACATGCACCTTCACCTTGGAGCCCGGCTCCAGATGCTGGATCTGGGTCTCCTTGAAGTTGGCATCGATATAGAGCTGGCGGGTCGGAACCAGCGCCATCAGTCGCTGGCCGGGCGAAACGAGATCGCCTTCCTGAACCGAGCGGTTACCGACAACACCGTCATAAGGAGCCTTGAGCACCGTGAACGAGAGATCGCGGGCCGCCTTGTCACGCTGCAGTTCCAGCGTTCGGATAGAGCTTTCAGCTTCGTTGCGCTGCGCTTCGAGGATGGTGATATTGGCCTGGGCCGACTTGATCGCCGCCTCGCCACCGACAAGATTGGCATGAGCCTGATCAAGAGCCACATTGGCGCTATCGAGATCGGCAGCCGTGCCGACCGACTTGGTGGCAAGTTCCTGTTGGCGCTTCTGGGTGATCTCTGCGCCACGAACGGCGGCTTCGAGCGCAACTTTCGAAGCCTGTGCCTGTGCAAGACTGGCTTCCGCACCTTCGACCTGCGCATCGATACGCGAGAGTGACAGCTTTTCGGTCTCGATCGCCGCGTTGGCCTGATCGAGCGCGTTCTGATAGTCACCATTGTCAAGCGTGGCCAATACGTCGCCTGCCTTCACCTGTTGGTTGGCAACCACATTCACCTTGGCAACGAAAGCCGTGACCTTCGGAGAAATCGTGGCGATGTCGCCTTCGATATAGGCGTCATCGGTCGACACCATGAAACGGCCGGTGGTCCACCATTCATAGCCATACCACGCACCACCGGCGAGAAGCGCAAGCACGACAACCGGAAGCACGAAACCGCGCTTCTTTTTCTTCGGTGCATCTGCCGTCTGGGCAGGAGCCTGCGACTGTGCCGGCGCAGCCGGACTAGCCTCAGCCGCAGCAGGGCTTGCATCGCCCTGCTCCTGCGTCTTGCTCACGTCGATGTCATCGCTTTTTACTGTGCGCAGAGCGCCGGCATTTTTAGAAGCCGTCATGGGTATAACCGTCGTTGAAGGAGGTTGAAACCAATCGAACCGATCAGTTCGGAGCGTTGACATAGAGCCTTCTTTGCCACATATCAAGTCCAGATCGAACCAACCGGTTCGAAAAAAGTTGGAAATGGAAAAAATGACGCCGAAAGGGTTAAAAAAGGTCTTGCTTAAGGAAACCGTGAAGGTATCCGGCCGCTTTGCAGCGGGCGAGGACCCCGTAAAGCGCGAGCAGATCCTCGACGGTGCCAAGCGTGTTTTCATGCGCATGGGTTTTGATGCAGCAAGCATGAATGACATTACCCGGGAGGCAGGCGTCTCAAAAGGGACGATCTATGTCTATTTTGCCAATAAGGAAGACCTCTTCGTCGCGATGGTAGAGATGGAACGCGAGGCGTTTCTCGGCTCCATGAGGACTGTGTTGGCCAAAAGCGAAAATATCGAAAAGGGCCTTTACGAGTTCGGCGTCACCTTTCTCGAACACATGACCGACGAAAAGGTAGTCACCGCGATGCGCACGGTGCTCGGGGTTCGTGAACGCATGCCCGATCTCTGTTCCCGTTTTTTCCGCGGCCCACAGAATCTGAGAACGGTCCTGCACGATTATCTGGTTCAGGGCGCCGCCGCCGGCACGCTGGAGATCGACGATCTCGATCTCGCCGCCGGCCAGTTCCTTGATCTTGTCAGCGGCAGCTTCTTCAAATTCCGCCTTTTCGGTACGATGCCAGAGCCACCGTCGCGACAGGAGATTGAACGTGTTATACGCGGCGCCATCCGCGTTTTCATGGCAGCTTATGCATCGGATAACAAATCCGTGATCGCCAAGGTCGTCTGAACTAGGCAAATTGTCGCTTGATAGGCGCAACCTCCTCTTGTTTTTAGGCTGAAAGCCCCCAAATGCGGCGGGCATTTACCGCCTTTGATTGAAAACAGGAGACATGGATGGACATAGCAGCGCTCTTAGCAGACCCGGGGGCCTGGGTAGCGCTCGTAACACTCGTGGTCATGGAAGTCGTGCTCGGCATCGACAACCTGATCTTCATTTCCATCCTGACCAACAAGCTGCCGCCTGAGCATCGCGAAAAGGCACGCAAGATCGGTATCGGTCTGGCCCTTATCATGCGCCTCGGCCTGCTCGGCACGATCGCCTGGATCGTCCAGCTGACCAACCCGATTTTCGAGGTGTTCGGACAGCCCTTCTCCTGGAAGGACCTGATCCTCATCGCAGGTGGTCTCTTCCTCGTCTACAAGGCGACCAAGGAAATCCATCACTCGGTCGATACGATTGACCACAAGGAAGATCTGGTCGGCGCCGGCGCGGAAGTTGTGAAGATGAGCTTCAGCACCGCGATCGTGCAGATCCTCATCCTCGACCTCGTCTTCTCGATCGACAGCATCATCACCGCAGTTGGCATGACGCCGCACCTGCCGATCATGATCGTCGCCGTCGTCGCAGCCGTCACCGTCATGCTGCTTGCAGCCACCCCGCTCGCCAACTTCATCGAGCGTAACCCGACCATCGTCATGCTGGCGCTCGGCTTCCTGCTGATGATCGGTGCGACACTGATCGCAGAAGGTTTCGGCGTCCATGTGCCGAAGGGCTACATCTACGCCGCCATGGCTTTCTCGGCTCTGGTCGAGATGCTCAACATGTGGTCCAGAAACGCCAAGGCCAAAAACAAGGCCAAAGGCGGAGGCACCAAACTGCATTGATCCAAGGAAAAGGGCGCCTGAGGCGCCGTTTTTTATTCCCGCTATTTTGCCAGTTCGCGATCGAGAGCCTCGACCAACCGGCTGTCATCGGCAGTCACATCCGGCGCAAAACGCCCAACCACTTTGCCGTCGCGGCCGATCAGGAATTTCTCGAAATTCCAGACGATCTCCGCGTCATCGGCAACCTCCATGCCATGACCTCTCAGCCGTTCCTTCATCGGGCCGTCGCCGGTCGTCGCGACGCCTGAGCCGGTGAGCGCCTTGTAGAGCGGATGCTTGTCCTCGCCCTTCACCGAAATCTTCGAGAAGATCGGGAATTTCACGTCATAGGTCAGCTGGCAGAATTCGACGATCTCGGCATCCGTGCCGGGTTCCTGACCCTTGAAATTGTTGGCCGGGAAGGCCGTGATGACAAACCCCTTGTCCTTCTTGTCCTCATAGAGCTTTTCCAGACCTTCATACTGCTTGGTCAGCCCGCATTTGGAAGCGACGTTCACGACCAGCATGACCTGCCCCTTGTAGCTGGCAAGCGTTGTCTCGCTCCCGTCAGTACGCTTGACGGGAATGGAAAGAATCTCGGTCATGGAAAACTCCTCAAGGCAATGCAGATGCCCGCCAGCTTAATACGCGCGTCCGGCTTGTCCATCACTCATGCCACTTCGTCGATCAGCACCTGGATAAATCCGCGCGAACAGCGCTCAATACGGCCAGTAACCCCATAGACCTGGTTGAGAACATCGGGCGTCAGAGCGTGTTGCGGCTCACCATCTGAGACAACGTGGCCGCCGGACAGAAGCACCAGCCGATCACACCAGCGGCATGCGAGACCGAGATCGTGCAGGACTGCGATAGAGATGATCCCCTGTTCCTCGGTAATCTCGCGGATCGTGCGCATGACGCGGATCTGATGGGCAACATCCAGCGCCGAGGTCGGCTCGTCGAGCAGCAACACGCGCGGCTTGCGCACCAGTGCCTGCGCGAGGCTGGCAAGCTGCCGTTGGCCGCCGGAGAGCGAGTCCAGCTGCGCCATGGCAAGATTGCTGATGCCGAGCCGATCAAGAACGGCAAGCGAGCGTTTGACCGCATCTGGATCGCGCGACGAAGCACGAAGTGCCCCGATCGTTGCCTCCAGCACCGTCAGCGCTACCCGCTGCGGCAGGGATTGCGGCATGTAGGTGATCGCCAGTGCGCGCTGCGCCGGCGATTGCCGCGTGATGTCGGCGCCATCCAGATGCAACACCCCGCCCGCCTTGTGAAGGCCCGCCAGCGAACGCAGCAGCGTCGACTTGCCAGCGCCGTTCTGGCCGAGAAACGCGGTGATCGTCCCGGCAGGCATCGCGGAAATATCGACATCCGTCAGGACCGGCTTTTTGCCGTAACCGGCAGAGAGTTTTTCGACCGAAAGCATCAGGCCTTCCCCTTCGTGCTGAAAATCAGGGCAAGGAAGAACGGCACGCCAATCAGCGAGGTGACGATACCGACCGGGATCAGCACGCCCGGCACGATGATCTTGCTGGCGGCCGATGCGAGCGCCATGACCAGCGCGCCGCACAGCATGCTTGCCGGCAGGAAAAAACGATGATCCTCGCCGACCAGAAGCCGGGCGAGATGCGGGCCGACAAGCCCGATGAACCCGATCGTGCCGACGAAGGAGACAGAGGTGGCCGCCAGAATGCTGACACGCAGCAGCGAGAAGAAGCGCAGCCGCGTCACGTCGATGCCGAAGGAACGCGCCCGATCCTCACCGAGCCTCAACGCCGTCAGCTTCCAGCAGGCAGCCATCGAGAAAGGCACGACGCAGGCCATGACCAGCGCCATGATTTGCAGCTTCGTCCAGGTCGAGCGGGTGAGGCTCCCCATGCTCCAGAAGACGAGCTGCTGCAGCGCCTCGGCGGAAGCAACAAACTGCATAATGGCAACCAGCGCATTGAAGATGAAAACGAGCGCAATGCCGAACAGCACGAGCGTCTCGACACCCGCACCGCGCAGGCCGGAAAGCGCCTGCAGCAACAGGACCGAACCGAAGGCGAAGATGAAGGCATTGGCGGGAATGAACCACTCCGGCGGCAAGCCGGGAATACCGAGCTGCAGCACGATGGCAAGCGCCGCGCCGAAGGATGCGGCAGACGACACGCCGAGCGTGAATGGGCTCGCCAGCGGGTTGTCGAGAATGGTCTGCATCTCGGCACCGGCAAGCGACAGTGACGCGCCGACAAGCAAGGCCATCAGCGAATAGGGCAGCCGCACGTCGACGACGATCGCATGCGTCCCTCGGCTGACAGTCTCCGGCGCAAAGATCGCGGCCAGAACGTCGCTCGGCGACAGACCGGAAGACCCGACACAGACATCGATCACTGCAGCGGCGCAAAGTGCCACGGCAAGAACGATCAGCATCATCACTTTCACGCGGATTTTGCCATGATAGGCACGCTCCGCCTCCGCCAGCAGGACTGGCGGATTGTGTTCGGCAATAGTCACACGATGCTCCGGTGCTTGAGAGCAATTCCAGCATGCCAAAGAACCGGTCTTGCATCAGGAATTGCTTGGAAACAGATAGATGGAGCAGCCTCGCGTTTCAAAGATCAAGCGAAGCTGCTCCAAAAGATTACTGCGTTACCGGCGCGCTCGCGCCGAGCACGACAGGTGCATCGGGGATCTTGGTGAAGGTCTTGATCAGCGTCGCATAGGTTGCGGCGGGATCTAGATCCTTGAAGGCTTCCGGATACATGAAACTCGCCATGTATTCGAGGCCGACGATGTTATACGGGTGGTTGTAGAACTGGTGATAGAGACCGTAGACGCGGCCATCCCGCACCGCCTTCATCGCGGCAAAGCCGTCGCGCTGCTCCAGCTTGCCGAGTGCTGCGGAAACCTGCTGCAGCGTGACGTTGTAGCCGAACGGAGCCGCCGAGTTCTCCGGGTTCGTCCACTGCGAACCGGACATGATGTAGACATCCGGCGGGTTGGAGCCGAGCAGCGCCTCGAGCGACACGGTACCCGTCTGGCCCGGCAGCAACTTCGAGCCGATATTGTTGCCCTTCAGCGAGGTCACCAGCTTGCCGAAGCCGGTATCACCATGGGTAAAGCAGCACCCGTCGCCCTTGTTGCCGGCCTTCGCTTCGACGAAGACGTTCGGAAACACGGTCTGTCTGGCGATGACGTCGTTCAGGTGGTCGAGGTGCTGCTTGTAGAAGGACACGTATTCGCCAGCCTCCTTCTCGCGATCCATGACCTTGCCGAGCACTTTGACGCTTTCCGTCGTGTGGCCGACCGGCTCTTCCATCACGTCCAGATAGACGACCGGGATATCGAGCGCCTTCAGCTTGTCCTCGATACCGCCTTCCTTGAAGGATTTTTGCGCCCGCATCTGAGCGACGACAACATCAGGCTTGGCCGCAATGACCGCTTCCAGATCGGTTTCACCGTCCTCGGACAGGCTCATCACCGGCGGCGCCTTGCCGAAAGCCTGGTCCATCAGCTTGGCAGTGCCCGGATCCGACTTGACGAAATTGGAGCTCCAGCCGACAACACGCGCATAAGGGTTGTCACGATCGAGCAATGCAACGGTCAGCATGTCACGCCCATCCTGCAGAATGATCCGCTCGGGCTTCTTGGCGATCGTCACGGTGCGGCCAGCGACATCGATGATCGTTGCCGGATAGTCGGTGGCAAACGCGGTGGATGCACCAAGCGCAAGGGCAAAGGCGGAAAATACGATCGGTCTCATGGGTGTCCTCTGTGTGTCCGTTGCATCAGATCTCCTCCCGGTTGCGGACCTACGCCTATTTCCTGACCAAAACAATCAACTTTTACTTGAAAAATGGACAGGTCCTGACGACCCCACCCAATTCGCAGTAGAATTGTACAAATCGGCGATATCTCGCATCCGCGTTTGAAACGATAAGGCCTCTCGGGCATTATTGCGTCACTCGAAACCGCCCACCTCGCCGTACGCATACCCCCCGGAGCCGCATGACAACCCAGCAGATCCTCGCCTTCGCCGTCATCGCCGCGATGATGGCAGTGTTCATCTGGGATCGGTTTCGCTATGATGTGGTCGCCTGTTGCGCGCTGGTTCTGGCCGTGGCGCTCGGTGTTGTGCCGACCGACCAGGCATTTTCCGGCTTTTCCGACGACATCGTCATTATCGTCGGCTCGGCACTGGTCGTCTCGGCGGGCGTTGCCCGATCCGGTATCGTCGATCTGGCGATCAAGAAGTTCTTCCCGAATCTCGACACGCTGCACACCCAGCTTGCGCTGTTGATGATCGTCGTGGCGGTTCTCTCCGCCTTCATCAAGAATATCGGTGCGCTGGCCATCATGATGCCGGTCGCCTTCCAGTTCGCCAAGAAATCCGGTGCCTCGCCGTCGAAATACCTGATGCCGATGGCTTTTTCGGCGCTGCTCGGCGGGCTGATGACGCAAATCGGCACCTCGCCCAATATCGTCGTCTCACGCATCCGCGAAGAGCTGACCGGCCAGTCCTTCACCATGTTCGACTTCACCCCGATGGGTGTCATCCTCTGTCTCGTCGGCATCACCTTCCTGCTCTTTTTCCACTGGCTGGTGCCCAGCCGCACGAAGGAAAACCACTCGATCGAGGAAGCCGTCGAGATCAAGAACTACACCTCGGAAGTGATGGTGACGGCGCAATCCACCGTGCTCGAAAAGCGGCTGGGCGAACTGCTGAAACTCGGCGATGGCGAAGTGATCGCCAATGCCGTGCTGCGCGGCACCGCCCGCATGGCGCCATTCCCGGACCTGAGCCTACGGGAAAACGACATCGTGATGCTCGAAGGCCCATCCAAGGCGCTGGACCGCATTGTCTCGAACGCCAAGCTGCAATTATCCGGCAAGCCGCTGACCGGCGAACAGGCGCAGGGCGACATCATATCGGTCGAGGCGATCATCAGCCAGGAATCGCCGCTGAAGGGTCTCTCCGCCAAGGAACTGGCACTCTCCTACACACGCGGCGTCAACCTTCTGGCAATCAGCCGCCACGGCGAACGCCTGAAAGAGCGTCTCGGCAGCCTGACGCTTGCGGCCGGCGACGTGATCGTGCTGCAGGGCTCGCGAAAGACCATGCCCACCATCATGCAGGATTTCTCCCTCCTGCCTCTAGCCCAGCGGGAAGTGCTGCTCGGCACCCGGCGCCGCGCCTTCATTCCGCTCATCATCCTTGCGCTCGCTATGGCGGCTACTGCCGTCAGCCTCGCCCCGGTTCCGGTCGCCTTCTTCGCCGCAGCCCTCGGCATGGTCGTCTTCCGCTGCATACCGCTGACCGATTTCTACAAGTCCGTCGACGGGCCGATCCTCGTCATGCTGGCAGCGCTCATTCCCGTCTCCGACAGCCTGCGCACGACAGGCGGCAGCGACCTCATCGCCGGCTGGCTTGGCGAGGTCGCGGCCACCTTGCCTGCCTGGGGCGCCCTTGGCCTCATCCTCATAACCGCCATGGCCGTCACTCCCTTCCTCAACAATGCGGCAACGGTGCTGGTCATGGGGCCGATCGCGGCAAGCTTTGCCACCAGTCTCGGCTTCAAGCCCGAGGCCTTCCTGATGGCGGTTGCGATCGGCGCAGGCTGCGATTTTCTCACCCCGGTCGGCCACCAGTGCAACACGCTGGTTTTTGGTCCGGGCGGTTACAAATTCTCCGATTACCCCCGCCTCGGCCTGCCCTTGTCCGTCCTCATCATCCTCGTCAGCATTCCGGCCCTGCTCTATGTTTGGCCGGTCGCCTAACCCCGAGGGGCGTCACATTCCCAAAAACCTTGACGCTTCGGCCTGAATATGGCCTAAGCCTGCCCCAATCCCTATTCCCGGAACAGGCTGGGCGCATCCAGTTGCGCCTCGAATTAGAGCAGCACAATGATCAATCCGACCCCACGTGTCCGCATCGCCCCCTCGCCCACCGGCGAGCCGCATGTCGGTACCGCCTATATCGCCCTTTTCAACTACCTCTTTGCCCAGAAGAATGGCGGCGAGTTCATCCTGCGCATCGAGGATACCGATGCCACCCGCTCGACGCTCGAATTCGAGGAGCGGGTTCTGGATGCGCTGAAATGGACGGGCCTGAAATGGTCGGAAGGCCCGGATGTCGGCGGCCCCTACGGTCCTTACCGCCAGTCCGAGCGCAAGGACATGTACCAGCCTTTCGCACAGGACCTGCTCGACAAGGGCCATGCCTTCCGCTGCTTCTGCACGCCCGAGCGGCTTGAGCAGATGCGCGAAGGCCAGCGCGCCGCCGGCAAGCCACCGAAATACGATGGTCTCTGCCTGCATCTGACGGCGGAAGAAGTCACCTCGAAAATGGCTGCCGGCGAAAGCTCCGTCGTGCGCATGAAAATCCCGACCGAGGGCTCCTGCGACTTTACCGACGGCGTTTATGGCGACGTCTCGATCCCGTGGGATTCTGTTGACATGCAGGTGCTCATCAAGGGCGACGGCATGCCGACCTATCACATGGCAAACGTCATCGACGACCACCTGATGAAGATCACCCACGTCGCCCGCGGCGAGGAGTGGCTGGCATCGGTGCCGAAGCACATCCTGCTTTACCGTTATTTCGGCTGGGAAGCTCCCGTCTGGATGCACCTGTCGCTGATGCGCAATGCCGACAAGTCCAAGCTCTCCAAGCGCAAGAACCCGACCTCGATCAGCTACTACTCGGCGCTCGGCTACCTGCCGGAAGCCCTGATGAACTTCCTTGGCCTGTTCTTCGTGCAGATCGCCGAAGGCGAAGAACTGCTGACCATGGAAGAACTGGCCGGAAAATTTGATCCGGAAGCCTTGTCCAAGGCGGGCGCCATCTTCGACCTGCAAAAGCTCGAATGGCTGAACGGCCGCTGGCTGCGCGAAAAGCTGACGCCGGAGGAATTCGTCGCCCGCACGCTCGAATGGGCCATGGAAAACGATCGCCTTAAGCAGGGCCTGCTGCACTCGCAGAGCCGCATCACCAAGCTCGGCGACCTGCCGAACCTTGCAGGCTTCCTGCTCGCCGCCGATGTCGGCCTCACGCCGGCATCCTTCTCCGGCCTGAAGACCTCGCCGGAAGATACGCTGCTGATCATCAACACGGTCCAGGCCGACATCGAAAAGATGGTCGAGTGGAACGTGGAAGCGATCGACGCGGAACTGCGCGCCGTTGCCGATAAGCTGGAGAAGAAACTCCGCGTCGTCACCCCGCCGCTCTTCATCGCCATGTCCGGCTCGTCGCGCTCGCTGCCGCTGTTCGACTCGATGGCCATCCTCGGCCGCTCCGTCGTACGCCAGCGCCTGAAGATCGCAGCAACGGTCGTCGCCTCAATGATGGGCGACGGGAAGTAAATTAGGAAATAGTGCCGGCCCCTCATCCGCCTGCCGGCACCTTCTCCCCGTAAGGACGGGGAGAAGGACGCAAGAGGCAAACTCTGCAGCCACCCTCAAACGTCGAGCGTGGCACGTCCCCTCGCCCCGCCTGCGGGGAGAGGGTTCGGGTGAGGGGCAGTCACACGGCACAAGACCACAAGCCGTCACAGGAACTAGAATATGACCGACACGACAAAGACCGAAACCGCCCTCTCCTCCGACGTCACCGAAGTGCGCGCGCAAAAGCTTGCAAAGCTGCGCGAAACCATCGGCGATGTCTATCCGGCACATTTCCATCGCACCATGACCAATGCGGAACTGGCTGCGAAATACGAGGCGCTGGAGCCGGACACGGAAACTCAGGACGTCGTCACCGTCGCCGGCCGCGTTTATTCCTCTCGCAATTCCGGCATGTTCATGGACATCCATGACGCCTCGGGAAAGATCCAGATCTTCTCCCACAAGGACGTCACGCCGGAAGAAGCGCGCAACATGCTGCCGCTGATCGATCTCGGCGACATTATCGGCGTCACCGGCACCGTGCGCCGCACCAAGCGCGGCGAGCTTTCGATCAACGCGCAGCAGATCACCATGCTGACAAAGGCGCTTCTCCCCATGCCGGAAAAGTGGAACGGCATCGCCGATATCGAGATCCGTTATCGCAAACGCCACCTCGACATCATGAGCAACGAAGAATCGAAGCTGCGCTTCCAGCAGCGCTCGAAGATCGTTTCCGGCATCCGCCACTTCATGGAAAACGACGGCTTCTTGGAAGTCGAAACCCCGATGCTGCAGACGGTTTATGGCGGCGCCACTGCCGATCCGTTTAAGACCTTCCACAACACGCTGAAGATGGACATGTACCTGCGCATCGCGCCGGAACTGTTCTTGAAGCGCACGCTGGTCTCGGGCCTGTCCGACAAGGTGTTCGAGATCAACCGCAACTTCCGCAACGAAGGTGTTTCCACCCGGCACAATCCTGAATTCACCATGATGGAATGCTACTGGGCCTACGCCGATTACGAGGACGTCATGGACCTCGTCGAGCGCCTATTCGAAACGCTCGCCGTTTCGATCCACGGCACCCCGGAAGTCACCTTCGGCGACAAGCAGATCTCCTTCAAGGGGCCGTTCAAGCGCGTGCCCATGCCCGACGCCGTCAAGGAAGCGACCGGGATCGACTTCCTCGCAATTAAGACCGACGAGGAAGCCCGCGCTGCCGCCAAGGCAGCCGGTTTCGAAGTCGAGAAGGACTGGACCTGGGGCGAATGCCTTGCCTTCATCTTTGAAGAAAAGGTTGAGGGCACGCTGATCCAGCCGAGCCACGTCACCCACTTCCCGAAGGACATCTCGCCGTTTGCCAAGGAAGTTCCGGGCGAGCCGCGCCTCGTCGAACGCTTCGAGACCTATTGCAACGCCTGGGAAGTCGGCAATGCCTTCTCCGAACTGAACGACCCGGAAGAGCAGCGCAAGCGCATGGTAGAGCAGCTCGAACAGGCCCATGCGCGCGGCGAGAAGGACAAGCAGCTCGACGACGAATTCCTTGACGCGATCGATCAGGGCATGCCCCCGGCCGGTGGCCTCGGCATCGGCGTCGACCGCCTCGTCATGCTTCTGACCAACGCCCCGTCGATCCGCGACGTCATCCTCTTCCCGGCCCGCAAGGCCAAGGCGGACTAAGGAACGAAACTCTGCCTCCTTCCGCTCTATGGGAGGGAGGCAGTCCTGATTAGACAGCTAATCAAACAAAGGCATCAGTCCTCACATCTGACTGCAGCGCAAGTGTCGGTAAAGGTGAAAGTCAGATCAACTCGGCTGGCTGATTTCACTTCCAGAACGAGATGGCCTTTACGACCAGTCGAGCACATCAGCGTATCAAACGCTACACTCTTGCTGTCGCAGACGATGTTCGAGATGACATAAGCTTCCCGATCAACATAGTCGATTGCCTCCACAGCCACGCGGCCATCACGAACAAAGATGTGATACTCAGAGCGGCCGTCATCACTATCCCACTCTGCTCTCCATCGCCCAAGCAAAGCCATGGGCAGGTTCAGATATGTGACGTTGGTCATTATCGCTCTTCTTTCAGAAGTGCATTTAACGCCTCGGGCAAAAGCTTGCGCAGTTGGCGCTCCGCATCACGATCATATCGACGATCGTCAGGCTCCTGCCCCTTTTGCGCAGGCCTAGCGACTTGGCGCAGATAGAGTTCTATTTCAGCTGTTTGGCGGCTGCGCTTGTCCCGTTTTGCCATATGTCCCTCACCACAGCCGCGGCCTTAACGATGAGGCGCCAGCCGTTTGAAGGTACAGGGGGGCCCGTCAATCCGCTGGCGGTGCAGCATTCGCCGCAGGCGCTGCCTGTTGCGCTCTGAATTTTTCCAGCCATGCGGCACCGGCCGTATCGGCTGCGCTTGCACCGGAAGCCGCAGACTGCGGTCCTCCCGCATGAGCTTCTGCTTGCGCAGCCTCAGTAGTAGCCTTCGGCTGGCCTTCACCGCCAGCTGCAGTCCCGGAATGAACCTCGTCAGCCGCATCCGACTTCGACCAACCCTTGCCACCCTCGGCCGTTGTTCTCGGCTCACGCGCAGGTTCTGAGGCCTGCTTGGCCTCATCCCCTGCATCAGCCTTGGCTTCCTTCTGCGCGGGAGCGGCCGGCTCATCGGCAGAACTGCCAAGGATCATGCTCTTTGCCTGATCGAAAAAGCTTTTTTCTGCGGCAGGCTTGTCAGTGGAGGAAGTCTCTGTCTTTGCAGCCTGCGCGCCATGGTTTTCACCGGAAGGCGCGGCTGCTGCAGGAACAGCCTTTTCCTCGCCCTGACCTGCCTCATGACCGGCAGTAGCTTCTTCCTTCGCACCGAAAACCATGCCGGTAATCGAACTGAGGAAACCACCGCTTTCAACGGCGGCGACCTCTTCGCTTTTTGCTTCGCTTTCGGCGCTGGCACCTTCTGCCGCCGGCGCTGCACCATGGCCAGAAGCCTTCTCGCTGCCGCCGGCCGGCGCTCCATGTCCGGACGCCTTTGGTTCTGCCTTGGCCGCCTCACTGCCCTCTGGCAAGGACGGGTCGATGCAGTCTGCCTTGTCGGTCAGATGCGCGTCGAGATGCTCGATATCCTCCAGCGGAAGATCGACCCGCATGCCGTAGAAATGGCCGCTGGCGCTCGGTGCGCCATCGAGATAATAAGCGGAGTAATTCTCGGTCTGCCCACCTGCTGGGATCTTGGCAGGGTTTGGAATGTAGACGACCTGCGCGGCAATCGCGCGGCCGCGCATGTCCGCGGTATCCTTGGGGCCGGCGCTGTCGATCATGGCGACCTGCACGAGACCGGCCTTTTCCTTTTCCTGCACCGCCCGTGCCACGCGCAAGGCCGTCTTCAGCCGCGAAATTCCGTCACCGGCCTGGTCGCTGGTTACATATTTGCGCACCCATATGCTGCCGTCGCGGCGCATCTTCTGCGTCTGCAGCGTCGTACAGGTCAGGCCGTTTATATCTTTATAGGATGGGCCAAGGATCTTGTCAGTTCCGATCAGCACCGCTGCCGAGCCGCTCGCGCCACAAAGAACCAACGCACCGCTGAGAAGGAAGATGAATTTCTTCGACAGCCGGATCTTCATTCGCCAACACCCGGCATAGTCAACTCCAGTTACGCAATACAAGTCATGGAACAATGAGGGCATATTCGCCCAATCTTATTGAAGAAACTTTAAGCGGATTTGTCAGGCCGCCGTTCCAAATCGGGACTCCATGCTTATTGCGAATGATTTGCAACAGCGTTGACAGACAGATTTTTGCCGCTAGATTAAATTGCGAATGATTTGCAACAGCAATAACGGATCACGAATGTCGTTTTTGAGAATTGCATGCCTCGGCACCGGCCTCCTTGCCGGCCTGCTCTCCCTGCCCTTTTCCGCTGCGGCTGAGGAGAAGCCGAAGGTCGTCACCACCTTCACCATCATCGCCGACATGGCGAAGAACGTCGCAGGCGATGCAGCTGATGTCGAAAGCATCACCAAGCCCGGCGCCGAGATCCACAATTATCAGCCGACGCCGCGCGACCTCCTGCGCGCCCGTGACGCCGATCTGGTTCTGCGCAACGGCCTCAACCTCGAACTCTGGTTCGAACGCTTCCTCAAAAATCTCGGAGATGTGAAAAACGTCACCGTTTCGGATGGCGTCACCCCCATGTCGATTGCCGGGGGCGCCTATCAGGGCAAGCCCAACCCGCATTCCTGGATGTCGCCCGAAAATGCCGTCATCTATGTCGAAAACATCCGCAAGGGCCTGACCGAGATCGACCCGGCCAATGCAGAAACCTATGCCGCAAATGCCAAGGCCTATACGGACAAGATACGGGCCGAGGTTCAGCCGATCCGCGACGAGCTGGCAAGACTGCCGGAAAATCACCGTTGGCTCGTCACCAGCGAAGGCGCCTTCTCCTATCTTGCCCGCGATTTCGGCCTCAAGGAACTGTATCTCTGGCCGGTCAATGCCGACAGCCAGGGCACGCCGCAACAGGTTCGCGCCGTCATCGATGCCATGCGCGAGCATGATGTGAAGGTGATCTTCTCCGAAAGCACCGTCTCCGACAAGCCGGCAAAACAGGTCGCCTCCGAAACCGGCGCGACCTATGGCGGAGTGCTTTACGTGGACTCGCTCAGCGAAGCCGACGGCCCGGTTCCGACCTATCTCGATCTGTTGCGCATCACCTCCGAAACCATTGCAAAAGGTCTCGCGCAATGAGGATGGGCAAGACCAAGCCGGTGACAACCGGCATCAGGCTGGACAATGTCAGCGTCGCCTACCGAAATGGTCATACGGCGCTGAAACATGCCAGTTTCGAAGTGCCTAAAGGCACGATCACGGCACTTGTCGGCGTCAATGGCGCCGGCAAGTCGACGCTGTTCAAGGCCATTATGGGCTTCGTCAGGCTGACCGAAGGCTCGGTTGAAATCCTTGGAATGCCCGCCCGTGAGGCTTTGAAAAAGAACCTCGTCGCCTATGTGCCGCAGTCCGAAGAGGTCGACTGGAATTTTCCGGTTCTAGTCGAGGACGTGG
Source organism: Agrobacterium sp. Ap1 (assembly GCF_017313375.1). Lineage (NCBI taxonomy): Bacteria > Pseudomonadati > Pseudomonadota > Alphaproteobacteria > Hyphomicrobiales > Rhizobiaceae > Agrobacterium > Agrobacterium sp. Ap1. The sequence continues at coordinate 365,308 of NZ_JAFLMY010000001.1, forward strand.
TGATGATGGGCCGTTACGGTCACATGAATTTCCTCCGCATCCCGTCGCGCCGCGACCACGACATGGTCACCGAGGCGCTAAAACGGGTGAACATGCTCGAATACCGCAAGCGCCAGATCGGCGAGCTTTCCGGCGGCCAGCGCAAGCGGGTTTTCCTTGCCCGCGCGCTGGCACAGGAAGGCCAGGTCATCCTGCTCGACGAGCCCTTCACCGGCGTCGATGTGACGACCGAGGAACAGATCGTCGCACTCCTCAAGGCCCTGCGCGACGAGGGCCGGGTCATGCTGGTTTCCACCCACAATCTCGGCAGCGTGCCGGATTTCTGCGACCGCACCGTCTTCGTCAAGGGCACCGTCATCGCCTATGGCAAGACGGCCGACACGTTCAACGAGGCCAATCTGGAAAAGGCATTCGGAGGCGTGCTGCGCCATTTCATCCTCGGCGGTGCCGACCTGCATGACGACGCCGATCCGCGCCGCGTCAAGGTCATCACCGATGACGAACGCCCCTTCGTCACCTATGGGAACGGCACGGAAAAAACCAAGGTGAAAAAGAAGAAGAAGGACGGCGTCGATGCTCCAGACGCTTCTTGAACCCTTTACCTACGGCTACATGCTGAATGCCATCTGGGTCTCGGCCCTGGTCGGCGGCGTTTGCGGTTTTCTCTCCGCCTATCTGATGCTGAAGGGCTGGTCGCTGATCGGCGATGCGCTCTCGCATTCGATCGTTCCGGGCGTCGCCGGTGCCTATATGCTCGGCCTGCCCTTCTCGATCGGCGCCTTCATGTCCGGCGGCCTTGCAGCACTCGCCATGCTGTTTCTCAACCAGCGCACGCGGCTGAAGGAAGACGCCATTATCGGTCTGATCTTCACCTCCTTTTTCGGACTTGGCCTGTTCATGGTGTCGCTGTCGCCGACTTCGGTCGATATCCAGACCATCGTCATGGGCAACGTGCTCGCCATCAGCCCCGGCGATACGCTGCAACTCGTCATCATCGGCACCGTCAGCCTCATCGTCCTGACCTTGAAGTGGAAAGACCTGATGGTCGCCTTCTTCGATGAAAACCACGCCCGAACCATCGGCCTCAAGCCCAATGCGCTGAAGGTGATGTTCTTCGCCCTTCTCGCCGCCTCCACCGTCGCCGCCATGCAGACCGTCGGCGCTTTCCTCGTCATCGCCATGGTCGTCACGCCGGGCGCGACCGCCTATCTGCTCACCGACCGATTCCAGCGCGTCATCCTGTTGGCGCTCGGCATCGGTTCCGCCACCAGCTTCTTCGGTGCCTATCTCTCCTATTTCCTCGATGGCGCAACCGGCGGCATCATCGTCGTGCTGCAGACGGCCATATTCCTTATCGCTTTCGTTTTTGCACCCAAGCACGGCATGCTCGCCGCCCGCCGCCGGGTAAAGGCATCGCTGGAGGAAGCGGCCCCGGGGAGTGCAAGATGAGCGACTTCATCGATCTCCTCCTGTTCCCCTTCCAGATCGACTTCATGCGCACCGCCTTTGCCGTGACGCTGATGATCGCGCTGCCGATGGCGATCCTCTCCTGCTTCCTCATCCTCAAGGGCTGGTCGCTGATGGGCGACGCCGTCTCGCATGCCGTCCTGCCGGGCGTCGTCATCGCCTATATGCTGGCAATCCCCTTCTCGATCGGCGCCTTCATCGCCGGCATGGTCTGCGCACTGGCAACCGGTTTCCTGAAAGAAAACAGCCGCATCAAGGAAGACACCGTCCTCGGCATTGTCTTTTCAGGCATGTTCGGCCTCGGCCTCGTGCTCTACGTCAATGTCCAGGCCGATGTGCATCTCGATCACATCCTGTTCGGCGACATGCTCGGCATCCTGCCGCAGGACCTGATCGAGACGACGGTGATCGCCATCGCCGCCACCATCTTCCTCGTCATCTTCCGCAAGGACCTGCTGGTGCATGCCTTCGACGAGCAGCATGCCAAGGCGATCGGCCTGCCCACCCGCCTGCTGCATTACGGCCTGCTTGCCGTCCTGTCGCTGACGGTCGTCGGAGCCTTGAAGGCAATCGGCATCATCCTTTCGGTGGCCCTCCTGATCGCCCCCGGCGCCATCGCCTTCCTGCTGACCCGCCGTTTCACCGCCATGCTTTTGACGGCGGTCGCGGTCGCACTCGGCTGCTCCCTCGGCGGCATCTATCTGAGCTTTTTCCTCGATAGCGCCCCCGCCCCCACCATCGTGCTTCTGATGACGATAACCTTCATCGTCACCTTTATTCGCACCATGCTCGCCTCCCGCGCCGCGGCCTGATCAGGTCGCGGGCATATACCCGCTTGCATGACAGCAGATCCGGGTATATACACGCATCAAGATGTCGAACGATACATGCCACTGCATCCTGTTGCGCAAGGCGACCCGCAAGGTCTCGTCCTATTATGACGAGGCGCTGGCACCGCTTGGCGTCAATATCGGCCAGTTCAGCCTGCTCAGAAACATCAGGCGTATGGAGCCGGTGTCGCTGACCGATCTGGCGCACAAGGTCGAACTTGATCGATCGACCGTCGGTCGCAACGCCAAGGTGCTGGAACGGATGGAGCTGATCGCCATCGGCCACGGCGAGGATCAACGTGAGGCGGTACTGACCATCGCACCGAAAGGCCGCGAAATACTGGAACAGGGCGCGCCTCTTTGGGATGGCGTGCAGGACGATATCGAGGCCCGCCTCGGACAGGAAAAAGCAAGGCAGTTGCAGGATCTGCTCGCAGAACTCTGATTTTTTGAACAAGATACGGGTATCTACCCGCGAATGCGGGCAAATACCCACAAAAGGCAGCCGCACCCCGGCAGCAAACGAAGGGAACCACGAATGATATCGACAGGCGTTGCCGGCTGGATGGCGGCGAGAAAACTCCACTACGGATGGGTCGTTGCAGCAACCACCTTCCTGACCATGCTGGCAACCGCTGGTGCCATGGGTTCGGCCGGCGTGATGATCCAGCCGCTGCACCAGGAATTCGGCTGGGATATCGCAGACATCTCCACCGCCATGGCCGTTCGCCTTGTGCTGTTCGGTCTGCTCGGGCCTTTCGCCGCCGCCTTCATGAACCATTTCGGCGTCCGTCAGGTCGTATCGACGGCGCTCGGCATGATCATCTTCGGCATCGTCGCCTCCTTCTTCATGACCGAGGTCTGGCAGTTGCTGCTGCTCTGGGGTGTCGTCATCGGTGTCGGCACCGGCATGACGGCTCTGGTGCTTGGCGCAACCGTCGCCAGCCGCTGGTTTTCCAAGCGCCGCGGCCTCGTCATCGGCCTGATGACAGCGAGCAACGCCACCGGCCAGCTCGTATTTTTGCCCATACTCGCGGCCCTGACGGAAGCCTATGGATGGCGCACTGCCCTCACGCTGACCGTCGCCGTCCTCGCCACGACCTTCGTTCTCATCCTGCTGCTGATGCGTGACCACCCGGCCGATGTCGGCCTGCCCGCCTATGGCGAAACCGCAGTCAACAAGGCTCCGAAGCAGGACCACAAGCTTCTCGCCACACTTCTATCCCCGCTCGTCACCCTGAAAAGCGTTTCCGGCAATCCGATCTTCTGGGTTCTGTTCGGCACCTTCTTCGTCTGCGGCCTGTCCACCAACGGCCTCATACAGACCCACTGGATCTCGATCTGCGGTGATTTCGGCATGGCGGCAGTCACCGCCGCCGGCACGCTTGCCGTCATCGGCATTTTCGATTTTATCGGTACGATCTTCGCCGGCTGGCTTTCCGACCGTTACGACAACCGCATCCTGCTTTTCTGGTTCTACGGACTGCGCGGCCTATCGCTGATCTACCTGTCCATGTCTGGTTTCAGCACGCTCGAACTCTCCGTCTTTGCGATCTTCTATGGTCTAGACTGGGTGGCGACCGTACCGCCGACGGTCAAGCTCGCGGCGGAAAGCTTCGGTCGCGAGAAAGCCGGCCTCGTCTTCGGCTGGGTCTTCACCGGCCACCAGCTTGGGGCCGCAACCGCAGCCTTCGGTGCCGGCTGGTTCAAGAGCGACTACGACACCTACCTGCCCGCCCTGCAGATCGCAGGTGTCATGTGCATGCTTGCCGCAGTCTCTGTCATGCTGCTCCGGAAGCCGGCAAGCCCTGCCCCGCTATCCCAACCGGCCTGACTACTCAGACTCCGGGCCGGCAATCCATGCCGGCCCCTCCCCGCCGAAGCACTGTCGCTTCAATCCGGCTGTCCTTGGAATTCTTGAAGGCCTCCAGCGTCAGACTGACATAAAAGGCCACGATTATCGTCAGCAGCAACACCATCGCCGAAGTGCTGAGCAAGCCCGAATAGTCGTGAAACGCATCCATCATCTGTATCTCCAATCCTGTTTCTTCGGATTGAATCTACCGATCAACATCACCGGCTGATTTCCGTTTCGTTTCAAAATATGTCGGCCTTGTCAAAGGACGTATCAGGCCGCCCGTTTCGAACCAGTCTGGCCGGCCGAAGCCTCCGGTTCGCGGATGCGATTACGCCGGTTGAGCTTGAAGTGATTGACGAGTTCGACAAGCTGCGCTGCACCCGCTGCCAGCGACCGGCTGATCGTCGTCGTCTTTTCGACCATGACCGCATTCTGCTGGGTCATGCGGTCGAGCTGCGAAACCGTGCTGTTGATCTCCGAAAGGCCGGTTGCCTGCTCCTGCGCAGCCGTCGCCAATGACTGAACATTGCTGTCGATCGACACGACGAATGTCTCGATCTCGTGCAGCGCCGAACCGGTCTCATCCACCAGCCGCACGCCTTCCGTCACCTCGCGGCCCGACTTATCGATCAGCGTCTTGATCTCCTTGGCGGCAGTTGCCGAGCGCTGGGCAAGTTCGCGCACTTCCTGCGCAACAACGGCAAAGCCCTTGCCTGCCTCACCGGCGCGTGCCGCCTCGACACCCGCGTTAAGGGCCAGAAGATTGGTCTGGAAAGCGATCTCGTCGATCACGCCGATGATCTTGGTGATCTCGCCCGACGCATCCTCGATCCGCTTCATCGCCGTGATGGTTTCCTTGACGACTGTGGACGAAGCCGTTGCAGCCTCCAATGCATTCTTCACCAGCTTGCGCGTCTTGACGGTGTTGGCAGACGATGCGCGGATGGTCGAGGTCACCTGCTCCAATGCCGCAGACGCCTCCTCGAGCGATACCGCCTGCTCCTTGGTGCGGGCAGACATCTGATCGGCCGCCTCGTGCATCTCCTGGCTGGAGCCGTTCAGCATGCCGGTCTGTCTCAGCACGCCCATCAGCGTTTCCTGAAACGCGCCGATGGAGGCGTTGAAGTCCCGCCGCAAAGGCTCGAACTCGGAGCTGAACGGAACATCGATCGTCTGTCGGATATTGCAGTCCGCGAGACGCCCGAGCCCTGCGCCCAGTTCCTTCACCACAGTCATGCGCTCGGAAACATCCGTGGCAAACTTCACCACCTTGAACACACGGCCGCTGTCGTCGATGATCGGATTGTAGGAAGCCTGAATATAGATCGGCTCACCTTTTCTGTTGACCCGGGTAAACTGCCCCGTGGAGAACCGGCCTGCGCGAAGCTCGTGCCAAAATTGCTTGTATTCAGTGGAGCGCGCATAATCCGGCTCGCAGAACATCGAATGATTCCGCCCGACGATCTCGCCCAGTTGGTAGCCCAGCGCGTGGAGGAAATTCTCGTTCGCCGTGATGATCTCCCCTTCCGGGGTGAATTCGATCACCGCCTGCGCCCGAGACAGCGCCTCCAGCTTGCCGCGGTTTTCCAGCGCATCCTTGCGCGATGCCGTGATGTCCGTGGCGATCTTCACCACCTTGTAGGGTTTGTTGCCCTTGAAAAGCGGATTGTAGGAAGCCTCGATCCAGACCTCGCAACCGCCCTTGCCGAAACGCTTGTATTTGCCCTGGTCGAACTTGCCCTTCGCCAGCCCCGCCCAGAAATCCGCATAGTTCTTCGACGCGGCGTCCGTCGGATCGACAAAGATGCGGTGGTGCTTGCCGACGATCTCGGACAGCGAATAGCCGACCGTCCGGCAGAAATTCTCGTTGGCTGTCAGGATGATGCCGTTGAGGTCGAACTCGATGATCGCCTGCGAGCGATTGAGCGCCTCGACAAGGGCTGCGTTGGACTGCATGTGGCCGAAAGGCAAACCGACCATGGATATCTCCGCTTGGCTAATTTTGCCGGAAGGCTATCCACCTTTAATAAAGTTTAAGTTAATTAAGCACTTGATCGAATTCAACTTTACGGTGTTCAATAGCACTACGCCTCCCGCAATCAGAAGGCTGTTCGCCATGAAAAAGGCCCGCATCGAGGCGAGCCTTTCTGCTATGTTGGCGGTGGTTCTTGTGATCAGGCGGCAGCGAGCTGCAGTTCCTTGCTGACAAGGTTGCGAAGCGCAATCAGATCCTTGTTGAAGAGACGAATGCCGTCCGAGAGCTTTTCTGTCGCCATCTGGTCCTCGTTCAGCATCCAGCGGAAGGTCTTCTCGTCCATCTTGATCGGGGCGACGGCTTCGAACTTCTCCGGCGAAAGCTTGCGCTCCAGCGTGCCTTCGGCCTTGTCCAGCTCATCGAGCAGGTTCGGCGCGATCGTCAGACGGTCGCAACCGGCCAGCGCTTCGATCTCGCCCGTGTTGCGGAAGGAGGCACCCATGACGATCGTGGAGATGCCATTTGCCTTGTAGTAATTGTAGATCGAACGAACCGAAACGACGCCCGGATCGGTTTCAGCGGTGTAGTCCTGGCCGGTCGACTTCTTGTACCAGTCGAGAATACGGCCGACGAAGGGCGAGATCAGGAATGCCTTGGCATCCGCGCAGGCAACGGCCTGGGCATGGCTGAACAGCAGCGTCAGGTTGCAATCGATGCCTTCGGCCTGCAGCACTTCAGCAGCCTTGATACCTTCCCAGGTGGAAGCAAGCTTGATCAGGATACGCTCGCGCTCGATGCCACGCGCCTTGTAGGCAGCGATGATGTCATGCGCCTTCTTGATCGAGGCTTCGGTATCGAAGGAAAGGTCGGCGTCGACTTCGGTCGAGACGCGACCCGGAACGATCCCGGCCAGTGCAGCACCGACATCGATCGCCAGACGATCGGCTACGGCAACCGCAATCGCATCGTTATTGCCGCCCTGTTTGCGGCCCCAGGCAACGCCTTCCTTCACCTTGTCGGCAAAGATCGAGGTACCGATCGCCTTCAGAACGATCGAAGGGTTGGTGGTGCAATCGACCGGCTTGAGACGGGCAACGGCCTCGATGTCGCCGGTGTCGGCGACGACGGTGGTCATGGAACGAAGTTGCTCTAGTTTTGACGTCATCCGAATGTTCCTCACTGATGGCTGTCGGTGCTGGAGGCACCGATTTTGCTCCTCTGGCATGTTATCTAGATAACATCCGCGGAAGGTAAAGAAGTCAAGACATTTGTCCTTCTCAATTGACATATGTTCCAATGAAGACGATATCATGACCGGACGCGCAGGAATTGCATATTCCGCTTTTCGGGAGGATTGAGCGCCTTGGCCAGATTGAGACGCGAGAGCCACACGACCTATTCCGACGCGACCTCGCAGAGGCTGCGCGCCGCATGGCTCTATTACAATCAGGGCCTCACCCAGAAGGATGTGGCAGAGCGACTGGGCGTCAGCCGCTCCACCGTCATTCGCATGCTCGACGAGGCCATGAAACGCTCTGAAGTGCAGATCTGGATCTCTGAAGGCGTCGAAAGCTGCGTCGAGCTCGCGATCCAGCTCGAAAAAGCCTATGGGCTGGATGAGGCGGTCGTGGTTCCGACACCGCGCGACAGCAGCGCAGATGCGCTTGCAGGCGCTGTCGGCCTCGCACTCGGGCAATTCCTCTCCGATGTCATCCAGGATGACATGACGATCGGCGTCGGCTGGGGCCGCACCATGACGGCCTCGCTCTCCAGCTTCCGCCCCGCGCGCCATTCCAACGTCAAGGTCGTCTCGCTGCTCGGCGGCATCGTCGCCGTCCACCAGACGAACCCGATCGACTTTACCTGGCGTTTTGCCGGACAGTTGGGTGCAGAATGCTACATGTTCCTCGCGCCCCTGCTTGTCGATACGGTCGCCACCAAGCGCGCCCTGATCGACAAATGCGGCCTAGACACCATCTACAACCTTGCCGAGAATCTCGATCTCGCCGTCGTCAGCTGTGGCGATATCGGCCCGCATTCTACCTCGCTCTCGGAAGGCTTCATTTCGAAGAAGGAGTTGGACCGCCTGATCGCGTCAGGCTGTGTCTGCGATACTATGTTCAACTTCCTGAACGAGGAAGGTCATTCCGTCGATCAGGCGCTGAACGAACGGGTCATGTCGGTCGATCTCGATACACTGAAAAAAGCGAGACATATCGTGCTCTCGTCAGGCGGTTCCCACCGCGCGGTCGCCATCCGCGCCACCATCCGCCGTATCGGCTGCAACACGCTGATCACCGACGAAACGGCGGCAAAGGAGCTGCTGCGACTGGCTGAAGAGGATACAGCCACGCCTGAAGCCGACTAGCCGGCACGATCCCGCAAAAACAGCTTTTCATGGGACGCGCCGGAAACAGGTCTGCCAACCGTTTGACAGACACTCGGAAAAAATGGCAGCAAATTGGATGAGGAGATTTCTGCCATGGCAAAACGGTCTGACACCCAGGGACGGCTGGATGATGCGGCGAGGGCTGGCTGGCTCTATTACGTCGCCGGTCGCACCCAGGACGAAATAGCGGCCGCCATGGGCATTTCCCGGCAATCGGCGCAGCGTCTCGTCTCGCTCGCGGTTGCCGAGCGCCTGATCAAGGTCAGGCTCGACCATCCGATCGCCGCCTGCCTGGAACTGGCCGAAAGGCTGAAGGAAAAATACGGCTTGCGCCATGCAGAAGTCGTGCCGAGCGATCCATCTGGAGCATCATCGACGATAGGCATTGCAGAGGCAGCCGCCGCGGAGATAGAGCGCTGGCTCAGACGGCCGGAGCCGATCGTGCTTGCGGTCGGCACAGGCCGCACGCTGAAGGCCGCGGTCGATCAGCTGCCGCCGATGGAATGCCCGCAACACCGCATTGTGTCGCTCACCGGCAATATCGGACCTGACGGTTCCGCCGCCTTCTACAACGTCATCTTCTCGATGGCGGATGCCATCAAGGCACGCCATTTCCCCATGCCGCTTCCCGTCCTCTGTTCCTCGGCAGAAGAGCGCGAGACTTTGCATGACCAGGCGCTTGTCCGCTCGACGCTGGCGCTCGGTGCGGAGGCAGCCGCCACCTTCGTCGGCATCGGCGAACTGGGCGTCGACGGCCCTCTCTGTGTCGATGGCTTCCTCGGCCGTGAAGAAATGCAAAGCCTTGTCGAAAGCGGTGCCGCGGGCGAAATCTGCGGATGGGTCTACGACCAGCAGGGCCGACTTCTGGACAACGCCGTCAACGAACGCGTCGCCAGCGTCCCGATCCCGTCCCGCTACACGAGCGCGGTGATTGGAATCGCGAAAGGACAGCGCAAGATCAAGGCCATCGCGGCAGCGCTTCGGGGCAAGCTGATCAACGGCATCATCACCGATGAAGCGTCCGCTGAGCAGTTGCTCCGCCTGTGAGCAAAAATTTTTACGTTCAAATTCAAGTGCTTAAAACGGTTCAATCGCAGTGCAGCGACGAATCCGTGTTGACTTCCATCAAGTCCTGATAAGTAATTGCCCACGAGCAAAGCGAATGCTCGCAATCATCTTCTCGGGAGGAAGATATGACATTGAAGACTTTTTTGCTGGGCGCCTGCTCGGCCATGGCTTTTGTTGCCACCGCCGCATCGGCTGAAACCCTCACAATCGCAACCGTCAACAACGGCGACATGGTCCGCATGCAGGGCCTGACCTCGGAGTTCACCAAGGCGAACCCGGACATCCAGGTAAACTGGGTCACGCTCGAGGAAAACGTTCTTCGCGAACGCGTCACCACGGACATCGCTGCCAATGGCGGTCAGTACGACATCGTCACCATCGGCAACTACGAAGTTCCGATCTGGGCCAAGCAGAAGTGGCTCCTGCCGCTCGACGGCCTCGGCGACAAGTATGACATGGACGACCTTCTGCCGGCTATCCGCGGCGGTCTGTCCGTTGACAGCAAGCTTTACGCGGCTCCGTTCTACGGCGAATCCGCCATGATCATGTACCGCAAGGACCTGTTCGAAAAGGCCGGCCTCAAGATGCCGGAAAGCCCGACCTGGGAATTCATCGCCGATGCGGCGAAGAAGATCACCGATCGCGGCAACGACGTCTCGGGCATGTGCCTTCGCGGCAAGGCCGGCTGGGGCGAAAACATGGCCTTCGTGTCTGCGCTCAACAACTCCTTCGGCGGCCGCTGGTTCGACGAGAACTGGAAGCCCCAGTTCGATCAGCCGGAATGGAAGGCTTCGCTGCAGTTCTATGCCGACCTGATGAAGGAAGCCGGCCCGGCCGGTGCTTCGTCCAACGGCTTCAACGAAAACCTGACGCTGTTCCAGCAGGGCAAGTGCGGCATGTGGATCGACGCAACCGTCGCTGCATCCTTCGTATCGAACCCGAAGGACTCGAAGGTTGCCGACAAGGTCGGTTACGCGATCTTCCCGTCCAAGGAAGGCGTGAAGAACCACGGCAACTGGCTGTGGTCTTGGAACCTTGCCGTTCCGGCATCCTCGCAGAAGGCTGAAGCCGCGCAGAAGTTCATTTCTTGGGCAACCAGCAAGGAATACACGACGCTCGTCGCTTCCAAGGAAGGCTGGGCAAACGTTCCTCCGGGCACGCGCACGTCGCTCTATAAGAACGCCGACTACCAGAAGGAAGCAGCCTTCGCCGCTCCGACGCTTGCTGCGATGGACGCTGCCGACATCACCAAGCCGACCGTCAAGCCGGTGCCTTACACCGGTGGCCAGTTCGTCGCAATCCCTGAATTCCAGGCTCTCGGCACCACTGTCGGCCAGCTCTTCTCGGCTGTCATCGCCGGCCAGTCCACGGTCGACGACGCGCTTGCCGCCGCTCAGGCAACGGCAACCCGCGACATGACCCGCGCCGGCTACATCAAGTAAGGGATTTCCTCCCAAGGATAAGGGTTGTCCGGCTCCTTTGCCGGGCAGCCCGCCTCAGATGGAGACCAGAACGACCGGAAGCCGCGCCTCTCGTCGTATCCACAAGCTACCCTATAAAAACAAGATCATGCTTCCGCGCTGACGTTCCATGAGAACGCCACGACGGCAATGAGAGCCAAAGCTCCGGGGAGGTTTTTTAAGATGGCAACGCAGAACACCAGGACGTTGGCACGCCTTATGATGGCGCCCTCCGTCGTCGTTCTTCTGATCTGGATGGCCGTACCGCTCGCAATGACGCTGTACTACTCGTTCCAGAACTACAACCTGCTGACACCGATGAATGTCTCGTTCGCAGGCTTCTTCAATTACCAGTATTTCTACACCGATCCGGCCTTCTTCCAGTCGATCTGGAATACGTTGCTGCTGGTTCTCGGCGTGCTGGCGATCACCGTCATCGGTGGTACCGCGATAGCGCTTCTGATCGACCAGCCGATCTTCGGCCAGGGCATCGTCCGCATTCTGGTCATCTCCCCCTTCTTCGTCATGCCGCCGGTAGCTGCATTGATCTGGAAGAACATGATCATGCATCCGGGTTATGGCGTGTTTGCCGATATCGCCAAATTCTTCGGCGTGCAGCCGATCGACTGGTTCGCCCAGTTTCCACTCTTCTCGGTCATCATCATCGTCGCCTGGCAGTGGTTGCCGTTTGCCACCCTGATCCTGCTCACCGCGCTCCAGTCGCTCGACAGCGAGCAGCGTGAAGCGGCCGAAATGGACGGTGCCAACTTCTTCAACCGCTTCATCTACCTGACGATCCCGCATCTTTCGCGTGCCGTCACGGTCGTCATCCTGATCCAGACGATCTTCCTGCTCGGCATCTATGCGGAAATCCTCGTCACCACCAATGGCGGACCGGGTTACGCATCGACCAACCTCACCTTCCTCATCTACCGCACGGCCCGTCTCGGTTATGACGTCGGCGGTGGTGCTGCAGGCGGTATCATCGCAGTCGTTCTCGCCAACATCGTCGCCATCTTCCTGATGCGCGCCGTCGGCAAGAACCTGGACAAGTAGGAGAGAAGATCATGGCTCGTTCAGTTTCCACCGGAGCTAAGATCGGCTGGAGCGTTGCCGCCTGGGTTGTGGCGCTCCTCATCTTCTTTCCGATCCTCTACGCCGTCATCACCAGCCTCAAGACGGAGCAGGAGGCCATCGCCGGCTTCTCGCTTATCCCGTCCGGCACGTTCGAGAACTACATCACCGTTCAGACGCAGCGCGATTACTTCAAGCCGTTCATGAACTCGGTCATCCTCTCGGTCGGCTCCACCATCCTGGCGCTGATCATCGCCATCCCCTCCGCCTGGGCCATGGCATTTGCCCCGACCAAGCGGACCAAGGACATCCTGATGTGGATGCTCTCGACCAAGATGATGCCCTCGGTCGCGGTTCTTCTGCCGATCTTCATCATCTTCCGCACCTTCGGCCTGCTCGACAGCCGCGTCGGCCTCACCATCATGCTGACGCTGATCAACCTGCCGATCGTCATCTGGATGCTCTACACCTATTTCCGCGAAATTCCGGGCGAGATCCTGGAAGCCGCGCGTATGGATGGTGCCAGCCTCTGGAAAGAGATCGTCTACGTCCTGACGCCGATGGCCGTACCAGGCATTGCCTCGACACTGCTCCTGAACATCATCCTCGCATGGAACGAAGCGTTCTGGACCATCCAGCTGACGACCACCAACGCGGCGCCGCTGACGGCCTTCATCGCTTCTTTCTCGTCACCGCAAGGCCTGTTCTGGGCAAAGCTCTCGGCAGCATCGACCATGGCGATTGCGCCGATCCTCATCCTCGGCTGGTTCAGCCAGAAGCAACTCGTCCGCGGCCTCACGTTTGGCGCGGTTAAGTAAGGAATTCCGATCATGGGCAGCATTACTCTCAAGAACGTCCAGAAGCATTTCGGCGAAGCCAAGGTCATTCCTTCCGTCGATCTGGAAATCAAGGAAGGCGAATTCGTCGTCTTCGTCGGCCCCTCGGGCAGCGGCAAGTCCACGCTCCTGCGCCTGATCGCCGGCCTTGAAGACCTGACCGGCGGCACGATCACCATTGACGGCAAGGATGTGACGGAAGCCGCACCTGCTGCCCGCGGTCTCGCCATGGTCTTCCAGTCATATGCGCTCTATCCTCATATGAGCGTGCGCAAGAACATCGCCTTCCCGCTCAAGATGGCGAAGATGGAACAGTCAGCGATCGACAAGAAAGTCGAGGCTGCCGCCAAGGTGCTCAACCTCACCGACTATCTGGAACGCCGCCCCTCGCAGCTTTCCGGCGGCCAGCGCCAGCGCGTCGCAATCGGCCGCGCCATCGTCCGCGAACCGTCTGCCTTCCTCTTCGACGAACCGCTCTCCAACCTCGATGCGGCCCTGCGCGGCACGATGCGCCTCGAAATCAGCGATCTTCACAACCAGCTGAAGACGACGATGATCTACGTCACCCACGACCAGATCGAGGCCATGACCATGGCCGACAAGATTGTCGTGCTCAATCGCGGCAATATCGAGCAGGTCGGTTCCCCGATGGAACTGTATCTGACCCCGCGCAACCTGTTCGTGGCGGGCTTCATCGGCTCGCCGCGGATGAACCTGATCACCGGCGATTACGCCAGGTCGAAGGGCGCCGTCACCGCCGGCATCCGTCCCGAACATCTGACGCTGTCCAAGGAGAGCGGCACCTGGAAGGGTACCGTCACCGTTGCCGAACATCTCGGCGCCGACACCTTCCTGCATCTCGATGTCGACGGCATCGGCCAGATGACGGCCCGCGCCAGCGGCGAGTTCGGCGCCCGCCACGGCGATACCGTCTACCTGACGCCGGATGAAACCAAACTGCACCGTTTCGACGACAAGGGCCTCGCTATCAGGGCCTGATTGATCCTACCGGCCTGACAGACAGGCCAACCGGAGTATGAGAAAATGACTGTGAAGCTTTCGTTGGCAAGCCTCAAGGATGCCGCTGCGACCGCTGGCGTGCCCAATTACGATCCGAAGAGCCTGACGCCGGGCATCATTCATTTCGGCGTCGGCAATTTCCATCGCGCCCATCAGGCCGTCTACCTCGATGACCTGTTCAACACCGGCAAGGGCCATGACTGGGCGCTGATCGGCGCCGGCGTTCTGCCATCGGATGCCGCCATGCGCGACAAGCTGAAGGCTCAGGATTACCTGACCACAGTCGTCGAGCAGGACAATAACAAGACCGGCGCCCGCGTCACCGCGCCGATGATCGACATCATTGCACCCGACCAGAAGGATGCGCTGATCGAGAAGCTTGCCGATCCGACGATCCGCATCGTGTCCATGACGATCACCGAAGGCGGCTACTTCATCGATGCGGCCGGCCACTTCAACCCGGCCCATCCGGCAATGGTCGAGGACGGCCAAAACCCGGCAGCCCCGAAAACGGTCTTCGGCCTCATCCTCGCCGGCCTGAAACTGCGCCGCGAGCGTGGCGTGCAGCCCTTCACCATCATGTCCTGCGACAACATTCCGGGTAACGGCCACGTCACCGAGAACACCGTCATCGGCCTCGCCAAAATGTCCGACCCGGCCTTTGCCGAGTGGATTCACTCCAACGTCGCCTTCCCCAACTCGATGGTCGACCGCATCACACCGGCCACCGGCCAGCGCGAAGTCGATATTCTGAAAAACGACTTCAATATTGACGACAACTGGCCGGTCTTCTGCGAAGAATTCAAGCAGTGGGTGATGGAAGACAATTTCCCCGCCGGCCGCCCGGCGCTGGAAGAGGTCGGCGTCCAGTTCGTCCCCGACGTTGCGCCCTATGAATTGATGAAGATCCGCATCCTGAACGGCGGCCACGCGACGATCGCCTATCCGGGCGAGCTGCTCGACATCCATTTCGTCCACGAGTCGATGGAACACCCGCTGATCCGCGCCTTCCTCGCCAAGCTCGAGAAGGAAGAGATCATCCCGATCGTTCCGCCGGTCCCGGATACCAATCTCGATGAATATTTCAACCTGATCGAGCGTCGCTTCCTCAACCCGAAGATCGGCGACACCATTCCGCGCCTGGCGCAGGACGGTTCCAACCGCCAGCCGAAATTCATCCTGCCCTCGACCCGCGATCGCCTCGCCCAGGGCAAGGATATCGTCGGCCTGTCGCTGGTCTCAGCTCTCTGGTGCCGTTACTTCGCCGGCACGTCCGACAGCGGCCGCAAAATCGTCTTCAACGACGCCAGCGCCGAAAAGCTGCAGGCAGCAGCCATCAAGGCTAAGGACGATCCGGCAGCCTTCCTCGTCTTCGATGAAATCTTCGGTGAGGTTTCCGGCAACGAACTGTTCCGCAAGCGTTTCGCCCATGCCCTGAAGACGCTATGGAGCGAAGGAACTGCAAAAACCCTGCAGCTCTATCTCGACGACAAGCTGGTTCAGGAGTGAGGTGAAACGTGGCGGATAAGGCAAGCTTCAACGACGGCCCCTTGGTGATCTTCGACTGCGACGGCGTGCTCGTCGACAGCGAACCGCTTTCGGTCCGGGTTCTGGTCGAAGCCTTGAACCGCCACGGCATCGACATGGCCGAGGAGGAAGCCTATCAGCGCTTCCTCGGCCGCAGCCTTGCCACCATGCGGCAAGTGATGGACGAGGAATACGACTTCCACACCGGGCCCGAATTTCTCGAAACCCTGCGCCTTGATCTCTACGACCTCTTCAAGACCGACCTCAAACCGATCGAAGGCATTGCCGAGACGCTCGATGCGCTCGCGCTTCTCAACCTTCCCCGCTGTGTCGCCTCCTCCAGTCAGCCGGAACGCATACGCCTGTCGCTCGGCATCACCGGTATTCTCGACAGGCTGGAGCCGCATATCTTCAGCGCTTCCATGGTCAAGAACGGCAAGCCTGCACCCGACCTTTTCCTCTACGCTGCAGAGCAAATGGGCATCTCGCCGGAAAACTGCATCGTCATCGAGGACAGCCCCGCCGGCATCGAGGCGGCCCAGCGTGCCGGCATGTCGGTTTTCGCCTTTACCGGCGGATCGCATGCCTGTGTTCCGGGATATCGTGAACGGATCGACACACTTTCGCCGGATCTCATATTTGACGACATGCCGGATTTGCTCCACCTTGTAAAAAACCACATGGAGGGTCGTGGAGCGACATCTTCCCAGCGGGCAATTTGACACCGTGAGGAAGATTTTGCCGCGAGCGGTACAGGGACAGGAAACAGATCTGGATGCGTGACCATCTCGTTGCGGTCGATATCGGCACGACCAGCGCGCGTGCCGGCGTTTTCGACAGCAGTGGCCGAATGCTTGCCAAGGCCAAACACCCGATCCGGATGTTCCGCCCCAGGGAAGGCCATGCCGAACATTCCTCCGAAGATATCTGGGCCGCCACCTGCCAAGCCGTGAAAGCAGCGATGACCGAGGCCGGCATCAAGCCTTCAAGTATCGCCGCGATCGGCTTCGACGCCACCTGTTCGCTCGTCATGCGCGACCGGAACGGCAAGCCGCTCTCCGTCTCCACCTCCGGTCTCCCTGAACAGGATACGATCGTCTGGCACGACCATCGCGCCATCCGCGAAGCCGACGAACTCTCCGCTTCCGGCCACCATGTTCTGGATTTCTCCGGTGGCTCGCTGTCACCCGAAATGGAAATGCCGAAACTGAAATGGCTGAAGGAGAACCGGCCGGAAAGCTGGGAAAAATCCGGTTTCATCTTCGATCTGGCCGACTTCCTCACCTGGAAGGCGACCGGATCGACTGAGCGCTCCCGCTGCACTGTCACGGCCAAATGGAACTATCTGGCGCATGAGACGCCCGGTTGGAAAAGCGACTACCTGAAACTTGCCGGCCTCGAAAATCTGAAAGAAAAAGCCGGCCTGCCGGAAGGCACCGCCGAGGTCGGCACAAGCCTTGGCAGGTTGTCGAAACAAGCCGCGGCCGAGCTTGGCCTCGATATCGAAGTCGAAGTATCCCCCGGCCTTATCGACGCCTATGCCGGTGCTTTCGGCGCATTGGCCGGAGCCGCCAGCGACGCAAACCTCGAAACCAGCGTCGCACTCATTGGCGGAACCTCCAGCTGCATCGTCGCCTTCTCGCGCGATCCGAAACCGGGTCGCAGCCTCTGGGGGCCTTATTACGAGGCTGTACTTCCAGAACACTGGCTGGTCGAAGGCGGCCAATCTGCGGCCGGCGCGCTTCTCGATCATATCGTCCAGATGCATGCCGCCGGCGGCGAACCAACCACCGACCTGCATGGCCGCATCATCGCCCGCATTGCCGAGCTGCGCGCAGAGACGGAAGGCGATATCGCCCCCAACCTGCATATCCTGCCGGATTTCCACGGCAACCGCTCGCCGCTCGCCGATCCGCATGTCCGCGGCGTCATCACGGGCCTTACCCTCGACACATCCTTCGATGGCCTCTGCCGCCGCTACTGGCGCAGCTGTGTGGCGATCGCGCTCGGCATCCGCCACATCCTCGATACCATGGTCGGTTTCGGTTATCGGTTCGAAACCCTGCATGTCACCGGCGGCCATGTGAACAACCCGCTGCTCGTCGAGCTATACGCCGATGTCACCGGCTGCCGGGTGGTGGTGCCGCAGACGAATGATGCAGTCCTGCTCGGCACCGCGATGACCGCCGCCGTCGCTGGCGGCCTGCACTCATCCCTTTTTGCCGCAGGCTCGGCGATGCAGGCAGGCGGCACCGAATATCTCCCCGATCCGGCCCGCAAGGCAGCTTATGACCGCGATTACCGGCGCTTCCTCACCATGGTCCGCCATCGTGAGGAGTTGCGGGAAATGGCCTGAGTCGTCACATGGCTGAAGCAGACCCGGTTACGTCCGGGTCTTGTCATGCAACACATCTCCTTCGCCCGGCAGGGTATCGAAAAACAGGTAAAGCCCGCTGATCCGCCCGTCGCGGGCGATGATGAAGTCGGTTCCCGCATAGGCCGGTGGCTCACCGGGCGCACCGGAAACCCACCGCACTCTGCCCGCGGTCTCATGCAGCACTTCCGCCGGGCCGAGTTCGCGATACTGAAAATCCGGATGCGACGCCCGGATCACGCCCGCAATTCGGGCGATCTCTGCAGGGCCACGAAAAACTCCGTGCGGTTCGTGAAATTCTGCATCCGACGCAAAAATCTCAGCCGCAACCGCCTGGCGGCGCACATCGTCAGCCTCGCCAAAAACCTCCTGCAGATTGCGCTTCAGCAATGTCGCAATGTCGTAAGTCATCGTCAGTCTCCTTGAGAAAGCCACGCGTCCCTCAAGGACGCGCGGATGAGCTTCAACGTAGAAATCCGATCGTATTAAATCTGGACCTGACCACCATCGACGAAGAGTTCGACGCCATTGACGAAGCTTGCATCATCGGAAGCGAGGAACAACACTGCCTTGGCGATCTCTTCCGGCTGGCCGACGCGACCTGCAGGAATGAGCCCGGCAAGATAATCCTTCGTACCCTGCGCCTGATCACCGCCACCGAACAGCTCGTTCAGGCCTGCCGTATCGGTGACCCCGGGGCTAATGGCATTGACGCGAATATGCCGGTCCTTCAGGTCGAGGATCCAGTTACGGGCAAAGCTGCGGATCGCCGCCTTGGTGGCGGAATAGACGCTGAAGGCCGGCGTGCCGGAAATGCTGGTGGTCGATGACGTCAGGACAATCGAGCCGCCATCGCGCATCAGCGGCAGTGCCTTCTGCACGGTGAACAGCACGCCCTTCACATTGCTGTCGAATGTCGACTGGTAATGGTCCTCGGTGATCGAGCCGAGTGCAGCAAATTCACCGCCGCCGGCATTGGCGAAAACCACGTCGATATGCCCGTGCTTCTGTTGCACGGCGTCATACAGGCGGTCGATATCGGCAAGCTTGCCCATGTCGCCCTGAACGCCGGTCACTCGGCCACCGATCGCCTTCACCGCAGCATCGAGTGCTTCCTGTCGGCGGCCGGTAATGAACACCGAAGCACCCTCGCCGGCAAACGCCTTGGCAGTGGCAAGCCCGATACCGCTTGTGCCGCCGGTAACGATGACGACCTTGTTTTCAAATCTTGCAGCCATTGTCTTTCTCCTTTGATCTTGCGGTTTGTTTTCCGCTGGATGAAAGATGCATTCGGAACGCTGCGATCGAAAGTCGGCAAAATCGACACTCATCGTTCCATATGGAGAACGATGATGCGGCTTGATCTGAATGACCTTGTCTATTTCGCCGAAGTGGTAGCCCATGGCGGATTCGCTCCCGCCGGGCGCGCGCTGCGCGAACCGAAATCCAAGCTCAGCCGCCGCGTGGCAGGGCTCGAGACACGGCTTGGCGTGCGCCTGATCGAACGATCGAGCCGCCGTTTTAGGGTAACCGATGTCGGGCAGGTCTTTTATCAACGCTGCAAGGCGATGCTTGCCGAGGCGGAGCTTGCACAGGCGCTGGTGGCGGAAGCAAAATCGGAACCGGAAGGCCTCGTCCGCTTCAGTTGCCCGACCGGCCTCGTCGAGCCGATATCGGGCCTGGTCAACACATTCCTCGACCGTCACCCAAAGGTACAGTTGCAGCTCGTCGCACTCGACCGGCCGGTCGATCTCATCGAGGAACGGATCGATATCGCACTGCGCGTCCGCACCACGATCGACAGCGACGCCTCGCTCACCATGCGCTCGCTCGGTCAGTCCATCCGCATCCTCGTCGCAAGCCCGCAGCTCGCCAGCCGGATTGCGGATGTCGAACAGCTCGCCTCATTGCCGACGCTGGCAACAAGCGACGATGCAAGCGAACTGGAATGGCATCTGGAAACCGAGGACGGCAGAAAGCACATTCTCCGCCATGCCCCGCGCATGGGCTGCGCCGATTTTTCAGCCGTTCGCGCCGCGGCGATTGCGGGCCTCGGCGTCGCCCTCCTGCCCGACCATACCTGCCGTCAGGCGCTGGAAGATGGAACCCTCGTTCGCATTCTTCCTGCATGGCGCGGCATCACCGGCATCGTCCATCTGGTCTTCACCACCCGTCGCGGCCTGCCGCCGGCGGTTCGGAAATTCATCGATCACCTGGCTGCGAATTTTCCGAAAGATGCACTGGATGATCCGCGATTTCGCAACCGCCTGCCCGCTGCGTGACATTGCGTATGGCCATCAAAGCAAATGAGGCGACCGATGGGCCGCCTCATTCATGTTTACGGATGAAACTGCTGCCGCTCAGGCAGCGCGGCTATAGCTTCCGCGCTCGCTCGAAGTGGCCACTCCACCAAGACGGAACTGCGAAAGCAGGGTCTTCAGAGCCGTCGCTTCGGCTGCAAGGCCATGGCTGGCGGCCGTCTGTTCCTCGACCATCGCCGCGTTCTGCTGCGTGCCCTGGTCCATCGTGTTGACGGCGGTGTTGATCTCGTTCAGGCCCGTCGACTGCTCGCGGGTTGCCGTTACGATCGCCTGGATGTGGCCGTTGATCTCCTGCACTTCGGCAACGATGGCCTCCAGCCTGGTGCCTGTCTCGCCAACCCGCATCACGCCCTGCTGAACCAGATTGCCGGATGCGTTGATCAGTTCCTTGATCTCCTTGGCGGCCTGGGCGGAACGCTGCGCCAGTTCGCGCACTTCCTGCGCGACGACGGCAAAGCCCTTGCCCGCTTCACCGGCACGCGCTGCCTCGACACCCGCATTCAGTGCAAGCAGGTTGGTCTGGAAGGCGATCTCGTCGATGACGCCGATGATCTTGGAGATCTCCGAAGACGACCGTTCGATGTCTTCCATGGTGCGCACCGCTTCACGCACGATGCCGCCGGAATTCTCGGCATTCGAGCGGGTGCGGTTGACGAGGCGGCCGACTTCCTCGGCGCGATGGGCACTGTCGCGCACCGTCGTGGTGATCTCTTCAAGCGCCGCAGCGGTCTCCTCGACAGAGGCGGCCTGCTGCTCCGTACGTCGGGCCAGATCGTCGGCCGCATGGCGGATCTCGGAAGCGCCGGCATCGATATTGCGAGCATTGTCGCCCACCTTCGTCAGCGCGCTGTTCAGCTTGCCGATCGAGGTGTTGAAGTCTTCGCGCAATCGGTCGAGTTCGGCCACGAAAGGCGAATTGATGCGGTATTGCAGGTCGCCATCGGAAAGATGCGACAGGCCCTTCGCCAGTTCGTCCACGGCAAAGCGCACATCTGCCGCATTGCGGGCGGCAACCCGCTCGCGTTCGCCGCGCTCGCGCTCAGAAAGCGTACGCGTCTCCTGTGCATCCCCCTCGAGGCGCAGGCGCTCGATCGCATTCGTGCGGAACACGGCAACGGCTGCGGCCATGGAGCCGATCTGGTCGCGGCGGTCCTGGCCGGGAATGGTCGTGTCGAGATTGCCGCTCGCAAGCTTTTCCATGGCAGCCGTCATCGCGGTCACCGGCGAGATAACGATCCGGCTAAGCAATGTCGCCAGGAAAACCATCATGGCGACAACGGCAAGCAGCGTCGCAATCGCGGCAGCGAGGCGGAATTCGCGCGTCGCCGCATAGGCATTGTCCTTGTCGACAACGAAACCAAGGCTCCAGTCGGCACCCGGAAGACCACTGACCGGCACAAAGCTGACCAGCTTGCCCTTGTCGCCGATTGCGGTTTCCGCAACCTGCGAACCGATGCTCGGCGTATCTGTCGGGAAGAGGTCGGCAAGCGTCTTGTTGACGAAGGCCGCATCGGGATGGATCAGGATCTTGCCTGCCTTGTTGACGAGGAAGGCATGGCCCCCAGGACCAGCATCGACCGACTTGATCGCCGATACCAGCGTGTCTAGCGAAAAATCGCTGGCGGCAACGCCAACAAACTTGCCATCCTTGTTCACCGGAACGGCAGCCGTGATCATCAGCTTTTTGTCGGATGCGGAAACATAGGGTTCGGTCAGCACCGCTGCCTTTGCGGCAACCGCCTGCTTGTACCAGCCGCGCTGGCGCGGGTCATAACCGGCCGGCAAGGGCAGGTTCGGCCACTGCGTCATTTCGCCATCGGCTTCACCGCCGAAATAGGTGGAGACGAACTGGTCGGCAAGGACCTCGTTCTGCAGGATGGCAGAGCGCGAGGCGACGTCCGTGCTCTTCTCCATGGCCTTGGCGACGGAGTCAGTCAACATGAAGCGGCCGTTGAGCCAGTTGGCAATGCTCTGCGATGCCTGTTTGCCGGTGGATTCTATGTTGTGTGAAACGGACTGGGCAACGCCATCGCGCTGCAGGCTATCGATATAGATCGAAAAGGCGCCGAAGGCAGCCGCGACAAGCAGCGACGCGGCAAGCAGGATGCGCGTCATGAGGTTTGATCTTTTGGTCAAACGGGGTGTTCCTCTGATGAACGCCGGTGGACCCGGCTGATCGTTGGCATGGTTCTAATTGGGGGAGACATGCCGCGAGGCGAAGGCGGGACGCATCATGCGACCGTGACGCGGCCGAAACCGCAAGCATCGGCACGAATAAAACAGAAATCTAAACTTTGATTAAAAATGGATAACCCATAAAGCGCTCGCGAAGATTGCAACGAAAGAGCATACATCGCAAAATTGCTCAAAACTACAAATGCCCGCAAGAATAGGCGGTACAAACTACGCATTTAGTCATACTTTTACTTGGGTAAGCGATCTATCTCCACATGTTTCAAGACAACCATGACGTCATGCCGCAGGACTGCTTGTCGCGCCACGCATCGCCACCTACATCTGACCGGCCAACCGCCGGAGAGCATTCATGATCCTCGACGCCGCTCGCCTTGCGCTCGTCAACCTTTTCGCCTCGGAAACCCGCTCCGCCTTCTGGAAGATGCTGGGGCTCACCCTGCTCATCCTCGTCGGCCTGTGGTTCGCGCTCAGGGAGACTTTCGCCTATTACATCTGGCCGTGGTTTGCCGCCTTTCTTCCGACAATGCCAGAATGGACCGGCTGGCTGACGCTGATTGCAGCGATTGCCGCCAGCATCGGCCTAGCGCTCGGATTGGCGCTTCTGATCGCCCCGATCACCGCGCTGATCGCCGGCCTGTTTCTCGATGATGTCGCAGCCGTCGTTGAAAAACGCGATTACCCGAATGATCC
Organism: Agrobacterium sp. Ap1; assembly: GCF_017313375.1. Taxonomy (NCBI): domain Bacteria; kingdom Pseudomonadati; phylum Pseudomonadota; class Alphaproteobacteria; order Hyphomicrobiales; family Rhizobiaceae; genus Agrobacterium; species Agrobacterium sp. Ap1. Next base: position 388,393 of record NZ_JAFLMY010000001.1, read on the forward strand.
ACCCGGCAAGGAACTGCCGCTCGGTCAGGCGATTGCCGGTTCGATAAAGTTCCTGGGCGTCGTAATCGTCTTCAACTTTATCGCGCTTCTTCTCCTCTTCATTCCGGGCGTCAACCTGATCGCCTTCTTCATGGTCAACGGCTACCTGCTTGGCCGCGAATTCTTTGAATTTGCCGCCATGCGTTTTCGCTCACCGGAAGAGGCCCGCGCCTTCCGCGCAAAACACGCTTCCACGGTTCTGCTTGCCGGCATGCTGATCGCCGGTTTCCTGGCGATCCCGATCGTCAACCTCCTGACCCCGCTTTTTGCCGCGGGATTGATGGTGCATCTGCACAAGGCACTGGCCAAGCGCAATCCGGACTTCAGGATTTAGCCCGGAAGCGCCGACGCCTCATATTGGGCGGCAAACTCCGCGCTTGGCGGGATCGGCTTGATGATATCGATCAGCACGCCATTCGGATCGGCGGTAATGAAATGCCGCTGGCCGAAATCCTCGTCGCTGAGATCCAGCCTTATCGGCAGCCCCGCCGCCTTCAGCCGTGCATAGACAGCATCGACATCTTCGACTTCGAAATTCAGCAACAGGCCTGACACTTGGCCGCGCGCACCTTCCGGGATCGTCTCATGGTTCCCGTCGAGAATGGCGAGCGTCACATGCTCGCTCTCCTTCGATTGCAGGTGAACATACCAGTCGGCGGTAAACAGCGCTTCGAAGCCGAAATGCCGGGTATAGAACGCCGCCGTCCCTGTGACGTCCTTGGTCATGATGACGGGATAATAGCTGACTGCTTTCATCTCTTTTCCTCCGTTGAAATCCAAGATACATTCAGGCTGTATGTTTTTTATAAATACATTCTGTCTGTATGTAAATGGAGGATAGTCGCATGCCGCGCAGCAACCGCGAACGCACCGATGCCACCCGCACCGCCCTTCTGGATGCCGCACGGACCTTGTTCGTCGAAAAGGGCTATGCCGAAACGGCAACCCCGGACATCGTCGTCGCAGCTGAGGTCACGCGCGGCGCGCTCTACCATCACTTTGCAGACAAAAAGGCGCTGTTCTGGGCCGTGATCGAACGCGAAGCCAAGGATGTAGCAGCCGATATCGACGCCCGCTCGGTGGATGCCTCGTCGGCACGCGAGGCGCTGTTGCAGGGTGCATCCGCCTATTTCGATGCGATGGCAGTGCCGGGCCGCACACGGCTGCTCTTGAAAGAAGCCCCCGCGCAGCATGCGATCGATAGCGGTGAAGGAGAAGACCCGGCCGAAGAGGGCCTGAAAGTCGGCCTCTCGCATCTGCTTTCAGGCTCGGAAAACCTCAAGCTTCTCGACCCGCTGACATCGCTGATTTCGTCGGCCTTTGAGAAAGCCGTAATCGCGATCGATTGCGGCGGAAAGCGCGCCGATTACGAAGCTGCAATCGCGGCCCTGTTGGACGGCCTCACTGCGCAGCTCCGCCGATGACCTGAGGCGGCAGCTCCACTAGCGGCGCCGGTATGTCGAACGTCTTTTCCGGCGAGCGACAGAGGTCAGCGATAACGCAATGCTCGCATTCCGGCTTGCGCGCCTTGCAGGTATAGCGCCCATGCAGGATCAGCCAGTGATGAGCATGGAAGAGATATTCTTCCGGAATGACCTTGAGGAACTGCTCCTCCACCTCATCCGGTGTCTTTCCCGGTGCCATCAGGCAGCGGTTGCCGATGCGGAAGACATGCGTATCGACAGCAAGCGTCGGAATGCCGAAGGCCATGGACATCACTACATTGGCGGTCTTGCGCCCGACACCCGGCAGCCGTACCAGCTCCTCACGCGTCTTTGGCACTTGGCTGCCGAATTCGTCGATCAGCATGCGACAGAGCGCGATGACGTTCTTCGCCTTGTTGCGATAAAGCCCGATCGTCTTGATATGGGAAATCACACCCTCTTCGCCCAGCGCCAGCATCTTTTCCGGCGTATCGGCTATTCTGAACAGCGCTCTCGTCGCCTTGTTGACCCCGGCGTCGGTCGCCTGCGCCGATAGCGCCACGGCAACCACGAGCGTGAACGGGTTCACGTGCTCCAGCTCGCCCTTCGGCTCCGGCCGCTGGATCGAGAACCGGCGAAAAATCTCAACCATCTCGTCCTTCGAATAGGCGGATTTGAAGCGTTTTGTCTTCGTCGCACCCGTCTTTGCAGGCGTCCGATTTGACTTTTGCAAGGAAGCGGTGCTGGATCGGGATTTGGAAATGGCCATCAGCCTGTATAGTCACGCCCCATGACGGAAAGCAACGCGCACATAGTGGAGGAGCGGCCGGTCTTTGCCGCCGAACTCACACCCTACCGGTCGCTGGGGCGAACGGGATTTAAGCTGGTACTTGCGCTCTCCGGCGCCGTCTGCGCCTTTTACGGCATCTTCTTCACCGTAACCGGCGCCTGGCCGATCGGCCTGTTTCTCGGGGCGGATTTCCTGCTTCTCTATTTCGCGCTGAAGATGAGCTACCGTTCAGGCCGCCAGCGCGAGGAAGTCAGCGTATCGCAAACCCATATCCTGATCCGCAAATTCTCTCCGACGGGCAGGATGATCGAGCATCGTTTCAATCCCTTCTGGGCGCGTTTCCGCATCAACCGGCACGAGGAATTCGGCATCACCTCCATGTTCGTCAGCGGCGAGGGTCGGGCGACGGATGTCGGTTCCTTTCTCAATCCGGATGACCGGGAGAGCTTTGCCAACGCCTTCCGCAATGCGCTCGCAACAGTAACCCGCCGCCTGTGAGAAAGCCGCAAGAAACGGGTGGTATCGATGAAGCGGAGAAGGCAAATATGAGCGAAAGGAGACAGACCATGAATGCTCTCGCTCAGTTTTCAACGCCCGCGATCGACGTGACGCCGGAAGGCTCTGATTACGAGACCGTGCGCCGGGTGATCGAAATGATCACGCTCGACTACCGCGACCAGCCTTCGCTCGAAGCCATCGCTGCCGAGATCGGCCAGTCGCCAACGCAGTTGCAGAAACTGTTCACCCGCTGGGCCGGCCTGTCTCCGAAGGCCTTCCTGCAGGCGGTTACGATCGACCATGCCAAGCGCCTGCTCGGCACCGAAGGCTTGCCGCTTCTGGAAACTTCCTATGAGGTTGGCCTTTCCGGCCCCGGCCGCCTGCATGATCTCTTCGTCACCCATGAGGCGATGTCGCCCGGCGAATGGAAGGCCAAGGGTGGTGGCCTGACGATCCGCTACGGCTTTCACCCCTCCCCATTCGGTCTGGCGCTCGTCATGGCCACCGATCGCGGCCTCTCCGGCCTCGCCTTTGCCGATCAGGGCGGCGAGCAGGAGGCGCTGGACGACATGACCCGCCGTTGGCCAAACGCAACCTATGTAGAGGACAAGGCCGCAACCGAACCCTATGTCGGCCGCGTTTTCGACCGCTCGAAATGGCTATGCGACCGCCCCCTGCGGGTCGTGCTGATCGGTACCGACTTCCAGATGCGCGTCTGGCAGAGTCTGCTGAAAATCCCATACGGCAAGGCCGTCACCTATTCGGATGTCGCCAACGATATCGGCCAGCCGTCCGCAAGCCGGGCGGTCGGAGCAGCCGTCGGCGCCAATCCGATCTCTTTTGTCGTCCCCTGCCATCGCGCTGTCGCAAAGAATGGCGCTCTCACCGGCTATCACTGGGGCCTCACCCGCAAGCGCGCCATGCTCGGCTGGGAAACGGGCGAAGCGTAACGCTCCGATTCTGAACGGCTATCAGAAACCTCATCTGCCAATCTACCCGAAGAAGTTACGGGGTTTTTTGCGGGGTTTTCCGACATTGGCTCGGAACGCTACAGGATTTCCAATCGAACCTTGGAGATCCAGCCGGGTGCAAGAACGTAAATTTCCGCGATCGAGGGCCTTCCTCGGCGCAAAAATCCTGTTCAACGATCATCGTTCGGCTTTTGACGGCATCGTCAAGGAAATGTCGGAAGGCGGCGCGATGATCCGGACCGAAAGCGCCATGTCCGTCCCTGAGAACTTCACGCTCCAGCTTTCCGATGGACGCCAGTTCGAATGTGATGTCCGCTGGCGCCGTATCAACGCAATCGGCGTCGAGTTCCGCACCACTTGACATCGAAGTCCCGTCTTCAGGTGACAGTCAGCTTAAAGGCAGATGCCACCGGACAACGACAGATGAAATCTGTCCTGTTCAGCAAGGTGGATCGGCGAATGGCAGTTACATTCAAGCGGAAGTGGCTTCGCAACGGAGCGGCAGCCATTGGTATCGCGGCGCTCAGCATCGGCGCCTATCTGGGCTTCCTTCAGCTTTCCGGCAACTTCCACACCGTCATCGCCGGTGAACTCTACCGGTCAGCCCAACCGACAGCCGGCCAGATCGAGGAATATGCGCGCAATTACGGTATCCGCACCATCGTTAACCTGCGCGGCCCCTCCAAAAACGCCGCATGGTACACCGATGAAGTGGCGACAACGCAGCGGCTTGGAATAAAGCATATCGACTTCCGCATGGTGTCCTCCAGAGAGCTCACAGCAGAACAGGCGGACCAGCTCGTCGCCTTGCTGAAAGATGCGCCGAAACCGATCCTGATCCACTGCCAGGCAGGTGCCGACCGCACAGGCCTCGTATCCGTCATCTACAGCCATCAGATAGCCGGCGTCCCCACCGAGAAGGCGGAACAGCAACTGTCGCTTTATTTCGGCCATGTCGGCCTGCCGCTCGTCTCAAAAGCCTATGCCATGGACAGGACATGGGAAATGCTGGAGCGCCACTACGGCCTTTCCCGGGAACCGTTCACGGCCCCCATCTGAAAAGACATCCTTCCTTTTATGCCACCTGCACGATATGCCCCTCGGAGACCTCACGGTATTGCCGCACCGGCGGCACGTAATCCACCGAGCGCACGGGGCTCTTGATCTCGTCGGTCGCCATGTTGCGCTTGATCGACCGGCGTGCAGGGTCCGGCACGGGAACCGCCGACATCAGCTTTTTCGTATAAGGATGCTGCGGGTTTTCGAACACAGCAGCCCGCGGCCCTATCTCAACAATCTCGCCGAGATACATCACCGCCACTCGGTGGCTCACTCGCTCGACCACAGCCATGTCGTGGGAAATGAACAGATAGGCGAGCTTCAGGCTTTGCTGCAGGTCGAGCAGAAGATTGCACACCTGCGCTTTGATCGAGACGTCGAGCGCCGATACCGCCTCGTCCGCGACAATCACTTTCGGATCGAGCATCAGCGCACGCGCAATCGCGATACGCTGCCGCTGGCCGCCGGAAAACTCGTGCGGAAAACGTTTCATCATGTCAGCTGACAATCCGACCTTTTCCATCAGCGCCGCCGCCTTGTCACGCGCCTGGGCCTTCGTGCCGAGGGCATGCTCGACAAACGGCTCCATCACCGCAGACCCGATGCTCATGCGCGGATTGAGCGATGCGAACGGATCCTGAAAGATCATCTGAACCGACCGGCGCATGCGGCGAAGCGAAGGCTGATCGAGCTTCATCACTTCATAGCCATCAAGCACGACATTGCCGCTTGTCGGGTTGATCAACCGCGTTACCGAACGACCGGTCGTCGACTTTCCGCAACCGGATTCTCCGACAAGCGACAGCGTCTCGCCCTCCTGCAGGCTGAAAGACACGTTTTCCACTGCATGCACGGCACCGGTTTTGCGACCGAGCAGACCTGAATGGATGTCGAAACGCGTTGTCAGGTCACGAACTTCGAGGATCGGCGTCTTACCCTTCGCCACCGTGTCGGTGACGTCGGCGAGCTTCTGCTGTTCACCGGTCTTGACGTCGATGATCGGAAACCGCAGCGGCAGTTTGCGCTCGCCCATCGACCCCAGCCGTGGCACAGCCGAAAGCAGCGCCCGCGTATACGGATGCTTGCCGCGATGAAAGATATCGGCGGTCGCACCCGTCTCCACCTGGTCGCCACGGAACATCACGATCGTCCGGTCGGCCACTTCCGCCACCACGCCCATGTCATGGGTGATGAACAGAACCGACATGCCCTCCTCGTCCTGCAGCTGCTTAATCAGGTCGAGGATCTGCCCCTGGATCGTCACGTCGAGCGCCGTCGTCGGCTCGTCTGCGATCAGGAGTTTCGGCTTCGACGCAAGCGCCATGGCAATCATCACGCGCTGGCGCATGCCGCCGGAAAACTGGTGCGGATATTCGTCGAAACGGCCCTTGGCGTTCGGAATCCGAACCTTCTCCAGAAGCCGTATGACTTCGGCTTTCGCCTCTGCCTTGGAAATATCCGTGTGAACCGTCAGCGCCTCGGCGATCTGCTTTCCGATCGGGAAGATCGGATTGAGCGATGTCATCGGCTCCTGGAAGATCATCGAGATATCGTTGCCGCGCACCCGCCGCATCTGCTCTTCCGGCAGGGATACCAGTTCCTTGCCCTGCAGGAACACCTGTCCCTCGATCCTGCTCGTCTTCTTCGGCAACAGCCGCATGATCGACAGCGACGTCACCGATTTGCCCGACCCGCTTTCGCCGACGATCGCCACCGTTTCCCGCGGCGCGACATCGAACGAGATGTTGCGCACTACGGTCTTCCACTCGTCGCCGACTCGAAACGAGGTCGAGAGGTTTTTCACCGAAAGGACGGGAGCGACGGAGCCGCCCCCATGTTCCATGTCATTTCCGGAAAGCAGCATCGGGTTCCCCTTTTTATCTCGATGAACTTGCCCGGATCAGGCCGCGAGCGCGGTTTCCGCCAACGTCACCCAATAGCTGACGCCATAGGGGATCGCCTCGTCATTGAAGTCGTAGGCTGCATTATGCAGGCTCGCCGTATCGCCATTGCCGATGAAGATGAATGCACCGGGACGCTGTTCCAGCATGTAGGAAAAATCCTCCGCGCCCATATGCGGATTGACCTCGCCGTTGACCGCTTTCGGACCGGCTACCTTGCCGGCGATACCGATCGCAAATTCGGTTTCCGCTTCGTGGTTGAAAGTGACCGGATACCCGCGGCGATAGACAACATCGGTAGTAGCGCCATGTACGGTCGCAGTCATTTCCGCCACAGCCGTCAGGCGCTTCTGGGCAAAATCGCGTGTCTCCGGCAACAGTGTTCGCACAGTGCCGACAAGCTTCACCGTATCGGGAATGACATTGTTTGCTTCCCCGCCATGGATCGCTGCAACAGTGACAACCAGCGACTTCAACGGGTCGGTTTCGCGCGAAACGATCGACTGCAGCGCAATCACGATATGCGATGCGGCAAGCACCGGATCGATAGAGTTATGCGGCTGTGCGGCATGGCTGCCACGGCCGTTGACGGTGATCTCGAACACGTCGGCCGCCGCCATGATGCCGCCCTTGCGGATGGCGAAATTACCCACGGCAAGCCGCGGCTCGTTATGCATGCCGTAGACTTCGTTGATGCCGAACTTGTCGATGAAACCGTCTTCAATCATCGCCAGCGCTCCAGCGCCGCCCTCTTCGGCCGGCTGGAAGATCACCGCAACTGATCCCTTGAAGTTGCGCGTCTCGGCCAGATACTGGGCAGCCCCGAGAAGCATGGCCGTGTGGCCGTCATGGCCGCATGAATGCGCCTTGCCCGGCGTCTTCGATGCCCACGGCTTGCCAGAGGTCTCAAAGATCGGCAACGCATCCATGTCGGCGCGGAACCCGATCACCGGTCCATCACCGTGTTTACCCTTGATGATGCCGACGACACCGGTCTTGCCGATGCCGGTTTCGACCACATCGCAACCGAAGGAGTTAAGCTTCTCCGCAACAAAGCGTGATGTCTCGTGAACATCGTAAAGCAGCTCCGGATTCTGGTGCAGATGGCGACGCCATTCGGCGACCTGTTCCTGCATCTCGGCTACGCGATTGATCACTGGCATTCCGGCACCTCGTTGATTTTTCTCAAGTTCCCATGCGGGTTGAAGCGGATATTGCGACGCTTATGCAAGCTTTTGCAAGCTTCAATTTTCGCTCTTGAACGAAAAATAGGCTTGTGCTTTGATGGCTCAAAATTTGGTCAAACACGCCAGACGTGAAGGAATGGACGTGTCATAAATAGACTGAACACAGAACTTGCGGGCAGCATCATTGGCACCCGTCGGGAAGGTTGACAGGCTAAAAAGCCGCAACCAGGGAGCCCCGACCGGAACCGCCCGCCACCAATCACCAAAACTCGCAAAGAGAACCACAAAGGGGAACAGCAGCATGCATAGATTGAAACTTCTGTTGGCCGGCACGGTTGCCGCCATGGCGCTTTCAAGCGCCACGGCACATGCCGAGCGCGGCACGGATGGTGACCTGAAGATCCTGTTCTGGCAGGCCGTCTCCACCATGAACCCGTTCCTGTCCGGCGGCACGAAAGAAGTCTTCGCGTCTTCGATGGTCATCGAGCCTCTGGCCCGCACCGACGAGAATGGAAAGCTGGTTGCTTATCTTGCAACCGAGATCCCGACGCTGGAAAACGGCGGCCTGGCCAAGGACCTGCTGAGCCTGACCTGGAAGCTGAAGCCTGACGTCAAATGGTCGGACGGCTCTCCCTTCACCGCCGAAGACGTGATCTTCACCTGGAAATACTGCACGGCGCCGGACGGCGGCTGCGCCCAGAAGGCACAGTATGAAGGTGTCAAGGACGTCGAAGCGATAGACCCGCACACCGTCAAGGTCACCTTCACCGAACCGAAACCCTACCCCTATTCCGCCTTTGTCGGCTCTCAGTCGCCGATCATCCAGGCCAAGCAGTTTGCCGATTGCGTCGGTGCCAAGGCGCCCGGCTGCACCGCTGCCAATTTCGGCCCGATCGGCACCGGCGCTTTCGTCGTCGCAGATTTCAAGCCCAACGACGTGATCACCTTCAAGGCCAATCCGAACTACCGGGATCCGGCCAAGCCCGCTTTCGCCTCGGTCACCCTCAAGGGTGGTGGTGATGCGGCCTCCGCCGCGCGCGCCGTGCTGGAAACCGGCGAATATGACTATGCCTGGAACACCATGGTCGAGCCGGAAGTGCTGCAGACGATGCTGGCCGCAGGCAAGGGCCGGCTTGAATCGGCTTTCGGCACCAATGTCGAACGCATCAATCTCAACTGGACCAATCCCGATCCGGCTCTCGGCGACAAGCGCTCCACCACGGAAGCAGGTCCGCATCCGGCGCTGAAAGACCCGGCGGTGCGCCGCGCCCTTTCGCTCGCGATTGACCGCGATATCATCGTAGAGGCCGGTTACGGCGCTGCCGGCAAGGCCACCTGCAATATCGTTCCGGCCCCGGAAGCCGTTGCTTCCACCAAGAATGACAGCTGGTGCCTGAAGCAGGACCTCGAAGCCGCCAACAAGCTGCTCGACGATGCAGGCTGGGTAAAGGGTTCGGATGGCATCCGCGCCAAGGAAGGCGTCAAGCTCAACTTCCTTTATTCCACCTCGACCAACTCGGTACGTCAGGCGACCCAGGAACTGGTAAAGTCCATGTGGGCCGAAATCGGTGTCGGCGCTGAACTGCGCAACGCCTCGGCATCGGTCTTCTTCGGCGGCGACCCGGCAAGCCCGGACACGTTCCAGAAATTCTACGCCGACGTCGAGATGTACACCAACAACTTCGACGGCACCGACCCGGAAAAGTATCTGGCGGAATGGCTGTGCAACCAGATGCCCGGCCCGTCCAACGGCTGGCAGGGTCAGAACATTCCGCGTTATTGCAACCCGGAATATGACAAGATGGTCGGCGTCCTTTCCAAGACCGCAGACCCGGAAAAGCGCGCCGAGCTTGCGAAGCAGCTGAACGACATGCTGACGGAAGAAGGCGCTCATATCCCGCTCGTCCACCGCGGCGACCTCTCCGCTTTCGCCGTTTCGCTGGATGGCGTCAGGATGAACTCCTGGGACAGCCAGCTCTGGAACGTCGCTGACTGGTATCGCAAGAAGTGATCCGCAAGGCCGGGCGGCCCGAGATCCGCCCGGCCTTGTCCTTCTGCGAGAAGATCAAAGCCCGCCCTGCCCTCCGGCGGGGCAGGTTTGCCAGCATAGATAATTCTGCGCCCCATAGCCCGTGCCGTCGGTCGTCCGCAGCCAGGCCTTAAGGATGTGCAGCCGGAGAAAATTCCAGATGTTCACATTCACATTGCGACGATTGTTCTTCGCAATCCCGACCTTGCTGGTAATCAGCTTCGTCATTTTCGCACTTCTCGACCTGGCTCCGAACGATCCGACCGGCGACCTGCCGCTGACGATCCCGCCGGAAGTGCGCGAGCAGATCCGCGCCTCACTGGGTCTCGATCAGCCCTTCTTCTTCCGATATCTGGCCTGGCTACGGCAGTTTTTCATCAACGAGCCGCTCAACATCATTGAAAGCCTCACCGGCTGGCAGTTTGGCGATGGCGAACGCATGCGCGTCCTGTCATGGGCAACGCGCAGCCCGGTTGTCGATCTTATCGTCCAGCGCCTGCCGCAGACGCTTTGGGTCGTCGGCCTCGCCTATGTCTTCGGCATCCTGATCGCCATCCCGATCGGTGTCATTTCGGCCTACAAGCAGTATTCGATCTTCGACCAGGTCGGCACCTTCATCTCGATGGTCGGTTATTCGGTCCCGACCTTTTTCACCGGCGTGCTGCTGGTGGTCATTTTTTCTTCCTATCTGCAGTGGTTTCCTTCGGTCTACGATACCAACCTGCGGGTCACGGACTTTTCCAGCTTCGTTGCGCAGGTAAAGCAGATGGTTCTGCCGGTCGCCGTTCTGTCGCTCTATAACGCCTCGCAGATCGCCCGTTTCGTCCGCGCCTCGATGCTCGACAACCTGCATCAGGATTATGTCCGCACCGCCCGCGCCAAGGGCGTGAAGGAAAAGGCCGTGCTGCTCGTCCACGTACTGCGCAACAGCCTCATTCCGGTCGTCACCGTCATCGCCCTCGGCGTGCCGACCATCTTTTCCGGCGCCATCATTACCGAACAGATTTTTCGCGTGAATGGGCTTGGCCAGTTGCTGATAACCGCCGTTCAGGGCGCGGATATCCCGCTCGTGCAGACGCTCACCTTCATTTTCGCGGTGCTGATCGTCCTCTTCAACCTGATTGCCGACGTGCTTTACGGCATTCTCGACCCGAGGATCCGCTATGACTGACGCAACCGTGACCTCCTCTGCACCGGTGGCGGCCTCCACCCCTTCACGTTCGGCATTCGCCGACATCTGGAAACAGTTCCGCGCCCACAAGGGTGGCGTTGCCGGCCTCGTCGTCTTCACCTTCATCGTGCTCGCCGTCTATGTCGGGCCCTATATCCACCGCGTCGCGCCGAACCAGATCAACATTCGCGACAAGAACCAATGGCCGTCTCTGGCGCATCCCTTCGGCACCGACAATCTCGGCAAGGACATGCTGGCCCAGGTCCTGGCCGGCGGCCGCATCTCGCTTGCGGTCGGCATCACCGCCATGCTGCTGGCGCTTTTCCTCGGCACGCTGGTCGGCGTCCTGTCGGGCTATTTCCGTCGCCTCGACGGGCCGCTGATGCGCCTGACAGACCTGTTTCTGGCGCTGCCGCTCCTGCCGCTTCTGCTGGTCATCCTGCTTCTGTTCCGCGACACGCTGCGCTCTGCCTTCGGCCCCGAAACCGGCATCTTCATCCTGATCGTTGTCGTCATCGGCATTACCAGCTGGATGCACACCGCCCGTATCGTCCGCGGCGACGTGCTGGCGGTCAAAAGCCAGGAATTCGTGCTGGCGGCAAAATCAAGCGGCATGCGCGAATATCGCATCGTGCTGAAGCATATTCTCCCGAACGTGCTCTCCTCGATCATGGTTTCGGCAACGCTCGGCATCGCCTCGGCCATCATCACGGAATCGTCGCTCTCCTTCCTTGGCCTCGGCTTCCCATCGGACTTTCCGACCTGGGGCCGGCTGCTGTTCGATGGCGCGAACTTTCTGCAGCTAACGCCCTCGCGCGTGCTCTGGCCGGGCCTTGCCATCTCTCTGACGGTTCTGAGCGTCAACTACATGGGCGACGCGATCCGCGACGCGCTGGATCCCCGCGCCGTCAAGCGTTGAGAAAGTCGATGCCTCAAACAGCAGACGGCGGCGCAAGCCGCCGTTGGCTGTTATGAAGATGCAGAATTTTTCGTGAAAAAGTTGGAACCTTCTTTTTCGTCGTCCGTTATTCGAGTGTCCGAAGGCGACCCCCCGTCCCCCGCCCTACAAAAGCTTTCGGACAAACTCTTCAATCCCCCTCGAAGAGACGAGCCGGCTCGGTTTCCCAAGGAAACCGAGCCGGATCTGTTTTGGCGACATGCCTTCGCTTACAGCATGTCTCCCGAAAGTGGTCACCGGTTTCGGGAGACATGCTTAAAAACAAAGAGATAAAGTGCGGCAAGCGAATCTGAAAGATCGCGACGCGCTTCAGAGCGATGCTCCCGTTTGACTACTCCCGGTAGATCTCTTGAAATTGGCCCGGCGTCACTCGCCGCCGTGATCGAGCGGAAAACGCAGCTTGTAGCTGATGCCCTGACTGGAGATCACATATTGAGCCTTGCCGTTGACGGAAGCTGGCACGACACGCTCCAGAACCGTGCTGCCGAAATGAGCCTTCAGCCCTTCCTCCGTGGCATCCCGATCGTTGGAGCCGCTCAACATCTCTTCCCAGTTTAGCTCAAGGTAATCATGTCCGTCGGCATTCACCCGCGTCGAAGTGATGTCGATCGGCTTTCCGTTGCGCAACATCGAACCGTGGCTCACGGCATTGACGACCAGCTCATGCAGCGCCAGCCCCAGATGCAGCGAGGCATTGGGCGAAAGCAGCACATTGTCGCCGGAGATTTTCACCATATGCCGGTTGTCCGGCATATATTTCTCCGTCTGTTGCCGCACCAGATCGAACAGATAGGCGCCACGCCAGCTGGAATCGGTGATCAGGTCCTGGCTTTGCGAAAGCGAATAAAGCCGGCCCCGGAACTTATGGAGGAAGAGATCGAGCGAGCCGGAATAACGCGCTGTTTGCAGCGCGATACTCTGGATAATCGCGAGCAGGTTCTTCGAGCGATGGCTCACCTCGCGCAACAACGCGCGCAACAGCCTCTCGCGATGCCGTTCTTCCGAACGATCGATGATCGTCGTCACGAGATGCAGCCCACCGGATTGGAACTCTACTGCCTGAACGCGAAATTCGAAGATCTGGTCGGAACCGACAGTAACCTCGATGTGCCCTTTTTTGCCGCTTTCCGCCATGCCTTGTTTTAGGATGAGCAGCTTTGCTGCAACTTCATCACCGAAGAGCGCGGCATCCGAAGGGCTCAGAATATCTTCAGGAGCCCATACCTCGGGTAAATTGGCGAAGTAGAGATAGTCCAGCGCCTTGTTCTGAATAATGATACTCGCGCCAAGGTCGATGAGCGCGGGCATGAAAAATTCCCGCAGCTTGTCATCACTCTGACCAGCGTGCTGCCATGTCAGCGGATGCGCCAATCTTGCCACTCCATCTACCGCTTCATCCTGTGACGCCCCAATGGCAGCGCCAGATGCTCGTGTTTCTCTCTTAGGACCGCCCGGCTGCCACGGCAATCGAACATGTCCAAATGCTTCGCGTGATGAAGACGGACAGGTGCCTTTACTTCGTACGCGCTGGTCCGGTGCCTAAAGCACCGGAACCTGCAATGTCAGACCATCATTAAGAATAGGCACAGGACAACTAAAACAAGGGGTGCCATGCCGCGTGAGCCGACTTGCCACAACACTATCCTGATAATTTTGTTCCTGAAGCATAAAGATCAAAAGATCGAGCCGCTCACGCAGCCGCCTTCACCGCCTCGTTGAAGAACAGCGCCTGGCTGATCAATGCTTTCACCATATCCGGATTGAACGGCTTGGTAACGAGGAAGGCAGGCTCAGGCCGTTCGCCGGTCAGCAGCCGTTCTGGGAAGGCCGTGATGAAAATGACCGGCACGCTGGACGTCTTGAGAATCTCGTTGACCGCGTCGATGCCAGAACTGCCATCGGCCAGCTGGATATCGGCAAGCACCATCTTCGGCTGCGAAGACTGGAAAAGCGACACCGCCTCTTTGTGGGTGCGGGCAATTCCTGTCACGCGGTGGCCGAGATCCTGAACCATCTGTTCAATGTCGAGCGCGATCAGCGGCTCGTCCTCGATGATCATGATATCGGTCGCCACCTGTCGCGAGATTTCGCGGGACGCTTCGTCGAGCAGCTTGTTGACTTCAGCTACACTGACATCCAGCACCTCTGCAGCTTCCTCAGGCGTAAAGCCCTCGACGGAAATCAGCAGGAAAGCATGACGTGCCTGGGAAGGAATGTTCGATAGATTGACAGCCGCACGCTGTTCCCACGCGAACGGGGATTCGATCGGCCTAATCTCTATGGATGTGGAACCAAAAATCGCGACGAATAGTTTATAAAGCGAAACGCGATCCTTTGAGCTTTCCGGAAAGATGGAAACATCGGCGATCAGCGCTTCAAGAACGGCGGCCACATAAGCGTCTCCTGACGTCTGCGATCCGGTTACCGCTCGGGCATACCGACGCAGGTAAGGAAGGTGTGACGCAACGCGCGTGGTGAGTGACATGCAAATTCTCCCCTGGACCCTGTTGGGCAATTGACTTGAGTTTAACGTGGCGATGCAAAATAAGTTCCGCAAGACGGAACTTTTTTTAAACTCGGGCATTTTCCACCCGACAATTTGATAGCAGGCGCCCGCGTTATGAGTGACGAGATCAGAAAAAATCATGATATGACCACAGCCGAAACCTCACAAATCAAGCCAGGAACCATAGCTCCGAATGCTTCCATCTCGCGGAAGTTGAAGGAGTTTTATGATGCCGTGCAGGAAGAAGGCATTCCGGATCGCTTTCTCGATCTCCTCGAACGGTTGGAAGCTGCTGAAAACGCTCAAAAGACAAACGCCAAGGCGGTGGATGCAAAATGAGCGCACAGGCTGAATCCACCAAGGCAGATGCGGATGACCGCGTCTTCAAGCGAGACCTGCTCGCGTCGCTACCCAACCTGCGTGCCTTTGCCGTGTCCCTGACCGGTCGCCACGACAAGGCGGACGACCTCGTTCAGGATACGATCATGAAGGCCTGGGCGAACCAGAAAAGCTTCACGGCAGGCACCAACATGCGTGCGTGGCTGTTCACCATCCTTCGCAATGAATTCTACAGCCAGATGCGCAAGCGTGGCCGCGAAGTGCAGGACAGTGACGGGTTGTTTTCCGAACGTTTTTCCGTTCACCCCGAACAATATGGCCGTCTCGACCTTCAGGACTTCCGCCAGGCGCTCGACAAGCTTCCGGAAGACCAGCGCGAAGCAATCGTGCTCGTTGGCGCTGCCGGTTTTGCCTATGAGGAAGCCGCTGAAATCTGCGGCTGCGCCGTCGGCACGATCAAGAGCCGCGTCTCGCGCGCCCGCACCCGTCTGCAGGAACTGCTCGGCGTTTCCGGCGAAAGCGACTACGGCCCGGATGCGGGTGATGCCGCAATCACTGCAAGAGCGTTCGGCAGCTAAAAGCCTGCCACCAAGTATCTAAGAAAGGCCGCCCCGAGCGGCCTTTTCTTTTTCTACCGGCCTTCTTGCGGCGACAATTGCACCTGATCCGCCTGCCGAAACCTTCTCCCCGCAGACGGGGAGAAGGACATACGTAGCAAAGCTTCTCCACCGCTCTCGAACGCTGCATATCACCCTCACTCCGCAAGCGGGGAGAGGGTTAGGATGAGGGGCAAGCGGGTAAACTCCAGGCAAGCCGCAAACTCCCCCCTGCCGAAACCATCACCCAAAACAAAAGGCCGCCCGAAATTTCCGAGCGGCCTTTCATCTCACAAACCCTGCGAAAACCTTACTCCGCTGCCGGTGGCCCCTGCCTCGACCCGCCACCCTTCGTCGCAAGGAAACCAAGCCCCCCGGCAACGGCAAGCAGCATCAACGGTTTCGACTTCATCAGAAGCGGCAACGCCGAAACAGCCGCGGTCATCGCAAGAGCCCGCTGACTGTTGGCAGCCGCCTCACGCCTCTTGCGCCGCTCCTCGGCAGCGTTGAGCATCATCACGATGGCAATGATGAACAGTGCCATGACGATCATGCCGCCAGCAATGACCAGCATCGCAATAGGAAGCCCCCATCGTTCACCGAGATGAATGGCGAGTGCAGCCACGAGCAAACCGTAGGCGGTCCACAAAAACGCAGCCGCGATCCCGTAAAGGATCGCGTTGCGCCTGATCTTTCGTTTCATCGCTGCCACATCCATTGCGATGAAGGATGCGATCAGCGGCCCCAGTGCTGTCAGCATCGAGGATCAGCGGCGCGAGAGGAGCGCAAACAGGAAACCGACGCCGGCCGCAATCGCAACCGACTGGATCGGATTGGCACGAATCTGGCCTTCGAGATCACGCTCCCAGGTCAACGCCTGGTTCTTTGCGGCCTCGGCGATCTGGTAGGATGCATCACTCGCGTCGGCTGCGGCACGCTTCGCCTTGCTCTTCATCTCAGAAGCCTTTTCGTTGCCGACAGCTGCAACTGTCTTTGCCAGCGCCGCGATATCTTCACGCAGCTGCTCCAGCTGCAGTTCGATATCCTTGGTCGAAGCTGCAGAACCGGTGCGCGGAAATTCGGTCGTCGTCGTCGAGGTCGATGCTGGCATGACGGTCTCCTGTTTGATCACGTTCGTTTTGGCTGCGGGCAATGCCTTGGTTTTGCGCGAGGCACGATTTGCTCTCGTCTTTTCGGGAGCGTTAGCCGCACGCTTCGGCGCGGCCTTGGACGAAGTCACGGTGGCGGATGCCTCAGCCGGCTGGGCGGATAGCTTTCTACGCGATCTCGTCGCCTTTGGCTTTTCTGCAACGTCGTTCAATCGATAACTCCCCTACCCATGGTTCAAGGCAAGACAAAACCTGCATGCCAATGACTGCACGCGAACAACGTCAGAGGTGTGCGTTTGTTCCAATCATGAACGGCAAAAACTGAGAAAGTCTCAGCCCGCGTTGGCTTTCGGATCGAGCACGTCGCGTAGCCCGTCTCCGAGCATGTTCAGGCCTAGAACGGCTACCGCGATTGCCATGCCCGGCAGGATGGCAAGCCACGGCGCCTGGCCGAAAAACGTCTGGCTGTCTGCGAGCATCCGCCCCCAGGTCGGCGCCGGCGGCGGCATGCCAAGCCCCAGAAACGAGAGCCCGGCCTCTGTCAAAATTGCCAGACCGAGCTGGATCGTCACCTGTACGATTATCTGGTTGGAAATATTCGGCAGGATATGCACCAGCGTGATCTTCGCCTTCGACCGGCCGATCCCGACCGCCGCCGTCACATAATCCCGCGCCCAGATCTGCTTCGCCCCGGCAAGCGTCAGCCGCGCGAAGACAGGTACCATGAATACCGCGATCGCGATGATCGCCGTAAACCGCCCCGAGCCGAGAAAGGCGCCGAGCATCATCGCCGACAGAATCGGCGGAACCGCAAAGATGATGTCGCAACCGCGCATCACGATCAGCTCCAGCCACCCCCGCTGCATCGCCACGATAACACCGACCGCAGACCCGACCGTCGCACCGATCGCAACGGCCAGGAACGAGGTCGAGAGCGAATTCCACGCTCCCACCATCAGCATCGAGACGACATCGCGGCCGAACTGATCCGTACCGAGCAACCCACCCGGCCCGAGCGGTGGCTTCAACCGCTGCACGATATTCATCTTCGACGGCAAGGACGGCGTCCAGACGAGCGAAAGAAGCGCCACGCCGACAAGCGCCAGCGTCACGACAAGCCCGATCAGCAGCACGGGACGACGAAAGATCCCGGCCATCACGTCGCCACCCGCAGTCTCGGGTCGATCACCAGATAGGCGAGATCGACGAGGAAATTCATCACGATCACGAGCGCGGAAAAGAACAGCACTACGTCCTGCATCACGATGATATCGCGCTGCGACAAAGCCTGCAGTGCCAGCCGCCCCAGGCCCGGCAGGTTAAAAACGTTTTCCACCAGCACCGCGCCTGCGATCAGGAAAGTGAACTGCAACCCGATCATGGTCACGACCGGGATCAGCGCATTCGGCAGCGCATGCCGCCAGACCGCCGCCTTGTCGCTCAAACCCTTGGCTCGGGCGGTACGAACGAAATCCTCGCCCATCACGTCCAGCACCGCGCTGCGCGCCACCCGCGTCAGCACACCCGCCTGCGGCAGCGCCAGTGCAATGGCCGGCATCAGCAATGCGGCAAGTCCCATCCCAAGCCCCGCATCCCAGCCCGGAAACCCGCCGGCGGGCATCCAGCCAAGCTTGGTCGAAAACGCAATGATCAGCAGCAACCCCACCCAGAAGGCCGGCACCGCGATGGAAATATAGGAAAAGGCGCCAGCAAGATAATCGAACAATCCATTATGCCGCCGCGCCGCCGCCACGCCGAGCGGCACCGCAATCGCAACCGACATCACCACTGCCATCAGGGCTAAGGGCAGCGTCACCGCCAACCGCTCGACAATCAGCCCCGCAACCGGCACGCCATAAGTATAGGACTGCCCGAGATCCCCCTGCAGAACACCGACAAGCCAGGCGAGATATCGAACGACGAGCGGTTCATCCAGACCCATCTGTGTCCTGAGCGCCGAAAGCGTCTCCGGCGTCGCCGAAGTCCCGAGCATGATCGCCGCCGGATCACCCGGCAGAAGGTTCATGACGGTGAAGATCAATAGCGAGACGACGAGCAGCGTGACGATCAGGCTGACAATGCGACGGATGAGGATGGAGATCATGGATTGGCATCCCTCATTCCTGTGCCCTTAGGGCTTTGCCCACGGTATGTCACAGGAATCCAGCTACGCGAAGTCCTTCGCGTGAAGAGGCTTTTTAGCATCACAGGCGCAGCGTTACTGGATTTTTGTGCGGCCCTCTGGGGGATGATCGATAAGCGTTGCGATGAGAGAGAAACGAGGCAGGAGCAACGATCTCCAACTGATCTCCCCCCCTGTGGGGGAGATGTCACGCAAGTGACAGAGGGGGGTGAAACGCCGCCGCCCGCCATGGGATAATCAGAGATGGATGAGTTTGCCGCGACAGCCCCCCTCTGCCCTGCCGGGAATCTCCCCCACAAGGGGGGAGATCGGAATGCCGCCCCGTTATGCCACACCAACCCCCTCACTCTTCCCAAAACACCTCGGTCAGCACATTCGACGGGATCGGTTCATTCTCCCACAATCCCTTCAGCTTCTTGTTCCATATCCCGAGCTTGGGCATCACGAACAGAAACAGTGCGGGCACATCATTGGCGAGAATGGTCTGCGCTTCGCCATAAAGCTTGTCCTGCTCGCTAGCATCGGTGCTTGCCTCGACCTTGGCGAGGATGGCGTTGAATTCCGGGTTCTTGTAATTGAAGTAATACGGGTCGCGCGCGTAGATATCGATATCCATCGGTTCCGCATGGGCAACGATGGTCATGTCGTAATCGGCGGCCTTCAGCACATCAGCCACCCATTTCGCCGGAAACTCGGTGGTTTCGATATTCATCGTCACGCCGATTTCGGCAAACAGCGCCTGAAGGATCTGCGACGAGCGCTGCGCGTAGGCCATCTGCGGTGCCTTCATGGTGAAGGAGAAACCGTTCGGGTAACCCGCTTCCGCCAGAAGCGCCTTGGCCTTTTCGACATCATAAGGATAGACGCCGGTAAGATCCTTGTAGCCACGGTCGTTGGGCGTGTAATGGCTGCCGATCGGCGTGCCGAGGCCCGACCATGCACCCTCCACCACCATCGCCCGGTCGACCGCCATCATCAGCGCCTGGCGGACCTTTTTATCGGAGAAAGGCTTGCGGGAATTGTTCATGCCCGCCACGACCTTGAGCTCGGTATTACCGATCACCGTCGCCAGCTTGTCGCTGCCCTCGAAGGAGGAAACCAGTTCCGGCGCACCGAATTCAGGAAAAGCATCGACATCGCCTGCCGTCAACGCGGCCGACTGCGCCTGCGGGTCGTTGATGAAACGGAAGGAAGCCGTCTCCAGCTTCACCGAAACATCCTTGTTCCAGTAACCGGCATTCTTCTTCAGATCGACTTTCGTGCCCTTGGCCCAGCTGCTGAAAACAAAAGGCCCGGTTCCGACCGGATTGGTCTTGTTATCAGCAGCAGTCGATGGCTCCACCATCACGGCCGCCGGCCATCCGAACCAGTAGAGCAGGCTGCCGGTCGGCTGCTTGAGTTTCAGGACCAGCGTCGCGGCATCAGGCGTCTCGATCGTGTCGATCGAGGTGAAATAACGCTTCTGCGGATTGACGCTATCAGCGCCGCGGGCGCGGTCGAGCGTGAACTTGGCGACAGAACTGTCAAAGGCCACGCCATTGTGGAATTTCACGCCCTGCCGCAGCTTGAACGTATAGGTCTTGCCATCTGGCGAAACGTCCCAGCTCTCGGCAAGCTGCGGCTGCACCTTGCCCGCCTTGTCGATCGTCGTCAGGCCTTCGAAGATGTTCTGCCAGGTCACCTGGCCGATCATCACCTGCGCGCCAATCGTCGGATCGAGACCGCCCGGCTCCACCGTCATGCCGATCGTTGCGGCAGTCTTGGGTGCGGCCTGCGCATAGGGTGCCGCCAAGACGATGCCAGCGCCAAGCGCCAGCCCCATCACGCCACGCCGAGAGACCTGAGACCAGGAGAAAATCGTCTGCATCGTATAAGCTCCCCGTTATTCGCTGCCTGCAGCTTTGTTAAATGCAGTCTAAGGGCATTTCGCAACTGCACACAATGCTCATTCGCGACCTTCCAAGCACTTCCGACTTTGCTGAAACACGGGGTCAGACGCGGCGAAATCCTTCGCTGGCGGTCATGAGCTGCCGTGTATAGTCAGCGGAGAACGCACGGCTTTCCAGCGCATCGGCAGTAACCGTTTCAACAACCTTGCCCGACTTCATCACCGCCAGCCTTTCGCACATATGGCTGATGACACCGAGATCGTGGCTGACCATCACGAAGGTCAGCCCGCGATCTTTTCGCGCCTGTTCCAGCAGATTGAGGATTTCCGCCTGGATCGAAGCGTCGAGCGCAGAGGTCGGCTCATCAAGCAGCAGAACCTTCGGCTCCAGGATCAGCGCCCGGGCGATTGCCACGCGCTGCCGCTGTCCGCCGGAAAGCTGGTGCGAATACCGAAACCGGAAACCCGACCCCAACCCCACCTCGTCCAGCGCCCGCATGATCCGCTGGTCGACATTGTCGAACCCGTGGATCGCCAGCGGCTCCAGGAGCAGCCGGTCCACCGTCTGGCGCGGATGCAGCGATCCGTAGGGATCCTGAAATACCATCTGCACAGTGCGATAAAAATCCTTCGACCGGCTGCGGCCCGAATAGGACTGTCCGTTGATCGAAAGCGTCCCGGCGCTGAACGTATTCAAGCCCGTCACCGCGCGCAGCAGCGTCGATTTTCCAGAGCCGCTTTCGCCGACGATGCCGAAACTCTCGCCTTCAGCCACATCGACCGACACACGGTCGAGCGCGACAAACTCGTCGAACGTGACGACCATGTCTTTGACGGAAAGAACATTCGTCGTCATAGCGCCCACTCCTTCTTGCGGTCGAGCACCGGTAGCGGATGCCGGTCGGAGCCGATTGTCGGCAGGCAATTGAGCAGGCCTTGCGTATAGGGATGCTGAGCCTTGGAAAGATCCGCCGACGGCAGTTCCTCCACCACGCGCCCCGCATACATCACAAGCACCCGGTCGCAGAAGGACGAGACGAGCCGCAAGTCGTGCGACACGAAGATCAGCCCCATGCCGCGCTCGGCCACCAGCTTGTCGAGAATGCCGAGCACTTCGAGCTGCACGGTCACGTCAAGCGCCGAGGTCGGCTCGTCAGCGATCAGCAGTTCCGGCCCGCAGATCAGCATCATCGCGATCATAACCCGCTGCCCCATGCCACCGGAAACCTCGTGCGGATAAAGCGAAAACACCCGCTCCGGATCACGGATTTGCACCGCTTCCAGCATCGCAAGCGTGCGCGCCTTCGCCTCCGCAGTCGAGATCTTTTCATGCGTCTTCAGCGTCTCGATGATCTGCCTTCCGATGGTCGAGACGGGGTTCAGCGAATATTTCGGATCTTGCAGCACCATGCCGATCCGTTTCCCCCGGATCTCCCGCCGCTCGCGGTCGGAAATGCTCAGAAGATCACGTCCGGCAAAGTTCAGCGTCTTCGCGGTAATCTTGGCATGTTTCGGCGTCAGTCCCATGATCGCCCGGCCCGTCTGCGACTTGCCGGAACCGCTTTCGCCGACAATGCCCAGCCGTTCGCGCCCGAGCGTAAACGACACCCCACGCACGGCCTCGATCACACCGGTGCGCGTCGGAAAACTGACCCGCAAGTCTTCGACCGTCAGAAGCTTGTCCGTCCCCACAGCGCCACTCATTGCCCGGCCTCCTTCGGATCGAGCGCATCGCGCAACCCGTCGCCGAGCAGGTTGAAACCAAGCGAGACGATCAGGATCGCCGCACCCGGCATCGCCGCCACCCACCACTGGTCGAGAATGAAGCGGCGGCCCGACGCGATCATCGCCCCCCATTCCGGCAACGGCGGCTGCGCGCCGAGACCGAGGAAGCCGAGACCGGCGGCGGTTAGGATGATGCCTGCCATATCGAGCGTCACACGCACGATCAGCGAGGAGAGGCAGAGCGGCATCACGTGCCGCAGGATGATGCGGAACGGCGAGGCTCCCATCAGCTTCACCGCCGAAATGAATTCCGAATTGCGAAACGTCATCGTCTCGGCGCGGGCGATACGCGCATAAGGCGGCCAAGAGGTGACAGCGATTGCCAGCACCGCATTTTCGATCCCCGGCCCGAGAGCAGCCACCAGCGCCAATGCCAGAACCAGCTTCGGAAAGGCGAGAAAGATGTCGGTAATCCGCATCAGCACTGCATCCACCCAGCCACCCGCATAACCGGAAACCGTGCCGATGATGAGACCGACGGGAGCTGCGATGATCGCCACCAGCACAACGACAAACAACGTCAGCCGCGACCCGTGGATCAGGCGCGAAAGAATATCACGCCCCTGGTCATCGGTGCCGAGCAGGTAACCCGCAGAACTCGGCGGCAGAAGCCGCGAATTGCGCAGGTCGCCCTGCACCGGATTATGCGGCGCCAGCACATCGGCAAAGATCGCAACGAGGATCAGAAGAAGAATGATGCCGAGACCGGCCAGCGCCAGCCGGTTGGCGGAAAACCGCCGCCAGATCACATAGGCGCGGCCAAGCCGTGCCTGATGCCGCGAGGTCGGCTGTTCGGATAACAGCCATTCGCGGCTATAGGGCTTTTCACTTGCCTGAAGAACACTCATCGGCTTCTCGTCCTCGGATCAAGCGTCCGGTAGAGAAGGTCGGACAATATGTTGATGGCAATGAACACCGCACCGATGACGATCGTACCCCCGAGCACGGCATTCATGTCGGCATTCTGCAGCGAGTTGGTGATATAGAGGCCAAGCCCCGGCCAGGAGAAGATCGTCTCCGTCAGAACCGAACCTTCCAGCAGCCCCGCATAGGAAAGCGCAATCACCGTCACCAGTGGCACCGCGGCATTGCGCAGCGCATGAAACCAGATGATCCGCGTCTCCGACAGACCCTTGGCGCGCGCCGCCACGATATATTCCTGCTGCAACTCGTTGAGCATGAAGCTTCGCGTCATGCGGCTGATATAGGCAAGCGAGAAATAGCCGAGCAAGCCACCGGGCAGGATGATATGGCGGAACAGATCCCAGGCCACGTCCCACTGCCGCTGCCAGATCGCATCGAACAGGAAAAAGCCCGTCGCCGGCGTGAACGTATATTCGTAAACGATGTCGATACGCCCCGGATAGGCGACCCATCCAAGCTTGGCGTAAAACAGAACCAGCGCCAGCAGACCGAGCCAGAAGATCGGCACCGAATAACCGATCAACCCGATCACCCGCACGATCTGGTCGGCGATCGATCCGCGCTTGACGGCGGCAAGCACCCCGAGCGGCACGCCGATCAGAGCTCCGATGATCGTGCCGATCGTCGCAAGCTCGATCGTTGCGGGAAACACCCGCGCGATATCCGCCATCACGGGATTGGTGGTCAGTACCGACGTGCCGAAATCACCGGTCAGCGCCTGCTTTATATAGATCCAGAACTGCTGGTAGAGCGGCAGGTTGAGACCAAGCTCCTCCCGCACGCGCTCGACGACATGCGCCGGCGCGCGATCACCGACGATCGCCAGCGCCGGATCGATCGGCACCACCCGGCCGATAAAGAATGTGACGGCCAGAAGGCCGAGAAAGGTCGTAACAACCGTGACCACGAAACGGACCACAGCCATGCCAAAGGAGGAAGCACGGCGCCGGTTGCGCCGTGTCACTGCCGTCGTATCGGTAAGCGTCAAGGAGTTCTCCTTTGAGCAACGCGAAGGATTTGGGGCGTTGCGGTACGCGGCCTTCTCCCCGTGAAACGGGGAGAAGGTGCTGGCAGGCGGATGAGGGGAAAATGCCGCGAACTCAGCGCCCGCGACTGCCCCTCATTCCCTCGCTAGCGCTCCGGACCTTCTCCCCGCAGGCGGGGAGAAGGAGGCAAGCCGCACCGTCCGAATTTCAAACCCGCCAAGCCTGCTACTTCGAAACCGGATAGACGAAGTTCGTATCGAAGCTCGGCCCAAGCTTGAAGTCCTTCAGCTTCGACGAATAACCGGCAACTTCCGTCTGCTGGAAGATGATCACGAACGGGCTCTGGGCAAGCGCCTTTTTCTGCAGGTCCTCGTAAACTGCCGCGCGCTTGGCTGCATCCTTTTCCAGAAGCGCACCCTGGGCCGCCTCTTCTATGTCCTTAGGCACATCCCAGGCATTACGCCATGCCAGCGTCTTGTTCTTGCCCTCGTCGGAATTGTCGTAGTTGATGACGAAGGTTTCGGCATTCGAGTTCGGGTCGAAATAGTCCGAACCCCACTGGCCGATATAGATGTCATGGGTGCGGGCGCGGAATTTCGTCAGCGTCTGCTTGCCGTCGCCCGGAATGATTTCGAGCTTGATACCAGCCTGCGCCAGCGTCTGCTGCACGCTTTCGGCAATGCCCGTCACCGGCTGCGTGTTGCGTACATCCATGGTCACGGTAAAGCCGTCCTTCAGCCCCGCCTTGGCAAGCAGTTCCTTGGCCTTGGCGACATCCAGCTTGTAAGGGTTGTCGTTCAGCGCACCGAGCTGGCCCTTCGGCAGGAAGGTCTGGTGGATTTCGCCGATGCCCTTGATCAGCGTCGCGCCGATCGCGTCATAGTCGACCAGATACTTGAACGCTTCCGCCACTTCGGGCTTTGCCAGCTTCTCGTTTTTCTGGTTGAGGCTGAAATAGTAGATCGTGCCCTTCGGCGCAGACGTGATCGACAGGCCTTCCTTCTTGGAAACGGCCTCCACATCGTTCGGCTCGAGGTTACGGGCGATATCGATATCGCCATTTTCCAGCGCCAGACGCTGGCCGGAGCTTTCCTTCATGTGGCGATAGATGACGCGCTTCAGCTTCGGCTTCTCGCCGTAGTAATTCGGGTTGGCTTCCATGATGACGGCCTCGTTGGCGCGCCATGCCAGCACCTTGTACGGGCCGGAGCCGGCAAAGCCGGTCTTCATCCATTCATTGCCGAAATCGCTGTCGTATTTGTAGTCCGCCGAAGGCGTCATCGCCTTGGCATGTTCCATCACCACCTTCTTGTCGACCACGGAGGCGACGGTGGCAGTCAGAACGTTCAGGACGAAGCTCGGCGCATAGGCCTTGTCGACCGTGAAGGTGAACGTGTCGGGCGCGGTCGCCTTGGCTTTCTCGGCAACATTGTCGCCGCTCAGCCCGAACTGGGTCAGCAGAAAGGCCGGAGATTTGTCGAGCTTGACGGCGCGTTCGAACGAGAAGGCAACGTCTTCGGCGGTCAGCGGGTTGCCGGACGCAAATTTCAGGTCCGGCTTCAGCTTGAACGTATAGGTCATGCCGTCGTCGGAAACCGTCCAGCTGGCCGCCAGATCACCTATGACCTTGGACGTGTCGGCCGGATCCAGCATGACCAGCTTGCTATAGGTATTGGCAGTCACTTCGGCAGTGGAAAGCTCGAAGGCTTCGCCCGGATCGATGGTGATGATGTCATCGATCGCAAAGCCTTCGACCAGCGTATCGGCCGGCGTCGCGGCGAATGCCTGCGGTGCCGCAACCAGCAGCAGCGACAGTGCTGCGCTCGTCGAAAGCATGCGGACGGAAGTGCGGAAAGAGTGGAGCATGATCAGTTCCCCTGTTGTCATTTGCTCATGTCCGGCCCGCTTCGGGCCGTTATTCGTGCCAGGCTTTGCCGAGAACCCTCAACCAGTTCTCGCGGGCCAGCTTGGCCAAATCCTCGCCAGCGTATCCCGCTGTTTTTAAAGCTGCAACCAGATTTTGATTGCCCGCAGCATCACGAATTTCGACCGGTACGGTGCAGCCATCAAAGTCCGATCCGATCGCCACATGGTCTATCCCCATGCGCTCCACCATGTAGTCCACATGGCGTATCATCTCGGAGATCGGCGTGGCCGCAATGTCCAGCCCGTCGTCGCGCAGCATGGTGACCGCATAGTTCAGGCCCACGAGCCCGCCGCTCTCCTTGATCGCGTCCATCTGCCTGTCGGTCAGGTTGCGCGCGACTGGCGTCAGAGAATGTGCATTTGAATGGCTTGCGATCAGCGGCTGGTCGGAAGTTTTTGCCACATCCCAGAACCCCTTCTCGGTAATATGCGACAGGTCGATCAGGAGGCCGAGCCGGTTGCAGGCCTTGACCAGTTCGAAACCGAGATCGGTCAGGCCCGGCCCGGTATCCGTCGTCATCGGAAAGGCGAACGGCACGCCATGGCCAAAAATGTTGTGGCGGCTCCAGACCGGCCCGAGCGAGCGAAGACCAGCCGCATGGAAGACTTCGAGATTGGCGAGGTCGGCGTCGATCGGTTCGCAGCCTTCCATATGCAGCACGGCGGCAAACACGCCGTCCTTCATCGCCTGCCGGATATCGGCGGTGGAACGGCACAGTTTCCAGGCCCCTGCCCGGTCAAGCCGCAACGCGATTGCCGCCTTTTCCAGCCCTATATCCAGCGAAGGTGCGTATTCGAGCGGTGCGGCAAGCGGCGTCACATAACTCCCGTCCGGTTCGGGATCCTTGAGCACCAGATCGCCGGAGGGAATGTAGATCGCGCAAAGACCACCCGCGAGACCACCCGCTCGCGCCCGCGGCGCATCGATATGGCCTTCGGGGGTACCTTTGGAGAATTCCACAACGGGATCAGCTCCCGCCTTCATGTTCCGCCAGAGCCGCAACAACAAATCGTTATGGCCGTCGAACACCAGTTCCATCAAAGTCTTCCTGAAAATTTCGCTTGGGTCTTGAGGTAGGGTGTCGCGATCCTAGCCAGCAATCTCATGTCCGCAAGCCGAAAAAATCAGTGCGACCAAAGCTCTTCGCCGGCCTTGCTCAGTATCGGCGTGCGAAAACAGGAAACCACGCGCTCCTTCCACTGTGACCCGAAATCGTCGAGCTTCTTTTCCCAGCGATCCGATTGCAGCATGGCAGCGCCGATCACCACCGGCTCGATCCCGAGCGAGGTCATCAGCGTCAGGCCGGAAATGATCGAGGTGCCGGAGGAAATCACGTCATCGATTAGCGCCACGCGCTTGCCGTCGATGAGCGGCATCATCCGCGGGTCGACATAAAGCCGTTTCTGTTGTTCCGGCGTGGTGATCGAGGAAAGCGGTACCGAAAGCTCCTCGTCGTACCAGAACTTCTTCGATGTTCCGAGCGGTACGTAACGGGCAAAACCCAGCATCCGCGCCACCGCAGCGGCAAGCGTCAGGCCCAGTGTCGGCAGGCCGACAATCACTTCCGGCCGAAGTGCCGCGATCTTCGGCGCCAGATCGGCGGCGAGCGCATCCTGCACATCGAAACTCGCCTGATTGATGATCAGCGATGCCAGAGCATGTTGTCCATCGGCAAGCGGCCGGATCGGCAGCCTGATCTGTTCGCCGCTGTCGAGCCGTGCCGGAAAGAAACCGGAAAACGGTCCGGTCTCATCGAAAGAACCGGGAGCATGCAGCTCCTGCCAGAATTCATGCGGCCGCATCGCTTTTCCCAACCCTATATTATGCCAGAACTTCCAGTATCGGGTTCTCCATTAGCGTGCCGGTGGTCACGTCGGCAATGCCCCGGTCGGTCTGATGTGGCCCTGCGTTGCAGGCCAGCGTCGCGCCGAAACAGGCCTTGAACACCAGATAGGGCGGCTCCCAGTCGGCGACCTTGTCCATTGCCGCACGGATCGAGCGGAACTGATCGGCAACCACCTCGACCGGCTCTTCGGACACGAGGCCCGCCAGCGGCAGCGGAAGCAAGCTCACCACCTTGCCGCCGATCGCAACCGCCATACCGCCACCCGACGCGATCACCGCATTGGCAGCCGCAGCCATGTCGCGCGGATCAGAACCGAAAACGGTGAGGTTATGGCTGTCATGCGCCACGGTCGTCGCGAAAGCGCCCTTCCACTTGCCCCATCCGGTGAGGAAACCCAACCGGGTGCGGCTGTCGACACGGCCATGGCGATGAGTCACGGCGATCAACACCGATTCCTGCGGGGGTACCACGAACCCGTTTTCGACAACCGCATCCGCCTGCCCCCAGCGTGTGAACCGCGGCCGATCAATGGTCGCGACCCTCACCCGGGTACCTTCAGAGCGAAGTTTGAAATCATCTTCCGAGAGAGCCTGCAGCTTTACCGAACGGCGCAGCGGATTGGGGTTCATCCGGCACACATCGCCCATCATCTTTCCATAGCGCGAGACGATGTGGCCGCTCGCCACGACCGCACGTGTGCGAAAATCCTTGAGATCTTCGAAGAGCACGATATCCGCCCGGCGACCTGCCGCGATCAATCCGAGATCGGCGCGGCCGATCCTGACCGATCCGTTCAGCGTCGCCGCCTGCAGCGCCCATTCCGGCTTCATCCCGTAGCGCACCAGCCGGCGCACCACGTCGTCGAGACCGCCGCCATCGACGAGATCGTCGGGGAACACGTCGTCGGTGCAGATTGTCAGCGTCTGCGGCAGGTGCCCAAGCTTATTCAGCGCCTCGACGAATTCCGGCAGAAGGTGGTCATGTGAACCGCGCATCTCGATCGTCAGGCCGGCGCGCAGCTTCTGCATCAGGTCTTCGGCGGAGGTCAGCTCGTGGTCGGACGTGACGCCCGCCGTCATGAAAGCGGCAAGATCACCGCCAGCGAGGCCTCGGGCATGGCCGCTGACAAGCTTTTCCGAAACGAGCGCATTCTGCACGATATTGCTGATGCGCGGTTCGCGGTCGATCACGCCGCGCATGTTCATCACCTCAGCAAGGCCGGCAATCTTCGGCCACAGCAGCATTTCATCGATCACATCGGCATCGAAATCCGCGCCGGCAACCTCGTAGCCGGGGGCGGAAGGAACGCAGGACGGTGCCATGACGACGGCCCTTAACGGCAAAGAGCGGACAGCTTCCACCGACCATGCCACGCCATCGACACCGCAGACATTACCGAACTCATGCGGATCCCAGACCACCGTCGTCACGCCGCGCGGCACCACGGTCTCCGCATAGGTCGCCGGCGTCACCATCGAGCTTTCGATATGCATATGCGTGTCGATCAGACCCGGCGAAACGAACGCGCCGGTCGCATCGATCACCTGCGCCGCATCCGAGCGTGCACCACGCTCATGAACGCTGACGATCAGCGGCCCGACAATACCGATATCGGCGGGACGAAGCTCGCCGGTCACCACATCCACCAGCGTGCCGCCGGAAATCAAAATGTCGAAGGGCGCATCTCCGCGTGCGACCTTCACGGCATTGTCGCGAAAGCACGGTTCGGTAAATTCGCCAACGGTTGCGATAATGTCCTTCACCAGCTTGCCTCCGCCTTCAATGCGTCGAGAATGGATTGCTTGGCCTTTGCGGCATCGATATCCGCCGCGAACTGCGCGTTGAATTCGGCCCTGCCCGCTCGTGTCTCGACCACGGTGCGACCGCGCGTATGGCTGCCCGTCAATTCCATCTCGATCCGTGCATCCTGCCATGTCGCAAAATCCGGCTGCACGAAGGCCACCGCCGCAACAGCGTCATAAAGCGACATTGCCTTGCGCCCGCGGCTGGTAGCGATCGAAACGAAACCAGCAAGCAGATCGGCCAAGAGCGTCGCATTTCGGCCACCGGCAGAGCGCACCGGCTCGACATCTTCCGGCGCGCAAAGCACCTTGCGGCATAGATCGAGATCGACCATCCGGAACGGAATGCCGTGCGCAAGAACGATCGCCACCGCTTCCGGATCGGCAAAGGCGTTGAACTCGGCGGAGGCCGTGTGATTGCCGGCCGTCAGTCCGCCGCCCATCCATGTCAGGTCGGTGATCTTGGCGGCGAGGTCCGGTCGCGCCAGCGCCACGGCGGCAATATTGGTGAGAGGCCCAAGCGCCAGAATGCGTCGCTCGCCTTCGCTGCGCTCCAACCATGAACAAAGCGCCTCGAACGCATCCTCGACGAACGTATCCGGACCGGCCGGCAGGGCTTCACCCGCAGTCGGCATGCCCGCGTCGCTCAGGATCGAAACCGCTGTCTCCAGCTTGCCGAGAACCGGCTTTGCCCGCCCGGCGTGAATGGGAAACGGCCAGACGAAGGCAGCGGCGGCGCCAGCCGCATTGCGGCGCACCTGATCCAGCGGCGCATTGCCCAGGACAAGCGAAATCCCGTCGATGGCAAGCCCGCCATGGGCGACAACCATGATGGCGGCCAGATCATCGAACCCCATATCGGTATCGATCCAAACACCCATTTCAAGCACACTCCAAAAATACAACCGGACGATCCATTGGGGCGTCCATATACACGAGAGATTGAGGAGAAAGGATAAGGGTTTTCACCTACCATCCTTCCGAGCATGCGCGGCAGCAGCCACAACCGAATGCATCGTCGGACCCGTCGATTGCCGGATCACCAGCTTCATCGGCACACCATCACAATCCGGCCTCGCGGCGATCATGCTGCCGGCTGCGGCCTCACCGTTTCCAATCGCGTGACCAAGAGCCTCGACCGCACATTCCGCAATCGTCGCAAGGTCCTGCCGCAAGGTCGTGATCGGCGGCATAACGACAGATGACCAGACAAGATCATCGAAACCGCTGACACTGGCCTGAAGCGGAACGTCGATACCGTCACGCTGCAATTCGGTGAGCGCACGTAGCGCCAGAAGATCATAAACGGCAGCAAAGCCGGTAAACCCGTCGGCCACCCGGGCAGAGAGACCGAGCGCGCAACCCACTCCCTGCGAAGCCTCAAGATCTCCCACCCACAGGGTCTCGCAGCAAACATCCTTGCCGAGACCCGCCTTCAGGCCACCGATCCGGTCATTCTGCACATTCGATTCCCGGCTATGGGCGATCAGCAGCACCTTCCTGTGCCCGAGAGAAGCAAGATGACGCCCCATCTGCACGCCGCCCTCCCAATGGTCGGACGACACAGTGTTGCCGGGCGTCGAGGGGCTATCGATGATCGCCACGGGCGTGCCTATATCTGCGATCCGCGATCCACGACGGGGAACGACGATCATCCCGTCGACACCGCGTTCGATCAGGCGGCCGATTGCCGCCGTCTGCTGGGCAATCTCTCCGCGACTGTCGGCAATCAACACGCCGAACCCGGCGGAAGCCGCCGCCTGCTCGATTGCCTGCGCGATCTGCGGAAACAGTGGATTGGAGATATCCGGCAGCACCAGCCCGATAACGCCTGTCCGCCCTGTTCTGAGCGCCCGCGCCGCATGGCTCGGCACATAACCAAGCTCTTCCGCCGCCTGCCGGATTTTCGCTGAAAGCTCGGCGGAGACCCGCCCCTTGCCGGAAAGCGCATTGGACACGGTTGCCGAGGACACACCAAGGGCGGCGGCAATTTCCGTCATCGTCGCTGGCGTCCGACCGACACTCATCGTCCTGCTGCGTTCCAAGATGATTAATCGTTTAACCAACTATACCCGCATACATGCCAAATGTCGAGCGCAACACAACCTTTCATATAGAGTAATTCACAGCCGTTGCTACCACGCCACGATTTCCTGCCGATAGCGCGCCACTTCTTCCATCAGCCATGCCCGAAACGCGACAACCGGCGGAAAACCGGCCTTTGCTTGCGGCGCGACCACGTAATAGGCGCTGGGACTGACCACCTGATGCGGAAATGCCTCCACCAGCTGCCCGCTCGCCAGTTCCGTATCGATCAGGAAAAGCGGCATCAGCCCGACACCCAGGCCGGCAATACAAGCCTGCGTCACGCTGCCGAATTGTTCGAAGCGCATGCCCTCGCTCATGCTGCCGGCAATCCGAAGACTCTCGAACCAATGCTTCCACCCGCCCGGCCGTGACGCCATATGCAGAAGCGGCAGGCGCAACAGATCTTGCGCTTGACCGACAGGATGAGAGCTAAGAAACGCAGGCGAGCAGACCGGAGCCACCATCTCGTCCATCAGGAAGATACATTCGGCACCCGGCCATTCGGGTTGACCGACATGGATCGCCATATCGATACCATCCCGGTCGAAATCGAACACTCCGATACGGGTCGCGAAATTCAGCGTAATCTCCGGATGCCGTGCAACGAAGCCCGGAATGCGCGGCATCAGCCAGCGCGTACCGAATGTCGGCAGGATCGCCAGGTTGAGCTGGTCGCTATGTCGTTTGGTCATGGCATGGAGCGAAGCCGAGCGGATCTGCGACAGGGCACCTGCAATCGCTTTCGCAAATTCCGCACCCGCCGATGTCAACACGACGCCGCGGCTGGTTCGGTCGAAAAGCAGCACGCCCAACTGCTCTTCCAGCCCGGAAACCTGCCGGCTTATCGCCCCTTGCGTCAGCGACAGCTCGTCCGCCGCAAGCGAGAAACTGCCCAGCCGAGCAACGGAATCGAAGGCGGCAAGCGCCGAGGTGGAAGGCAGGAGTTTTCGCGAAAGTTCTTTCATGGACTATTACTAACCCTCATGGCCGATTGAGTAAACGGGCCTTGCGACAAACGACCACAGGACGATAATCTGCACGGGAAATTGCTTGGCGATTGAGACACCCGTCCCGTCCAAAAACATCGGAGACCCCCTTGGCCTTTATCTGGAACGACCCCTTCCTCATCGAAGATCAGCTGACCGAAGAAGAGCGCATGATCCGCGACGCGGCGGCCGCATTTGCCAAGTCCGAACTCCTGCCACGGGTCGAGGAAGCCTATCTCGAGGAAAAGACCGATGTCGGCCTCTTCAAGCTGATGGGTCAGACCGGCCTCCTAGGCGTCACGCTTCCGGAAGAATATGGCGCAGCCAATGCCTCCTACGTCGCCTATGGCCTCGTCGCCCGCGAGATCGAACGGATCGATTCTGGCTACCGCTCAATGATGAGCGTCCAGTCCTCGCTGGTCATCTACCCGATCTTCGCCTACGGCTCCGATGAGCAGAAAAAGAAATATCTGCCCGGCCTCGTCTCGGGCGAACTGATCGGCTGTTTCGGCCTTACCGAGCCGGATGCCGGCTCCGACCCCGGCGGCATGAAGACCCGCGCTGAAAAGATCGAGGGCGGCTATCGCCTGCGCGGCTCGAAAATGTGGATTTCCAATGCACCAATCGCCGACGTCTTCGTCGTCTGGGCAAAGTCGGAAGCCCATAATAACGAGATCCGCGGCTTCGTTCTGGAAAAGGGCATGAAGGGCCTTTCAGCCCCCAAGATCGGCGGCAAGCTCTCGCTGCGCGCCTCGATCACCGGCGAGATCGTCATGGATAGTGTCGAAGTCGGCGAAGACGCGCTTCTTCCAAACGTATCAGGCCTCAAAGGTCCGTTCGGCTGCCTCAACCGCGCCCGCTACGGCATCTCCTGGGGCGTCATGGGCGCGGCGGAAGACTGCTGGTTCCGCGCCCGCCAATACGGGCTGGATCGCAAGCAGTTCGGCAAGCCGCTCGCCGGCATGCAGCTTTACCAGAAGAAGCTTGCCGACATGCAGACCGAAATCACACTTGGCCTTCAGGCCAGCTTACGCGTCGGCCAGCTGATGGACCAGCATCGGATGGCGCCGGAAATGATCTCCATCGTCAAGCGCAACAATTGCGGCAAGGCGCTGGATATCGCTCGCCAAGCCCGCGACATGCATGGCGGCAACGGCATCCAGGTCGAATACCACGTCATGCGCCATTCGCAGAATCTGGAAACGGTCAACACCTACGAAGGCACCCACGACGTCCACGCCCTCATCCTGGGCCGCGCTCAAACGGGCATTCAGGCGTTTTTCTGATCGACGCCAACGACGCAGGTAATGTCACACTGAAGCCCGGCCGCATTGCGAGCCGGGCTTTTACGCGTTCGGCTCGATCTGGCCTGTTGGCGGCCGGTTCCGGCCATTCGGCACGGGCCGCCATTTCATCATCCGCCGGATTGCCGCCCTCTGCTCCGCATTAGAAATCGCGTGAACCGTCCGGTAGAAGGAATAGACGAGATAGGCAGGCAGCAGAACCGCTGCACCCTTCAATGTCAGCGGCACCCGATATTGTATCCGGGTCGTCCACGCATTTGACCACCGCTCCTTGTAATCCATGCGCAGTATCCGCATGTCAAAATCCAGGCCATGCTCGAAACACCAGCGCACCGTATCCTCGATGATCAACATGCCTGGTGAATAACGCGAATAATCGGGGTCAAAACTGGTGGTCAAAAGCTCGACGCGCGTGCGGTCGATCATGGTCAGGAACGCTGCTATCGGCTTGCCGTCCAGCGTAAGGCGAAAGAGCCCCACGCGCCCCAGCTCACCGCGCTTCATCGAAGCCGCCAGAAAAAACGCACGCGCCTCGCCCTTTCCAAGCCATGGGCATGACTTGTCCATGCGACGGAGCCAGCGTCGCTTCTCCTCGATCACCCAATCGATCGTCTCGACGGAACTGGCATAATCTTCCGGAAGTTCGAACCGCAGCTCACCAAGTTTTTGAAGTCTCTTGCGCCCCTGCTTCAGGTTGGTGCGGAATTTGGAAGAATAGGACGGGAGCAGATCATCGAGGTTTTCCACGCCACGCCGTTCGATCATGTAACTATCCAACGGATTGGGAATTTGAAAAGCGCCCGTTCTTTCCAGCACCTGCCGCACGGCGCCATCCTGTTCAACAAACGGCACCTCGATGATATCAGCCATCGGACGCAGGAGCGCCATCAACTCCCTGCAGATTTCGGCCGTATTCATATCGGGCGCTATCAGCGGATCACCATACTCCTCATGCATGCCGCACCCCAGCGGCTCGAGACGGGTCGCAGGGCCTAGCCTGTTTCGCTGGAACGGCCAGACCGCAACCAGCCGACGATCAGACCAGATAGTCGCGCATATCAACCGGTCACCTGCAGAAGCGTCCCTCGTCTCCCACCCGAGCTTTGCCCACTCAAAGGTCTGCGTGTAGTGGCACGTCACGACTGATCGCGCGAGGGCGTTCCACTCATCTTCAAGTTGAACAAAAGCCTCCACGCCGTCGACTAAAACAGAGCGCAACATCCGACCTCCCCTTCGGATTCACCGTGGGCCTAAATAAAAACCCATCTTGATTTCATCGATAACAAACAAACACCAAATAAACAAAGCATATTTAGGCGCATCACAAATACACTTTCGTGATTTACATTCATAGAACTGAAATAAAAGACAACTTACGAGCTGAGAGCGAGATTTCCTCAAATAATTGGAGAAGAAGACGACAACCGGTCTCAAGGCATGGAAACTCACAGTTCGCGCCGCTATTCGTCATTGGCCAAGGCGATGCGCCGGGTGTATCAACGCGATGCAGCTCAAAGAAAGCGATAAACACGCACAGGAAAGACCTCGCAAAGCATGCACGCAACGGATGAAGCGGGAAAAACCGTCTCTCAGAACGATACCGAGAACCAATTCGATGTCGGCGATCGTCTGCGCCTCGTGCGGCAGAGCTACGGTCTGTCACAGCGGGCATTGGCGGTAAAGGCCGGCGTTACCCATTCGCTCGTATCGCTGATCGAAAAGAACAAGGTCAGCCCTTCCGTCGCGTCGTTGAAGAAGATTCTTGAGGCGATCAACTATCCGCTGACGGATTTCTTTGCGCTTTCCCTGCCGCCCGTCGACCAGATTTTCTTTCGCGCCGACGAACTGACACCCTTGTCGAAAGGCGCGCTGACGCTGCTTCAGGTCGGCGATGCGAAATCCCATAGCGTCCAGATCTTTCACGAATTCTACGAGCCAGGCGCCGATACCGGCGAAACCATGCTGGCCCACGAGGCGGAGGAAGGCGGGGTTGTCGTCGCCGGCGAACTGGAAGTGACTGTCGGCAGCCAGACCCGCATCCTGAAACGCGGTGATGCCTATTTGTTCAACAGCCGCCTGCCGCATCGTTACCGAAATATCGGCACGGAACGCTGCGAAGTCGTCAGCGCCGTTACGCCGCCCTATCTCTAATCGGCAGACCGCCAGTCGTTAATCCAATTAGTATGACTTTTTTGACCGCGCCGCCGGTTGATTGTCGGCGGTGATTGTCTTAACTCAGGCACCGGAACCCATCCGCCCCTTCTGCCCGCGGCACTCCGCCGCGCGACCCGACGTTTCAAAACGAAAGTGGACCCCCATGCAGACCTATCCCGACGTAAAGCTTTTCATCAACGGCGAATGGCGCGATGCCATCGGCGGCGAAACGATCGAAGTGACCGATCCGGCCACCGACGAAGTGATCGGCAAGATCGCCCATGCCCGCAAGGCGGATCTCGATCTGGCGCTTCAAGCCGCTGACAAGGGTTTCAAGATCTGGCGTGACACGGCTCCCTTCGAGCGTTCGAAGCTGATGCGCAAGGCGGCCGACATTCTGCGCGAACGTGCCGATGCCATCGCCTTCCTCATGACCCGCGAACAGGGTAAGCCGCTGGCACAGTCCAAGATGGAAATCATGGGGGCCGCCGACACGATCGACTGGTTCGCCGAAGAGGCACGCCGCACCTATGGCCAGATCATCCCGGCCCGCTTCTCCGGCGTCGCCCAGATGACCATCAAGCAGCCGGTCGGCCCGGTCGCAGCCTTCACCCCGTGGAACTTCCCGATCAACCAGATCGTCCGCAAGCTTTCCGCCGCCGTTGCCACCGGCTGCTCGATCATCGTCAAGGCACCGGAAGAAACTCCGGCATCGCCTGCCGAACTGATCCGCGCCTTTGCCGATGCCGGCATCCCGGCCGGCGTCATCGGCCTCGTCTACGGCATCCCGGCTGAAGTATCTGAATACCTGATCCCGCATCCGGTCATCCGCAAGATCTCGTTTACCGGCTCTACCCCGGTCGGAAAGCATCTGGCAGCGCTTGCCGGCAAGCACATGAAGCGCGCCACGATGGAACTCGGTGGTCACGCTCCGGTCATGGTCTTCAACGACGCCGACCTCGACAAGGCGATCGAAATCAGCGCCATGTCTAAGTTCCGCAATGCCGGTCAGGTCTGCGTATCCCCGACCCGCTTCCTGGTTCAGGATGGTATCGCCGACAAGTTCCTTGACGGTTTCGTCAAGGCTGCCGAAGCCATCAAGGTCGGCAACGGCCTGGAAGCGGATACCGTCATGGGCCCGCTTGCCAATGAGCGCCGCATCCCGGCCATGGAAGCGCTGATCCAGGACGCAGTCTCGAACGGCGGCGAACTGAAGACCGGCGGAAAGCGCATCGGCAACAAGGGCAACTTCTTCGAACCGACGGTTCTTGCCAATGTCCCGACCACGGCCAAGATCATGAACGACGAGCCCTTTGGCCCGATCGCCATCATCAACCGCTTCTCCTCCTATGAGGACGCGATCACCGAGGCCAACCGCCTGCCCTTCGGCCTTGCATCCTACGCCTTCACCGGCTCGGTCAAGACCGCCCATGCACTCGGCCGCGAAGTCGAAGCAGGCATGCTGACGATCAACCACAACGGTCTGGCGCTTCCAGAAGTCCCGTTCGGCGGCATGAAGGATTCCGGCTACGGCACCGAAGGCGGCTCGGAAGCCGTCGCCGCCTATCTCGAAACCAAATACGTTACCCAGATGAACTGATCGATCCATCTACGATCGCATCTAAAGAACCGGCCGGAGCCACCGCTCCGGCCGGTTTTCTTTTGGGCCTTGCCTGCATCAACGGAGTGGAATACGAAAACAAATAGTGAACATATGGATATAATGATGGCCGAGCCGGAAATGGAAACCGCCCCTCTCCTGAAGGAAATCTTCAACCGTGACCGGCTGAGCCATTTCGCCCGCGAGATCTCCACGATCCATCCGGCTTTCGATGGCGAGCGCTTTCTCCAACTCGCATCCGAAGGATTGGACGATCTGAGTATCATGCAGCGTCTGCGGCAGGTCGCTGTATCCTTCCATGCGACATTACCCGGCCCCTACGAAAAGAACATAGAGATCCTCTGGGACCTCGCGCCACGCATCAACCACGGCTTCGCCTCGATCACCCTGCCGGAATATGTGGCGCTTTACGGTCAGGACCACTTTGACCTGTCGATGAGGGCCCTCGCTTTTTTCACTCGCTTCGGCTCATCCGAATTCGCCATCCGGCATTTCCTCTTGAAAGACATGCCGCGCACGCTCGCGATGATGCAGAACTGGTCGATGGACGAAAACGAACATGTCCGACGTCTCTCATCGGAAGGCTGCCGTCCGCGACTGCCGTGGTCCTTCCAGCTGAAACAGCTGATCGCTGACCCCTCGCCGGTCACCCCGATCCTGGAAAATCTGAAAAGCGACCCGAGCCTTTATGTCCGCAAGTCCGTAGCAAACCACCTGAACGACATCACCAAGAATCATCCAGGCTGGGTTCTGACAAAGCTGTCGCACTGGGATCAGTCGGATGCCCGTACCGCATGGATCACCAAACAGGCATTGCGCACCCTGATCAAGAAGGGCGACACCCGTGCCCTGCACGTCTTCGGTGCAGGCCACAAGGCGGAGGTAAAAGTCGAAACCTTCTCGGTAACGCCGCCATCGCTCGTGCTCGGCGGTGCGGTCCAGATAACGGCGAAGCTCACCTCGACCGGCTCCACGAGTCAGAAATTAGTGATCGACTATGCCATCCATTACGTGAAGAAGACCGGCGGCACATCGAAAAAGGTGTTCAAGTGGAAGGAACTGACGCTCGAGCCGCATGCCCGCGCCGAACTCACGATCACCCGCCCTATCCGCAACTTCACCACCCGCTTTCATTATCCGGGACGGCATGTGGTAGAATTGCTCGTGAATGGAGAAGTGCTTGGCGAGGCCGCGTTCGAGCTCGACACCTGAACAAAAAGAAAGAGCACCGCCGGGGCGATGCTCTGATCCTTACTTCCGCTTCTCAAACCCGCCCTTGGCCGCGGGCTTCTTCTTGAAAGGCTTGTCGCCATCACCCTTGGCAAACGGCTTGTCGCCAAAGGCCTTCTTCTTGAACGGCTTATCACCGAAAGGCTTGTCGCCGCTTTTCTTGGCAAAGTCGCCCTTCGGCTTTTCACCCCAGACGTCGTCGTCCATGCGGCGTTCGGCGCTGGCCTTTTCGCCCTTGGGCTTCCAGTCCTTGCGCGGCGCATCGCCGAACGGCTTGTCGCCATCCTTGAAAGGCTTCTTTTCACGGTAAGGCTTGTCACCAAAGGCCTTGTCGCCACGCGGGCCATCCTTGGCGAACGGCTTGTCCTTGCGGAAACCATCCTTCTTCGGACCATCCTTCCAAGGCTTGTCCATCCGCGGACCGTCGCGCTTTGTGAAGCCCTCGTCGTCCGTGCCACGGGAGAACTTCGAAAAATCGGGAGCGGCATCCAGACGCGTCACGCGGATACCGCGATCCATCATCTTGTCCTTGCCGAGCTTGGCCATGAACTTGTCGGCATGCGCCTCGGCAATCTCGACGAAGGTCTCGTCGGCCTGCATCTTGATCGCGCCGATCTCGTTCTTGCTGAGATCACCGCTCTTGCAGATGGTGGGGATCAGCCAGCGCGGTTCGGCGCGCTGCTTGCGGCCGACCGACAGCGAAAACCAAACGGCCGGGCCGAAATCACCGCGCGGGGTGAGCGGTCGCGAGGCCGGATCACCCTGCCCGCCTTCGCGCGGCTTGCGTGCTTCGAGAGACACGACGCTGACATCTTCCGGCGCGGAATTCTTGCCGCGATAAAGCGAGACGAAAGCGGTCGCGAGCTTTTCGGCGTCGAAACGCTCGATGAGCTTGGCGATCAGAGCCTGCTCGTCTTCATTGGTCGTCACTTCGGTGAAGATCGGATCGGCAAACAGCCGCTCCTCGTCACGTACCGTCACCTCGTCGGCAGACGGCGGGTTCGCCCATGTCGGCTCCACCTTGGCGCCGAACAGCAGGCGCTCGGCCTTGCGGCGCTGGGTGACCGGAACGATCAGCGCGCTGACGCCCTTGCGGCCCGCACGGCCGGTACGGCCAGAGCGGTGCAGCAGTGTTTCGGAATTGGTCGGAAGATCCGCATGGATGACGAGTTCGAGACCCGGCAGGTCGATGCCGCGGGCAGCAACGTCGGTCGCGATGCAGACGCGGGCGCGGCCATCGCGCATAGCCTGCAGCGCATGGGTGCGCTCGTTCTGGGTCAATTCACCCGACAGCGCCACGACGGAGAAATTGCGGTTGGAAAGCCGCGCATGCAGATGATTGACGGCCGCACGCGTCGAGCAGAACACGATCGCATTCGGCGCTTCGTAATAGCGCAGCACGTTGACGATGGCGTTTTCACGGTCGGACGGCGTGACCAGCAGGGCGCGATACTCGATATCGACATGCTGCTTCTGTTCGGCAGCCGTCGCGATGCGTACGGCATCACGCTGGTAGCTCTTGGCAAGCTTCGCGATCGCGGCGGGAACCGTGGCCGAGAACATCAGCGTACGACGTTCGTCCGGAGCGGATTCAAGGATGAATTCCAGGTCTTCGCGGAAACCGAGATCGAGCATCTCGTCGGCTTCGTCGAGTACGGCAACCCGAACCTCGGACATGTCGAGCGCATTGCGGCGGATATGGTCGCAGATACGGCCCGGCGTGCCGACGACGATATGCGCGCCACGTTCCAGCGCCCGGCGCTCGTTGCGGATATCCATGCCGCCGACGCAGGAGGTGATCACGGCACCGGCTTCGGCGTAAAGCCAATCCAGTTCGCGCTTCACCTGCATGGCAAGCTCGCGGGTCGGCGCAATGACGAGTGCGAGCGGCGCGGCGGCGCGGCCAAAACTGTCGCGATCTTCAAGCAGGGTGGGCGCCATGGCGATGCCGAAGGCCACCGTCTTGCCGGACCCCGTCTGGGCGGAAACCAGCGCATCGGACGTGGCCAGCGCCGGGTCCAGCATCGCCAGCTGAACGGGGGTCAGCGTCTCGTAACCACGCTTCTGCAAAGCCTTCGCGATCGCCGGAACGGCGCCGTTGATATCGGTCATCAATCTTGTCTTTCGGAATGTACCGCGCCTGCTGGCGCCTTGGCTGCAACGATCGCAGCCGAACGTTTGCGCCGTCCCTATAGGGTAAGCTGCAAAAAGTCAAAGCATGGGTGGTTTGCGCGGGAAGCGCGTGTATCGAAATGAGCTATGCTGATTTGATAATGGTATGGTCGGCACCGCAATTTGCGCAGCGCTTGCCGGGAAATGTTCGTTGCGGCAACCAGCTGATTTTGTCAGTTCGAAAGAGCGATATGGTTTTACGTCCGCTGAAGATCGAGACCCCACACATCCGGCATTTAAACCAAAACAGCACAGGCAAACTATGGGCCAGCCAAATAATGGAGCCAACCACCTGTCCCGGAATGCCGTATATCCGCGTGAGATAAGACAGCCAGAAGGTTGACGTGATAAAAACGAACAACGCCCATCCGACGTATAGCCAGGACTTTCGATAGAGTGAC
Organism: Agrobacterium sp. Ap1; assembly: GCF_017313375.1. Taxonomy (NCBI): domain Bacteria; kingdom Pseudomonadati; phylum Pseudomonadota; class Alphaproteobacteria; order Hyphomicrobiales; family Rhizobiaceae; genus Agrobacterium; species Agrobacterium sp. Ap1. The sequence continues at coordinate 430,227 of NZ_JAFLMY010000001.1, forward strand.
ATCAGATCGCAACCTAATCCTATGACACCATCTACCGCTGCTTAGTCACGATCCGCAACCCGACGAAGCGCTGAGATCTTACACCCCAAACACCTTCGCCCTTCTCAGCGTCACGTACCCGGCCTCACCGGCCTTCACCACCCGCTCCGGCTCCACATCGAATTCCAGTGCCTCGCCAGCATCCGTCATCGCCAGCACGCGCCGGCCATCCGCCCGGTCGAGCACACGCGTGATCTCCGCCGCAATCCCCGGCCCTTCCTCAGACCAGTCGATATCGCTCGGCCGCGCATAAAGTTCGCCCCTGCCATCCGCCACATCCGCAGCCTCGACGGAAAGCCCGCCAACATAAGCCCGACCATCCTTCACCTGCGCCGCAATCACATTCGCATCGCCGAGAAATTTCATCACGAAGGCCGACTTCGGATCGCGGCACACCTCCTGCGGCGTGCCCTGCTGCACGATCTGCCCGTCCTTCAGGATCACCACCCGGTCAGCCAGATCGAGCGCCTCCTCCTGATCGTGGGTGACGAACAGCGTGGTGATCCCGAGTTCCGAATGGATCTCGCGCAACCAGCGGCGAAGGTCGCGCCGCACATTGGCGTCGAGCGCCCCGAACGGCTCGTCGAGCAACAACACTTTCGGATCGACAGAAAGCGCGCGGGCAAGCGCCACGCGCTGCCGCTGGCCGCCGGAAATCTGTGCCGGGAACCGGTCGCCAAGCCCCTCCAGCCGCACCAGACGAAGAAGATCAGCCACACGGCTGTCGATCGCCGCCCGGTCGCGCTTCACCTTCGACACCTTCATGCCGAAAGCGATATTGTCGGCCACCGTCATATGCGGGAAAAGCGCATAATGCTGGAAGACGAAACCGACGCCGCGGTCGCGCACCGGAATGTCGGTCGCGTCCTGATCGCCGAAATGGATCGCGCCGCCATCGGCATATTCCAGCCCCGCTACCATGCGCAGGATCGTGGTCTTGCCCGAGCCGGATGGACCGAGCAGCGCAACCAGCTCACCGCTTTCGATATCGAGCGACACGCCCTTGACGGCGCGAAAGGTCTCGAAGGTTTTGACGACGTTTTCGAGGCGGATTTTCATGCTGTTTTCTCTGCCGGATTTTCGGTTTTGCGGACACGGCCCGCCCCTTGCCGCTCAAGCGCCACCTTGGCGATGATGGTGAAGACCGCGATCAACGCCAGGATCGAGGCGGCGGCAAAGGCGCCGGTCGCATTGTAGTCGTGATAGAGCAGTTCGATATGCAGCGGCAGCGTATTGGTCTGGCCGCGGATATTGCCGGACACGACCGAGACCGCACCGAACTCGCCCATCACGCGGGCATTGCACAGGATCACGCCGTAAAGCAGCGCCCACTTCACGTTCGGCATCGTCACGGAAAAGAAGGTGCGCCAGCCGGAAGCACCAAGCGAGGTCGACGCCTCCTCCAGATCCCGTCCCTGCGCCTGCATCAGCGGGATCAGCTCGCGCGCCACGAAGGGAGCGGTGACGAACATCGAGGCGATGATGATACCAGGCACGGCAAACAGGATTTTTATGTCATGCGCATCGAGCCACGGCCCGAACAGGCCCTGCAGTCCGTAGACGAACAGATAGGCGACACCGGCGACGATGGGCGATACGGAAAACGGGATTTCGATCACCACGAGCAGAAAACGCTTGCCCCAGAAATCGAATTTGGTGATCGCCCATGCGGCGGCAATGCCGAAGACGGTATTGATCGGCACCGCGATCAGCGCCGCGAGCACCGTCAGCATTACCGCATGCAGCGTATCGGGATGGACGACCGTATCGCGATAAAGCTGCCAGCCCTTCGAAAACGCCTCGACGCCGATAATCACCAGCGGCGCGATGATGACGAAGGCGACGAGAACGACAACGATGCCGATCAGCAAGCGGCGAAACAGCGGGGCATCACCGACGCGCGGCGGCTTGCGGCGGGTGGAAACTGTGCTCATGGTCTCACCCCTTCACCGTGTAACGCAATGCACGTGCCTGCAGCCAGTTGGTGACGGCAAGCATGAAGAATGCGGCCAGCAGCAGCACCGAGGCGATCGCCGCAGCAGCCTGATAGTCGTATTCCTCCAGCCGGATGAAGATCAGCAATGCGGTGATTTCCGTTGACATCGGCTGATTACCGGCGATGAAGATGATCGCGCCGAATTCACCCAGGCAGCGGGCGAATGACAAGGAAACGCCGGCAAGAAGCGCAGGCGCCAGCAGCGGCAGGATGACCTTTCGAAAAATCGTCCAGTCGGAACCGCCAAGCGATTGGGCCGCCTCTTCCAGCGCCGGATCGAGATCCTCCAGCACCGGCTGCACCGTGCGCACGATAAACGGCAGCGAGGTAAAGCACATGGCGATCATGATGCCGATCGGCGTATAGGCGACCTTGATGCCGAACCCTTCGAGCACCGAGCCGAACCAGCCGCTATTGGCAAATAGCGCCGTCAAAGCAATGCCGGCAACGGCGGTCGGCAGCGCAAACGGCAGGTCCACCACGGCATCGACGATACGCCTGCCGGGAAACCGGTACCGTGTGATCACCCAGGCAAGCGCCAGACCGAAAAACAGGTTGAAGGTCGTGGCGCCAAGCGCCGAAAGCACCGTGACGCGATAGCTCGCCATCGAGCGTGACGACGAAACGATCCGCCAGTAATCTTCAAAACCCAGGCTCGCGGCCTTGAATGCCAGTGCCGCCAGCGGCAGCACGACGATCAGGCCGACATAAAACAGGGTCACGCCCAGCGATAGAGGCAGGCCGGGCAGGACATTGCGTCGTCTCACGCGGTCGGTTCCTTAATTAGCAAAAGCCGGCGGAGGGGTGTCCGCCGGTTAGAATAATGACAGGCCCGCCCCTTACTCGTCGTCATCCTCGGCCTTGTGCCGTGGATCTGCTGAGCCCAAAATTTGGCGAAGGCAGATGCTCGGGACAAGCCCGAGCATGAAAGAAGAATTTGTGGCAAAACCTCTTGGTGAGGAAAACTATCGGCTGCCGTAAAGCTTGTCGAGCGTGCCGCCCGAAGCAAAATGCTCGGACTGGATCTTGCTCCAGCCGCCGAACACGTCGTCGACCTTGACCAGGCGGACTTCGGGGAACTGGCTCTTGAACTCGCCGGCGACTTTCTCGTTATGGACGCGATGGCCGAATTCGGCAGCGATCTTCTGGCCTTCTTCCGTATAGAGGAAGTCGAGATAGGTCTTTGCCAGCGCTTCGGTGCCATGCTTCTTGGCAACCTTGTCGACAACGGCGACCGGGAATTCGGCCAGCAGGCTGACGGACGGAATGACGCTCTCGACCTTGTCCTTGCCGAACTGCTTTTCGATGCCGCGTGTTTCGGCTTCGAAGGTGATCAGCACGTCGCCCTGGCCGCGCTCGACGAACGTGGTGGTTGCCGCACGACCGCCGGTATCGAAGACCGGGACGTTGTCAAAAATCTTGGTGATGTAGGCCTCGATCTTTTCCTGATCGTCCTTGTACTCTTCCTTCGCCCATGCGGTGGCGGCGAGATAGGTGTAGCGCGCATTGCCCGACGTCTTCGGGTTCGGGAAGACGGCATGCACGTCGTCACGCGCCAGATCGGCCCAGCCCTTGATGTTCTTCGGGTTTCCGGCGCGCACCAGGAAGGCCGGGAAGGAATAGAAGGGCGAAGCGTTGTTCGGGAACGCCTTAGTCCACTCGGTCGAAACGAAGCCCTGCTTGGCAAGGAAATCGATATCGGTCGACTGGTTGAAGGTCACCACGTCGGCCTCAAGACCTTCGACGATCGACCGCGCCTGCTTCGACGTGCCGGCATGCGACTGGTCGATGGTCACGCCCGGATGGCCCTTCACGAAGGCTTCGTTGACGGCAACGAACAGTTCGCGCGCGACGTCGTAGGAGGCGTTAAGCAGCTTCTGCTCCTGCGCGAAAGCCGGCTGGACGAAAAGGGCTGCAATCGCAGTGCCGAGAATGAGGAGGCGTTTCATCAGGTGTCTCCGAAAAAGGGCCGAGAATGAGAGTGTGGGGAAACTATCGGCAGGCATGGGCAAGCGCGAGAAATCGCCCTCCTCTGCCCGCGCCCATCTTAGAAATTCCGTCCATTTTTCGCCACATTCGGCAACGGTTGTGCCTGCACTCGATATTTTCTTGCCCGCGACAAGAAATCGGTTCCGGTTGGACAGGTCGGTCTGGCGAAGCGATGCACAACCTTATAGGACCGGGATGCAGCCCTCCTGCCCTTTTCGACAGCCCGGCTCATTTCCCTTGTCCGCATTCCTTGCCGAAGTCGTCACCCACATGAAGAACAAGAGCATTGGCTATTTCTACGTCCTGCTGGCCATAACCATTTTCGCCATTCAGGACGGATGCTCCAAATACCTTGCCGACAAATATCCGGTCATCGGCTTCACGATGATCCGCTTCTGGGCTTTTGCGGCCTTTGTTGTCGTATTCGCTGCGTTCTCACCCGGCGGGTTACGCAAGGCGTTCGTCAGCCGCAGACCTTTCCTGCAGATGCTGCGTGGGCCGCTGCTGGTGCTCGAAATCTTTATCGTCGTTTATGCCTATACCGGGGCAGGCTTGGCCATGACCCAGGCAATCCTTCAGGCGACGCCACTTATCATTACCATCCTCTCTGTGCCGCTCCTGGGGGAAAAAGTCGGCTGGCGGCGTGGAACCGCGATCGTGGTCGGCCTTTTCGGCGTGCTGATCATCCTCAATCCGGTCGGCGTCCGGTTCGATCTCCAGCTGCTCTGGCCACTGGCAGGCGCACTGGCCTTCGGTCTCTACGGCATCTCCACCCGCGCTGTCGGCCGCGAGGATTCAGCCGTCACCAGCGTGCTTTATACCGGCGTCTTCGGCGCGATCGTCGCGACTGCGATCGGCCCGTTCTACTGGGTTCCTATCGCGCCGGAACACTGGCCGGCCCTGTTTGCGCTCTGCGTCTGCGGCGCGACCAGCCATTTCTTCCTGATCAAGGCCTATTCGACGCTGACCGCCGTCGAAGTCCAGCCACTCACCTATCTGCAGATCGTGCTCAGCGTCGCTGTCGCAACCATCTTCTTCGGCGAAACGATCACGATCAATATGATCGTCGGCGCCATTATCGTCGTTGCGGCCGGTTTGTTCACCGTCTTTCGGGAGCACAGGCTCGGGATCAAATAACATCGACAGCATATGTCGGCGGCAACCGGACATAGCAAAGTAATTCTATCTTAAGCGGCAAAAACTATTCTGGTTGCATGACCAGAACCGAGCTGTCCGTCGTCGTCCCCTGCTTCAACGAAGAGGCTGTACTGGAAGAGTTTTCCGGCAGAATGTCGCGGGCCTGCGCCGCGGTCACCCGGGACTATGAGATCGTCTTTGTCGATGACGGATCGTCCGACCGCACATGGCCGATGATAGAAACGCTTTCTCAAAACGATCCGCGAATCGTCGGCGTCCAGCTTTTCCGCAATCACGGACACCAGCTGGCAGCGACAGCCGGACTTTCCATTGCGGCGGGAAATCGCGTTCTCCTGATCGACGCCGACCTGCAAGATCCTCCCGAATTGCTGCCTTTAATGGCAAGGCTTATGGATGAAGGTTACGACGTCGTTTATGGGAAACGCATTGCCCGCGCCGGAGAGACCACATTCAAGCGACTGACAGCAACTGTCTTTTATCGTTTGCTGAATAGGCTCTCGTCGGTTGCCATTCCGGAAGATACGGGTGATTTCAGGCTGATGTCGCGCCCGGTCGTCGATATCCTCAACAATATGCCCGAAAGGCACCGCTTCATCCGCGGCATGGTCAGCTGGATCGGCGGGCGACAGGCCGCCTTTCCTTATGCACGGGATGCGCGTTTTGCCGGCGAAACCAAATATCCGCTGCGCAAGATGATCTCGCTTGCCATTGACGCCCTGACCAGCTTCTCCACCAAGCCGTTGCGCGCCGCCGTCTGGCTTGGCCTCATGTCGTCGCTGTTCGCCTTCGCCATCCTGTTCTACGCCGTGTTCCAGTGGTCGGTCGGCAATGTCGTACCGGGCTGGGCCAGCTCCGTCGTCGCGATTTCCTTCTTTTCCGGCACGCAGCTCTTCGTCATGGGGGTATTCGGCGAATATCTCGGCCGTGTCGTTCAAGAGGTCAAGGGCCGCCCCCTGTTCACCATTGGCAGGATCTGCCGCAAGGACGCGATGGCGGAAACCCCGGGTGACATCCAGAGCCTCAGGAAAGCCGTGACCGAATATCCGCGATCGGAAAACCGCATTTCTCGCTAGGGAGCAAGTATGACGATGACACCGGAAACGGATGACATCGCGACAACGACGGCTGGCGAAAGGAAAGCCGCCCGCGTTTCCGATCGACGGATCGTGGCTCTCATCATTCTCGTCGCGCTCATTTCACTGATCCCGGTCCTTTCGGTACGCTTTCCGCCGATGACCGATTATGCCAACCACTATGTACGGCTCTGGCTTCTCGCCGGCGGCATCGAGCGCCCGATGATGTCGCAATTCTACCAGATCGACTGGAACGTCGCCTGGACCAATATTGCCATCGACCTTCTGGCCTTCGTAATCGGCAAGATCGCAACGATGGATTTTATCGCCCCCTTCGTCCTCGGGCTGGCCCTCCTCCTGCCGCCGATCGGTGTCACCCTCCTCAATCGCAAGCTCTTCGGCGGCTTTCACTGGTGGCAGTTGCTCTGCTTCGCACTGGCCTGGAATGCCGTCCTTCTCTTCGGCTTTCTGAGCTTTTCGATCAGCCTTGGGCTTGCTTTGGTCTTTGCCTATCTCGATGAATGCTTAAAGCATCGCGGTCTTGCCGTCGTCCTTGCGCTGCGAGCAATCTGCGCAGCGATCCTCCTGACCGCGCATCCTTTCGGCCTTCTGTTCTACACCGCGCTGCTGGCAGCACTGGCTTTTGGGCCATCGGCCGCCCCTCTGCGGCAAGCCAAAACGTTTGCTGCCGCCACGGGCCGGATGATGCTCGCGATCATCCCCGTTTTCCTGCCGCTGGTCATCTTTCTTCTGTTCGGCCCTTCATTGCCAGGTCAGGCAGATACATCTCTGCTCGACAGCATGCACTGGGACAATCCGTCAGCCATACGCTCGCTGCAGGTTCTGCTCATCTATTTCAGAACCTATGATGCGCGCATCGATATGATCTACCTGGCGCTTTTTATCGTGCTTGTCAGGGAAACCATCCGGTACAGGACCATGACCGTGCATTTGGGTCTCGTACTGGTTGCGATCGTCACCGGCATTCTGTCGATGTTCATGCCGACGACTGTCCTGTCGACCGGAGGCATGGACGTCCGCCTGCCATGCATGATGACCCTTGCTGCCGCAGCAGGGTTAAGGCCGCAGGTAAAGGGACGATTGTCATCCCTGGCATTGCCTTTGGTCCTTATTCTTGTCGTCTCCCGCACGGTCTACATCGAATATGTGTGGCTGCAGCGTAATGCGGATATCGCAGCCATGGAACGGGCGCTGCAACAGGTCGAGCCCGGCAGTGCAGTTCTGCCGGCCCATGCGCAAACGGCTCCCGAAGATCTGGTGAACATGCCAGTCGGGCGTATAGTCGGCAGCATGTTTCCGAGCTATATCCATTACCCCGCGCTGGTAAGCTTCGAGCGGGATGCCTTCATGCCATATCTGTTCACGGCAACCGGCAAGCAGCCGCTGCGCGTCAGAGAGCCTTGGAGCGAGATCGCAGTACCGGAAGGCATTCCGATACCCACCGATATGCTCAACGAACCGGCACCGGATTATGCACCCTATATGGCGGACTGGAAGAGCCGCTTCGACTATGTGCTGGTGCTGAATGCGGATATGGCCAGCCCGGACCATCCGATGCCGGTAATCGACACCGTTCATCTGGTCGCCGACGAAGGTTTTGCAAGCCTCTACCGCATCGAGCATCCGAGCCAGTAACGACAATGACCGCCGGCCTATTCCGACAGCAGATCCTTTACCCGCCGCGCAAAAGCATCGCTGAGGAACGGCTTGGTCATCACATGCATGCCATGCTCCAGGTGGCCGTGGTTCAGCACAGCGTTTTCGGCATAACCGGTGACGAACAGCACCTTGAAGTCGGGCCGCTCCGCACGCACCGCATCCGCCAGCTGCCTCCCGTTCATGCCGCCAGGCAGACCGACATCGGTTACCAGGAGATCGATCGGCTGGCCTGAATTGATGATCTTCAGCGCCGTCGGCGCATCAGCGGCCTCAAGCACGTGATAGCCAAGCTCTTCGAGTATCTCGACGGCCACCATGCGCACCAGCGGCTCGTCATCGACCACCAGGATAGTTTCGTGCTCGGCGGAGTGCGGTGTTGCGGTCACATCGACCACATCCTCCTCACCCACGTCATCGGCAAGATGGCGCGGCAGGTATATGCAGATCATCGTTCCCTTGCCAGGTTCCGAATAAATCCGCGCCGTACCACCGGATTGACCGGCAAAACCATGGACCATGGAAAGCCCGAGACCCGTACCCTGCCCGATCGGTTTGGTCGTGTAGAACGGATCGAAGGCGCGTTCGACGATTTCCGGCGACATGCCCGTCCCGGTATCACTGACGCAGAGCGACACATATTGCCCAGGCGGAAGACCGCGCTGGCGGCCAGCCCGCTCGTCGAACCAGCGATTGGATGTCTCGATCGTCAGCTTGCCACCGTCGGGCATCGCATCGCGTGCATTGATACACAGGTTGAGCAAAGCATTTTCGAGCTGCCCAACATCCACGAATGTGGTCCAGAGCCCACCGGCAAATGCAGTCTCCACATGGATTGTCGGCCCGACGCTGCGGGTAATCAGGTCCTGCATGCCAGAAACAAGGCGGTTGAGAAGCACCGGCTTCGGATCGAGCGTCTGCCGGCGTGAAAAGGCAAGCAATCGCTGCGTCAGGCCAGCGGCGCGTTTGGCAGCCCCCTGCGCACCAGTAAGATAACGATCAAGGTCACTGATCCGACCCTGCGCCAGCCGCGTCTGCATCAACTCAAGCGAGCCGGAAATGCCGGCCAGCAGATTGTTGAAATCATGCGCCAGCCCGCCGGTCAGCTGGCCAACCGCCTCCATCTTCTGGGAGTGGCGCAACTGTTCTTCGGCACGCATCAGCTCGGCTGTGCGCTCGGCCACGCGCTGCTCCAGCGTCTCGTTCAGCGCCTTGAGGTCAGAAGTCGCCTTGTCGCGCTCTGCCTCGACCGAACGTCGCTGTTCTATGTCGATCAGCACGCCGGGAAAATTCAGGGCTTTCCCGTCCGGTCCCAGTTCTACTCGACCATTTGCTTCGAGCCAGTAATAGTTCCCGTCGTGTCGCCTCGTGCGATATTGATGGATATACGGGCCACCGCGCTTCAAGGCATCGGCAATTGCCTCCAACAGCCCCGCCCTGTCGTCGGGATGGACCGTTTCTGTAACCTGGTCGAGCGTTAGATTGCTGTGGCCGAGTCCCGGATCCAGTCCAAAGGCGGTCGCCAGAGCGTCGTCTCCGGTGAAGCGGTCGGCCTGCACGTCCCAGAACCAGGTGCCGATGATAGCACCTGCGGCGAGTGCGAGCTGTACCCGCTGAACGTTTCGACGAGCCACCGCCTCGCTGGCACGCAATGCTTCCTCGGCCTGTTTGCGAGCGGTGATGTCGCGGAACATGACCGAGACCTGCCTTAGGCTCGCAGGCTCCACCCGTGAACTCGACACCTCTATGTGCCGGCCGATCGCCTCGAATTTCTGCTCGAAGCGAACCGTCTTGCCGGTCTTCAGCACATCGCCGTAAAGAGCAATCCACTTGTCCGCTGCATCGGGCTCGATCTCCCGCAGCCTTTTCCCGACGATATCGGCAATCCCCGTCTGCCGTTCATAACCGGTATTGGCTTCGATATGAACATAGTCGCTTAGCGGCCCATGCGGACCGTCGATGAATTCGATGATGCAGAAACCTTCGTCGATCGCCTCGAAAAGCGCGCGATATCGCGCTTCGCTCCGGAAAAGGGCATCGTCATCCGGAAAATGAAGCATTTCGTCAGAACTCAAGGACAGATCCTCTTAACGGCGATGGACGTGAATACCATAACGCCGAAACAAGGAAATCGGTTGCCAGCCAACAAATATCGCGACTACGCCTTCAATCCGCCCGCCATCAGCGCAAAAGCTTCCACCGCCTTGGGCAGCACCTCCGCCGGGTTGTCGCTTGCTGCGACCCAGAGCGCGGCGTTGAGCGCCGCACCGTTTAGCAACCGCGACGCGGCCTCGATATCGACGGGCTTCATCACCCCGCTTTCGACCAGAGACCGCACCCCCTTGCGCGTCTCGGCAAGGCAGCTGTTCTGGCTCGGCCACTGCGACGGATCGCCAAGCACCGCCGGCCCGTCGAGCAGCACGATCCGCTGGATTTCCGGGTCGAGCGCCATCTCGATATAGGCCGCTCCTTCGGCGAGCAGCGCCTGCCAGATATCTCCCTCGTCGCCGCATGCCTTCTTTGCTGCAATCTCTCGGGCACGGGCCGCCATCTCCCCGTCTAGCTGATCGACAACCGCCGCCAGCAGGCCACGCTTGTCGCCAAAATTATGATAGAGCGCCCCGCGCGTCAGCCCGGCCTCCGCCGTCAGATCGTCCATCGAGGCATTCGCATAACCCTTTTCCGCAAAGGCCTTACGCGCCGCCGCGATCAGCTTCGCGCGGTTCTCCTCCATCTTTTCCAGACGTTTTCCAGCCATGACGGACTCCGGATTTCAGATACGCTACGTATATGAACTTGACATACGAGACGTATGCGACCAATCTACATACGGGCCGTATATCATATTCGACCCCGGCTTGTGAAGTCGCATTCCATCGGATGCGCGATTCCAGAAATTGCAAGGAAAGGTCAGATCATGACAAAGCGCGAAACCATTTTCCCACCGAACCGCCACGCTCTTTATGAGCAGCACGGCTATTCCGCCGCCATTCGTTCCGGCGATCTCCTGTTCGTCTCGGGCCAGGTCGGCAGCCGCGAGGACGGCACGTCGGAACCGGATTTCAAGGCACAGGTAAAATTGGCCTTCGACAATCTCAAATCCGTCCTGAAGGCGGCCGGCGCGGGGCTCGACGACATCATCGACGTCACGACTTTCCACACCGACCCCGAAAACCAGTTCGGCACGATCATGGAGGTGAAGAGCCGGATCTTCCCTTCGCCCCCCTATCCCAACTGGACGGCCATCGGCACCACATGGCTCTCGGGCTTCGATTTCGAAATCAAGGTCATCGCCCGCGTTCCGCAGTCGGCCTGACACGCCGCCTGCACACGGGGCGACATGATACAATGCCTGCGTTTGGCGGGGATGATATCACCCGGCACCGAAATTATTCCCGTGGCACCGAAAGGACTTGGCCCGAATGCCGGGTCCGTTTCATCCTCACGCCGGGCGATAGCGCGACAATATCCCCGTCATCGGATGGGAACCGGGTTCGCGAACCGGCCTCCTTCGCAACGGGTCGCAACTCGGTTTCCGGTGATGGTCGTGAATGCGGTCAAACGGGAACTGACAAGTCCCGGAAAGACCAAATGAACCGGCCGGGGCAGGCAGACCAAGATCTACCTCATACCCCGATACCCACTGCCTGCCCCATTCCCGCTTCAACCACGCCGGCGCGAGCCTGCGTGTATATGGGAGTTTGCAGCCATTACCCCCCTCTGCCCTGCCGGGCATCTCCCCCACAAGGGGGAGATCACACTTGGCACGACCTTCGCTTCCTATTCGGCGCAGAATTCAGCCAAGATAAAGATGACATTTGCTTGGGGACTGGGCGCAGGCATCTTGCTGATCTCCCCCCTTGTGGGGGAGATGCCCGGCAGGGCATAGGGGGTATATCCTCGCTCAAGGTCCGCAGACCACTACAACCGGTGATCGGCAAACAACGGCGCATGCCCGCCGACGAAATACCGATCCAGCTCCGCCTCCGTCACCTCGGAAAGCGTCGCAGGCTGCCATTGCGGATTGCGATCCTTGTCGATCACCGCAGCACGCACGCCCTCATAGAAATCGCGGTTGCGTAGAAGCTCCGAAGCGACGGTGAATTCCCGCTCCAGGCATTCCACCAGGCTTGAGCTTTTCCGCCCGGCACGCAGCAATCTCAGCGTCAGTTTGAGGCTTGTCGGCGAACGCTTGACGATCACGCCCCGCGTGAACTCGGCGAAATCGCCTTCTTCCCTGTCCAATGCCGCAAGGATCCCTTCGATGGTATCGAAGGAAAATACTCGGTCGATCAGCGCCCGCTGCCCTTCAAGCCTGCTCTCTCCCGGTGCGGTCGAAAACCTGCCGATCACCGCAGCAACATCCGCATCCGACGCCCCGGCACGAAGCGCGCTCAGCGCTTCTGTCATCGCACCGAGCTGTTCCGAAGGCACATGGTAATCCGCGAAACCTGCATAGATCGCGTCCGCGGCACCGACGATCTCGCCGGTCAATCCCATCCACGTCCCTGCCTCACCCGGTGCACGCGGCAGAAGCCATGTCGCACCGACATCGGGCACGTAACCGATCCCGGTTTCCGGCATCGCAAGCTTCGTCCGTTCGGTAACGATCCGGTGCTTTCCATGCGACGCGACCCCGACGCCGCCACCCATGACGATGCCGTCCATCACTGCCACATAGGGTTTGGGATAACGCGCGATCGTGTAGTTGATCGGAAATTCCTCGCGCCAGAACCGGGTAACTTCCGGATCATTGGCCTTGCCGAGCTGATAGATGGCCCGGATATCACCGCCGGCGCAAAGCCCACGCTCGCCCTCGCCCATCAAGATAACGCAGGAAATCTCAGGGCTTCCGGCGAAGCGCTCCATCGCCGGCTTCATCGCATGCACCATGGCAAGGTTGAGGCTGTTCAGCGCCTTCGGCCTGTTGAGCCTGATGATCGCCGCCGACCCGATGCGGTCGAAAAGGATTTCGTCGGTCTGAACTGCGCTGTCGCTCATGCCTGCCTCGAGATGTCATTGACGGTTCCCGATCATAACGGGCGGCAAAGCGGTGAGGCCAGACAAAATATCGGACCGGATTGCCGCATCGGCGAGATAGACGGAGCGAGGGCGCCTGCCTGAACAGGCCGGCGCCCAAGCTCTTATTCCGCAGCCATCGGTAGATCCCGACGACCTTCGAACAGATCACCCTGATTGGCAGGCGGCTTCTCGTTTTCGCCCTCCTTCACCTTCGGCTCGCGGCCGAAGAACAGGGCGTAACCCGCAGGCAGGACCAGGATGGTCAGCACGGTGGCGACCATGATACCGCCCATCATCGCATAGGCGAGCGGTCCCCAGAACAGACCCCAGGAGATGGGGATCAGCGCCAGCACCGCCGTCATTGCGGTCAGCATGATCGGCCGGAAACGGCGCACGGCAGCGCCGATGATCGCCTCCTGACGATGCATGCCCGCCGTAATATCCTGGTCGATCTGGTCGATCAGGATGATCGAATTGCGGATGATGATGCCGAGCAACGCGATGACACCGAGGATCGCCACGAAGCCGAAAGGCGCGCCGGTGATCAACAGCGCCATTGCAGCGCCGATGATGCCGAGCGGACCGGTGGCCAGCACCAGCATCGCCTTGCCGAAATGCCTCAGCTGCATCATCAGGAGCAACATGATGACGAGCAGCATGATCGGCGCCTTGGCGGCAATCGATGCCTGACTTTCGGCAGCATCCTCCGCGCCACCCTGGATCTCGATCTTGTAACCGGTCGGAAGTGCAGATCTCAGGTCGGCGATGGAATTGTAGAAGTTGATCGATGCCTGGGTCGACTCGATACCATCAGGCAGCGTTGCCTTGACGGTGATCGTCGGCAGGCGGTCGCGCCGCCATTCGATCCCCTGCTCCATGACGGGCACGACTTCGGCGATCTGCGACACCGGCACGAAGCCACCGAAATCGGTCGGCACATAGACCGACTGCACGGCAGAGAGCAGGTCGCGGGTCGCATCCGGTTCGCGCAGGACGATCGAGACTGTTTCCTCGCCATCGCGGAAATCGGCAAGTGGAGCACCGGCGGTTGCAGCCTGCAGCATTTGCCGCACGCGCTGAGACGAGACGCCGAGCGCCCGGGCGCGGTCCTGATCTATCACCAGCTTCATGCCCGGCACCGGCTCCATCCAGTCGTCGTGGATCGAACCGAAAAGCGGGTTCTGATGGTAACGCTCCTTCACCTGATCGGCGATACGGCGCACTTCCGCCTTGTCCGGACCGATGACGCGCATCTGCACAGGCCAGCCGGTCGGCGGGCCGAGGAACAGGCGGTCAACCTTGCTGCGCACGGTCGGGAAATCGTCGGCCAGTATCTGCCGCAACTTGACGATCATCCGTTCGCGCTCTTCCAGCCCCTTGGACATGATCAACAACTGGGCATAGTTCGGGTTGCGAAGCTGCTGGTCGAGCGGCAGGAAGAAGCGCGGTGCGCCTTCACCGATAAAGGTGGCGATGAAGGTCTTGTCCTGATCGCGCATGATCTTGTCTTCGAGCGCCTTGGCCTGACGTTCCACTTCCTCGATCGCGGTCCCTTCCGGCAGCCACATGTCGACCAGGATTTCCGGCCGCGACGATTGCGGGAAGAAGCTCTGCGGAATGAACTGGAACGACCACAAGCTGCCGGCAAAGATGCCGAGCGTGGAGAGAAGGATAATCGCCTTGTGGCGGACGGCCCAGGTCACCGCATGCCGCACGCCGCGATACATCCGCGTATCATAGGCGTCGTGATGATGGCCTGTCCCCGCATGGGCGCGCTGCTTCAACAGCATGTAGCCGAGCCAAGGCGTGAAGTAGACTGCCACGAACCACGACACGACCAGCGCGATGCCGACCACATAGAACAGCGAGCGGACATATTCACCAGCGGTCGAATCCGCGAAGCCTACCGGAATGAAGCCCGCAGTGGTGATCAGCGTGCCGGTCAGCATCGGGAAGGCGGTGGAGGAATAGGCGAAGGTCGCAGCCTCGAGCCGCGGAAGCCCCTCTTCCAGCTTCCGCTCCATCATCTCGACCACGATCATCGCGTCATCGACCAGCAGGCCGAGAGCAATGATCAGCGCGCCGAGCGAGATACGCTGCAGCTCGATGCCGAGATAATACATGATGGCGAGCGTTGCTGCGAGTACCAGCGGAATGGCGATCGCGATCACGATGCCCGAACGCCAGCCGATCGAGATCAGCGAGACGACGAGCACGATTGCCAGCGCCTCCATCAGTGCCTGGGTAAATTCGCCGACAGCTTCGGTCACGACTTCCGGCTGGTTGGAAATCTGGTGCACTTCGGCACCGATCGGTAGCGTTTCGGCAAAACGCTCGTACATTGCCTCGACGTTGTGGCCGACATCCGTCACCTTGAAGCCGTTCGCCATGACGATGCCCAGCTGCACGCTGTCATGTCCATTGAAACGGAACTTGCGCTCATAGGGATCGACCAGCCCGTCCTTGACGGTGGCGATATCGCCGAGCCGGATGACCTGGTTGCCGGTCTTGATCCTCAGTTCGCGAATATCCTCCGGCGTCGTCACGCCGCCCTCGACAGAGATGCGCACCGAACGGTCGGCGGTCTGGACGCTGCCGGATGCATCGATATCGTTCTGGCCGGCGAGTGCCGTCTGGATGTCGGTGACGGTCAGGCCACGCTCGGCAAGCGCCTTCGAGGAAACGTCGATGAAGATCTTCTGCGGCTGGTCGCCGAGAATGGTCGCCTTTTCGACACCCGGCACGGTAAGCAGCATGTCACGCGCCTGGATGGCGAACTTCTTCAGCTCCGGATAACCGTAACCGTCGCCGGTAATTGCATGCAGGGTGATATAGGTGTCACCGAATTCGTCGTTGAAATAGGGGCCGCGCAGCCCGGTCGGCAGGTCCTGCTTGATGTCGCTGATCTTCTTACGCACCTGGTAGAAGGCGTCTGCCACGTCCTGCGCATTCGTATCGCCCTTGACCTGGATGGTCGAGATCGAAAAACCGGCGCGCGTATCGGACTTGATCCAGTCGAGATGCGGAGTTTCCTGCAGCTTGCGCTCGATCTTGTTGACCACCTGGTTCTGCATCTCGTCGACCGAGGCGCCCGGCCAGGCGCTCTGCACCACCATGACGCGGAAGGTGAAGTCGGGATCTTCCTTCTGCCCCATGTTCATGATGCCGAGTGCACCCATGACGATGATGAGGCCGAACAGGAAGCGCGCGATGCTCGGATGGCCGATCGCCCAGCGCGACAGATTGAAACCGCCCTTTTGCTGCGGATGTGCCTGATTGGAAGAACTCATTGGGGTTGTCCTTTTCAGCGCAGGGCGATTAAGGCTGTATCGAAGCAGTGGACTGGGTCGAAACGCTGCCGAAGCGTGACGCAACCGTCTCGGGCAGTTTGACCTTCAACCCGTCCCGCATGAACTGGGTACCGGCAGAGACCACGAGGTCACCCTTGGCAAGCCCTTCCGAGATGCGGGCGACACTGTCGCCATAACCGGCGACCTTGACGGCGCGGGAGCTGACCTCGCCCTTGTCGCGCTCGACGATCCAGACGACCGGCTTGCCGTCCTTCTGGGCAAGCGCTGCGAGCGGCACGCCGAAGGTCGGCACCACATTGTCCTCGACCGCATCGATCGTTGCCGTCATGCCGATCAGCACACGGTCGTCGGCTGGAAGGCTGACGCGGACGGCAAAGGTACGGGACTGCGCATCGGCGCTACCGGCAACTTCGCGAACCTTGCCTTCGAGCACCAGATCCCTTGCCGACCAGAAGTTGGCCTTGACCGCCTTGCCCGGCTTGAAATGCACGATATCCGTTTCCGGCACCGCAATCTGCACTTCCTTCTCGCCATCGACGGCAACGGCAACCACCGTCGTTCCGGCGCTGACAACCTGGCCGACATCAGCGCTGACAGTCGTCACGATGCCGTTCTGCGTTGCCTTCAGCTCGGTATAGGCAACCTGGTTTTGCGCCTCTTCGAGAGCCGATTCAGCCGATTGCAGCTGTGATTGCGCCTGATCGGCGGCAAGTTGTGCCTGTTCGAGCTGCGATTGGGAGGTAACGCTCTTTTCAGCCAGCGTTTCGGCGCGCTTGCGGGCAAGCCCGGTAATCTCAACCTGCTTCTGCGCCGAGGTAAGATCGGCATCTGCACGACGGACCGAAAGCTGGTAATCGACAGCATCAAGCCTTGCGAGAATGGTGCCGGGCTCAACCCGGTCACCCACATCGACAAGGCGCTCGGTGATCTTGCCGGCAACGCGGAAGCCGAGGTTCATCTCGGTGCGGGCACGTACGGAACCGGAATAGACGAGGCTGCGGCCGATCTCCGGTCCACCGATCTCGACGACCTTCACCGGCCGGACGGGATCAGGTGCCTCAACCTTTTTCTCTTCCGAGCAAGCCGTAAGGGCGCTGAGAGCGACTGCGACAAGCAGCCCTTTTGCGAAAACGCAAGAACGTCGAATTTGGATCACGGACATGGCCCCCACTCCCGGTGGCGATTGAAGAAGGTGCCCTCAAGACACCGGCTATTGATTTCGAGGTGTTTCTATTTCAGCGCCCTGATGGCGAAATCGACCAGATCGGCCGGCGTCGTGCGACGGTTCTCGATCAGGCATTCGGCGATGATTTGCGGGTGACAGAGGGTCACCGTACTATCACAAAGACATTCCGCGGCAGCGTCTGCATCTTGAGCGCGAAACTCACCGGCGACAATACCCTCGCGGATGATGCCGGCAACGATCGCGCGCATCTGCATGATGTGGTCCTCGATCACCGACCACTGCTCCTGAATGGCGACGATTACCATCTCGTGCACCTTGTTCTCATGCAGCAGGGTCTCCACCGTGATGGCGTGCTGCTGCAGGAAATGGTCGCGTATTCGCTCTGCGGCACTCACAGGCCGCGCGGCATTTTCAAGCGCGACCGCACGGCCGGAATTCAACAGCCTGTCAGCCAGCGCCCGGTGAATCTCAGACTTGGACGAGAAGAACCGATAGATGTTTGCCGGCGACATCCCCAGATCCTTGGCGATGTCGGCAACATTCGTCTTCGAATAACCGTAGTGCTTGAACAGCCGCTCGGCCGCATCGAGAATCCGGGTGATGTTTTCCTGACGCACGGCTTCGGCCTGCATGTCGGCACTATCCATAAGCCCTCACAAATTACGACTGACGAATTTTAATTTTCGTCAGTCGTAATTCATAAAAGGAAAACTGTCAACATTGGCGCAGGCGGCAAAACCTCTGGCTGCAGGAGAAAGACGGATTGAATAAGTGGAGGGCGGCCCCCTCGCCGGCCGCCCTCCACCGCGCTCACCGGCCCGAATGCGGTCCGATGAGGCCGGTGATCTCCGTCACGCGGTCCGCAGGGAATCCGCCCTCTCTGGCGTGACGATAGATCGCCTCGGCGCTTTCGGCCTCGTGGACGCAATACATCTTGTCGCCGGTCACATAGCTGGTGATCCAGGTATAGGGCTCACCCAGCCCATCGACGACCGCGTTCGACTTGGCCGAAATTTCCTTCAGTGTCTGCTGGTCCATGTCTCCAAGACCAGGGATGTTTCGCTCGATAACGAATTGAGGCATAGGAATTCTCCTTGATGGAATAATGAGACGCCTGCCTGGCGCAGTTACTGGACGTGACCGGCAGCCGTCGACAGCAATGCCTGCCTTTTTGTCGGCCCGGGCGTCTCTGCCTGGGCATGAGCGTGCTCGCAGCTGACATTCGGATTGAAGTCGGCAAACGTGCCCTTGGGGTTTTTGCGCCAGGCCCAGACATGCAGCTCGTAGAAAGCCGGCAGTCCGTATCGATTGGGCGCTCCGGTCAGGCTGAACAACTGCCCCTCCAGATTGGCCGGACCTTTGGTCGTGATATATTCCACCGCCACCAATTCCATACGGCCATGCGTGTCCGGCTCGTACATCACGGCCTCGGGCCTGGAGAGATCGATAGCCTCGTCCTTGATCAGCTCGGCATTGACATAATGAATGCCCATCGCCCCGCCATCCACGCCACTCGTGCAGGGAATGGGCGAATAGCCTTCCTTCACCGCTTGTTTCACATCCTTGAACCGGGCATTTGCCTCCCGCACCTTGTCGGGCAGGCCGCCGCCCGCAACAGCCACCGCCGGCAAGGCGGCAGATACGAGAAGCATTGCCAACAACGTTTTTATTCGCGTCATGCGTGTCATCTCCAAAAAATGTGCTTGATGCCGGAACTCCCGTCCGGCCGGCGCAATTTCTAGGAAAGACGGCGCTCCGCGCATCTCCCGTGCGGGGGATGAACAATATTTTCCGAAACATTATCACAATTGCAGATTGTCAAGATTGACCGCCATGGCACGGCAGGCGCAGGATCATCGCATGGACCAGAAACTGTCTGAAATCATCGGCGCGATTTACGACTGCGTCGCCAGCGAGGCGTCGTGGCCCAATGCCATGCGTCTGATCAACGAAAGGATTGACGGCTTTCTGACGACCATTGCGGTCTTCGATACGCAGACCCGATCCGCAAGCCTTGCGCAAATCGCCTGCGATGACGAGGAAGCCATACGCACCCTCATTCGATATGCGAAGGATGTGCCCTTCTTCCATCTGCTGCACCGGATGGAACTCGACGAACCGGATACGCTGGAGCGGATGTTCGCACTTTACGGCCCAGACGGCGAAGACGTCTGGCAGCGCGGCGATCTCTATCGCAATTTCCATTCCCGCTACGGCGTTTTGAACTCGATCGACATGGCGATCCTGAAACGCCCGCAACGCGTCGGTACGATCAACATTTCGGTCAAATATCAACCGAAGGATCCGGCGATCTTCAATCTCCTTGGCCTGCTCGGCCCGCATATCAGGCGGGCGGTAACGATCCATGACATGTTGGAGATCGAGCGGGATAAGAGCGCCGTTCTTCGCCAGGTGATCAACGCGCTCGACCATGCGGTCTTCATCGTCGCAGACGACATGTCGATCCTCTTTGCCAACGAGACTGCTGAAGCAAGACTGCGCGAACAACATGTCCTGCGCGCCCATGCCGGCAAATTGACCTGCCTGAATGAGTATGCCTGCAACGCATTATCGACCGCTGTCCTGCTTGGTGCGCGCGATGAAATCAGGCTCGGCGCCGCGGGCATCGACGTTCCGCTTGGCTCGAGCGAAAGGCCGGCAGTTGCGCATGTCCTGCCTCTCCAGCGCCGACGAGAGGGCGGTGGATATGAGCGCAACGCCGCCGCCGCAATTTTCGTAGCTGCCGCAGGAACCGTGACACAGACAGCATTGGAAGCCGTCGCGGCACTTTTTGCACTAACCCCGGCCGAACGTCGTGTCGTAGGCTATGTCGCCGAAGGCCTGACACGCAACCAGATTGCCGAAGCGCAGGGCGTCTCCGATGGAACGGTCAAATCCCAGTTGGGCGCGGTCTACGATAAGACGGGCGCTTCAGATCAGCGCAGCCTTCAGCAACTGATACGGGAATTGACGCCGCCAGTACAAAGAAACGTTTAGTAATGAGTTGTTCAAGTTAATGGCCGTTTTTCTGGCAGGCTATCGGATAAAGTGGTATCAGCAAGATACAGCGTAAATTGAGAAAATCCGCGGGAACGAAATTTCGGTTTGTGCGTTAGATAGCGCCCAGCCGCGAGAGAGTGCGGCTTCGGGGGGAACATGCATGCAATGATGGAAAGTCACGACGTTTCACTGCTCGACCAGGAGCGCTATCGGCTGCTGGTGGATGCAATCTCGGACTATGCCATCTACATGCTCGATCCATCCGGCCATGTCGTCAGCTGGAATGCCGGCGCACAGCGTTTCAAGGGTTATGAGGCGGCCGAAATCCTCGGTCACCATTTCTCCCGCTTCTACACCAATGAGGACCGCCTCGACCGTCTGCCGGAGCAGGCCATCGAAGCCGCGGTAGCCCACGGTCATTACGAAAGCGAAGGCTGGCGCATCCGCAAGGACGGCACCCGCTTTTGGGCTCATGCCATCATCGATCCGATCTGGGACCGTAATGGCCACCTTCTGGGTTTCGCCAAGGTGACACGTGACCTGACGGAGCGAAAGAAAGCGGAAGCGGAGCTGCGGCTCAGCGAGGAAAAATTCCAGCTGCTTGTCAACGGCGTCAGCGACTATGCACTTTACATGCTCGATCCCGATGGCTTCGTCACCAACTGGAATGCCGGCGCCGCGCGCATCAAGGGATATACCGCTGACGAAGCGATCGGCAGGCACTTTTCCCACTTCTATACCGACGAGGACCAGGGGAAGGGTGAGCCCGAGCGCAATCTCGATATCGCCCGCCGTGTCGGCAGGGTCGAGCGGGAGGGGCTGCGCCAACGCAATGACGGTACCACTTTCTGGGCCCATGTCGTCATTGATGCCATCCGTGATGAAAGCGGAAATCTGATCGGCTTTGCCAAGATCACCCGGGACGTGACGGAAAAGGTCGAGGCGCAAAAGGCGCTGACCAAGACCCGTGAAGACCTGTTCCAGGCGCAGAAGATGGAGGCGATCGGCCAGCTGACCGGCGGTATCGCCCACGATTTCAACAACCTGCTGATGGCGATCATGGGCAGTCTCGAAATCCTGCGCAAGCGCATGCCCGACGACCCGACCCTTCGCCCGCTGATAGACAATGCGCTTCAGGGTGCAGAACGCGGCGCGGCCCTGACGCAGCGCATGCTCGCCTTTTCCCGCCGGCAGGAATTGAACATGCGCCCGGTCGACGTACAGTCGCTGGTCGCCGGCATGATGGACTTTCTCGAACGCTCGCTGCGTTCATCGATGCGTATCGAAACCCGCTTCCCACCGAACCTGCCACATGTCCTCACCGACGGCGTGCAGCTCGAAACCGCCCTGCTCAATCTCGTGGTCAATGCCCGCGATGCGATGGGCGAAGGCGGAACAGTGACGATCAGCGCAGAACGTCACCAAATTGGCGAAGAGGGTGGAAAACTCCGCAGCGGTGACTATCTGCGTATATGCGTCCGCGATACCGGCGAGGGCATGGATCCCGAGACGGTCGCGCGCGCGACGACCCCCTTCTTCACGACAAAGGGTGTCGGCAAGGGAACAGGATTGGGATTGTCGATGGTTCAGGGACTGACGGAACAATCGGGCGGCATGCTCTCGATCGAAAGCGTCAGGCATGAAGGCACCGCCGTGTCGCTCTTCCTGCCGACGATTGATGAAGAGGATTGCCCCAAGGAAAAGGCGCAAGCCCCGGGCAACGGCGAAAAGCTCGGCGATCGCCCGCTTATCGTGCTTGCCGTCGACGACGATGCGCTCGTACTGATGAACACGACCCTGATGCTGGAAGATCTCGGCCACCAGGTGATCGAGGCCTATAGCGGCCCGGAGGCGCTGTCGGCATTGAGGCAGGAAGACAATCGCATCGATCTCGTCATTACCGACCATTCCATGCCGAAAATGACTGGCGCGCAACTCGCCGCCGAGATCGCCACAGAATGGCCGGGCCTGCCCGTCGTGCTTGCCACCGGTTATGCCGAACTGCCCGACGGCAGTGGCAGCCACCTGCCCCGACTGCCCAAACCTTTCTCGCAACAGCAGTTGAGCGAAATGATCGGCACGGTGACAGGCACCCGCGCCTGACAAATCAACGCTGAACCATTCACCACGCCATGCGTTGTCTCCCCGTTCCAACACGGGAGGCATCGACATGGTCTTTAAGCATCAGCAATTCTACGAGGCGCCGCCGGAAATCGAGGTTGAGTTTCCCGGCCGGGCAACGCTGGAAGCAACCGTTTCCGACGCCCTCGCCTCATCCGGCGGCATCGATGCAAGCGATGTCATGGTAACCGCAAGCGGCACGGCCATCACGCTTTCAGGCTCCGTCCTCAGACAGGAAGAGCTTGCCCGCGCGGAGGAAATCGCTCGTAGTATCGAGGGTGTCACCGAGGTCAGGAATGACATCGCAGTGACCGGCCTCGATCAGGTTCAGCGCGGCATCTGATATCGCCAACAGGCCCTCTCGACACTCCGCATCAATCTGATCGAGAGGGACTGTAACGCTTTTTCTAAGATCGCCCGGATTTTTGGAACACGCATTGCCGCCAGCCGCGTAACGGCTGTGTAGACTCATGACGATTTCAGCAAAAACCTAAGAATTGTCATGACTTATCAAAATCCAAGAAACCTCGCTTCGGTCGAGGAAATCGGCACGCAACTGGATGATCCGAACGTTGTCATCCTTGATTGCACCTCAACAGTCATCCCGACGGATGGAGGTAGCGGCTTTGCGGTCGCCGATGGCCGCGGGGCATTCGAAGCGGGCCATATCCCCGGCGCACAATTCGTCGATCTTGAGCGCGACCTTTCCACGCCGTCCGACCACCTGCTTTTCACCCTCCCCTCGGCCGAACAATTCGGTAATGCCTTGAACAGGCTCGGTATTGCAGCAGAAAGCCGCGTCATCCTCTATTCCACCGGCCAGCCCGGCTGGGCGGCACGCGTCTGGCTGATGCTCCGCGCCTTCGGTTTCGAAAACGCCGCCGTGCTGAATGGTGGCTGGAAGGCATGGACCAATGCCGGCCTGCCGGTTGAAACCGGCGCCGCAAAGGCCCGGCCTGCAGCCTTGAAACCCTTCGGCTGGACCTATCGACCCGGCTTCTTCGTCGCAAGCGACGAGGTGGTCGCCCGCACGGAAGACGAGGCTCTGGTCAACGCCCTTGGCGCCGACTCCTTCCGCGGCGAGGCACCGATTGCCTATGGTCGACCGGGGCGCATTCCCGGCAGCGTCAATGTCCCGACATCTTCTCTCGTCGACCCCGACACCGGCCTCTACCTCTCTCAACAACAGATCGAAAAGATATTTGCCGATGCAGGTGTGAAACCAGATGCGCCGCTGATCGCCTATTGCGGCGCGGGCGTCGCAGCCAGCAACGTCGTTTTTGCCCGCACGCTGAGCGGCGCAGGCGCGCGCTCCGTTGTCTACGACGGCTCGCTGCTGGACTGGTCCTCGGACCATGATCGTCCGCTCGTCACCGGCTGAACGACATTTCAAAAACAGGAAAGAATTTGATCATGAAACTCCCTTTCGGACGCCGCAGCGCGATCCTGTCCGTGCTTGGCCTTACCCTGCTGGCCGGCATTTCTTCCCCCACATTTGCCCAGGCTGAAGAATTTGCCCCGATCAGGATCGGCATAAATGCCGGGCTTTCGGCAGATGCCGTCAATCAGGCAGCCAAGGAAGCTGCCGAAAAAGGATTGAAGGTTGAGGTCATCGAGTTCACCGATTGGGTCGTTCCCAACGAGGCGCTGAAATCGAAGGAAATCGACGTCAACTACTTCCAGCACCAGCCGTTTCTCGACCAGAATGCCAAGAAGGCCGGTTACGATTTCGTCTCGATCGGCGTCGGCACGCTGACCAAGCTTGGCCTCTACTCGAAGAAATACAAGTCGATCGAAGAACTGCCGGAAGGCGCGAAAGTGGCGATCTCCGACGATCCGGTCAACGGCGGCCGGGCACTCGAACTGCTGCAGTCGATCGGCCTGATCAAGCTCAAGGATGGCCTGACATCCGCAGCCATTCCAGCCGACATCGTCGAAAACCCGAAGAAACTGGACATTGTCGAACTGCCGAACCAGCAGATCCCGCGCGCGCTCGATGATGTCGATCTCGGCCAGGGATATCCGTCCGGCATGGGACTGTTCGGTGTCGATCCGAATTCGGCTCTCGTCTTCGACGGCGTGCAGACCCGCTACGCCCTGCGTTTCTTCGTTCGAAAGGAAGATGAGGCCAACAAAAGCGTTCAGGAATTCGTCAGGACATACCAGAACTCGCCGGAGGTCCGCGCCATCCTCAAGAAGCATTTTGGCGATCTGACCGTCCCTGCCTGGGACTGATAAAAGCCCAACAAAAAAGGGTGCGACGAAAACCGCCGCACCCTTGATCCAATATCGAAATCCAATAGCCCTGCTTTCAGGCAGGGCTGAAAATGCCTCAGGCAGCAACTTCTGCGGCAGCCTCGGCATGCGATGCATTGAGGCGGCGGGCGACGATGTCGTGGTTGAGCCACTGGACCGGGCCGGTCGGCTCGGAGGATTCGGCAAAGATGAGCTTGCCGGTGGCTTCCACCACGAAGACGCTCAGCAGATCGCTGATCAGAGCCTTTCCGTCACGGTGCATCTGGGAAATCTCGTTCGACGTCGAGATGGTGAGGTCAGCCTGTTCCTGGCTGTTGGCCATCGGCCATGCCGAGAAATCGTAGAACGGACGCATTACGGCGCTGCCCTGCATGTCGGTGATCTTCTGCAGAACGTCCTTCATCGAGAACTCGTCCTTGAGAAGCTTCTCGCAGGCCTGCCACTGGCTTTCAGCCCATGCGCCGCCATTTTCCTTCTTCAGTGCGAGAAGCAGCGGGATCAGCGGAAGCTCGATACCGGTGAAGACGTCGGAAGAATTGGTGCGGATTTCGGGACAATTGTAGACGCTGGCCTTGATGCCTGCACCCCAGGCCTTTTCCGCGATGCCTTCGAGACGCATCTTGGCATAACCCTGGGTGTAGTTCGTGTAAGTCTGCCAGCGATAATCGCCGTCGATCAGCACTGCGGTGCCGTGGTAACCATAGGCCGTGTAACGAACCTGATTGCCGGCAGCCTCGACGCGCGCACGGATCGCGGCGCTTGCATCGATCAGATGCTGGAAGGTGATGGCAGAAACTTCGTCGAAATTCTGCAGGATGAGCTTGCCCAGATCGCTTTCGATCAGCGCCTGCGAAGACATGTGGCGGGCGGCCGTACCCTTGTAGATGCGGTTGGCGATGACGAGGAAGACCTTCGCCTTCGGAATGCCACCGGCCATCGTGTGGGCGAAGAACACGTTGCGGCCTTCGCCGATCATGCCGTCGAGAACGGTCATGACTTCGGAAACGGCCTTCTTGAACCGCGCGGTACCTGCATCCCGGCACTTCTGGATATAATCCCAGTCGAGCTTTTCTGTCTGCCAGTTGTCCAGGGTCAGCTTGGTCAGCAGTTCGGTCGGTGTCGGGCCGCCTTCAGGTGCATCGAGATCGAAGCCGGCCATGACCGGGATATTGATGATCTTGCCGCCCAGACGCGCTTCGGCTTCGCTAAGTTCTTCGGCGTTGAGCGGGCGAAGCGCGTTGTTCTCGTCGCGCCGTCCGACCGTCACACCGACGATCGTCATGCCGGCCCGCTTTGCTTCGTCGAGAAGGCCGGTTGCATATCCGCGACCGAACAATTCGCCGAAGAGAACGAAAACGTCGCCCTTACGAAAGACGGTGTTCTCTGCGAGGCGATTTACTGCGACTGGGTTCTTCATGCTGTCAGCTCTTTAGTCAAATTGGTCTTCGAGTCGTCACTCGGAAAGGGTGTCGACAGTCTCATGACCGGAATGGCACGGAATAGGAAGTCATATTAAGTGACTGTACATTTCAAAGCGTGAACAACGCCTAAGTTAGCGTGCGTAAAAAGGGCGATGGCTGCGACAAATCTCGCCGCAGCCACATTGACTTATCTCGGCAGCGCATAGGCGATCACGTAATCGCCCGGTGTCGTCCCGACCGACCCGTGACCACCGGCAACGATGACGACGAACTGGCGACCGTCCTCCACCGCATAGGTCATCGGTGTCGCCTGCCCGCCCGCCGGCAACCGGGCTTCCCAAAGCTGTCGGCCATTGGTCAGGTTATAGGCCCGCAGGTAATCATCCACAGCTGCACCGAGGAAAGCGACGCCGCCCTTGGTGATCATCGGCCCGCCGATCCCCGGCACGCCCACCTTGAACGTCAGGGGCAGAGGCGTCATGTCCATGACGGTGCCGTTGCGATGCTTGTAGGCGATCTCTCCGGTGCGCAGGTCGGCACCGGCAACATAACCCCATGGCGGCGCCTGGCAGGGGATTTTCAGCGGTCCGAGGAACGGCCCCATGAACACACCATAGGGTGCGCCGTCATTGCGATTCAGCCCCTGCTCCGATCCCTTTTCGTCCTGCCCCTTCGGCGGAATGTCGGCACGCGGCACCAGTTTCGAAGTAAAAGCGAGATAGGTCGGCATGCCGAACATCACCATCCGCTCGGGATCGACCGCGACCGAACCCCAGTTGAACGTTCCGAAATTACCGGGATAGACGATCGTGCCGTTGAGCGACGGCGGAGTGTACTGTCCCTCATAGTTCATCTGCTCCAGCCGGATGCGGCACACCATCTGGTCGAACATGGTGACGCCCCACATGTCCCGGCCTTCCAGCGTGCGCGGCCGGAAATTCAGCGCCGAGATCGGCTGTGTCGGCGAAGCGTGATCCTCGGGGATCGTGCCGCCCGGCGCCGGCTGCTCGGTGACAGGAATGATCGGCTCGCCGCTGCGACGGTCGAGCACATAAATATCACCCTGCTTGGTGGGGCCGACCAGCGCCGGAACGACGGTATTGTCCGGCTTGGTGATATTGATCAGCACTGGCTGGGCCGGCACGTCCATGTCCCACAAATCGTGATGCACCGTCTGGCGCACCCACTTGTCTGCACCGGTATTGATGTCCAGCGCCACGATCGATGACGAGTATTTCTCGACGTTTTCCGAACGGCCCATACCGAGCTGGTCCGGCACCTGGTTGCCGAGCGGGATGTAGACGAGACCGAGTTCCTCATCGACCGAGAAGACCGACCAGCTGTTCGGCGAATTGGTCGTATAGGTCTGACCTTCCGGCAACGGCTGGATCTGGGTCGGATTGCCCGAATCCCAGTTCCAGATCAGTTGCCCGGAATTGACGTCGAAGGCGCGGATGACGCCCGACTGCTCCTCAGTCGAATAATTGTCGTTGACCGCCCCGCCGATGATGATCTTGTTGCCAACGATCGCCGGCGGCGATGTGGAATAATAGTAGCCGGCGGGATTGTACTTCATGCCCTTTTCGAGATGCAACGTGCCGCCCTCGGCAAAGGATGCGCAGACCTCCCCGTTCTTCGCATCGAGCGCGATCAGCCGTGCATCCGCAGTCGGCAGGTAAACACGCTCTGCGCATGCCGCCCCAGCTTGCGCGGCCTGATCCCGGTAATAGCTGACGCCACGGCAGGTCTGATGCTGCCGGTCGGGATTCATCCCCGAATTGGCGTCATATTTCCAGATCTGTTTGCCGGTCGCCGCATCGAGCGCGATCGCCAGATTGTGCGGCGTGCAAAGATAAAGGGCGTTGCCGACTTTCAGCGGCGTCACCTGATAGGTGGTTTCGCCGACATCATCCGGCCGTTTCACGTCGCCGGTCTGATAACGCCAGACCTCCTGCAGTGAGCCGACATTGTCGACATTGATCTGGTCGAGCGGCGAATAACGCTGACCATAGGGCGTGCGGCCATATTGATGCCATTCGCCATCCGGCACATTGCCGCCGAGCACCGGCGCTGCCGCAACCTTTTCTTCCGGCAGATCGCCGCTCTGGCCGAGTGGATCGAAGAACATCGAGACGACAGCAATGACAACAGCAGCCGATACCGCAAGAGCAAGCGGCTTGGCGCTTGCGCCATAACGTGCGCCCGTCGGGCTGATGAAGCCGAGCGGACGGCGGATCCACGGCGTGAGCAGCCACATGCCCAACAGAATGATCACTCCGCCGCGCGGGCCGAGCTGCCACCAGTCGAAGCCGACCTCCCATATCGCCCAGACGAGCGAGGCAACGACGATCACCGCATAGACATGCAGCGCCAGAAGCTTGCGGGCAATGAGAAGCGCCGCGACGATGAGAAAGCCAAGTCCGCAGAGAAGATAATAGGCGCTTCCGCCGAGTGAAAGCAGGTAGGCCCCGCCGCCTGCAAGCGCGATCCCCATCAGCGCGATGATGATTGCCGTGATCCGAATAGCCATGAGCACCCTCGTCATGTCTCGATAAAGCGGCAGAAGGCCTTCTGTCCGCCCGCGCCCTGGACCTGACCCTTTGGTGAATATCCGAACCGGCCCCGCGCAAAAGGTAAATTAGGAGGAACAGTTGGAAAGGACAGAGGTTGGAACACTCAATGCGAGAGGATTGTACCAATCATCGCGAGCAGATCGAAACTGCCGCCTTGAAAACCTCATGGCACCCCTATGTCTTTTCTTGAAGTGAGGGAGTTTTCAGACAGCATGCCCTATGAACTTTATTATTGGGACGGCATTCAGGGACGAGGAGAATTTGTCCGTCTGGCCCTCGAGGAGGCCGGCGCCAAATATATCGACAAGTGCCGCAGCTCGACCGGCACGCAGGCGATGATGGAGTTCCTCAAGGGAAGCCACGGCCATGACCAGACGCCTTTCGCCCCACCCTTCCTGAAGGATGGCGAATTGGTCATCTCGCATGTCGCCAACATCCTCTTATATCTCGGCCCGAAGCTCGGGCTCGTTGCTGACGACGAAAAGAGCCGCCTGATCACGAACGGGCTGCAGCTGACGATCACAGATTTCATCGCAGAGGTCCATGATACGCACCATCCGATCAGCACCGGCGACTATTACGAGGATCAGAAGGCGGAAGCCAAGGCCCGCTCAATCGCCTTCATCAGGGATCGCATCCCGAAATTCCTCGGCTATTTCGAACGGATGCTTCCCACCAATCCGGCAGGCAAAGGCTTTATCGTCGGACATGGCCTCACCTATGTCGACCTGTCACTGTTTCAGGTAATGGAAGGCCTGCACTACGCATTTCCAAAGGCGATGGGGGCTGCGGAGAACGACTATCCGCACCTATCTGCTCTTCGTGACAGGGTCGCCGAACGTCCGTCCATTGCGGCCTATTTGAAATCCGAACGTCGCCTTCCCTTCAGCGAGTCCGGAATTTTCCGTCATTATCCCGAACTCGACCTGACGAGCTGATCCTATTCGATGACCGCACAGGCAAGGCGCTTGCCGGCATTGCCGGAAGGTTGGCCGGAATAATCGTCGGGTCCGGCATGGATCATCAGCGCCCTGCCCTTGATGGCACTTTCACCATCTTCCAGTGTAACACCCGTATTGAACACATGCGCCCTGAGCGTGCCGTCGGCCGGCACATACTGGTTCGGCATGTCGCCGGCATGCTGGCCGTTTGCGGCAAGATAGCCGTGTTCCTTATTTGTGGGGTTGAAATGACCGCCTGCCGATTCATGGCCGGTCGTATGATCGCAGGTCCCTGTCTGATGCACGTGGAAGGCAACCCACTGACCGGCCGGCAATCCGCTGATTTCGGCAGCGATCATTACGCCGGCCTTGGTCCCGGTAAGGTCGGCTTTGCCGATCTCCTTGCCTTCTGAGCCGACAAATCTGGCCGTTGCCTTCGAAGCATCCTGGCTCATCGCCATGCTCGGCAGGGTGATGGCGGCAGCTGCGAAAGCTGCAGTCAGCAGATATTTCATGGTTTCCTCCTGGTTTTATGCGGCGGGCCGTCAGCCCGTCTCTTCCCCCAGTTCCTGCAGGATCTGGTGGCGAGCGCGATTGAGCCGGCTCTTGACGGTACCGACCGCGCAATCGCAGATTACCGCCGTCGCTTCGTAGCTTTCTCCCAGGATCGCCACCAGCGTCAGCACTTCGCGGTAATGCGGTGGAAGCTTCTGCAACGCACGCTGCACTTCACGCGCCCGCGCCGCCATTTCCTGTGAAGCCGCGATCGGCGTGTCGCCCGACACATTCTCCTCTATGCCCGGCGCCTCGCGCCCGAGAATTTTGGATCGTGTATAGAACGTGTTACGCATGATCGTGAAAAGCCACGACTTGAGCCTGGTACCACGCTCGAACTTGTCGAGATTGGCGAGCGCCTTCATCAGGGTTTCCTGCACCAGATCATCCGCATCCGAGGGGTTGCGGCAGAAGGTGCGGGCAAATGCGCGAAGAGCCGGTATAAGCCTGACAATATCTTGACGAGCAGGGTCACCGTTCAACTGTGAGTCAGACACCGTTGCCTACCTCTCCTTACTCATCAGGGCTGAATTGACGGGTGGCAAACGCATGCATTCGCCTTTTGGTTCCGAAAACTCGGGACCTGTTTTGCCGTGGCGGAACAAAGCCCACCCGACGCCCGTTTTTATCGTCGGGACCATTCAAGCACAGGAGACGAGATCATGGGCATGAACAACGGATCACCGAACACGACATCGCGCGACGATAGCCAGAAGCGGGTCGAGAAATCCGCACGCGAGAAAGGAAATAGGCAGGATCTGGAGGAGCAACTGAACGAAGGGCTGGAAGACACCTTCCCGGCAAGCGATCCGGTTGCCACCAGCACGACGTCCATTCCGGCCGGCACGCCAAAGCCGCCGAAACATTGAGATAGGGCATGCCCCGAACGGGCGGCTGGCACCGTAGGCCGCCCATTATTTTCGTTTGTATTCATCTGTGACATTTTCGGGATTTTGGGACGACCGGTCTTGCTGTATGGAAGTCTGATATAAACTTCACATCTGGATATCGGTTGCCGGGTCTGCGTGCGGCGCCTCTGAACCTAGGGGTCGGAATGGCGAAGGAAAATGCTCAGGTCGATGAGCGCGAGGCAAGAATGGGACGCCGCGTCAATGGCAAGGTCTCAAGCCTTTTGACGGAGATCGAGAAGGAAGACATTCCCGATCGACTGCTCGACCTCGCCCGACAGCTGCAGACTGCGCTTAACGACAAGCTCGCACGATAAGCCTTTTCGGACAGACCACCTCCCCCTTTGTCCGCAACCGTACAGACACGGAACTAACGCCGTCTTCCCGCAGTTAGATCGCCGCAATGTCAATCGGACAATCGATAGGGAGAACCAAGATGGCGACGTCAAAGACGCTGGACGACCTTTTCTACGAAACCCTCAAGGACATTTATTACGCTGAGCGGCAGATCGTGAAGGCGCTGCCGAAAATGGCGCGTGGCGCTCAGGACCCTAAACTGAAGGCTGCTTTCCAGACCCACAGGGAAGAAACCGAGGGTCAGATCGAGCGGCTGAAACAGATTTTCGAAATCCTCGGCAAACGCGCCCAGGGCAAGACCTGCGATGCGATCGAAGGCATATTGTCGGAAGGCGAGGAAATTCTGGACGAATTCAAGGGCACGCCCGCTCTCGATGCCGGCCTTCTTGCCGCCGCCCAGGCGGTCGAACACTACGAGATCAGCCGATATGGCACACTTCGTGCGTGGGCTCTGCAGTTGGGCATGAAGGATGTTGCAAAGCTGCTCGATGAAACGCTGCAGGAAGAATCCAGCACTGACGAACTGCTGACCAATCTCGCCGAAGGCGCCGTCAACGCCGCAGCGAAGAAAGCCGCGTGACGAGACAAATGCTTGAAAAAGCAAAGCCCGGATCACTCCGGGCTTTGCTTGGTTCAACGATAAGCAACCGGTCCTATCCCGGTACCGGGGGGCTGCATCACGGCGGCAATGTCGATTGGCAGCATATTCCCGTTAAGGGCCTGGCATCTGAAGATACGGCCATCGCGTCTGCCACGCGTTGCGAGGTGAGTTCGGGCCGCATCAAGCGCTAATTCGTAACTGTGATAGAATGACGCGGATTGAACGCCATCGATGACATAGACCCATCCGGTCGCATGAGGCATTATATCGCAGTAGTTGTGCATGACGATCATCTCCTTCCCGATAACGGAACCGAGCAACAGCGCAAAGGTTCCAGCATTTCGGGAAGAATTCAACTGATGGATTGCAATGTCTTCACGCGACATTGCAGTTTTTAACATTTCCTCGGAACTTTTTTGCAGTGCATGAGTTTTTCGATTTGGGCAATGGAGACGATGATGGCGGCTTCTCAGGAAAACTGGATCAAGCACAGAGCGTATCAATTGTGGGAGCAGGAGGGGTATCCTTCCGGCAAGGACATGGAGCACTGGGAGCGGGCAAAGCTGGAATATGCAACGCTCAAGCCCACGGCAGGGGAGACTGACGCGCCGAAGAATGGCGCCGCGGTAAAGGCTCCGAAGGCAGCAGAAGCTAAACCGGCCAAGGCAGGCCCGGCAAAGACGACAGCCACGAAAACGACCAAGACTGCCGCCCCCAAAGCGGAAAAGAAGACGGACAAGCCTACGACGGCCGCTAAGGCCGACGCCAAAGCTAAGGTTCCGGCTGCCGCTGCTGCGGTAAAACCGGAGCAAACCAAGAAGCGTCCCAAGAAAGCGGACGCCGAATAGGCTCTAACGTCAGAGCCAATTTTAAACACCGGAATGATGCAGTAACCGGCGACCCTGTCGCCGGGCAATTCTTTTTGTATTTTTATGGGATGAGGATATGGGCTCGAAAACCGGCACGAATGCAACTCCCCGACATTCATGCAACCGGCCAAGCAACCGGTTTGTTCGCCAGAGCCTGGGACCGTTCGCCGGAACTATCCGATCTCAAATGCGAAAACCGGCACATTTTGACAAATCGCAACGCGATCACGCGATCTTGCAGGACACGAGCCGATGAGTGCTTATGTTTCGATCGACACACATAATACCCTCTATCCCCGGCGGCGAAATCGAGTAGGCTTTGATTCTGTCGCGGCCCAGGGGGAAAGTGCCAAGATGAAGATATTGTCGGTCACGTCGGAGATCTATCCGCTGATCAAGACCGGCGGACTGGCAGACGTAACCGGTTCGCTTCCCAAGGCGCTTGCACCGCTCGGGATCGAAACCACATCGCTCATTCCCGGTTATCCAAAGGTGATGAAACAGCTTGGCCAATCGACCACGCTGATGGAATTCGAAGACCTTCTTGGCGAGAAGGCAACGCTTAGACACGGCTCGGTCGAAGGTCTCGATCTTCTGGTGCTCGATGCCCCTGCCCTCTACGACCGCCCCGGCGGCCCCTATGTCGACCAATTCGGCAAGGATCACGCGGACAACTGGAAGCGGTTTGCCGTCCTTTCACTCGCCGCAGCCGAGATCGCCGCAGGCGCATTGCCCGGTTGGGTTCCCGACCTCGTCCATACCCATGACTGGCAGTCGGCAATGACTTCGGTTTACATGCGCCAGAACGGCTGCAGCACCCCGGTCGTCATCACCATTCACAACATCGCCTTTCAGGGGCAATATTCCGCCGATCTGCTACCTTGGCTTGGACTGCCGCCGGAAGCCTATTCCATCGACCAGCTGGAATATTTCGGTGATATCAGCTTCCTGAAAGGTGGGCTGCAGACGGCCGATGTGATCACCACAGTCAGCCCGACCTATGCCCGCGAAATCCTGACGCCGCGTTTCGGCATGGGCCTCAACGGCGTGCTCAACGAACGAGTGGAAGTGTTACGCGGCATCGTCAACGGCATCGATCTTGATGTCTGGGATCCGGCTACCGACGAATTCCTGCCTCAGACCTTCGACATAGCCACCCTGCGCCGCAAGCGTGACAACAGGCAGCCGCTTCTCGACCGTTTCGGCCTCGATCCTGACGACAGGGGACCGATCTTTGCCGCGATCAGCCGTATGACGTGGCAGAAGGGCATCGACATGCTGGCCGAGACGGCGGACGAGGTGATCCACAACGGCGGCAGGGTCATTATCGTTGGTGAGGGTGACCACGACATCGAACAGGCACTGCTGGAAACGGCAGCACGTTATCCCGGTCGCATGGCAGTCCATATCGGTTATGACGAACCGACCGCGCATCTCGTCCAGGGCGGCGCGGACGCGATCGTCCAGCCCTCGCGTTTCGAACCTTGCGGCCTGACCCAGCTATACGCCCTGCGTTACGGCTGCGTACCCGTCGTCTCGCGCACCGGCGGACTTTCGGAAACCATCATCGATGCCAATGACGCGGCCATGTCCGCGCGCGTGGCAACCGGCTTCCAGTTCCATCCGGTAACGACCAACGGCCTGCGGCTGGCGCTCAGGCGTGCACTCCATGCTTACGAGCAGCCAAAGATGTGGGCGCGGCTGCAGAACCAGGGCATGAAGACGAAATTCTCCTGGGAGCGCAGCGGCCAGCAATATGCCGCCGTCTACCGCAGCCTCGTCCAGAAAGCCTCGCCGAACACAGGCCTGCGACGCCTGAAATTCTGGTGAGATCGGTCCGGGCGGAAAAGCTTACCGCTTCAGAAACCAGCCCATCCACCGCAAAAGATGCGGCAGGATACCGAAATACATGGTCGGAACGATCAAGACGGTGGCGATGAACATCTTCAAAAGGAACGGGATGTCGGCGAGCCACGGGAAGAGGAAATAAACATAGAATGATGCGGTGGGAAAGATCCCCATCCAGATGACGAAGGCCATGCGCCAGCGTGCCGGCGGCTTGGGCGGAAGGGCGAGACCGGTTGCCGAAAACCAGAGATCCTCGGTATTGAAGATGCGGTATTCCGGCGGATGGTCTGAAACCTGTTTCAGCCGCTCATGCCATTCATGCGAAACATCGGACTGGCGCCATTCATCGAGATCCGACTGGGTGGCAAACACCTGGACGATATGGAATTCCTCGCCTTCGACCCGCGGCGGGATCAATGTCGAAAATCTGTAACCCTTCGACTTCGACGAAGCTTCCAGCATGCCCCGCGCAAGCTCTTCATACTGCGTTTCGCAACCGACATTGGCGCGCCGATGGACGATACGCGTCACCTGGGACATCTGGCCTGATCCTTGTTGAGAGGCCAGATCCGGGAGGGGTTACGCTCCATGGAGCGGAAAAGGGAAATGGCGCGGTAGGGTGTTCGACTGCTAGGAAAGCAGGAAGCCCTTGTCAACCGGACAAGGGCTCAACTCGTGCGCAAGGCTTCAAGGCCGCCTGAACAGGGCCAGGCTTCGACCTTCCAGCTCGAAATCCTTTTCCTTAGTGATCGTAAGCCCGCGTTTGGCGCTGTCGGATGTGGTCAGTTCCAGCACCCAGCCGCCCTCCCCGAACTGGGGGATACGGAAGGGGACGTTGCCTTCGAACGGATTGCACAAGAGAAGCACGTCGTGCCAGACGCCTTCTTCTTCCTGCAGGTCGCCGCGGCCGATATAGACCCCGAGCGTTGTTCCCTCGTCCCATTGGTCCGGCTGCTGGAAACCGCCGCCGGCATTGAACCACTTGATATCCATGCCGTCGCGCCAGTTCTCGCGGCGCAGGAGCGGCTGCTCGGCCCTGAGCTTGATTACCTGGCGGGTGAACTCGCGCAATTCCTCGCAGGTTTCCGGCAGGTCGTCCCAATGGACCCAGGAAATCTCGCTGTCCTGCGCATAACCATTGTTGTTGCCCATCTGGCTGCGGCCGAACTCGTCGCCCGCAAGCAGCATCGGCGTGCCGTGGGAGAAGAAAAGCGTGGCGAGAAAATTGCGCTTCTGCCGGTCGCGAACGGCATTGATGCCTTCCTCTTCTGTCGGGCCTTCAGCACCGTAATTATAGGACCGATTGTCGTTGTGACCGTCGTTATTGTCCTCGCCGTTGGCCTCGTTGTGTTTCTCATTATAGGAAACGAGGTCATTCAGCGTGAACCCGTCATGGGCGGTGATGAAGTTGACGCTCGCCCAGGGCCGGCGGCCGCGCTGGTCGTAGAGATCGCCCGAGCCGAGCAGGCGTGCGGCGAAATCTGTCGAGACATTGTCGCCCTTCCAGTATTCGCGCACCGTGTCGCGATATTTGTCATTCCATTCGGCCCAGCCGGGCGGAAAGCCGCCGACCTGATAACCGCCCGGGCCGATGTCCCATGGCTCGCCGATCAGCTTCAGCTTGGAGAGAACCGGATCCTGCGTCATCGCGTCGAAAAAGCCGCCGCGCTGGTCGAACCCTTCCGGCTCGCGGCCCAGAATGGTGCCGAGATCGAAGCGGAAACCATCGACATGCATGTGCTCGGCCCAGTAGCGCAGGCTGTCCATCACCATCTGCAGCACGCGCGGATGGGAGGTGTTCACCGTGTTCCCGGTGCCGGTGTCGTTGATGTAATAACGGTGGTTATCCGGCAGGGTGCGGTAATAGGAGAAGTTGTCGATACCCTTGAACGACAGAGTCGGTCCAAGCTCGTTGCCTTCCGCCGTGTGGTTGTAGACCACGTCGAGAATGACCTCGATGCCGGCATCGTGGAAGGACCGCACCATATCGCGGAACCCCTGGATACCGCGCGGACCGTAATAACGTGACGCCGGCGCGAAAAAACCGAGCGAGTTATAGCCCCAGAAGTTCTTCAGCCCCTTGTCGAGCAGGTGCTGGTCGTCGGGGAACCAGTGGACCGGCAGAAGCTCGACCGAGGTAATGCCGAGGCTCTTGATATAATCGACGGAAGCCTTGTGGCCCATACCCTCAAACGTGCCGCGCAACTCGTTGGGCAACGCCGAATTGAGCTGGGTAAAACCTTTCACATGGGTCTCGTAGACAACGGCCTTCGGCCAGGGGATATTGGGACGATTCTGGTCCTGCCAGTCGAATGCGTAAGGGTCGATCACCTTGGCCTTCGGCGTGAATGGCGCGCTATCGCGCGTATCGAAGGTGAGGTCCTTGTCCTCGTGAAGGAGATCATAGGCGAAATGCGCCTCGTTCCACTCGATATCGCCGACAAGCTCGCGAGCATATGGGTCGATCAGAAGCTTGCTCGGGTTGAAACGATGGCCGGCCTCCGGCTCGAACGGACCGTGGACGCGAAACCCGTATAGCGCACCAGGCTTCAGCCCAGGCACATAACCGTGCCAGATTTCGTGCGTATATTCCGGCAGGTCGAGCTTGGCGATTTCGATCTTTCCGCTCGGATCATAAATGCACAGCTCTACCCGTGTCGCATGGGCCGAGAAGATTGCAAAATTGACGCCCTCACCATCGAAATTGGCGCCGAGCCGTGTCCAGTCGCCGGATTCGATCGTGAACTGATTGCTCTTCATGTCCATGCAACGCCCCTTCGCGGTAAGATCGCCATCGAGAAAATCTGCCCTACAATCGTGCAGCGCGGCATTTGGTTCCGCCTTCGTTTTGCGCGGAACGAGATCGTCGCCAGGATCGTTCTCCGCTTCGCGTCCCGTCTATCTTTCACGCTGCGACAGGAGGGTAAAAATATGACATCTCTGACACCACAGGAACTCGAAGGTCGGCTCAACGCTCATCGCGAACTGATGATCGAAATGCTGTCAGCCATGATCGGTGGCGAAGTGACAATCACGACATTCCTCAAGAAACTGCGCGATGACGCGACCTTCAAGGATAACGAGGAAGATCCAGGCGTCATGCCGGACAGCGCTTTCGCGATCGAAAACGCCTCCGCCCGTGAAATTC
Organism: Agrobacterium sp. Ap1; assembly: GCF_017313375.1. Taxonomy (NCBI): domain Bacteria; kingdom Pseudomonadati; phylum Pseudomonadota; class Alphaproteobacteria; order Hyphomicrobiales; family Rhizobiaceae; genus Agrobacterium; species Agrobacterium sp. Ap1. The sequence continues at coordinate 468,276 of NZ_JAFLMY010000001.1, forward strand.
GCGCCATACTGGAAGCCGCGCGGGCGCGGGCTTCCGCGAGCTAGATACCATGTCGGCATCGTGTTTCAGCACATTTTAATATTTGTGGCCGTCCTGCCATCTTTATGGCAATTTCATGGAACTAGAATGGCAACAGCACGTTCTTGGTCCAGAGTTCGATGGAGGCGACCATGGTCAGGGAATGGTTTGAAGTTGCAGGTTTCGCGCTGGTCATTGCCGCCTGCTATATGTTCGTTATTCCGGTTTGAAGTTTCCCGAGGAGGGGAATGAGGCCTCGACAAAAGAGGCCCCAAGCTCTCGTGGCCTAGTGGCCGCGGGAGCATTATGCTTGAGGCGAAAGGCCATCCAGAACAGCCTCGCGATCCATTGCCGGATGTAAAATTGTGGGAACGTTTCTCCGCCCGGGCTTGTTAGCCCTCGTGACAGGTCGCCACTTGTTATCGCGAGCGACTGATACGGGAGACTGCCATGCTGCACTTATTCAGAATGCTCAGGAACCGTTTTCTGACCCGGCGGGAACAGTCGACATTCCATGTCGCCCGCCCGCAAGATCTTCAGGTCGTGGTTCCGGAAGCCGTTGCGCTTCCGCTTCCCAAGACACCGCGTGAAGAAATCAGCGTGCCCGCATCAATCAACGGACGCGACCTGTCGACCGGCAGGCTCTAGAGACTGACGAGCCACCGCTCATCTCAAGAAGAACAATCCCAAAAGGAGCTTATCATGGCGAATATCGATTCCGCCAATATCCTCATCTTGGCCACCGATGGCTACGAACGTTCGGAACTGCGCGTACCTTACGACGAGCTGAAAAAGCGCGGAGCCGAAGTGAAAATCGCCTCGATCAAATCCGGCGAGATCAGGAGCTGGGACGAGAAAGACTGGGGCGACAGTGTGACCGTCGATCTCGATGTCAAGGAAGCGAAGGTGGAGGATTTTGACGCGCTCGTTCTGCCCGGTGGCCAGATCAACCCGGATGTCCTGCGCAAGAACGAGGACGCCGTACAGCTGGTTCGCGATTTCATCAGCCGCGGCAAACCGGTAGCCGCCATCTGCCATGGTCCATGGCTGCTGGTCGAGGCCGATGCCCTGCGCGGACGCAAGGCAACCTCCTATGCATCTATCCGCACCGACCTGCGCAATGCCGGCGCCAACTGGAAGGATGAAGCCGTCGTGGTCGACAGCGGCATCATCACATCGCGCTCGCCAAAAGACCTCGCAGCCTTCGTCGACAAGATCGTCGAGGAAGTTGAAGAAGGCCTGCACCAGCGCCGCGCTGCCTGATTGCCCTACTTCGATCTGGTGGAGGCCCCTCATCCGGCTGCCGCCACCTTCTCCCCGCTTGCGGGGGGAAGGAACATGCCGCACCGGCGCCGGCTCTCCCTACCGCCTATATCAGGAACGTCATTTCGCCACGCGCGGGGAGAGAGCGAGGGGCAACTGGACGAGCGCAAGAGCTTAGCTGCAATCCAGCGCCACCTGGCCTTACTCTTCCTTCAAAAATGCCAGTAAACGCGCCTCGTTCATCCGCAATCCGCGCGGCGGAGACTTGGATGTTTTTCCGGCCTCCATGATCCGACGCAACGGCGCATCATCCTCAGCAAGATCGAGAATGCTCGGATGGATATAGCTTGAGCGGCAGACGGCGGGCGTGTTCTGCAGCACATCCGAAGCGGCTTTGGTCAGCGCCTTTATCTTCGGCCGCTTGCCCTCTTCCTCCAAGATCGTCCATGCCGTCATGAAAGCGGCCAAGCTGCCACCCCAGGTGCGAAAGGTCTTGGCCGAAACCGGAAAGCCGGCAGCCTTGGCGAGATAGGCGTTGAGCCTGCCGGAATCGACCGAACGGGCGGTGCCGTGCTCGTCTGGAAATGAAAACAGCTGGCGGCCGGGAAGATCAGCGATCTCTTCCAGAATGCGCTGCAGTCGTGGATGTTTGAGCGTGTGCTGCACGCGCTTGCCGCCCTTGGCCGTGAATTTCAAAAGCACACCGTCGCCGGACAGGATCATATGACGTTTCAGAAGCGTCGTTGCCCCGTAGGTACGGTTTTCCTTGGCATAGGCTTTGTTGCCGACGCGCAGATGCGTCACATCCATCAGCGCCACGAGGGCGGCCAGCACGCAATCGGACTTGTCGAGACCGAGCGCAAGATCGCGCTTCACCTTGCGGCGAATGCGCGGCAAGGCCTCGCAGAACCGGGCCAACTGATCGAACTTCTGCTCGCTGCGAAAGCTCTGCCAGTCGGCATGATACCGATACTGCTTTCGCCCGCGGGAATCGTAACCCGTCGCCTGCAGATGCCCCTGCGGGTCCATGCAGATCCAGACATTGTCATAGGCCGGAGGAAGCCCCAGCGCCGAGATACGCAGCCGGTCGTCTTCATCTGTCAGAAGCAATCCGTCCGGCAGCTTGTAGCAAAAGCCCTTGCCGCGCTTTAGTCGGCGAATGCCCGGCTCCGTATCGCTGACATAGGTAAGCCCGATGGCTTTGAGCGAAGCGGCGTCGATTTCGATTGTTTTGAGCGACAGATCCATGAGCGCTAAAACGACGCGAACCACGCTTCGTTCCTGCGCGAACCGATCAAATCACGTCGAACTACATTGCCAGACTGCGCCGCTCGTCGACGGCATCGTCGCGCTCCAGATTGGCGCGCGGCGCCACAAGTCTCCAGACAAGGCCTTCCGGGCGGAATTCGACATCCACCTGACCGCCAAAGGCAGCAACTGCGTGGCGCTGGATGATGGTCGTTCCAAACCCCTTGCGGGAGGGCTCGCTAACCAGCGGCCCGCCGCTTTCTTCCCAGACCAGCCTGATCTTCGGCTCGCCGTCATCGTCGGGAGCGACATCGTCCCACGAAATCCGTACACGCCCATGCGGCACCGACAGTGCGCCATATTTGACCGAATTGGTCGCCAACTCGTGCAGCACGAGGCCGAGATTCTGGACCGCCTCTGCCTTGAGCATGAAATCCTCGCCCAACACCAGAAGCCGGTCACCGGCCTCGAAGGTCGAAAGATGAATCTCGATGACGCGCATCAGCCGCACACCGGCCCATTGCTCCTTGGCCAGCGCCTCGATGGATTTTCCAAGCCCGTGCAGGCGTGTGCTGATCGCCTTCTGGAATTCCGGCATGGTCGTGTCCTGACGGCCGAGCTGGCGCATCATCGCCTGCACCAGCGTCAGGATATTCTTCGTGCGATGCACCAGTTCATGCAGGATGAGATGGATACGGTCTTCGGCCTCGCTGCGGTCGAAGGACGCATTCGACAGCGCGACCGCCACCTGATTGGCCTCGGTGATACGCGTCTCGACCGGCGAGACGATCTCACCCTTGCCGATCCTGTCCGCCATGTCGGCGATCTGCCGGATCGGCGTGCGAAGCTGACGGGCAATCGTATAGGCAAACAGAACCGCCAGCGTGAGAAAGATCACGCCCCCCGCGACCAGTTGCTTGAATGTGGTGATGATGCCTTCCTGCGCCGAGGCGATCGGCCCCCAGACGACGGCCTTCCATGTCCAGCCGGTGATCTGGGCATAGCCGTACATCTGCCTCTCATCACCTTCGACATCTTCGATCGTGCCCTTGAAGCCGGTCATCAACCTTAGCGTATCGGGATCGAACGGCTTGCCGGATGCTATTCTGTCGGCCCCACCAGAAGCCACGACCTGCCCCTGTCCGTCGATGACCGCAGCCGACCAGCCTGCAGGAAGTCCCTCGATGGAAATCAGCTTTTCCATGTCTTCGGCATTCTGCGTCATGATGATCGCAGAACCGGAATGCGAAAGCGCATCCGGCAGCGGCATGGCAACGTTGAACACCCACCTGTTGCTCGTCTTGCCGTAAAACACGCTGGAGACTTCGGTAATGCCCGACCTGAGCACCGATTCCAGTGCCGGCATGTTCGACATGCTGGGCAGCGGATCACCGAAGGGCGAACGGGTGTTGAGCCGCTGCTGGCCATCCTTGTCGACGACGATGACATAAAGCGAATTGGAGCGCAGGCTGCGCTGGGTGCGGTCGTGGAAGGCTCTCAGGTCACCGGCTTCAAGCTCCGGCGAGGTAATCAGAAGGCGAAGCGTCGTCGCCATGTCCTGCAATTCGCGATCGACGGAGCGCGCAATCAGCTGCGCATCCTCGGCGGTCTCGTTGGCTAGTCCTTCGCGTTCCTGCCCCTCGAGTTGCAGGACAAGAAAACCGACAAAAGCCAGCAACGGCAAGGCGACGACAATCACCAGCGCCATCAGATAGGCGCCGATCGAGGCTGTGGGGAAAAGACGCGAAAACTTAAACATTCCGCTATCTTAAGCCAATAATAAAGCTGCAGGCAGAAGCCCGCCCGCTGTCACTGATCATCAGTCGTCCCGCCCTACGCTAATACATCTTAGCCAAAACGGTTCTAACTGCTTTTGCAGATCGCGCCAACATGTGTTTGGAACAACTGAGCTGTGCGTTGCCCCACAATGTTGCGAAAACGTGTCTGCCGTATCGTTTCGGGACAATCGACAAATGTGTGGAACTTAGCCTGCCCGACGAAGATCAGCCAATCCGCTGCCCGCTTTGGGGATCGAAAACCACTGCCTTGTCGAGATTGAAGACGAAGCGGAATGTCTGGCCGGGTTCGACAACGGTTTCCGCGCGGGCGCGACCGGTAAACGTCGTGCCGTCGAGTTTTCCGGTTACGAACGTATCCGATCCGGTCGGTTCGACGATGGTGACCTCCGCATCGATCTGCGCACTGGCCAAGGCAGCGGCATCGGCAGAGCCTTCGTCGGAAATCGCCTCAGGGCGTAGACCGACGATGACCTCCTTCCCCTCGGCGAGCGGTGTCGTGACCGAAGGCGGAACCCTGACGGTCACGCCTTGGCCACCGGCGCCGAACAGCTGGATACCGCCTGAAACCGCCCTGCCCTTCAACATGTTCATCGCCGGCGATCCCATGAAATCCGCGACGAAGAGATTGGCCGGACGGTTGTAGATTTCCGCCGGCGTGCCGACCTGCTGGACGATACCTTCCTTCAGCACGACGATCTTGGTGGCGAGCGTCATAGCCTCGATCTGGTCGTGGGTGACATAAACGATCGTCGCATGCGTGTTCTGATGCAGCGCCTTTATCTCGGCACGCACTTCGACGCGCAGCTTGGCATCGAGGTTCGAAAGCGGCTCGTCGAACAGGAAGACGCGCGGCTTGCGCACCAGCGCACGGCCCATCGCCACACGCTGGCGCTGACCGCCGGAAAGCTGGCTCGGGCGACGGGTCAGGAGATGCTCGATCTGCAGGGTTTTCGCCACCTGCGCCACAGCCTTTGCACGCTCAGTTTTGTCGACGCCGCGCATTTCCAGCGCAAAGGCGATGTTCTCTTCGACAGTCATGTTCGGATAAAGCGCATAGGACTGGAAGACCATGGCGATATCGCGCTTCGATGGGTGCAGGTCTGTCACCACCTGGCCGTCGATGACAATGTCACCCGAGGACGGCGGCAGAAGACCGGCGATCGCATTCAGAAGCGTGGACTTGCCGCAACCGGACGGGCCGACCAGCACGAGGAAGCCGCCCTTTTCCAGCTCGATATCGATACCCTTGAGGATCTCGACGCTGCCGATCTTCTTGCGGATGTTCTTGATCTGAAGAAAGCTCATGAAGATTTATCCCTTGACGGCGCCGGCCATCAGGCCGCGCACGAAATAGCGTCCGGCGACGACATAGACGAACAATGTCGGCAGCGCGGCAAAGACGGCCGCGGCCATGTCGACATTGTATTCTTTCACGCCGGTGGAGGACGAAACGAGGTTGTTGAGCGCCACCGTCATCGGCGAGGCTTCGCCGGACGAGAAGGAGACGCCAAACAGAAAGTCGTTCCAGATATTGGTGAACTGGTAGATGACGGTGACAACGATGATCGGCCCCGAACTGGGCAGAAGAATGCGCCAGAAGATCTTGAAGAACCCTGCGCCATCGATCATCGCGGCCTTCACCAGTTCGTCCGGAAAGGCTTCGTAATAATTGCGGAAAAACAGCGTGGTGAAGCCGAGACCGTAGATCACATGGACCATAACGAGCCCGGTCGTCGAGTTCGACAGGCCCATCAGTCCCAGCAGCCGCGCCATCGGGATCAGCACCGCCTGGAACGGGATGAAGCAGGCAAACAGCATCATGCCGAAAACGATCTTGTGGCCCGGAAACCGCCATTTGGTCAGCACGTAACCGTTGAGCGCGCCGAGCAGCGTTGAGATGATGACGGCCGGCACCACCATCTTGATCGAATTCCAGAAGTAACCCTTGATACCAACGCAGGAAACGCCGATGCAGGCCTCGCCCCAGGCCTTCGTCCAGGCGGCGATCGACGGGTCGGTCGGCAGCGCCAGCATGTCTCCGCCGCGGATCTCGTCCAGCGATTTCAGCGAGGTCGACAGCATTACGTAGAGCGGCAGAAGATAGACCACCGCAAGGATGATCAGCGCCGCATAGATGAAATAGCGGGTGAAGCGCGCCGAGCCGGCGCTGATAGTTTCGGGCGCGGCGCTCATTGCTTCTTCTCCCGCAGTTCCGAATAGAGATAGGGCACGATGATCGCGGTAATGCCCATCAGCATCATCACGGCGCTGGCCGAACCGACATTCATCTGGTTGCGATTGAACGTGTAGGAATACATGAAAGTGGACGGCAACTCGGTGGCATTGCCCGGCCCGCCGCCGGTGAGTGCGATTACGAGATCGTAGGACTTGATCGCCATATGGGCGAGCACGATGAAGGCCGAGAGGAATACCGGCCGCAGCAGCGGAATGATGATACGGCGATAGATGGATACCGTCGATGCCCCGTCGATCTGCGCCGCCTTGATGATTTCGCCATCGATGCCGCGAAGACCGGCCAGAAACATCGCCATGATGAAGCCCGACGCCTGCCAGACGCCGGCGATGACGACGGTGTAGATCGCCATGTTCGGGTTTACCAGCCAGTCGAAGGTAAAGCTCTCCCAGCCGAGATTGCGCATCGTGTGTTCCAGCCCGAGGCCGGGATTGAGGAACCATTTCCACGCCGTACCGGTGACGACGAAGGAGAGCGCCATCGGATAAAGAAAGATCGGCCGCAGAACGCCTTCGGCGCGGATGCGCTGGTCCATAAGGATGGCGATGAAAAGCCCGATCGCGGTGCAGAGCGCGATGTAGAGAATGCCGAAAATGGCGAGGTTCTGCATCGCCACATACCAGTTCGGCTGCGACCAGAGCCGGAAATAGGCATCAAACCCGCCCCATTTATAGACCGGCAGGATGCGCGACGTGGTGAAGGAAAGCGTGATCGTCCAGAGGATGAAGCCGTAGACGAAAATCAGGATGACGGCGAAGGACGGCGCCAGAACAAGTTTCGGCAGGCCGTTGCGCAACGTGTCGCCTAAGGATTTCCGCGGCCGTTCCGGGGTGATGACCGGCATCGGTTCGATTGTCGTCATGGGGGTCTCCGGTCGGAGCTGAATAGAAAAATTAGGAACCGAGAATTACCTCACGGTCGCCAATGCCAGTTGTTTGGAGGCGGACGCTGCCATTTCCACCCTCATCCCTGTGCTTGTCACAGGGATCCAGCAGCGCCGCGTCTGCGGTGCGGAAGAGTCTTTTCACGCAAAAGACTTCGCGTGGCTGGATTCCTGTGACAAGCACAGGAATGAGGGAGTGCGTGACCCGCCACATGGACAAATCCCGCACTCCAGCGTCAGACAATCACTTCGCCGCAGCAACCGCTTCCGGCAGGCGCTTCAGCGCCGCATCCGTCGTCAGCTGGCCGTTGAGATGCTGGGTGATGACGTCGAGCATGGCTTCCTTGATGGCGGCCGGCTGGGCGTAGCCGTGAGCCAGCGAGCCCATCAGCGTGCCCTTGGACGAGGCTTCAGCCAGATCCTTCATGCCCTTCTTGGCGCAATCGTCGAAATCCGTATCCGGGATGTCGGTACGGGCCGGAACCGAACCCTTCACCTTGTTGAAGGCGATCTGGAAGGCCGGGTTTTCGACGGCGGATGCCATCTTCATCTGCGCGGCGGCGGCATCACCGCCCACGTCGAACATCATGAACTGGTCGGCGTTGAACAGAACCGAGCCTTGCGTGCCGGGGAAGCGGATGCAGACGAAATCTTTGCCCGGCTCCTTCTTGGCGCGCAGCCATTCGCCCTTAGACCAGTCGCCCATTTCCTGCGCGCCAGCCTTGCCTTCGATGACGAGCGCCGTCGACAGGTTCCATTCGCGGCCGGAGAAGTTCGGGTCGAAATAGGTGCGAAGTTTCGACATGTCGTCGAAGACCTTCTTCATCGTGTCGCTGGAAAGTGCTTCCGGATCGGCTTCGAGCACCGCCTTCTTGTAGAAATCCGGGCCACCGCGGGAAAGAACCACGGCTTCCCAGAGCGTGCCATCCTGCCACGGAACGCCGCCATGGGCGAGCGGGACGATGCCGTTAGCCTTGAATTTGTCGAGCAGCGCGAACAGCTCGTCGATATTGGTCGGAACCTTGCCGCCCGCCTTGTAGAGTGCGGCCTTGTTCAGCCACAGCCAGTTGGTCGAGTGAATGTTGACCGGTGCGGCCACCCAGTGACCGTCATATTTGGAGAATTCCTGCAGAGCCGGCGGAATGACCTTGTCCCAGCCTTCCTTGGCGGCGAGATCGTCAAGGTTGGCGGCAACGCCCATTTCCGACCAGTCGCGCAGGTCGAAGCCGAGCAGCTGAACCGCAGTCGGCGGATCGCCTGCAGTGACGCGGGCGCGAAGTGCGGTCATGGCGGCGGAACCGGCACCACCAGCAACCGGCATATCCTTCCAGGTGACGCCTTCCTTGGCGAGGTTTTCCTTCAGCACGTTGAGTGCTGCAGCTTCACCGCCCGACGTCCACCAGTGCAGGACTTCGACTTCAGCGGCCTTGGCGGCGCCGGCTGTCATCGCGATCAACGCGGCACCGGCGGCCAGTTTTGTAATGGCACGAATATTCATTGATGATCTCCTCCAAATCCGGGCTCCTCTCCGGATAGGCAATTTATAACGTTATAACCCGAGCAAGTGTCAACCCATGGATGAAGGTTTTCGAATTGCTCGTGATCAATTTTTTAAAGTATTGATCCGGCTCGACAAATATCGATTTTCAGAGGAATGTTCGTCCACTTGAAAGAAAATTCTGGAAATCGTCACGGAATTTGCAACGATATATATGGAGCTCCGGCAGCGGTTAAGCCGCCGGATGGAGGATGAGACATGCCGCTGGACGATGCAGAGGACGGACGCCAACCGAACACGGCTGGCTCTTCGACTTCAACTCCCGGCCCCCACCGAAAGCCGACGCTGAAGACGATCGCCGAATTGACCGGGCTTGCGGTGACCACCGTGTCGCGCGCTCTGGGCGACGATCCGCTGATTGCCCGAGAAACCCGCCAGCGTGTTCAGGCAGCGGCAGCCCAGGTCGGTTACCTGCCCGATCGGGCCGCTCAGCGCCTGCGCACCGGCCGCACCAACGTCATCAGCCTCGTTCTGGATCCGCATGAGGAAATCCTCGGCTACGGCACCTCGATGATCAGGGGCATGACGGCGACGCTGCGCGGCACGCCTTATCACCTCGTCATCACCCCGCATTTTTCCGATACGCCGCAGATCGATCCAGTCCGCCATATCGTCCGCAACCGCATGGCCGACGGCATCCTGTTCAGCCGCACCGAACCTTCCGACGAGCGGGTGAAATTCCTGCTGGAAACAGGCTTTCCCTTCGTCTGCCACGGCAGGACGGAGCTTGCGACGCCGCATCCTTATGTCGACTACGACAATTACCGTTTCACCTATCAGGCGGCGAAAAAGCTGATCGCCTCGGGCTGTCGGCGGCTGTTCATCATCCTTCCCCCCGAACGCTTCACCTTCCACCACCACATGCGCCACGGCTTCATGACCGCCGTGCGCGAAGAAGGGGTAGCCTTCGAGATAGCTCAGGGCATCACGCTCGACAGCAAGGCCGATGCGGTTCGCGATCATGTTGCGGCAAGGCTGGCGAAATCCGATCCGCCAGACGGTTTCATCTGCGGCGGCGAAGTTTCGGCCATGGCAGTGATGTCGGCAACCCATGATCTCGGGCTTGAGATCGGGCGGGATGTGAGGTTGGTGGCAAAACAGACATCCGGCCTGTTCGATCAGGTACGGCCGCGGATCGAGACGATCTACGAGGACCTATCGGAAGCCGGAAGGCTGATGGCCGGGCTGCTGTTAAAACGAATCGCGGGGGCGACGCCGGTGAGTGAATTGCAGGCGGTGCTGGAGGTGTGAGGCTGCTATCGTGGAGGCCCCTCTCTGCCCTGCCGGGCATCTCCCCCACAAGAGGGGAGATCAGCTGGGCGCCAGCTCCTCGCCTCAAGCAAACTTCATTTTTGGCGCCGCTACCATTCTACGCTCAACAGGAAGCGAAGGTAGCGCCGTGTGTGATCTCCCCACCTGTGGGGGAGATGGCCGGCAGGCCAGAGGGGGGCCAGCACGCGCCGACGGCCCCCCTACCCTCATCTCAATCCTCTTCGACAAACACCTCTTCGCGCTTCTTCCTTACACTTGGAAGGAAGACGACGATGAGAACGACAACGGCAATGAACAGCAGCGTGGCACTGATCGGCCGCGTGACGAACGTGCTCGGATCACCGCGCGACAAAATCATCGCCCGCCGCAGGTTTTCTTCGAGCAACGGTCCAAGCACGAAGCCGAGCAGAAGCGGTGCCGGCTCGCAGCGGAGCTTCAGGAGCAGGTAACCGAGCAGGCCGAAGAATGCGACAGCGTAGAGGTCGTAGACGTTCGAGTTGACGCTGTAGACGCCGATCGAGCAGAAGGCCATGATGATCGGGAAGAGCAGGTAATAGGGGATCGTCAGCAATTTCACCCACAGCCCGATCAGCGGCAGGTTGAGGATGACGAGCATCAGGTTGCCGATCCACATCGAGGCGATGATGCCCCAGAACAGCGCTGGCTGTTCGGCCGCCACATTCGGCCCCGGCACGATGCCCTGGATAATCATCGCTCCGACCATCAACGCCATCACCGGGTTGGCCGGAATACCGAGCGTCAGAAGCGGAATGAACGAGGTCTGGGCACCGGCATTGTTTGCCGATTCCGGCCCCGCCACGCCAGCAACCGCGCCATGGCCGAATTCCTGCGGGTTTTTCGAAACCTTCTTTTCAACCGTATAAGAGGCGAAGGAGGCAAGGATCGCTCCGCCGCCCGGCAGAATGCCGAGCACCGAGCCGATCGCCGTGCCGCGCAGCACCGGTGCGATCATCGCCCGAAAATCCTCGCGGCTCGGCAGAAGGCCGGAAACCTTCGCCATCAGCACTTCCCGCGTCCGTTCGTTTTCGAGATTACGCAGGATTTCCGCGATACCGAACACGCCAACCGCGACCGCGACGAAATTCAGACCGTCCGCATATTCACGGATACCGAGCGTGAAGCGCGGCGCGCCGGTATAGATATCGGTGCCGACAAGCCCGAGCAGCAGGCCGAGCACCACCATGGCCAGCGCCTTGATGACCGAGCCATGTGCCAGCGCGATCGATGAGACCAGGCCGACGACCATCAGCGAAAAGTATTCGGCGGCGCCGAATTGCAGCGCGATGGCGGTGAGCGGCGGCGCGAAGATGGCGACGAGGAAGGTGGACACCGTGCCGGCGAAGAACGAGCCGATCGCGGCGATCGCAAGTGCCGCCCCGGCCTTGCCCTTGCGGGCCATCTGGTAACCGTCGATCGCGGTGACGGCGGACGAGGATTCGCCCGGCATGTTGATCAGGATCGCCGTGGTCGAGCCGCCATATTGCGCGCCGTAATAGATGCCGGCGAGCATGATCAGCGACGAAACGGGTTCGAGCTGGAAAGTGATCGGCAACAGCATGGCGATCGTCGCGGTGGCGCCGATGCCGGGAAGCACGCCGATCAGCGTGCCGAGCAGCACCCCGATCAGGCAGAAGAACAGGTTCTCGATCGATCCTGCGGTCTGGAAGCCGAGAAGAAGATTATTGAAAAGATCCATCAGTCAAATCCTAGAAGCGAACCCAGGGTCCGAAGCGCTGGAAGGGCAGCCCGAGGCCATAGCTGAAAACCAGCACGGAAAAGGCGGTCAGCAGCACAGCGAGAATAACGGCCGTCAGCGGCTTCATCTTGTGGGAGGCGAAAGAGGCGATCAGCGCGGCGAAGAACAGCGACGGCACGAAACCGAGGCCGCGCACCGTGATGCCGAAGAAGATCGGGGCGGCAAGAATGAAGATGATACCGCGCCAGGCAATAGGCCCGATCGGCTCTCCTTCCACGCGAAATGCCTGAAACAGGATGATGGCGCCGAACAGGATGAGCGCCAGCGCCAGGATGAACGGGAAATAACCCGGCCCCATGCGAAACGCCGTGCCGAGTTCGAGTTCGATCGACTGATAGGCGAAGAAGATGCCGGTCAGGATCAGCAGGATGCCGCAGATCAGATTGGCTTTGTCGAATGACTTGGAATTCATGGTGTCTCCGTTTGAGTGGGAGATGGTCTAGCGTTGATGGCTGGAGCACGTTCGGCCCCCTCTGCCTTGCCACTTGCCACGGCCTCGGCCGCTCATCCGCCTGCCGGCACCTTCTCCCCGCAGGCGGGGCGAAGGACCATTGCCGCACCCACTCGCCCACTCTCCACATCAAAGAGAATTGGAAAGAGTAGCGGCAAACGCGTCCCCTCTCCCCGCGCGCGGGGAGAGGGTTAGGGTGAGGGGCAGATTGATACGCAGGAGCGTCAGGCGTTAGTCCGCATACTGCCCGGCAGACTCGATGATCGGCTTCCAGCGGGCGATTTCGGTCTCCAGCTTGGTTTTCAGGGCTGCCGGCGTTGCATCACCTTCCGGCGAGGGCGCGGTGCCCAGTTCGGCGAAACGCTTGACGATATTCTCGTCCTTCAGCGCGCCCTGAAGGGACTTCGACAGGCGTTCATTGATCTCGGCCGGCGTGTCCTTCGGCGTATAGATGCCGTGCCAGATACCGACCGTCATGCTTTCAAGCCCGGCTTCCTTCACCGTCGGCAGGTCCTTGAAGATCGCAAGCCGTTCCGGCGAAGTGACGGCGTAAGCCTTGATCGTGCCGCCCTGGATCTGCTTCGTCGTGTTGGTGGTCTGGTCGCACATGATATCGACCTGGCCGCCGAGAAGATCGGTCATCGCAGGTCCCGTGCCCTTGTAGGGAACGGTAACGAGCGGGGTCTGGATGGCGCTCATGAACAGCATGCCGCAAAGATGCGAGGCAGCCCCGATGCCGGCATTGGCGACGGTCACCTTGTCGGCATTCGCCTTGGCATATTCGACGAGACCCTTGAGGTCAGTTGCTTCCATGTCCTTGCGGGCGACGATCGTCATCGGCACGTCGGTGACGAGACCGACATATTCGAAGGCATTCAGCGTGTCATAGGCAAGCTTGCGGTAAAGCGTGGCGCTGGTCGCCATGCCGATATGGTGGAGCAGAACCGTGTAACCATCCGCCTCGGCTGCAGCGACACGGCCGGCACCGAGTGTTCCGCCGGCACCGCCGACATTTTCGACGACGATCTGCTGGCCGAGATCCTTCGACATGGATTCGGCAACGAGACGGGCAACCGTATCGGTCGGGCCACCGGCGGCAAACGGCACGACCATAGTGATCTGGCGCTCGGGATAGCCCTGAGCACTCGCCTGTGCGGAAAACATCGAGATGGCGGCAAGCGCCGTTGCGCCGAGAACGGCGTTAAACAGTTTCATGAATTTCCTCCTCCAAGGACAATATCCAGCCTGTAGCTGCAGATGCACATCTCCTCCGGCACCTGCTTGGGATCCATTAGCGGGCGGCGCGGAAACGCTGGCAATTGGCTAACGGCAAGCGAAGGCAGGATATTTCCTTAACCGCAGCGCAGCATGGGTGGATTTGGGAACAACGGGCGTCCGGCATGGGTGGAAATCCACCCAACTGCCTTGAGTAATAGTGACGCAGCGGCAAAATATCCGCCAATTCAACTCAGGAAAAGTCGGCGAACGCTCCCGACTCGTCTTCATCGCCAACTTGGGAGGACTTCAGCATCTTCTTGTCGAGACCGTATTTCTGCATCTTCTCGTAGAGAGTCTTGCGCGAAATGCCGAGTGTTTCATAGACCGGCTTCAGCGCCCCGCCATGGGCAGCAATCTCGGTGGCGATGAGATTGCGCTCGAAGGCGGCAACCTTTTCCGCCAGCCGGCCGCCGTTTTCCTTTGCAGCCCCGCCCGGCTCTCCCGAACCCGGATCGAGACCCAGCACCAGCCGGTCAGCGGCATTGCGCAGCTCGCGCACATTGCCCGGCCAGTCCCGCTGGGCGATCAGCGAAAGGATATCCGGAGGCACGATAATATCCTCGCGGCCGTAACGCGCCGCCGCCTCGCGCACGAGCTGGAGGAAGAGCAGCGGAATATCCGCCCGTCTTTGCGAAAGCGCCGGGACATGCACCGTCGCGACATTCAGCCGGTAGAGAAGATCGGCACGGAAGCGACCAGCCGCCACTTCCGCCTCCAGATCCACCTTGCTGGTGGCAATAAAACGCACGTCGAGCGGGACCGTCTCATTCGATCCGAGCCGGGTAATGACCCGTTCCTGCAGCACCCGCAGGAATTTCGCCTGAAGGTCGAAGGGCATGGAGCTGATTTCGTCGAGCAGGATCGTCCCTCCCCGCGCATGCTCGAACTTGCCGTATCGCGGCCGAAGCGCGCCGGGAAAGGCACCGGCTTCGTGGCCGAAAAGCTCGCTTTCGATCAGCGTTTCGGGAAGAGCGGCGCAATTGATGGCGATCAGCGGCCGGTTGGCGCGCGGGCTGATATCGTGCAGGGCGCGAGCCACCACTTCCTTGCCGACGCCGGTATCGCCGATGACCAGCGTATCGGCATCCGTCGCGCCGATCGCACGAATGCGGTAGCGCAGATCGACCATCACCTGCGTGCGGCCCGGCATGCGGGCTTCCACATCGTCACGTTTTCCCGCAACGGCCCGAAGCCGCCGGTTTTCAAGGATCAGCGCGCGCCGCTCCAGCGCACGGCGGATGACGCCGGCGAGATGCTGCGGGGTGAACGGCTTTTCGAGAAAATCGTATGCGCCCTCGCGCATTGCCTTCACGGCAAGCTGCACATCGCCATGGCCGGTGACGAGAATGACCGGGATTTCCGCATCGAGTTCGCGCACCCGGTGCAGAAGCGTCATCCCGTCCAGCCCCGGCATGCGAATATCGCTGACGATCACGCCATCGAAGCCGAAGCCGGAAAGCTCCAGAACGTTTTCCGCATTCGGAAACGTGTCGACGGTGAGATCGAACAGCTCCAGCGCCTGCGCGGTGGAGCGGCGCAGTTCCTCCTCGTCATCGACAAGCAGTACCCGTTGCGCAAGCGTCATTCGGCCGCCTCCATTACGCTTGCATCGGCGACATCGAGTTCGATGGCAAACACGGCCCCGCCTTCCGGATGATCGGTGACCGAAAGGCTGCCGCCGAAATCCTTGACGATATTGTAGGAGATCGACAGGCCAAGCCCCAGCCCCTTGCCCACACCCTTGGTGGTGAAGAACGGGTCGAAAATGCGTTCGCGGATGGCGGCCGGAACACCCGGCCCGCGATCGCGCACGATAATCATCACCTTCTCGGCCGCACCGGAGGCAGACACATCGATACGCCTGTCCTCCAGTCCCTCCACCGCATCAGCGGCATTGGTAACGATATTGACCAGCACCTGCTGCAGACGCACGGCGCCTGCCATCACCCGCGGCAGGCCCGGCTCTACCATGATGGAAAGCTCCGCATCCGCCGCCTTGAGCCGGGCGGAAACGATCTCGATCGTATCGCGGATGACATCCTCGACGCTGACCGCGCCGAGTTTTTCATTCGGCTTGCGGGCGAAATTGCGCAGGTGCCGGCTGATCGACGCCATTCGGTCGATCAGCGCCGAGATGCGCTTGAGATTGTCGCTCGCATCTTCAACGCGGCCGCGCTCGATCAGAAGGCCGGTCGTCTCCGCATAGGTCTTCGCCGCGGCAAGCGGCTGGTTGAGTTCGTGGGAGAGCGCTGCCGACATCTGGCCGAGGCCGGCGAGTTTTCCGGCCTGCACCAGATCGGCCTGTGTCTTGCGCAACCGGCGCTCGGTCAGGCGGCGCTCGGCGATCTCCTTCTCGATACGGCTGTTGACGCGGGCAAGGGCTGCGGTGCGCTCGTCTACCCGCCGCTCCAGCTCGTTCTGCGCCTCGGCCTGCAGCTGCATGCGCTCAGTCATCCGCGCCCGGCGCTGGAAGACGATTGCCGAAACCAGCCCGGCAAGGCAGAGCGCCAGAAACACGGCGGCCATCATCGTCTGCGCCTGCCAGCGCACCGAGGCTGTGTCCATCAGCACATTCACCGTCCATCCGGCCTCCGGCATGGATTGCGAGACGTAGAGATATTCCCGCTCCGTATTGCCGTTCCGGATCAGCATGGTTTCATGGCCTGCGAAACTGCCATAGGCGAGCGGCAGCTGATGCAGCTTCACATCCGCATATCGCCTTGAGGTTTCTGTCCGGGCCACGCGATCCGGCGTCAGCGGTAGGATGGCGGCGAAACGCCATTCGTCGCTGCCGGTCATGAAGATGATGCCTTCCGGATCGGAGACGAAGATCCGGTCGTCGCCGCCGGCCCAGGAGGCCTCGATCGTATCGAGATCGACCTTGAAGACGATCACCCCGAGGATTTTTCCATCCATCACGATCGGCGAACTGAAATAATAACCGCGCTTGGCCGATGTCGTACCGACCGCGAAGAAACGCGACCTTTCGCCCCGCGCCGCTTCCTGGAAATAGGGCCGATAGCTGAAATTCTCGCCGACGAAACTGACGGGGGAATCGTAATTGCTGGCGGCAATCGTCGTGCCGTCCATGGTCATGATGTAGATGTCCGAAGACTTCAGCAGCGCATTGACGGATTTCAGATACCGGTTGGCGGAAAGCCGCAGCGCCTCGTTGCCGGGGTCTTCTATGAGAACCTCGATGATCTCGTCATCGGCAGTCAGCGCCGGCAGCGCCTCATAGCGCTTCAGATGCCCGTCAAGCGCCGAAACCGCCAGCCTCAGCGTGGTGCCTGCCTGCAGCTCCGCTTCGTCCATGGCGCTGCGCGCCACGAACCCATGCACCTTCCATGTCAGCACAAGGCCGAGCACAAGACAGAGGACAGACACTGCCGCGATACGATATTTCACGTCCGAAGGGCTCCTCCTCCCTCGACCATAACGCGCATATCTTACGGAGCGCCGCGGAATTTTCCAATGACTTCTCGTATGACGGGTGCGTTTGGATATTTTGGCGAAAGCGAAGACTGCTATGTAGCACCGTCACAGGCAGCAATCCCGTGCAAGACGCTTGACTTGCGGTAGGATATCACGTCGTTGTGCAATCAATGAGGGCAGACCGCTTCGGGCGGAAATAGGGGTTCAGATGGTTTCCTTGCTTGCGCTATTCATGGGCGGCGTCGCCGGTCTCAGGGCGATGATGGCCCCGGCCCTCGTCACCTGGGCGGCAGCGCTCGGTTGGCTTGATCTGTCCGGCTCCTGGCTGTCCTTCCTCGGTTCCAAGTGGGCCGTGCTCATCTTCACAATTCTCGCCGTGTTCGAACTGGTGACCGACCAGTTGCCGAACACGCCGAGCCGCAAGGTGCCGCAGCAGTTCATCACCCGGCTGGTCACCGGCGGCGTGGCGGGCGCCGCGATCGGCATTCCTTACGACCTGTGGCTGGCCGGCCTCGTTTCCGGCGTTCTCGGCGCCGTGGCCGGCACCTATGGCGGGGCCTGGGCACGCGCCAAGCTGGCCGAGATTTTCGGCAAGGATGCACCGGCCGCCTTCATCGAGGATGGCGTGGCCTTCGTCGTGGCCTTTATCATCATTTTGTCTCTCCCCGCGGCCGCAACGATATGAAGCGTTTCGACGCGATCATCATCGGTGCCGGCCAGGCAGGCCCCTCGCTTGCCGGCCGGTTCAATGATGCGGGAAAGACGGTCGCGATCATCGAGCGCAAACATGTTGGCGGCACCTGCGTCAACACCGGCTGCAAGCCGACCAAGACGCTTGTCGCCAGCGCCTATGCCGCCCACCTTGCCCGCCGCGCCGCCGATTATGGTGTCGGCATCCGCGGCGACATTTCGGTCGACATGCAGGCGGTGATGCGCCGCTCTCACAAGGTCACGCTCGACAGCCGCCGCGGCAACGAGAACTGGCTGGAGGGCATGCCGAACTGCAGCCTGATCCGTGGCCACGCCCGTTTCGAAAGCAGGGATGTCATTCGCGTCGGTGATGAATTGCTGACCGCGCCGCAGATCTTTCTGAATGTCGGTTCGCGCGCAACAATCCCGGATTTCGCCGGTGTGGGCGACATTCCCTACATGACCAATACCGATATCGTCATGCTCGACCGACTGCCGAAACATCTGGTGATTGTCGGCGGCAGTTATATCGGCCTGGAATACGCCCAGATCTATCGCCGCTTCGGTGCAGAGGTAACGGTCGTCGAAAAAGGCACGCGGTTGATCGGCCGCGAGGACGAGGACATTTCCGCAGCGGTTCGCGAGATCCTTGAGGCGGAAGGCATCCATATCCGCACCAATGCCGAATGTATCCGTTTCCGCAAGCATGAAGACGGCATAGCAGTCGGCGTGAATTGCGACGAAGGCGAACCCGAAGTGATCGGCTCGGATGTGCTTCTGGCAGTCGGCCGGCGGCCCAATACCGACGATCTTGGCCTGGAGAAGGCCGGCATCGAACTCGACGCGCGCGGCTTCATCAAGGTGGACGAGCGGCTTGCCACCAATGTCGGCGGAATATGGGCGATGGGCGACTGCAATGGTAAAGGCGCTTTCACCCACACCGCCTATAACGACTTCGAGATCGTCGCCGCCAACCTGTTCGACGGCGAGGACCGAAAAGTATCGCAACGACTGCTGGGCTATGCGCTGTTCATCGATCCGCCGCTTGGCCGGGTCGGTATGGGCGAGGAAGAGGCACGCAAGGCGGGCCATGAGGTTCTGGTCGGCACACGGCCGATGACGAATGTCGGACGTGCGGTCGAAAAGGGCGAGACCAAGGGTTTCATGAAGATCGTCGCCGACGCAAAGACGAAAAAAATCCTCGGCGCGGCCCTGCTCGGCACCGGTGGTGACGAGGCGATCCACGGCGTGCTGGACCTGATGAATGTCGGTGCGACTTACGACGATCTGCGCTGGGCGGTGCCGATCCACCCGACAGTTTCCGAACTCTGGCCGACAGTCGTCCTATCTATGAAGCCCGCATAAGGGGATCGGCAAGCTTTTCCGCTTATCAACGGGATCGGATGATCCTGTCGGGATGGAAGAGATGTGCGGATTTGCAGGTTACGCGGGAGAAGGATTGGGTGCGGAACGCGCGCCTTCTCTTCTCTCTGCCATGGGACAGGCGATCGCCCATCGCGGCCCGGATGGCAGCGGCATCTGGACCGGCTCCGGCATAGGCCTGTCGCATGTCCGTCTGTCGATCGTCGGGCTCTCCGATGGCCAGCAGCCTATGACGACACCCGACGGGCGCTACACGATCGCCTTCAACGGCGAGATCTTCAACTATGTCGAACTGCGCGATGAACTGAAGGCGCGCGACGCGACGTTCCGTACCGGCTCGGATACGGAAGTGCTGCTGCAGCTTTACGCCCATGACGGCGAGGCCTGCCTGCAAAAGCTCAACGGCGATTTCGCCTTCGCCATCTGGGACGCGACGGAGCGAAAATTGCTGCTGGCGCGAGACCGCATGGGCGTGCGGCCTCTCTTTTACACAGAGCACAAAGGCACGCTCTATTTCGCATCAGAGGTGAAGGCGCTTTTGACCGTGCCCGGCATCGAGGCCGAACTCGATGCTGTCGCGCTGGACCAGATATTCACCCTATGGGCGCCGATCGCGCCGCGCACAGCCTTTCGCAACATTTTCGAGCTGGAACCCGGCCAGATGCTGGTTCGCGAGAACGGAGCGAACCGGTTGAAACCCTATTGGACGCTCGACTTCCCCGATGTCGGCGAGCATGGGGCGACAGATGAAGATCACACCGAGGAATTGCGCGCCTTGCTGGCCGATGCCGTGCGGCTGAGAATGCGCGCCGATGTGCCGGTCGGCTCCTATCTTTCCGGCGGTCTCGATTCCTCGTTGATCTCGGCGCTCGCCGCCCCGATGGCGCCGAGCGGATTGAACACCTTCTCCGTGACCTTCGATAGCACCGAACACGACGAAAGCAGCTTTCAGCAGCAGGTAGCCTCGGTGCTCGGCACCCGTCATAACTCGATCGCCTCATCGCCTGAAACGATCGCGACCGCCTTCCCTGACATCATCCGGTTTACCGAACGCCCGATCCTGCGCACCGCCCCTGCCCCGCTTTACACTTTGGCCGGTCTCGTTCGAGAAACCGGCATGAAGGTGGTCCTGACCGGCGAAGGCGCAGACGAAGTATTTGCCGGTTACGACATTTTTCGGGAAGCGAAGGTGCGCCGTTTCTGCGCCCGCCAGCCCGGCTCGAAGATCAGGCCGCATCTCTTCCGCAAGCTCTATCCTTATCTGCCCGGGCTGAAGCAGCAGTCGGCGGAATATCTTTCGGCCTTCTTCAACGTCTCCGGCACCGATCCGTCCGATCCGCTTTTCTCGCACCGACCGCGGATGAAAAGCACGGCGGCGACGAAAATCTTCTATTCCGCAGACCTGCGAGAAACGCTCGGCCACTACGATGCCGCCGAAGAGCTGAGCACGCGGCTACCGGAGCGTTTCCGCCGCTGGCATCCACTGCATCAGGCACAATATCTCGAAACCCGTCTTCTTCTGCCGGGCTACATCCTCTCCAGCCAGGGCGACCGGATGGCGATGGCGCATGGCATAGAAGGCCGTTTCCCCTTCCTCGATCACCGGCTGGTGGAGTTTGCCACGAAACTTTCGCCCGATGCGAAGCTCAAGGGCCTGCGTGAAAAACATATCCTGCGTGAAGCGGCGAAAGGTCTGTTACCCGACAGCGTCATCGAGCGTCAGAAACAGCCATACCGCGCACCTGACAGCAGTTCCTTTACCGGCCCGGGCACCGATGAGCAGGCTTACGTCTCCGAGATGCTGTCCGAACGTGCCGTCTCGGCAACCGGACTGTTCGATCCGGTGGCGGTTTCAAGGCTTCACGGAAAATGCCGCAAGCAAACTGTCGCCGGTTTTCGCGATAATGCCGCGTTTGTCGGAATTCTTTCAACCCAGTTATGGGCCGAGAATTTTGCCAAAAAACAATTGGTTACAAAAATATCGGCACTGTCCAAAAGCTCGCTTTAAGGCCGAAAATACGCGGTTTTGCCTCTCACGCTCGCGTGATCGATAAAATTTTAGTATTGTCTTTATGAGGATCGGAAGAGCCTGCCTTTAAGCCTTCCAGCACGCCGCGCCACGATCGGGACCCGTGGGCACAAATCGCGACCCAGTCAGTCGCTACCAAGTCAGGGAGTTTCACCACCATGACCGTATCGATCATCATCAAGACACTGGATGACGAAAAGCGCATTGCTCGCACGATCGAGTGCGCGCTGAAAGCTCTGCCGGATGGTGAGGGCGAAATCATCGTCACCGACCTCGGTTCCCGCGACCGCACGATCGAGATCGCGTCGACCTATCCCGTGCGGCTGACCCAGATCGCCCGTCCCGCGCGTTTTCGCAGCGGTGCCGGCTCGCAGCTCGGTTATCAATATGCCCGCCACGACTTCATCTGCCTGATCGACGCCGACATGGAACTCGATCCGGCATTTCTGCCGGAAGCGATTGCTTTTCTGGAGCGCCATACGCGTACCGGCGGTGTTACCGGCCATATCGAAACCGGAGCGGCATCCGGCAACGGCTTCCTGCCCGATCGGCGTATCGGCGCCGTGGACCAGTTGGCCGGAGGCGGGCTTTATCGCCGCCGCGCGATCGAAGAGATCGACTATATGGCCGACCGCAACCTGCATGGCTACGAGGAATTGAACCTCGGCATTCGCCTGCGCAGTGCCGGCTGGAAACTGCATCGGCTGGATCGCCGTTTTGCCCGCCATCACGGCCATGATGCTCGCTCTCGTGACCTGCTTCTGCAACAGGTGAAAACCAAGGAGCCTTTCGGCATCGGAGAGCTCTTGCGGGCAGCAACCGGCAAGCCCTATTTCTATCGGCTGCTGCGCGCTCTGCCAGAGCTTGGCGTCCTGGCGCTTGCCTGGAGCTTCATGTTCGGCTCAATGCTGCTTGTCGCAACAATGCCCGGCGTCACCATGCCCGCTCTGATCATCGCCGCAGGCCTTGGTTTTGTCGTGGCCGTCACGTCCTTGCGCACCGGACGGCTGAAGACAGGTCTTTATACGGTGATCGTCCGCTTTCTTCAGGCGATCGCCCTGCCGGTCGGCTACATCACGCCACGCCGCAACCCGCGTTCCTGGATCGAAAGCCGGCTTCTCGGCGAACCCGATGCGGAAGTGAGCCGCGATGCCGATCAAGCCACGGATGCTTATGATACCGCCATGGCAACGAGCGCCCGCTGAGCCCTGATTTAAGCCCGATTGTGCAACCGGAACCCGTAATCCGACTTGCTGCAAGCCAGCCTGCAGAGCCGTGAACAGCAGATAAAATCCGGTCACCGAATCATTACTTCGATTTAACCTGACCCCGCTTGAAACGGCCACAGAAGGTAGTAATCTCACCCCATCGCTGGCTGATGTGTAGGGCGCCGGCGACTGAAAGACGACAGGTCGTCACTGAAGTTCTTTCGCCCCCATGATGGAGGCAAGACATGATACCCGCAGTAGCAACACATACGTTCGACCCTAACGAGCTTGCGTTCCTGAAGCGCGTGTTCGATGACGTTTGCATGGAACACGGCCTGCCCGGCAGCAGTGCTGCGGCAAGCAATGTGGCGGTTGAGATGATTCAGCTTTATCAGCGCGGCGTGAAGGACGAAAAGAGCCTTCATCGTCACTTCGATGGGCACAGCTTCTATGGTTGAACAAGGCTAACGCTTCGCCTGCAAATCCCGTTCATCGCGCATCAGGAAAACCCGGGTGATGGGATCGAGATTGTCTTCCAGCCAGCTTGCCATCGACATCTCTTCCGCAAGGATGCGTTCGAACACGGCCTGGGCTTCGGTTTCTCCCAGCTCGTCTGCAGCCGCGATCAGCATGCGATAGGTCGCGATCTCCAGATGTTCGAACGCATAGGCCTGAGCAGTGAACTTCACCACCTCGTCATTCATCACCAGCGCCGGAATTCCGTGCACGGTCGCGGCGATGCGCCCGGCAATGTCCTTGAGCGTCGACGGCGCACCGGAAAAATCGTTGAGAAGGCTCTGCAGCGCGTCCGCCTGGCTGCGCGTTTCCTCAAGATGTTCGAGCATGCGTGCCTTGAGGTCCGGGTAGTTTTCCAGTCGCCGTGTCTGCGCGGTCAAAGAGGTGATCGCCTGCTCCTCCATCGCATGGGCGCTTTTCAGCCAGGCAATGAAATTGTCCTTCGCATGGGTCATGCAGCTCCTCCCTCGTCTCATCCACAGATAATACACGGGCTCGTGATCGCCAATGGCAACCCCGAACCATAACGGGAAGTTCCCTGACATTGAACGCGAAATTGCCTCGAGATGCCCTCAAGGGATGCATCTGCGGCATATCAGCACTTGTTAAAAAGATGGGAACCATCACTTGCGCCCGGGGTTACCGATGCATTAATGGAGGCGCCGATGATCGAAGATCCAAGAGAGCCAACAGAGCAGCCGCCCATGCCGGCGCCAGGATGGGCTCCAGATCCACCGATCAACGAGCCGGAACCCGACAGGCTGCCCGATGAGGCGCCAGTCCCCAATCCGTATGAGACAAACAGACCGCCCGTATACATGCCGCCAGGAAATGCGGTGTAACCGGCGGCATAGAAGAGAACGACATGACAGTATCGAGTAAGAGCATGCCGAGCAGCGTTGCAGCTCGGTCCCAGCAGCCAGCCGAGTTCAAACCGTGCCTTTGGAAGCTGCTGGTAGTGACCGCCGGTATCCTGGCCTCCGTATTCGTTGCCATGCAGATGGTCGACGACACCTATGTCGGTTCGTTCGATACCAAGGTCTCCACGCAGCAGACCCAGAAGGCCGGCTAAGCCTTTTGAAGAGCGCTCAGGAAGCGGGAGCGGGAACAAAAACCGAAATCGTGGCGTTCATCCGTCAGAAATGACGAGGTGGCGCAAGGTGGACGTGAGCAATTTTTCCAATTCTGATCTGATTGATCCGGTGCTTCATCGCACGCGGGTCATAAAGCCCGGCAGAAACGTCTGGCGCTCGGCGAAAGCGGAACGCGTTGCGTTCCTGATAGACGGCGAAGACTATTTCCTCCGTCTCGACGACGTGTTGCGTCAGGCGCAAAGATCGATCTTCATCGTGGGCTGGGACTTTAATCCTGACATCCGCTTGCGCCCGCGGGATGAGGGTTCGGAAACGATCGGCACGCTGCTGCGCCGCATGGTCGAGGAGAAGCCGGAACTCGAAATCCGCATTCTCGTCTGGGGCATGGGACCGATCTATTCCGGCAAGAGTTTTCGGATGTTCGGCAAGATTGACTGGGCGGATCATCCGCGCATCGATCTGCGCTTCGACTTCCGCCACCCTTTAAGGGCAAGCCACCACCAGAAGATCGTCGCGATAGACGACAAGACCGCCTTTCTCGGCGGCATTGACCTGACCGCACGCCGCTGGGACGATAGACAGCACACGATCGTCAATCCTGATCGCGTCTCGCCGGATGGCACCTCCTATGGCCCTGTCCACGACATGCAGACCATCGTTACCGGTGACATGGCAAAGCTGATCGGCGATGTCGCGCGCCGCCGGTGGAGGAAGACTCATGGCGAGGAACTTGCATCCGTTGACGTACCCGGCCCCGCGCCTTGGCCGTCCGATCTCGTGCCAGCACTCACCCATTGCCCGACCGGCCTGGCGCTGACCGAGCCATGGAAGTGGAAAGGCCGCCGCGGTCATCGCGAGGCTATCCGCCTGACCCACGATGCGCTGAAGGCTGCCGAAAAGCATCTCTACATCGAGACACAATATCTAGCCTCCTTCGGTGTCGCGCGAACGCTCGCACGGCGCCTGCGCAAACAGAACGGCCCCGAGATCGTCGTGCTCGTCACCCGCGAATCCCACGGCTTTCTCGAAAAGCTGATGATGGGCCATAACCGCACACGGCTGATCCGCCGGCTGAAGCGCGCCGACCGATATGACCGGCTGAGGGTCTTTTATGCGGTGACGCCGGACGAAAAGGGTGGCGAGCGGGAAATTATCGTCCATTCCAAGCTGATCATCGCCGACGACCATTTCGTCCGTGTCGGATCTTCCAACCTCAACAACCGCTCAGAAGGTCTAGACACCGAGAGCGACTTGGCGATGGAACCGCAGGATGCCGCCGGCCGCGCCGCCATTGCGGAACTGCGGATCGATCTGCTTGCCGAACACCTGGCGGCCGATCCGGCGCTGGTGCGCCAGCATTTCGAAGAGACAGGATCGCTGATCCGCACGATCGAGATGCTGAACGTCAATGGCCGGCATCTGAAGCCCTTCGACGTCGATGTAGAAAAGGGCGAGACCGAATCCATCCCCGGCACCAGCATCATCGATCCGAAACAGCCCTTCTGGCCGGTCCCGCAGATTCAGGCCGGTTTCCGCCGCCTCGTCTCGCGTTTCTCACCCCATCGAATGTTTTGAAAAGCTGTCCGGGCGGCGTCGATAATAGGCCTCGCTGGCAAGAAATGTCGGCAGGCCGATCATCAGCGGCACGAAGAAATAGAGTACCCGGAAGGCGACGAGCGCACCGATGATCTTGGCCCCGGGAATAATGCCGAGCATCGTCGCCTCCAGCACGCCGAGCCCGCCCGGAACATGGCTGATGAGTGAAGCGACATTGGCCGTGACATAGGCGCCGGCGACCTCAAAATAGGTGATCTCGCCAAACACCGCCATGAGCTGATGGATGGCTGCCGCGACACAGGCGAAATTCAGCGTGCCGATACTGATCTGCGCCATCGCCAGACCGGGCGACGGCGGATCGAGACGCCATTTGCGGAATCGCACCGGGATCCTGAAGAGGCAGACAAGCAGATAGGCAACCGGACCGGCGAGGCAGGCAAGACCTGCGGCCACCCTCGTCTCCTGACCAATACCGAAAAGATCCGTATCCGGTCCGAGATCGAAAAGCAGGACGATCGCGGCAAGGCTCGAAAGCCCCAGCCCCACGGTAATTCCGCAAAAGCCGATGACCTTGGCGATCTCCCCACCCGTCAGCCCCCAGCGAGAATAGAACCGGTAACGCACCGCACCGCTGCTGAGCGCCGCCATGCCGACATTATGACCAATCGACAGAGCACAGAAGGATGCAAGCGCCGCCTGCCTCCAGACGAGTGGTCTTTTGACATAGCGGACCGCAAGCGTGTCGAAGCCGGTAAGGCATAAATAGGATGCCGCGACGAAGATCAGTGCAGCGCCAAGCCTGTCGAGAGGGATCGCTTGCGCCGCATCCGCCACTTCATCGAACGTATAGCGACCAAGGCTGCGATAGACGAGAAAGGCAGCAATGCAGACAGCAGCAAGGACACCCAGTTGTAAAATATGCTTCCTGCCGATCATTATGCCTCCTGCCTTCTTACAGGTGGGGAACGAAAACGTGCGACAGGTGTTCCCAGCCCTATGCAATCACCACCCGCCAGATCGCCGGCTTCCCGTCGCCTGAAAGTTCTGACCTATAATGTGCACAGTTGTATCGGCACCGATCGCCGGCTTGCGCCGGAGCGCGTTGCCGAAGTAATCGCCGCGGCACAACCGGATATCATCGGCCTGCAGGAACTCGATGTCGGACGGAGACGAACCGGCGGTATCGATCAGGCCCACACGATCGCCGAAATCCTCAAGATGAAGCATCATTTCCACGCTGCCCTCGATGTCGAGGAAGAACGCTACGGCGATGCGATCCTGACTGCCCTGCCGGCGGAACTGGTCAAGGCAGGTCCTCTGCCTTCGGTGGGGGAACAGCGTGGCGCAATCTGGATCGAAGTCGAGGTCGGTGAAACGCGCCTGCAGGTCATCAATACCCATCTGGGCCTGAGACGCATCGACCGGATGCGTCAGGCGGAAATCCTGCTCGGTCCGGAATGGCTGGGCAGTGACCGTATGTCCGACCAGCCGGTCGTTATGCTCGGCGATTTCAACTCGATCCCCTCCAGCCCGCCCTACAAACGGCTCGCCGGTGCCTTGAGGGATGTGCGCACCCATATGGCCGGGCAATTGCGCCCGACCTTCCCATCACGCTTTCCGCTGCTAAGGCTCGACCACATATTCGCATCGAAGGAAGTTTCGGTGACAGGGGTAGAGATCATTGCCAACCCTCTCGCAAGGCTCGCTTCGGACCATCTGCCGCTTCTGGCGACAATCGAAATCTAGTGCAGCAGCTTCTGAAGCCGTCGCGCCTGTTTCAGGAACTGCGTAACTGCCCGATCGTCCGGCGGCTCGCCGGCTGAAGCAACCCGGGCGACGCGAACGGAATGTGCACCAATCTCGCCGAGCCGCTTCAGCACCAGCTGGAGAATGGATGCCTCAACCCCATGATCGACGATCACCACGTGTTTTCCGGCATGATCGTGGCAGGGGCCATCATTATCGCCGAGATACATGACGTGGCGGCGTTCGAGATCCCACAGCTGTCGTTGGCGCTCGGTATTGAGATAACCCGGAGGCACATGCGACGCGCGCGCCAGATCCTCATCGATCACGACCTGCGGCACTTCGAAATCGAGAACCGCGCCGATCGTCTTTTCGGGGTGACCCGGCGCAGGAATTCGCCCGACAAGCAGAAGGTCCAGCTCGCAACCGAGACGCTGCGCGGCATTGAAGGCAAGATCGACGCTTTCGGGAGAAAGTGCCACAAGCACGATACGCTCCAGAGAAAGCGCCGAAAGCTGGTCAGCCAGCTCGCGTCCCGCCAAGTTACGCCCGGTAAGACCGGATGGATGGGGCTCAGCCTGCATGAAATTCCTCCTCCCAGAGTTTTTCGTATTCTCAAGGACAAAGCGGTAACATCAGCCGATTGTTCCGACAGCATAACACGAAAACGGGATCTAGCTGCGAGAAAGGACGACCAGATATCGTGCCGGCGACGGACCACGGTTCGAGAAAGCGCAATCGCTGGGAGGGCCGAGTAGAAGGCAATCGCCCGCTTTCAGTTCATGTTCGACACCGCCTTCGGAAAAATCGAGACACCCTTCGAGTATCCAGATCTGTTGCCGCTGAAAGGCGAATGCCGAGGCGGGATAGGTGATGCAGGCACCTGCAGGTAGCTGGACTTCTATCAGCTCTGCCGGCGCACCGGCGGGCGAAATCGCTCTTCTGAGATAACCCGTCTCGGGATCCGTCCAGATCGATTGCCTTTCCGAAAGGCTCAACCTTTCGGCAGCCTTTTCGGCCGATGCGATCAGAACCGACAGGGGCACACCGAAAGCACCGGAAAGCCTGCCGAGCACTGTCGCAGTCGGGCTTGCCTCCCGGCGCTCGATCTTGCTGATCATTGCCTTGGATACGCCCGATCGCTGGGCGAGATCGGCAAGCGACCATTTGCGCGCTTCCCTCTCCTGCTTAAGCATGAAAGCTATCGCGTCCGCAGGATCACGCTCCATTTCACCAAAGCTCCATGCATCCGAACCGTCTCAGATAGTAGACCTTCAGCTCATATAGGAGACAAGCGACTTCCGCAACGAAAGGACAAGACCACCGAGTTGCTGCTATACGGAAATTATTCAGTCGTATAATAACGGCAGGATCGGCAGCAAGAAAAAGAGCGTGAGGACGATATGGCACCAGCCCGCCGCTCCTATACCCGCGCCAGCGAGGCTGAGCGCCGCGAAGACCTGATCCTGGCGACGCTCGACTGCATAGCGGAAGTCGGCATTCAGGGTGCCACGGTGCGCCAGATCGCCAACCGCGCCGGTGTGACAGCTGGCCTCATCCGGCATTACTTCACCGGCAAGGACCAGATGCTGGAGGCGGCATACCGCGCAGTGATGAGCGGCATGACACAGACAGCGATCGAGGCCGCCCGTGAGGACGAGGCGCCAAGGGCACGGCTTCGCCGTTTCATCATCGCCAACCTGACGCCGCCTGTAACCGACAGCCGAACACTATCGCTCTGGGCCGCCTTCATCAACCACATCCAGATAGACCCGAGTTTTGCCGCCATTCACCGTGACAACTATCTCGCGTTTTTGCGGGAAGTCGAAACACTTCTGTCGGCATTCTTCGATGAACGCGGCACCGCGCTTTCGCCAAAACAATGCCGCAGCTTCGCTATCTCGCTAAACGCGCTGATCGATGGATTGTGGCTGGAAGGCACGCTTGCCGCCGATCTGTTTGACGAACACGAACTCGCCGATGCGGCGCTTGCCTCCGTTGAGGCGCTGTTGAGATTGACCCCGGGCGAACTGGCCTTGGAAAAGTAAGGAAACCACGCATGCGTTATGCTTCGATCACCGACCGCCTTGCCCATCTCGGCTCCGGCCGCTGGGCCCTGCATCTCACCGCCCGGCGGATGAAGGCCGAGGGGGAAGAGATCATCGAACTGACGATCGGCGAGCCGGATGTAGCGCCCGACACCGCACTGCTGGATGAAGCCTCACGCGCCATGTATGCCGGCCGCACCCGTTATTCCAACGGCCGCGGCGAACCCGCAGTTCTGAAAGCACTGGTCGAAAAATATTCGAAGCGCCGCAAGGGCGTAACTGAAAAGAATTTCCTCTGCTTCCCCGGTACCCAGACGGCGCTTTATGGCGTGATGACCGGACTGGTCGAGGCCGGCGACGGCGTGCTGGTCGGCGATCCGCTTTATGCGACCTATGAAGGCGTGATCGCCTCGACCGGCGCCCACATGATCCCGGTGCCGCTCAGGCCCGAGAACAAATTCCACCTTCAGGCCGAAGATCTGGAGCGCGCCATCACCCCGGAAGCCCGCGTGCTGCTTCTGAACACGCCGCATAACCCGACGGGGGCCGTGCTGACCAAAGCCGAAATCGCCGCGATCGGCGAGGTCTGCCGCAAGCACGACCTCTGGATCATTTCCGACGAAGTGTATGAACAGCTGATCTTCGACGGCACCGAATTCGCCTCGCCCTTCGACATGCCGGAACTGGCCGAGCGGACGATTGCCGTCTCCTCGATTTCGAAGTCCCATGCGGCCCCCGGTTTCCGCTCCGGTTGGGCCGCCGGTCCGGAAGAATTCTGCGAACGGCTTCTGCCTGTCTCCGAAACCATGCTCTTCGGCGTGCAGCCCTTCATCTCCGACATGACGGCGCTGGCGCTTTCTCAGCATTTCGATACCGCCGACGTGATGCGCCAGAATTACGCCCGCCGCGCCGCAATCGTCGAAAAGGCGTTTGCCGGCAGCAATCTGGTAAAACCCATGCCTCCCGAAGGCGGCATGTTCATCCTGCTCGACGTGACGGCAACGGGCCTCAACGGCGAGGAATTCGCCTGGGAACTGCTGCGCGAGGAAAAGGTCGCGGTCATGCCGGGCACTTCCTTCGGCGATCAGGCCGCAGGTTTTCTGCGCATCTCGCTGACCGTGCCGGAAGACGTGCTGGAAACCGCGATGAAGCGGATCGGCGAACTGGCCGGACGCATCGTTGCGCATAAGGAAGCGCCGCTGCATATCCGCTGATCGAAACCTGATGGCGGCGGGCGCCTCACAGTTTGCCCGCCAGCCATAAGATGGAGATGATCGCTCCGCCGATTGCCATGAATGAAGACAGGATTGTCGTCAGGATCAGGGAGACGAGATAGAGCGCCGGTACATACGGCGAGACTTCCAGCTGGAAACTCTCCCGTATCGTCTCCGGATTGACGCAGGCGATCTCGAAATCACCGGGCGTGGGGCATTCGAATGCTCCCAGCGGAAACGATTTGCGACCGCTCATATCCGTGCGCTCGGTTCGAAACAGCGAACGGCCATAGGAGCGATAGTCAAGCTCGACACCTGACGGCTGCTGCGTGATAGAAAAGCGGGCCGAAAAATAGGAAACCCCGGTGATGAACGTCATTGCCGGAATGACTACGCTGACCACATACCGCCCCGCGATCGGCAGGTTCATGCGGTACCGCGTGCTTCCTGCCGGGAAGCGGTATTTCACCTTCGGAGAAATGATCTTCCACAGTCTCGAAATACAGCGGACGAGCAGATAAATGCCCGCCGCTGCAAAAAGTGGCGAAGCAGCACCAATGAAAACCGGATTCGTCATGCGGCAAGGTTAGCCCAGTGAGGCGCACATTTCCAAGAGGAGCGCCGACCTAACGCCTGTTCCGGCCATCACGTCAAACCGTGTCAGCCCGCATCACCGGCATCGGCGACACGCTCGTCGCGCTCGACAGAATCGGCCCCGACGCCGCATGCCTTGCGGGCCTTGTTGAGTTCGATACTCTCTGCGCTCGGTCTTGTCTTGAGCATGGCCTCGCCGGTGCCGCAACTGCGGGCGACACTTGGCTGGCTGCTGCCGAAGCGGGTGGCTTCTTCCGATGTGCTTTCACGGGTCATCATGTCCTCCTCCAGGCTAATGCGATAACACCGCAGGCCGGCAGAGGGTTCCAATGTCGGCCGCACGGCATGCGCCAATACTCCCGCGGATGCCCCGCGGGAGTTTTTGCAGACTGTCCGGCGGCTGCGGCTTGTCTTACTTCCACAAGCCATGGCGTTTCGCGAAAGTCTCGAACAGCGCCAGATGCGGAAGATCCTTGCCATTTTCGATCAGCCCATGCCCACCGACTTCGAAGAGATGCAGTTCGGTCGGCGTCTTTTGGGCGCGCAGGGCATTGAACAGGATCAGGCTGTTTTCCGGCGCAACGGCCGGGTCGTCACCCGCATGGGCCAGGAAGGTTGGCGGCATGTCGGCGGGAAGGTTGAATTCCAGCGAAATCTTGCGCTTCTCCTCATCCGTACCGCCCTTGGGGAACATGTTCTTGACCGAGGTCTCATGCGCATAGGGCGACATCATCGTCATCACGGGGAAGAACATGCCGGTGACGAGCGGCTTGGTCGGGAGCTTGTCGGCCTCATCGACCGGCGCATAGGTTTCGCGGCCGAAGCTTTCCGTCAGCCAGCCGGCCAGATGCCCGCCTGCAGAGAAACCGGCAACGCCGACGCGGGCGGGATCGATGCCGAATTCCTTGGCGCGGTGGCGGATCAACCGGATTGCGCGCTGGGCATCCTGCAGCGGCGCTTCCGGGCCGGCAGCCCAGCTGTCATGCGGCAGGCGGTAGGTCATGATGAAGACCGTCGAGCCCAGGCTGGCAAAGGTCTTGTCGATACTGCTGCCGGAACGGGTCACCGCGACACGCGTATAGCTGCCGCCGGGAATCATCAGGATGGCCGAGCCATCCGGCTTGGCTGGCCGCTGTACCATCAGGATCGGATTGGTGACATGCATGGCGGCCGTATCGTTCGGATCACCGTCCTTCGGATTGCGCAGGATCCACTCCTCCTTCGCCGCCACTCCCGCGCTGCCCGGAACCTTGCCCTCCGGCCAGATCGGAAAACTTTCGAGCTGCGGCAGAAGCGGAAGCTTCATCCCCTGCGGTATCTCACCCGGCTTTCCCGCAACAGCAACCGGCGTTGTGCCGGAATTCTGTGCAAGTGCGGCGACCGGCAAAAGCGCAGAGGCTGCGACGGCGGTGAGAAGCTGACGGCGATCCAATAAGGCTGGCATGATGATGATTACTCCCTTTCACATGACTCCTGATGTGCAGCCTAGGGAGTAGCCGGATTGTGACAAGCGGCCGACATGCCGCAGGGCCGCAGTAAAGCCCATGCCGCGACACTGTGTCGGAGGCCAAAGTGATTGCTGTCAAATATCGGGAAAGGTCTTAAGGGGCGAGCTTTCCGCCCTGCTCCGGCCTGTCGCTCTCCTCCTCCGGCGGCTCCCAGCCAAAAACGCTGCGGCCGCCCCATTCATGCGAATGGCGAAACTCGCCGGCGATGATTTCCTTGAAATCCGGACCGGTGACGTAGCGTTCGAGGCTCCGCGCCTGGTCGTCTAGGCGACGCAAAGCCTGCAGCTCTTCTTCGCGGCCGAGCCTTGCCTTGCCGACGGCGGATTTCATAACCCTGATCGTCTCGTCATAGACTTTAAGCGGCACCGGAAACGGATGCCGGTCCTTGCCGCCATGGGCGAGCGAGAAACGCGCGGGATCGGAAAAACGGCAGGGCGCGCCATGCACGACTTCCGCCACCATGGCGAGCGCCGAAACGGTGCGGGCGCCGACACCGGGCGTCATCAGCAGATCCTCGAAATCCTTCGGCCCACGATCGGCAGCGGCGGCGAGCGTACCGTGAAGGCGTCGCATGTTGACATCCTCTTCGCGCACATCGTGATGCTCCGGCATGATCATATGCGGCAACATCGGCTGCGCTGAGGGTTTCCTCATCCGCGAGGGATCGAGCGTAATGACTTCGCGGACTATTCTGTCCGGCCCGAGCGAGGCAAGCAGATCGAGCTGGCCGCTGCGCGAGGCAAGCGCCCGATGATCCGCCAGATTGACGATCTCGCCTTGCCCTCTGCCTTCGATGGCCGCATGGGGTGAATCGAGAAAGCTCTTCAGCCCTTCGGAATGCCAGTGATACCGCCGCGCCTGTCGCCGCGCATCGTTCATGCCCTGCTGCACGACCACCCATTTTCCGTCGTCGGTGACGATGAAACCGTGCAGATAGAGGTCGAACCCGTCCTGCACGGCGGCACTGTCCACCTTGGCGACGAGCTTGCTGGTCTGGGCGAGGGCTCCGCCGTCGATGCCGACGCGATTGCCGATGGCGATCAGCTCCTCCGGCGTCTGGCGCGAGTTCTTGCCGCGCCCGCCGCAGACATGGATGCCGAGTTCGCCCGACATCGGCGTCAGCCCGCGCTTCAACGCGCCGATGACGCTGGTGGTAATGCCCGACGAATGCCAATCCATACCCATCACCGCCCCGAAAGACTGGAACCAGAAGGGATGCGCCATCCGCGCCAGCAATTCGTCACGGCCGTAGTGGATGACGATCGCTTCGGTGATCACCGCACCGAGCCGGGTCATGCGTTCGCCGAGCCACCGGGGAACCCGGCCGCTGTGAAGCGGAAGATCGGCACTGCCTGAACGTTGAGCCATGCCCCGTTATAGGCGCGCCGTGCGGATTACGACAGCGAAAAGTTCTTCAAACGTTCCGTCAGTCGACCGATCGTTTCCGCGTCCGCATTGGCAAAGGCAAAGCGCAGATAATTCTGCTGGCCCTCGCCGAAATAGACTCCGGGAATGCAGGTGACGCCGGCACGTTTGGCGAGCTTTTCGGCGACTTCCGCAGAACCGGCACCCGCGAAAGGATGACGGACGAAGGCAAAATAGGCGCCGATCGCATCGAGCTTCCAATCGGGAAGCTGCTGCATGACGGCCTTCAAAGCCTCGGCGCGGCGGCCGATTTCCTGCCGGTTTTCCTCACGCCATCCGGCGAGCAGCGGCAATGCTGCGGCAACGGCGCCCTGGGCAGCACGCGGCGCGCAGATCTGCAGGTTGTCCATGATCTTGGCGACCTGCCCGATCACCGCTTCGCTCGCCGTGATCGCACCGAGGCGGTGGCCGGGAATGCAGAAGGATTTCGAGAAACTGTAGAGGCTGATCAGCGTCTCTTCCCAGCCTGCGAGATTGAACAGGCCGTGCGGCTTCTGGCCCGCCTCGGGAAGGAAATCGCGATATGTTTCGTCGAGGATCAGCCAGATGCCTTTCTGCTGGCAGAGCTTGAAGATCGTCTCGAGCAGCGCCGGCGGATAGATCGCACCGGTCGGATTGTTGGGCGAAACGAGCGCGAGCGCCTTCACCTCGGACGTGATCGCCGCCTCGATCGCGGAAAGCTCGGGCAGGAAACCGTCTTCCGCCTTGCAGGGCACGAAGGCGGTCTTGATGCCCATCATCGCCAAAGTGGTTTCGTGGTTGAAATAGAAGGGCTCGGTCATCAGCACCGTATTGCCGGGACCTGCCACCGTCATCGCGGCGCAGACAAAGGCCTGGTTACAGCCGGAAGTGACATGCGTATTGGCAGCCGCGAGCGGAGCCCCATAGACATCGGCGACATGCGCACCATAGGCGTCACGCAGCGATTGGTCGCCTTCGATCGGACCATAACCGGTATAGGTGATGGACGAAGCCGTCTCGCCGAGCAGCCGCAGCATCTCGGGATGCGCCGGATAACCGGGCACGGCCTGCGAAAGATCGATCAGCGGCCCTTTCGCGCCATCATAGGCGCGGCCCCATGCGGCAACCGAAGGAACGGGCGGAAGCGAAAGCTTGTCGACGAGCGGATTGAAGCGGGAATTTGAGGCGAGCATGATGTTCCGGAGAAGATTTTAAAAGACAGGCAATTGAATTGCTCTTCTTCTTCATCAGATTATCCGATGACGCAAGCGGAACCGCATTGAACATCGCCTCCGGCACCCACGAGAGAACCGCAAATGGCCGACGACACCCCGGCACAGCAAGATTCCAAGCTGACCATCACCAAGCGCAAATGGGCCGATGAAGGAAAATTCCTCACCGGCCACCATGCCCGGCCGGAAACCGACAGGCTGCCGCCCGGCCAGCATCTGGTGAAAAACTGGCCGGTGCTTGATCTCGGTCAGCAGCCAAGCATTTCCACGGCTCAATGGAAACTTGAGGTCCACGGCTTCGTCAACAATCCTGTGACGCTCGACTGGGCCGCATTCCGGGCCCTGCCGCAGTCGGACATGCTCTCCGATATCCACTGCGTGACCACATGGTCGCGCTACGACAACAACTGGAAGGGTGTCTCCACCCGCGATTTCCTCGATCTCGTCGATCCGAGGGAGGAGGCTCATTCGGTGATGCTGACGAGCTACGACGGCTACACGACGAACCTTCTGCTTTCGGACTTTTCCTCGCCCGATGCGATCATCGTCACCGACTGGGAAGGCGCGCCGCTGACGGAAGAACACGGCGGCCCCGTGCGCCTCGTCGTGCCGCATCTCTATTTCTGGAAAAGCGCCAAATGGCTGAAAAGGATCGATTTCAACGGCATGGATCATGCCGGCTTCTGGGAGAAAAACGGCTATCACATGCGCGGTGATCCGTGGGCGGAAGAGCGGTATTCGGAGGATTGAAAGCCGGTCGCGTTATGGCATCAGAGGATGCAGTCGCGACGTCTCAGCAGATTGCAATTTTCACGAGAGCCATTACAGATCAACACCATAGATAATTCAGTCTATTTCCAGAAAGCTATTTATGCGCCTGATTGTGGTTTTCCTCCTGAGCCTGTTTGTCGCGGGCTGCAGTCCCCTGTCCAAACGTATAGGAACCGTACTGGTCAGAACCGACGCGAATGGCAAAATGGCATCCGTATCCATGCGGGATTCAACGGGCAATCCCAAAGCCGATGCACGGTACATGCAGTATGCGCGAACGACATTTCCTTCTCGGATGCCGAATGCCAAACCCAATACGGGATACACCTACCCAGTCCACGGAGATCCCAGCGTCACTTCGGGAAATGTCATTGCCTGGCGCCAGCTAGGGAGATGAGAACCGCGGAAATCTATGCTGTCATCTACGGACTGGTTTTTCCGCCTTAAGTCGCGTGAACAAGCCCTTATTTCCTGCTCGCTCGACATATCGCATTTCACGCATGACATTCACCCTGCTTCCGGTTTAAAACGAAGAGGACTTCCAATTCGGAGGCTCCTCCATTCAAACCAGTGACTTGATGCCAAGCGTCAGGTGACGATCGCGCAGGAGCATGACTTTGGCCTCGGCCACGCCGGAAAATGCAGATCAGACGCCGCCGAAACTGCGTGCGGATGCACGCCGCAATCGCGACAAGCTGATTGAAATCGCCGCTCAGGCCTTTGCCGACAATGGTGTAGAGACCTCGCTGGAACATATCGCCCGCAAGGCCGGTGTCGGCATCGGCACGCTTTACAGGCATTTTCCGACACGCGAACATTTGGTCGAGGTCGTTTATCGGCGAGAGCTGCAGAATCTGGCGGATGCGGCCGACGAACTGTCGCGCACCGAAGCCGCCGACATCGCGCTCGAACAATGGATGCGCCGCTTCGTCAATTACATGGCGACCAAGCGCGGCATGGCGAGCAGCCTGAAAATCATCGCCAGCTCCAACTCCACCATGTTCGCTGAAGGGTTCGGGCGGATCCGCTCATCCTTCGACAAGCTTTTGACGGCCGCGCAGGAGCAGAACCTCATCCGCAAGGATATCGGCCAGTCGGACCTGATGCACGCCATGTCCAGCATCTATTCCATCCCCGACACGCCCGAATGGCGCGACAGCGCCAATCGCCTGATCGGCCTCCTGATGGACGGATTGCGCGTTCAGCGCTGAACCATAATCGAGATACAAAAACGGCCCGGAAAACCGGGCCGCTTCTCTTTGATGGAGATCGTCGCGCCGTTATTCGGCGGCGACTTCCTTGTAGTCCCGGTAATAGGACAGGTAGTTGCTGCGCAGACGCTCCGGTGCACCCGGATCTGCATATTTGTGCAGTTCGGAAAGATCCGTCTTGTTGAGGATGACACCGATCGTCTTTGCGGCGATCTGCGGTTCCGACTGCAGCACGCTCTGCACGGCCTTGGCCGGCGTCGCGCCCCATTCGGTGACGAACACGAAGGCATCCGCGTAAGGCTCGAACGCCTTGGCATCGATGACCGGGATAAGCGGCGCAAGGTCGACGACGATGACGTCGAACGTATCCTTGATGCTTTCCAGGAACTGGCTCATGCCGCTGGAAGCCAGAAGCTCGCT
Organism: Agrobacterium sp. Ap1; assembly: GCF_017313375.1. Lineage (NCBI taxonomy): Bacteria > Pseudomonadati > Pseudomonadota > Alphaproteobacteria > Hyphomicrobiales > Rhizobiaceae > Agrobacterium > Agrobacterium sp. Ap1. Next base: position 506,119 of record NZ_JAFLMY010000001.1, read on the forward strand.
CGTATGGGTAACCTGACGGCCACGCGTCGTCATCGGCAGGATGGTGAGGCGCGAGCGGCGGTCGACACGGGCAACGCTGGTCCACGACGTCTTGTTGAGGATGACGTCGACAAGACCGACTTCCGGTTCGCTTGCCAGCATCTTCGAAAGACCCGGATTGCGAAGGTCGGCGTCTATGACCAGCGTGCGGGCACCGCTCGATGCGATGAGACCCGCAAAGTTTGCGGCAACCGTCGACTTGCCCTCGCCCGGCAGGCAGGAAACGACACCGATGACGGCGCATTTCTTGCCCTGAAGCACGATATCGCAGGCAAGCTTGGTGTTGCGCAGCGTTTCGGCAAACTGCGAACGCGGAGCCTCGACCGCAACACGCATCATGCGGCGGAAGGAGATCGGATCGCCAACCGGCTGGTTGGCGGCTTCGCCCTGTTCCGGCACGGCGCTCGGCTTCGGCGCGTCTTCACGCGCGGCACCGGCAATGCGCGGCAGGTAGCCGAGGAAGCGCATGCCAAGCTTCTGCTGCACGTCTTCGCCGGTGCGGAAGAAGCGTTCACGCAGTTCCAGAACGGCGGCGGCGGCACAGCCGATCAAAAGACCGAGAATGACCGACAGCGCTATGGTCAACGTCTTGCGCGGGCTGGACGGCGAGACAGGCACACCGGCATCGGAAATCACGCGCGCCTTGGCGATCGGCAGGGACTGCTGTTGCGAGGCCTGTTCGAAACGCTGCAGGTAGGACTCGTAAAGCGTTCTGAGGGCCGAAGCTTTCTGTTCCAGCTCCTGCAGCTGAACCATGTTCACGTTGGCATCGGAATTGTTGCCTGCGACGCGCTGGATATTTTCCCGCATCGATTCCACGCGCGACTGGGACACGTCCAGCTCGTTCTTGAAGCTGCCCGTCAGCTGCTGCAATTCGCGGAACATCTGGTTGGTCACGTCCTGCTTCTCGGCCTTCATCGCAATCGCCTGCGGATGATCGGCGCCGAACTGCTGGATGATCGCCTGTTCGCGATCGTTGATGCCGATATAGCGCTTGCGCAGATCCTGCATCACCGTGTTGTCGGTGTCGCGGTTGGAGACGACCGCATTGTGCACGGCCGCTTCCGGCCCCTTTTCGATGATTGCCTTGTACTGGTTGTACCGGGCGGCGGCGGTTGCCGCATCAGCCTGAGCCACGATCAACTGGCTGTTCAAATCGGAGAGCTGCTGCGCTGACAGAAGTTCGCCGCGCGGAGAAATCAGCCCCTTGTCGCGCTTGAACTGTTCGACGGCGAGCGACGCCTGCTGCGAACGGGTATTCAGATCGTTCAGACGTTCCTGCAGCCAGATGCTGGCGCGTTCGGTGGCGTCGAAATTGGCGTTGAGCTGTTCCGTCAGATAGGATTCGGCATAGGTCCTGGTGATCTGCGCCGAGAGAAGCTTGTCCGGCGAGCGCACGGAAACAGCGATGACGGAGCTGCGACCGACGCGTTCGACGGTCAGCCACTGCTGGATGATCGCGGCGGCCTTTTCACGGCGACCTGCTGCGATCTGCTCTTCGGTCAAGGCCGGAGTATCGGCGGAAAAAATCGATGTGACACCGCGCAGCATGCCCTTCACAAGATCGACAGGCGACTTTGGCGGGTCGACGATCAAGGCATTCTGGTCGAGCTTCGCCTTGTCAACGACGCTGAGTGCCAGTTCCTTCGACTTCAGGATTTCCACAGCACTGGACATGCGGTTGTCGAGCATCTGCGCGGACTGATTGTCCGACGCGTTTTCTTCCGCGTAACGGGACAGATTGTCGTCCATGAGAATATTCGTCATCGACGTATACATCGGCTGGGCAAAAACCAGATAAAGCCCGGCCAGAACGACCATTGCAGCAACGCAGGCACCGATCACACCCAACCGGCGCATGGCCGCAGACCACAGCTTGTCGAGGTCGATGAACGTGTCGTGGTCTTTCGGTTCCGGGGGAAATATCGTCATCGGTCGAAAGTTTGCCTGATCCATTGTGTCATCCGCTCTGGGGAAAATAGTGCAGGAAAGGCGAATGTCTCGCCTTTCCCATAATCATTATGCGTCAAGCCGCGCGTACCTTGGTCGCATGCGCATCCAGCAGTTCCTGGATCGTTACTGCCAGATCGCCGCTCATGTCGGCACGCATCATCGCGAAGGCGACGTTTGCCTCGATGAAGCCGCGCTTGGATCCGCAGTCGAATGTACGTCCCTGGTAAGGATGCGCATGGAACGGCTGAACCTTCAACAGTTTCTGCATGCTGTCGGTCAGCTGGATCTCGTTGCCGGCGCCGCGCTCCTGGCTTTCGAGAAGCTCGAAGATCTGCGGCTGCAGAATATAACGACCATTAAGGTAATAGTTCGACGGCGCATCGGCCGGCTTCGGCTTTTCCACCATGCCGGTGACCTGGAAACCATGGCGAACGTCCTGACCGATGGCCACCACGCCATAGCTCGACGTCTCTTCCGGCGCGCACTGCTCAACCGCAAACACGTTACCGCCGACTTCCTCGTAAAGGTCCATCAGGCCGGACATGCAGCCACGAGCACCATAGGAAACCATGTCGGGCAGAAGCAGCGCGAACGGTTCGTCGCCGACCAACTCACGGGCGCACCAGACCGCGTGGCCGAGACCGAGCGGCACCTGCTGGCGCGTATAGCTGACGGTACCGGCGAGCGGCAGCATCTTTTCCAACTGCGCGACCTGCACGGTCTTGCCTGAGCGGGTGAGGCTGGCGATCAGTTCGGGATTGCTGTCGAAATAGTCTTCAATGGCAGTCTTGTTGCGGCTGGTGACGAAAATGATGTTTTCGATGCCCGCCTGCATGGCTTCATCAACGGCATATTGCACGACCGGACGGTCGACGATCGTCAGCATTTCCTTCGGCATGGCCTTCGTCGCGGGCAGGAAGCGGGTTCCGTTGCCTGCGACAGGGATAACTGCCTTACGAACTGGTCTTTTCAAGTTCATTCCTAGTCCTTTCCAGGGGGCATACACGCCCGATTGATCGGATTTCAGTTGACACCGGCCGCCTTGGCGAACCGGCGCATGCGAACAGCGATAGGCATCCGGAAGTGTTTTAACGCTCCCGGGGCTTTCAACGCGGTTTTGAGGAACCCACCGAGCGACTTGGCCTTGACCTCGTCGACGAGGGTGAGAAAAGAGCGGGCTTCGATGATGCTGTGCGTGCGGCGGCGCTGCGCCGCCATCTCGGCCGGACCGAGGGAAAAGCGCGCCATGAACCGGCCGTCACCCTCCAGCATGTCATCGAGATGCTTGTGTTTCAGCACGCGGGAAATCGAACCTTCCCGCAGATAATAGACATAACCCGGGTTCGGATCGACCGCGCAGCGCGCGCCGCTTGCCAGAATCGAGGCGAACAGGATGTAATCCTCGCCGATCTTCAGAGCATCGTCGAACCAGAGATCGTTCCTCGCCAGGAATTCTCGGTCGAAAACCGGCTTCATGTAGCCGTAGTTGAAGGTCGTCTTGAAGATCAGGTTGGAATCGATGAATTCCGCAAGCGCGATCTCGCGCTTCTCCTGGAGAAAACGCTTGCCGAACATCGTTTTCGCCGCCCCGCCTTCCATCGGCACGACATCGACATTGTCGACAACGATCTGGGCATCGAGCGTTTTGGCCCGCTGCAGCATCGAAAGCGACCGTTCCGGATAGACGGCATCGTCGGAATCGAGCGTCGCGACGAACCGGCCGGTCGCAGCGGCGATACCGGTATTGCGTGCCCTGCCCGGCCCGCCATTCTGCGGCTGGCGGATCAGCCGGACGCGCGGATCCGTATAGCTTTCGGCAATCTCCACCGTTTCGTCGGTCGAACAGTCGTCGACGACGATCACCTCGACGGTGACGCCGACCTGCGCAAGCGCGCTGTCGATCGCCCGCGCGAGCGTCTCTTCCGCATTATAGGCGGCAATGATGAAGCTGATATCGGGTATCCCGCTATCCATGTTCACGCAGCCTCCGGGGTGCCGTATTGGCGGATTTCACGAACGCCGAGCATGCCCATCACGGCGCCGACATGCAGCGCGCCACGCAGCGCATAACGATTGCGCTTCACCGGCATCAGCGTGAAGGCGGCGGCGATGGCGCCACAGTAGCCGGCCTTTGTGGCAGCGATGAGAGCCTTGGGGAAACGCTTCACGCCGCCGTTCTTCGCCGCAACAATCCGGCCATGAGTCTGGCCCGAGCGGAAGCGCCGCTTGGCAAGCCACATGAAACTTGCACGGCTAGCAGGTACCGGCTCCAGCACCAGCGCATCCTCGGCAAATTCGATCCGCCCGCCGCTTTCCGTCAGCTGCGAGAAGAAATGCGTATCCTCACCACCGCTCTGGCCAAGAGCCAGCGCAAACCGGCGGCCGATGACAAGCGGCGAGCGCATGTCGAGCAGCGTGTTGCAGGTGTAACCGGTGATGATCCGGCCATCGACCCAGACCGGCATGGTCGAGTGGAAATCGCCATTGCGCATCCAGGCGGCGCTGTCATCGCCATAAAGCGCACGCACCGGACCAAGCACGGCTTCCGCACCCGTCTGGCGCGCGTTTTCATAGAGAGCTGCCAGCCATTCCGGCGTCGCCGTCTCGTCGTCGTCGATGAAGGCGAGAAAATCCGCCTCAGTCGAGGTCAGGCAGGCATTGCGGGCAATCGAGATGTTCGACTTCGGGCAATGGACATAGAGGATCGGGAACGGAGAGTGCTGGCGCAGGCTCTCCACCAGATCGCTCGCGCTCGGCACCGCATCGTTGTCCGCCACGATCAGGCGCAAGGAAGCGCCTGCTGGAACCGTCAGCTTGAACAGCGATTCCAGTGTCTCCTTAAGCGCCGGACGCCGATAGGTGCAGATGCCGATGTCTATTCTTGCCACGGTGAGATCAGCCGTCATGCGACCTTCTTTCGTCGAATACGAAGCAGTTCCATCCAGAACCCGGCCGACCAGGCGAGGTGCATGATCATCGCAGGAATGGTGGCAAGCAGCGCGATCGCGTTGCGCTGGCCGACCGCCATATAGGCGCCGTAGGCGATGCAGGCGATCATCCAGACGGCAACCGGAACGGCTGCCCACCAGTAGAGCAAGGCCAAGACCGCACCGGCAACCACGGGCGCGACCGCAAGCGGGATAGCCTGACGGATCTTCGGAATGGAGCGATGCTTTAAGAGGTTCTTCGCCCGGCCCCGGCCATAACCAAGATACTGACGGAACAGCGCCGAGGCACTGGAACGGGGATAATAGGTCATGAAGGTCTCGCCCGTCATCCAGATGCGGAAACCAGCGTTCCTGAGCCGGAAGTCCAGCTCGGCATCCTCGTTATGGCTGAAACTCTCGTCATAACCGCCGACCTGGCGGTAAGCCGCGATCCGCATCAGCGCGTGGTGACCATGATCGACCCACTCGCCGCCGCCGCCGGCGCGATGCTTGGAGCCGCCATTGCCGAGCTTGGAATTCTGCGCGATCGCCGCTGCCTGCTGGAAGGCGCCGAAGCCGACCGTTTCCATGCCGACCACGACCGAATCCGCCCGGTGAGTAACGGCTTCCTCGATCAGCGCCTGGCAGTAATTGTCCGGATAGTCGCCATGAGCATCGATGCGGATGAGATAATCGCGCCCGTCACCATAGGTCTTGACCGCGAGGTTCATCGCCGCGCTCTGGATGCGCTTGGGATTGTCGAGAAGCACCAGATCCGGGATTTCCCCGATCATCCGACGGACGATATCCGGCGTGCCGTCGCGGCTGCCGCCATCGGCAACGACAATCAGCATGTCGGTCTCGCCCCGCTGAAGCGAGAACTTGCGCAACAGCGCCTCGATCGTCTTGGCCTCGTTAAGGCATGGGATGACGAGAAGGACACGCGGATTGGCCGGGATTTCAGAAGGTTGATTCGACATGTCGGAACCGGAAACGCTACTCATTACCATATTCCACCTCACGACTGCATGGTTGACGCAGCCTGCATTTCAGCAGGTGAGCGTAAATCGGGTTTTAACGATGCCAGTTTTGCAACAAGCGCCCGGCAATCGGCCGGGCCGGTAATCCATTGTCCGCGCTCGACCGCGGCGATGCGGGCGAACTGTTCGGCGTAAATTTCGGGCGTCATCTGAGAAAACAGGGCTTCCAGCGCCTCGGGCGTGGCCTTGTCGATCGTCACGCCGATCTCCCGGCGGGCAAGAAAGCGGCCGGTCTCGGTCGATTTGAGCGCAATCGGCACCGCGCCATAGAGACCGCCTTCATAGAGACGGTTCGGCAGCAGCCACTCGGAATTCAGTCCCTCTTCGAAGAAATCGATCGCCCAGTTGAACTGCACCTCGTCATAGATGCGGGCGAGATCCTCCGGGTTTCGGTAGGAACCGTGGAAGGTGACATGCGGCGCGTCTGCGACGATCCGGTCGAAATCGGCAAATTCGCTATAGGCCGGGCGGCCGCGCAGCACGATCTCGACCTTGCCATCCATGCGGCGGGCAAAATCGGTGAGGATCGCAAGCGACTTGGCGCAGCGGATCGCGCCGAACCAGCCGATCCGCCATGGCTCGCCGGCTTTCGGCGCGCGTGGCACCGGCTGAAGCGGCAGACTATCCGGGTCGAGCGCGAGAACCTTGTTTTCCAGCAGCAGAACCGGCAGCGAAAGCCCGGAGCGCGGCTGGAAGAAGTTTTCGACAAACGCAGGCGAGCTGGTGATCAAAAGCTTCGCGCGGCGGCCGAAATGACGCTGGAATGCCCGCACCAGACTTCCCTTCCAGCCGTCGTCGAGCAGCAGGCGATGGATATCGAGGCATTCGTAGACAATCGGCAGATTGCGATCGAACAGACGCGCCGCCTGGCCCGCCAGCGCCAGCGTCTCAAGATTGCGGGCAATGATCGCGTCGGGGCGGTCGATAGCGGCAAGCCTGCCCTTCAGCCCGGCGCTCGCCTTGACGATCGCACCGATCCGCTGCGCAAACTTTCCGTCGGAGGTCTCGCCCAGCACGATGGTGCGCACGCCCGGCTCATTCTCGAGCAGGTTACGTCCTCTGGTAAAGCCCGCAACCGTCACGTCTGCTCCCCCGGCCTTCAGGGTGAGCACACGCCGCCTGATGGCCGCATCGGCCAGATCATGGGCGAGATAGAGAACGTTTATGCTCAAACGGGCATGCTCCTGTGCTGAAAAACTCAACGCAATATGACAAGCGAAGAAATGGCTGCGGTCAGGCTCAATCGAGATTGCAGGCGACGGATTCAGGGAACTGGCACGCGTCTCCCTGGGCGGTGAAGGAAACCCGGTCGATCACCATGGAGGACTGCCCCTGATAGGAGAAGCGGCCCATCCAGTCCTTCAGCGTGTCGGTACCCCACAGGCTGAGCATGATCTTCTGGTCATTGGTCGGTATTTTCGAAGGATCGGTCACTTCATGAACGAGCTTGCCGTTGACGAAATAGCGCAGCCGATCCTTTTCCCAGACGAAAGCGTAATCGTTGAAACCCTGATCGGCGCCGCCGGCAACCGGAATGAGCTTCTCGTTACCGCCCTTGCCGTTGATATACTGGTTGACCTGAACCTGATTGGTGTTCTTGCCGAGCACCTCGAAGTCGATCTCGTCCCACGGCTTCTTGTCGGTCGGGCCGATATAGGTGAAGAAGGCCGAGTTGAGGCCGGAACCGGCCGCCGCCTTCATCCGCACTTCATAGGTGCCGTAAAGGTAACGCGACTTGGTCTGCACTTCGCCGCAGAGAAACTTCCGGTCCTTCGACTGGCCTTCCGAAAAATTCAGCGTCAGCGTGCCGCCCGCCGTATCGATCTGCTTCTTCGACCAGGTGCAATTCTGGTGCGAGCCGTTGGCCCAGCCGTCCGCGACATACCAGAAGGATCGGTCGAAACTGTCGAAATTTTCGACGAAGGACTTGTTGTTCAACGTACCCTGCGCCGCAGCCGGCATGGTGGCGGAGAGGAAGGAAAGGCCCAGAGTGGAGATGGCGGCCGCGATTTTGATGGCGATGGTCGTCATGGTTTCACCTGCGCTGTTGTGACAGTTTCGGTTCCATCGGGTGCGAAGACCCGACGGAACGGCTCGAAGTCGCTTTCGCGAGTTTTTCCCTGCGCCCGCGGCTGCCGGTCAGGATTTGATAAACGGGCGACGCAATCCGCATCATGACGGCGTTGCTGATCACCAAGATGACAAGCGAGACGACAACCGAGCCGAAATAGAAAAGCGGATAGGCTTCCGCCGTTCCGACGCGGTTCCACACCATCCACAAAGCCACGAGAACCGGATAATGGGCGCAGAACACCCAGAAGCTGAGGCTGCCGGTCGAAGCCAGCCGCCTGCCCAGCCGTGTCTCGATCGCAATCGCCGAGATCATCCAGAAACCGAAGGCGCCGATGATCGACAGCACGTTGCGCGCAAGATCGACGCCCCAGGGATAACCGGGCTGGCTCAGATAGATCGCCAGTGACAGGACGAAGGCCGCGGCGAGCGTTGCGATCGAACCCGGCCATGCGAAACGGTCGAGCGCCTTCAGGTCGGCGGCACGCAAGCCCAGATACATGCCGAGCGCGAAGCTGAACAGGATCGAGCGCTTGACGACGATGGCAAAGCTCAGGTCGGGAATGACGGCAAGAACGAAAAGCACTGCAAGCACCGGGATTGCCGCGTGACGCAGCAGGAACAGCAAGACCGGCGACAACAGGATGCAGACGAACAGATCGCGCAGGAAATACAGCGGCACATTGGCCGGCATGCCTTCCAGCGCAAACGCATAGGTCAGCATCTCACGCAGCGATGCCGTGATGTCGGGGAAATAGCCGACGCCGATGCCGGCGCGCTGCAGGCCGAGGATCGCCACGAACAGGCACAGGTTCCAGATCAGGAACGGCAGAAGCACCGTCATTGTCTTGGAACGAACCACCTTGCCATAGTTGAAGGATGCCGCGCCTTTGCGCAGCAGAAGATAACCCGAAATCATGCTGAGGCACGGCACACCGATGCGAAACAGGCTGTCGCCAAGGAAAACACTCAGCCAGTTGAACCAACCGGTCTGGGCAATCACCACATCGGATGCCGGATCGTGAGGCACATGCACGAAGACAATGCCGCAGATCAGCAGGATACGCATCAAATTGATACGCAAGGATATGTTCTGATCAACAGTCAAACCAGTCACCCCTTTTGAGCAGTGCCTCCCGTCACCGCCATTTCAATCAGAGCAGACTTGAGCCCGCGTGAGTGAGAAGCATCACGTGAAGTTTCGGGTAAAATGTGGCAGCGCAGCAAATTTGGCAGGTGCGAAATCTAGCAGTGGTGACTATTCGGCGCGCAGTCATTGGCTTTTGTCAGGCCGGAAGCGCTGGTACATAGGGGATTTGTAGGCCAAGCTAATATAATAATGCTGCGGTGCAGCGAGACTCAAAATTAAAAAAACAATCACGTTTTCTCGCGTGATCGTGCATTGCACGTGAGAAGACTACGTCAACAATGGCGAATTGAGGCAAAAATATGGCAAACATGAGGCGAAATCGGTGATTTGCCCGAATCGCCGGAAACCGTTTGCCGGCAGGTGTCCAGGATGGCTCAACACCCGCTATCGGGCGCCGATTGCGACAAAAAAAGCGGCCGGACGTTTTATCGCCCGGCCGCCTTGGCTGGATTTTTTAGGATTTCATTTACCCTTGCGGGCGAAACACCTTGTCAGATGGTTGTCGCGCGGATGAGAGCCGTGCGCTTATCCAGAACGTCCAGCGCCTCGTCGATATTTGCAACCAGAGCTGCCCGGTCGCCGTTGGCGGTCTGCCAGGCATCGATGAACGTGCTGGTCTTGCCGTAGCTGTTGTCGAGCACGCAATGATCGGCATCGAGAAGCAGGCTCATGATATGACCGTGCATTCGGTCGGTAATGACCTGCCGTGCGGAACTCAACAGCCGCACGCCGCGGTCAAAACGCTGCTGCGCCCGCTCGCGATAGGCGAGTTCCGTCATCTTCGCTCGCCCGCCGACATCGCCGCGCAACAGGCCCTTGATGATGGCAGCACGCTTGGTGCGCTTCTGGAAATCGGCTTCCTCGTGTTCCGGCCAATCCGCCACGATCACATTTGGGCGTGCGATGGCGCGGGACGTATCATGTGCCGCGCCGACTTCCTGGTCCGCCCTAAGGTTAAGGAGCAAGTCATGGTTCGGCGCAAGGCGCTTCACGGGACCGATCCAGAAGGCCATGTCCGGGCAAAGCCGGACTTCGCACTGGAACCACTTCTTTGCGAACTCAAAGCTCTTCTTGTCGCGCACCAGGAGCTTGTAATTGCCGTGCTTCTCGATCGCGCGTGCCGTGCTGTCGACGTTTTCCTGGTTCTTGAAATGGATCGTCTGCGGCATCTGGATGACCGGACGGCCCTGGTATTTGCCCAGGATATGTTCGCGAAACTCGCGAAAACCCGGCCAGATATCGCCGAAATTGCCGCCGCCATGCAGCAGGATCTGGCCGTCGCCGATCGCAGCCAGCATCCGCTCGTCGCTATGGGTCGGGATTTCGCTGACAAAGCTCGGCTTCGACTTTACCCGGTCGAAATAGGCCAGTTCCCCGAGCCAGATGGCGCTGTCACCGATATTGTAATGGTTCGGAAAATCCAGAAGCGCGTAACGCCCGGACAGATCGACCAGATCGGCGAGGTTGTCGTGAATTACACCCTGAAGCCTCTTGATGGTGGCAGCACTTGTTTCCTGCATGGGATCTCCTTGGACGTACGGTCTCATTTCCAATTGGGTCTACTTTTGCGCCAGCAGGCGGAAGCGTGCCGGCAGCATCGACATGATCATGGCGAGATAGGGCCGGATCATCTTAAAGGCGAAAATCAGCATGAATGCGGCATAGATGGCGCCGCCCAGCGCAATGCAAAGCCCGGTGCCAAGCCATGCGGGTGTTACCGCCGCAAGGATGAACGGCTTGGCGAACCAGACGCAGACCGCCATGACCAGCGAACCGATGAATGGCATCGAAATCGCCTTCAGCGTTCCCAGTGAATCGATATGGGCAAAGCGCTTCAGCACATATTGCTGGTAAGGCATGGTCAGCCACGCCCGCAGCGCATATCCGGCAGCAACCGCGATGATGCCATAGGGCACCAGCAGCCATGTCAGCACGACCGTCATCGCAAGCTGCAGCGCCGCCACTGACAAGATGCTCTGTGCCTTGTTGACGGCCGCAAGCGCCGAGGAGGCAAACACGTTCATCACGAAGGGCACGGCCATCATGACGAGCACGGTCGCGACATCGCCGGCATTGCCCCACTTGTCGCCGAACAGGAAGAGGATCAGCTGATCCGACAGCGCACCAAAGCCGAGTAGCAACGGGAAGGTTCCAAGCGCTGCCAGACCGACGATGCGGTTATAGGCGTTGCGGAAGCTGACCGGATCGTTCTGCAGCTTCGACAGCGTCACCAGCGCGACACTGCCGATCGGCGACAGCACTGCCTGCGAGATCAGCTCGATCAGCCGCCAGGCGATCCTGTAACGCCCGACTTCCGTCGGTCCGAACCATCGCGAAATGAAGATATCCTGCACGCGGGCAAGCATCATCCAGAGAATTTGGCTGACCACGAGGCTGACGCTGAACAGGAAGATCGAGCGGAAGATAGCGAAGTTGAAGCGCAGCTTCGGGATCCACCGATAGGACAACCAGCCCAGAACGACGAGCACGATGCCATTGACCGCGGTCTGCGCCACCAGCGACCAGACGCCCCAACCGAGAAAGGCCGCGGCCACCGCCGTAAGACCAGACAGAAGGCTCGCGGCAATGCTCTGGGCGGCAAGGCTTTTGTGGCCGAAATCGCGCGCCAGTCGGGCATTGTGGATGACGGCGAGCGATGACAGAGGCAGGAAAAGCGCCAGCCATTTGAGGATTGCCGCGACATTCGGATCGCGGACGAATTCACCATAGGCGGGTGCCGCAAAAAAGATGACAACTCCGACCGAGACGCTGAAAGCAACCGAGGCCCAGAAGGCGGTATCGGCCAGCTCTTCGTCCAGTTCGAGCTGACGGGTCACGGCATCGCCAAGCCCGGCATAGGCAAGCACCCGGCCGATTTCGACGAACAGGCTGGCAAGCGCAAACGTGCCGAAATCCGCAGGCCCGAGAATACGGGCCAGGATAACGAAGATGATGAAGGTCGCGACCGTGCTCCACCCGACGCGCACGATCGACCACAGGATCGATGTCGCGGTTTTCTTTTTCAGGTCGCCACTGTCGACGGCTTGAGCATCCATGAACATTCCAATCGATTAGAAGGCGGCGCAAACCGCCCCATATGCGTCTTGGCCCGCATGGCGTGGACCGTTTCCGAAAATGTTCGGATGTTTTAAGAGGTCTGACCCGCCCGGCCGCTGCGCCAATAGGCCCAGAGTCCGGCAAAATTCTGCTTCACCGTGTTCCGATAGGTCAGCCCCAGCGCGCTATCGAGGTTCTTGCCGCCGAAATATTCCTTCAGCGCCTGGCGCACGTCCCAGCGGAACATGCCACGCATGTTGGAATCCCGCACGAACATGTATTTAGCGTAAAGCGCACCATTGCCATAGGAGTAACCGTCGAACAGCCGCTGAACCTGGTCCATGCTGCGTCGGCCATGGAAATGCTTGACCACGAGGGTCGGAACATATTCCACGCTGAAACCTTCACGGAAAGCCCGGTGGATGTAATCCGTATCCTCGCCGGAGCGGAACGTGGCGCCAGCGCCGAAGCGCACGTCGAATACACCGACCTTGTCCGCCAGCGCCTTCGGAAAAGCCATGTTGCAGCCGTGGATAAAGCCGCCCGGATGATTGTAGATGTTGAGGACCGCGTGTTCCGTGTCCGTCTTGATCGTGATCGGCAGATCGCGCTCGTCGCCCAGGTCGATGCGGCCGCCACGCATGACGGGGGCGGTGTCATTGGCGAACAGAGCGGCGATGGTGGTGAAATAATCCGGCGAGACTTCGCAGTCGTCATCGGTAAAGGCAAGGATGCGCCCGCGCGCGTTCTCGATCCCGGTGTTGCGGGCATGCGACAAGCCCGGACGGCTTTCGAAGATTAGCGTCGTTTTGATCGGAGCGGTCTCGCTCCACCTGGCGACGACCTCGGAAGTTGCATCGGTCGAACCATTGTCGACGAAGATGAACTCGAGCTTGAGGTCGCGCGCTTGCAGCGCGGCATGGGAGATGGCCTGCAGGCAGCTATCGAGCCCGAAGGCGCGATTACGCGAAGAAATGATGAGGCTAATATCGACAACCTCGAACGTCATCCTGTTCCCTTCAACCGTTAAGCGAATAAAGCGGCTTGCCGCCACTTCGTCACCAAGAGACTTTTTGCACTGCAACAAACCACGAAAGCAATCAGGAGTGCAATTGGGGTATTTTCATGATTGCTGCTCACAGATAGGGCAGCTTTCGTACCGGAACATTGCCAGCGCCAGATATTTTGCATACCCGCCTTTCTTGTCGGAAAAATGATAATCGGTCGCTTCAATCCACTGTTTTTAGGTAAAAACAGGCGATTTTGCTCATCTGAGCCTGCTGCGCCGTCACGCGAAAACAGCACGAAATTCACCCTTTCGCCGTATTCACCCTTCTAAAATTGGTGCAGTGCCCAAGATTAGGATCGCGTCTCTGCGCTTGCGCAACCACGACACCAACATGGCGTTTGCGACATCTGTCGCATCGACGGAAGCGCGAATCGCCAAGCCGAGAATGGCGTCGGACTGCAAGAATTGGGTCCGCGCCCTCATCATTTGGAAAGGTCCGCTGATCGTAAAACTGCGTCTGTTCAGGCCTGCTTGACCGTTCGTGGGCCACCCGCTGTAGCCGCCCAGGCTGCCAGCTTCGACAGATAGACCTGCGTCCGCAAGGGCGCAGATGCTTTCACCGCCATCCCTGTGTTCCGCAACGGGCAACAGCCCGGCCCCGGCCTTGTGATACGCGCCCTCTCCTCTCTCCAAGAAAGATGGACAGCCACCCAAGCTCACGTTCCAGAACTGCTAAGGAATTCAAAACATGGCTAGTTTTACTGTTGTCATTCCGTTCTACCAACGGAAAAAAGGAATTCTGTCCCGCGCGCTGAAATCGATATTCGCGCAAAGTTTCAAGGATTTCGACATCGTCATCGTCGATGACCAGTCGCCCCTCTCCGCTGAAACGGAATTGCGCGACAGCCCCGCCGAATGGAAGGCGAAGATCCGCGTCATCCGCCAGGAAAACGGCGGACCGGGTGCAGCCCGCAATACCGGCCTGGACAATGTTCCGCCAGAAACACGCTTCGTCGCCCTGCTTGATTCCGACGACCTATGGCGCACCGACCACCTGAAGAACGCCCATGACTTCATGACCCGCTTCGAGGCCGAGTGCTATTTCGCCTCGATGCAGGAAAGCGAGGAATTCTATTATCATTTCGGCATGGCCAAGCTGGCGGAGACGGAGGAAGGCAAGACGCTGGTCGAAGATCCGCTCGTGCTGGAGATCCCCGAACTTGCCAGCGTCATGCTCAAGGACTGGGCCTTCCTGCACCTGAGCTGCATGGTGATCGCCCGCCCGCTGTTCGAAACGATAAGGTTCGATCCGGCGCTGCGGCTCGCCGCCGAGGACGTGCTGTTCTTTGCCGACTGCATCCTCAATGCCAAGCGAACAGTCTTGTGCGACACACCGGGCGCTGCCCGCGGCATGGGCGTCAACATCTTCCACGGCATTGACAACCAGTCGCCGGAATTCCTCCAGCAGCAGTTCAACACACTCGTGGCGCTCGATACGCTCGAAACGCGTTTCGAGGACAGGCCGGAGGACGTCGCGTCGATCACCTCCTACAAGAACATCGCAAGACGACAGGCGTTGTGGAGCCAGGCGGGACGGCTGAAGCGCCGTCAGTCGCCGGATTTCGGCATGCTGGCCCGCTGGGTGATGCGCGACCCGGCCATTCTTGGCGCAGCCGTCAAGCTCGGCGCAGGGAAGATCGATCGCCGACGCGGATAATCCAGCCGGGCAAAGGACACGGTTTCGCGACGAAACGAGAGGGCGGATGACAGATCATCCGCCCTCTATCCTTTTGGTGTCAGCCCTGCCCTGGTACCGGCACGCCGGCCAACAGATAGCGAGGAGTCGTCGGCAGTGACGCCGCGGACGTGTTTTTGCGCCGAAGCGCATCGTACTTATCGAAGAAAATGCCGGTGACCACCGGCACAAGGGCATCCGGACGCGACAGGATATGCCTGATTGCACCACCCTTGCCCGATTGCCGTTTCACATCGAGAAACTCGCGCAATTCATACCGCGCCTTGATGTGGTCGCGGTGATGGGTAATCACCGAACGCGCATCAGGAGACAATTGCATCGCGGCAAGCACAGCGTTGTCGGCCTCATAAAGCCGCCTCAGGTCCTCGGTGCGATGACGGCTGCTAAGAGAATCGCCGCGCACCACGGCGCCATAACCGCAATGTTCGATCACCTTGTAACGGGCGCCAAGCGCAAGTGCCCGTACATAGAAATCGTAATCCTCGCCGAGCCGCAGCCCCTCTTCGTAGGTTAGGCCGTTTGCAACGATGAAGGATCGGCGCATGACCGGCTTCAGGAAACCGGTCTCGCCGCGCGGTTTGCCACGCTGAGAAATATTGCCCTCGACGAACTGGACGAGCGAAAGCTCGCGCGCCCGCGACTGAAACCGCGCCGGAGTAGAAAGAGCAGCCGGATCGGCGACGAAGGCAATGTTGTCGGCGATAAAATCCCATCCGCTTTCTGCAAGCATCGGCGCGAACCGGCCCGGAAAGAAAAAATCGTCTGCGTCAAGAATTGCGATCAGCGGCGCGCTCGACTGGGCAATCGCCGCATTTCTGGCCGCCGAAGGCCCCTGATTCTTCTCGAAGGAGATGATCTTCAGGCGACCACTTCCATCATTCGCTGCAAGTGCCGCCTGATCCGTTCCGTCGCTGGAGCCATCATCGACGACGACAACTTCAGATACGGCGGCCTCGCGAAGGGCAGAAGCCACTGCCAGACCGATCGTATCGGATGCGTTCTTGGCTGCGATGATTACACAGATCGTTTCGTCAACGGCTTGCGCCATAAGCTTCTCCATCGTCCGTTTCACCGCTCATTGGTGCAGACTTATGAACTTAGGAAAATGGCAGCGATGTGAAAGGGCTAATTTTAGGGGCCAGAAATGCCCGTCAAAGGCTCAATGATCCTGAATGTGAACCCGAGCTGGCGCTTCGGCTGTCAGGCTGTCGCGGACGCCTGCCTCTGCTCTCGACTTTGCCTTGAGGCCATCACTCGACCGGTCGGCATCCATCTGCGCCTTCTCCCGACGCACCATGTAAACGATTCCGATGAAATAACCGATCTGAAGTATTAGCGCGCAGAAAATAGTCTCGATGAGCGCCGTCCAGAAGGAACCTGACATGACGTAAGCGGCAACAGCAAACACGGCGAGTGTGCCCAACATGCTCACGAATACACGCGGTGCGTACATCATCATTCCTCCCGAGGGACTTTTCTTATGAATTTTTAAATTTCATCAGTCCTCTCACATGCCCTTTACATTACTGTGCAGTGAGAGAGTTTTCAAGATTTTCGCCGGCTCATAAATTTTGGCCAGTGAATCTTTCGTAACGTTCCGTCATCGCCCGCTAGGTGCCTTTCAAACGGTTCAACACCCTGTTACCACATATCTCCACCACACTTTCGCCACAATTAAGCCTGATTTGGCGCCTCTTGGAACAAATAGACGCCGCCGGGTGCCGAGCGCCCGCGATATCCGTTCACTTATTGTTACAAAGGTCACAAGGCGCCATCATGCGCCTTTTTGCGCCGCACCATTGTATTGCAGTGCAGCAGGCCTAGGCCTTTGGTCCTAAGGGCAAGCTACTTAGGGCCTGAACCTCAAGAAGCGGTGAATGATCAGACCGCGTAAAATCACTGGTAATACATCCGGATCAAGTTTCGATTACGATTAATAGTCGACATCGATTCAATTTTACAGGCTTGCGGTAGTATTTGTGTAAGCCTTTATATTTACGATCACGACCTGCAGCTGTGACAATCTCTCGCCTTTTGGCCTCCCACCAGCCCTTCCCGTCACATCGCAGAAATTTTTGTCTGGCATCAAATTACGAACACAGACTTATTATCACATACCAGCTCAATGAAGCGCCGCTTAAGGCACCGACTATCGCCAAACCTAAATGGAGCCCCCTCTATGAAGTCAGCGACACGTTCGGCAGATACGCCGCTATCAGACCTGGACTATGCCGCCATGACACTCCCGATCGGCGGCCTGGCCAAAAGAACGTTTGACGTAACCGCAGCGGGCATGGCTCTGATCGTTTTCAGCCCGCTGTTTTTGATGATCATGGCTTTGGTAAAGCTGACCGATAAAGGCCCCGCCTTTTACGGACACAGCCGCATCGGCCACAGGGGCCGTGTGTTCAAATGCCTGAAGTTCCGCACCATGGCGGTGAATGGCGATGAACTGCTTCGGAAGCATCTTCGGGAAAACCCCGAGGCTGCGGAAGAATGGCGCCAGACCCGCAAGCTCAAGGACGACCCGCGCGTCACGGCCGTTGGTCGTGTCCTGCGTAAGCTCAGCCTTGACGAACTGCCGCAGCTCCTCAACATCGTCCGCGGTGAGATGAGTGTCGTCGGTCCGCGTCCGGTCGTCGACGACGAGCTGAAGGTCTATGACAGCTCTGCCGTCTATTACCTGCAGACCCGCCCCGGCCTGACCGGCCTATGGCAGATCAGCGGACGCAATGACGTGTCTTACGAGACCCGCATCGCATTCGATACGCAGTATGTGCAGAACTGGTCGCTGATAAAGGACGTCTCGATCATCTTGAAGACGATCCCTGCCGTCTGCATGGCCCGCGGTAGCTACTGACGGGCATCATAGCCGCACCGCGCGTTATCCGCCGGTGCGGAAATCACCACGAAATACGAAATGCAATAAACCAAGGAGATCTGATGGGTATCCGAATGGTCTTTCCGCGACGCATCCCGACGCTGGCAATAGCGGCGGGAACATTTGTTTTGTCGCTGACCACATCAGCAGGCGCGCAGACTTCTGCCCAGCCTCAGTCCCAGACACCCCAGTCCCAAGCCCAACCTCAGGCCGCAGCTGCGGCCCAGCCTGCGACAAAGACCAGCAAACCGGCGCAAGCGACGGCAACGGTCAGCGCAAAGAGCCAGGAGGGGGCCTATCGCCTTGGCGTGATGGACAAGCTTCGCATTCGCGTTGCGGAATGGCAGCCGGCAGACGGCAGCGTCCGCACCTGGGATGCCGTCAGCGGCGACTATGCGGTCGGCCCGTCCGGAGCACTATCGCTGCCCTTCATCGGTGATCTCGATGCCGCCGGCAAGACGACGGCAGAGGTCGGCAAGGCGATCGGCGAGAGGTTGCAGAGCGAATTCGCCCTGCGTAACCTCCCCTCGGCTTCCGTGGAAATCGCGGAATTCCGGCCGCTCTTCTTGGCGGGCGATGTCGATAAACCGGGCGAATATCCCTATTCCCCCAATCTGACCGTTCTGAAAGCCGTCAGCCTCGCCGGTGGCCTCAAGCGTTCCGACGCCGGCCAGCGCTTTGCCCGCGATTTCATCCGGGCGCGCGGCGATGCGCAGGTCAGTGATTCGGAACGCGGGCGACTAATCGCTCGCAGGGCGCGCCTCATGGCCGAAATCGCCAATGCCAAGGAACTGGCCATGCCGCCGGAACTGAAGGATGTGCCGAACGCCAAGGAACTGATGGCGAGCGAGGCCTCGCTTATGAAGTCGCGTCGCGAACGTTACGAGCTTCAATTGAAGGCGTTGGCCGACCTCAAAACCCTGCTTGATACCGAAGTCCAGTCTCTGGCGCAGAAATCGGGAACACAGCAGCGGCAGCTCGCGCTCTATAACGACGACCGCGATCGCATGGCCAAGCTCAGCGAACAGGGTCTTGCCACATCCAGCCGCCGTCTCTCGGCGGAAGAACGTGCAGCGGATCTCGAATCCAACATGCTCGATACGGACACGGCTTCACTGCGGGCCAAGCAGGATATCAACAAGGCGAACCAGGACGAGATCAACCTTCGCAACGATTGGGATGCCCAGCGCGCCCAGGAACTGCAGGACACCGAGGCGCAGCTGGAAAAGCTCGGTCTTGAACTCTCGACCAGCCGCGAGCTGATGCAGGAAGCCCTGGCGCAGTCGGCCGAAGCCCTGAAATTCGACCCGTCGAACAAGGACGCGACGATCAAATACGTCATCGTCCGGGATAATGGCGACGGTCCGAAACAGATCACCGTCGATGAAAACGCCATGCTACGCCCCGGTGACGTGATCAAGGTATCATCAGACCTTCTGATGCAGTGATAGGTGGCGAATGAAAATCGCTCGGTCGATGTTGGTCGACCCTGACAGGAACCAGGTCTATGGGATAGCGGCAGTGGCGCTATCCTTCTTCGTCTTCGCCTATTCCAGCCTTTTCGGGCAGGTGTCGATCCTGGTCTATTACGGGCTCTGGTTTCCACTGATCCTGGTTGATTACAAACGGGTGCTGGGCAACTATTTCAGATATTTCTGGATAATCGCCTTCCCGCTTCTCTGTTTCCTGTCGGCCTTCTGGTCGCCGGCGCCATCGGTGTCGTTGAGGACGGCAATCCAGCTGCTTACCCATCTGATCTGCGCCCTGATAGCAATGCGCACGATCAGCGTGCTGACGCTGACACGCGGTTCGATCGTCGGCACGGTCGTGGTCATGCTCTATTCGATCGTCTTCGGTCACTACAGCTATGATGCGATGGATGGCAGCTACAGCTTCGTCGGATCCTTCGCTTCCAAGAACCAGCTCGGGCTTTACGCCTCCCTCGGCATTGTTTTCTCGGTTCTCTACGCCATCGTCTTCCGCCGCCGGGATATATGGCTGGCTGGCGCCGGTGCCGCGGCACTTCTCTGCGCCTACTGCCTGATGGCGTCCCAATCGGCAACGTCCGTTATCACCACGGCGGGGCTGATTGCCGCCTGTATCGCCTATCTGCCATTCGGTCTTCTGGCGCCAGGAAGCCGAAAGCTGCTGTTCGTCGGCATTCTCGTGATCGGCCTGGCGATCGTCGTGGCCGGCCTGCAAATGGGCGCAGTCGATGCGATCCTCGGCCTGTTCGGCAAGGATTCGACGCTGACGGGCAGAACCTATCTCTGGCAACAGGGTATCGAGGCAGCACATCTCAACCCGGTCCTCGGCATGGGTTATCAGGGTTTCTGGGTCCAGGGTTTTGCCAAGCCGGAACAGCTTTGGGACGAGTTTTTCATCGCCACCCGCACAGGCTTCCACTTCCACAACACCTATATCGAGGTGGCCGTGGAGAACGGCTTGGTCGGTCTTGCGCTGCTTGTCTTCATGTTGCTGCGAAACGTTTTCGGCCATCTGAGCGCCATGCTGAACCGGCACAATGATCCGTCATCCATCGTCCTATTCGCCGTCAGCCTGTTGCTGCTGATGCGATCCTTCGTCGAGATCGACGTGATCTTCCCCTATCAGATCGGTTCTTTCCTGATGTTCTATGCCGCTGGAAAACTGACCCTCCGGCGGCCCGTGCCCCAGCTTCCGCAGCAGCGATACAGGCACCACCCGATCGCGGCCTGACCCACCAAAAAAAAAGCAAACGGCCCGGAGCAGAAGCCCCGGGCCGTTTTCATTTCAAGTCTTGGGAGACTTAGGCTGCCCTTGCGGCATCGAGCGGAATCTCGACATCGATCTCGAGGATCGAGACATTCTCGTCGCGATCGACCTTCACCGTGACACGGTCAGCATCGAGCTGGACGTGCTTGGCGATGACGGCAAGGATTTCCTCGCGCAGGATCGCGGTCAGGTCGGAGCCGGTGGATGCCCGCTCGTGAGCCAGAAGAACCTGCAGGCGTTCCCGCGCAGCAGGCGCCGAGCGCCGAGGCGAACGGGTGAAAAGACGCAGTATGCTCATGCGGCCTTCCTTCCGAAGAGTTTTCCGAAGATGCCGCGCTTTTCGCCCGGCACCGTCACAGGTACGATTTCGCCGGCCAGACGGCGGGCAGCTTCAAAATAGGCCTGTGCCGGCGCACTGCGTGCATCCGACAGCGTGACCGGAGCACCGAGGTTCGATGCCTTGAGAACATCCGTGCTTTCCGGGATGATGCCGAGAAGCGGGATGGAGAGGATTTCCAGAACGTCATCGACCTTCAGCATGTCGCCGCGTTCCGCACGGACGGAATCGTAGCGGGTCAGAAGCAGATGCTTTTCCATCCGCTCGCCGTTCTCGGCCTTCAGCGTCTTGGAATCGAGCATGCCGATGATGCGATCCGAATCGCGAACCGAAGAGACTTCCGGGTTGGTGACGACGACGGCAACGTCGGCATGGCGCATGGCAAGCGTCGCGCCCTTTTCGATGCCGGCCGGGCTGTCGCAGATGACCCAGTCGAAATACTTCTTCAATTCGCCGATGACGCGCTCGACACCCTCTTCCGTCAGCGCGTCCTTGTCGCGCGTCTGGGAAGCGGGCAGCAGGAACAGCGTGTCGAGCCGCTTGTCGCGGATCAGCGCCTGCGGCAGCTTTGCGTCGCCGTTGATGACGTTGACGAGGTCGTAGACCACGCGGCGCTCTGCACCCATCACGAGGTCGAGGTTGCGAAGCCCGACATCGAAATCGACGACGGCGACCTTTTCATTGCGCTGTGCCAGCGCTGCTCCGAGTGCGGCCGTCGATGTTGTCTTGCCAACCCCGCCCTTGCCGGACGTCACGACTATGACTTTCCCCATATTGATCTCCTGTATTGAACCTTGTTCCGGTTCAGAAAAGTACGTCTGCCATGATCGTTTCGCCCTCAAGCGAAAGCTGCACGGCGTGCCCCCGAAGGCTTGAATCCATGTCTTCCGCCATTTTGTAGATACCGTCGATGGCGATCAGTTCCGCCTCTAGGCGGCGGCAGAAAATGCGTGCGTTGCTATTGCCGATCGACCCTGCCATCGCCCGGCCGCGCAGCGTGCCGTAGATGTGGATCGAACCGCCGGCGATAACCTCGGCACCGGATGCGACAGAGCCGACAATGGTGATGTCGCCTTCCGGAAAGATGATCGACTGGCCGGAACGGACCGGCTCGTCGATTGTAAGCGACTGCGGGATCGCCCGAACCTGCGGCGCTTCCTGGCGCTGCGGCGCCGGTGAGACAGTCGCGGCGACATCGGCTTCGGCCTCGGCCTCGGTTTCCGGCTCCTGTGCCGTTACCTCGACGTCGGAGGCAGGCTTGCCGCCCTTCATCGCCGGTGGCATTTCGGGGGTGAGCTGCGACGGGCGCGCGCCCTCGATGCCCATGATCCGGACCTTGCGCTGGGCAAGGTCGTCGATCAACTGTTTCAGTTCGGCCTTCTTGATCGACAGTTCCGACACGTCGAGCACGACGGGCCTGTCGAGAAAGAAACCGGCAGATCGGGCAGCCAGATCGTCGAGGCGTTCAAGCCATTGATCCAGCGGAAGATCCGGTGAAAGAACGACCGCCAGGAACGAACGGCCCTTGATGCGAATGGAGCGAGCGTCTGTTAGCACTTTGGTCATCTACGTTAATAAATCGTTGCCCGATGTCTACCGCTGACGTGGTTAACAAATGGTTAACGCGACCCGCCCAAATCTTAAGAAGCGGTAACCAACTCGGGTGAAACAGGGTCGCGATAGGTGATACGGAAGACCCTGAACCTGCAGCCTTGATCGAGGCTTATGCGAGTTTTCTTTTGCAAGCGACGAGCCGGGCACGCCTTGTTTCCGCATAGAAAAAAGTGGCGCAAGGAGAAACGAAAAGAGGCGAGCCATGGGCCCGCCTCCGGTAAATCATCGTTCTTGAGCTTAAACGGCCAAGCCGGCGAGAATCAGTCTTCCTTGATATGGCTGTGATGCTTGGTGTCGCGCATCTTCACATAGACCATAAGCGAGATGGCGATCATGATCGTCACATACCAGAAAAACCACTCTTCATGGCCGATCTGCTTGAACTTCAGCGCCACGAATTCAGCCGTGCCGCCGAAGATCGTGTTGGCGAGCGCGTAAGGCAGAGCGACGCCGAGCGCACGGATATGCGCCGGGAAAAGCTCGGCCTTCACCACAGCGTTGATCGACGTGTAACCGGTCACGATCAGCAGGCCGACCAGCGATAGCAGGAACGCAGTGAACGCGTTCGTCGTGGCCGCAAGCGAGGTGAAGATCAGGTAGGTGAACAGCGTGCCGAGGACGCCGAAGCCAACCATCAGCGGTTTGCGCCCGATCTTGTCGGAAAGCGCTCCGGCAATCGGCTGGCACAGCATGAAGACGAACAAGGCCGCCGTGGTGATCTCCGTCGCCGTCTCCTTGCTGAAGCCCGACGTGTTGACCAGGAACTTCTGCAGGTAGGTCGTATAGGCGTAGAAGGCGAGCGTACCGCCCGACGTCAGCGCGATGACGAGGAAGGCTTCTTTCGGGTAATGCCTGAACAGCGCCCAGCCGCCGGAAGCCTTTTTCGCATCCTTGTCGGCATTCTTGAACGACTGCGTTTCAACGAGGCCGCGGCGGATATAGAACACCACGATCGCCAGCAATCCGCCGATGAAGAACGGAATGCGCCAACCCCAGGACTGCAGCTGTTCCGCAGTGAGCAAAGCCTGCAGCACGAGCAGCACCGCAAGGGCTACAAGCTGACCGGAAATCAGCGTCACATACTGGAAGCTGGAGAAGAAACCACGACGGTTGCGACCGGCCATTTCGCTGAGATAGGTGGCGCTGGCGCCATATTCGCCGCCGACACTGATACCCTGGAGCAAACGCGCAAACACGAGGATCGCTGGCGCAGCAAGGCCGATAGACTCGTAACCTGGTGCAATCGCGATCAGGAAGGAACCGAGACACATCAGCGTGACGGAAAGCGTCAGGCCGGCCTTGCGGCCCTTGCGGTCGGCATAGATGCCCATGAACCAGGCGCCGATCGGCCGCATCAGGAAGCCCACGGCAAAGACGGCCGCAGCACTCAGCAGTTCCGCCGTCTGGTCGCCCGAGGGAAAGAAGATGGGAGCAAAATAGAGGGTGAAGGCGGAATAGACATACCAGTCGTACCATTCGACCAGATTGCCGGCAGAGCCGCCAATGATAGATTTCAGCCTGACCTTTTCGTCGATAGGCGACGAGGCCACGTCTTTTGCCAAGGTGTTATCCAAGAGCGCAGATCCATTTCTGAACAGCGCGGCGACGTAAGGGTGCCAGGGGGTGCCACGCATCGCAATCGCGGGCCGCGCCGGGTTGGGGTGTCCGACCGTGTTACGCCCGAAAGCCCGTCGAGGCCAGCCCTAATCGACCCGTCAATAAGACATATTATCGCAGTGCAGCATTTTTTCGCGAGCGAATGGCAGCAACGCCGCCATTCCCGATCTCACCTGCCTGTTTGCCGTCAGGACCTGGGGTTGATGTTTTCGAAGTGAAGCAGAAGGCCGCTATGATCCTTTTCTCCGCCGCCTTCGAAAACGAAGTCGGAAAATTCACCGGTCACCGTTTGCGTCAACGGCAGCTGCAGCGAAAGTTCCTTGGCGAGCGCCATGACCGTATTCAGGTCTTTCAGCTGGTTGTTCGACGAACCACCGGGATCGAAATTCCGTTCCACCATGCGCGCGCCATGCAGCTCTAGAATACGGCTCTCCGCAAAGCCGCCGCGGATCGCATTGCGGAAGGCTTCACGCGATGCGCCGCCGGCCTGAACAAGGATCATCGCCTCAGCGACGGCACCGATGGTGACCGCCACGATCTGCTGGTTGGCGAGCTTGCACACCTGACCTGCCCCGCTCGGCCCCACATGCGTGACGCGACCGAGAACGGCGAAGACATCGGCAAGATCCGCAACCACATCGACATCACCACCGGCCATGATTGCCAGCGTGCCCGCATCGGCACCGACGACACCACCGGAAACCGGGGCATCGAGATGCCTGATGCCGATAGCAGCAAGTCTGGCGGAATGATCGCGGGCAATCGACGGCGCAATCGAACTGGTGTCGATCAGCACGGCACCCTTCTTCATCGCAGCGGCAACCCCGCTATCGAACAGGACCGTACCGACGACATCGCCATTGGTCATCATGGTGAAGACGATATCGGCATCGCGAACCGCGTCCGTGGCCGAAGCGGCGACCACTGCCCCCTCGGCTTTAAGCGGCTTCGCCTTTGCAGCGTCACGGTTCCATACCGTCAGAGGATAACCGGCACGGGCAAGCCGGCGCGCCATGGGCAGCCCCATCAGGCCAAGCCCGAGAAAGGCTATCTTCTTCTTTTGTGTCTCGCCGGTCACAGCTTGCCTCCCAGCTCATCCTCGATATGAACCTGGATGATCTCGTCGAAATTCTTCTCAGACGTGAAGCCGAGTTCGGTGGCGCGCTTGGCCTCAAAACCCGGCGCCCAGCCGGCGACCATATTCATGATCATCTCGTCCGGCTGACGACGGATCAGTTTCACCGCGTCTTCGCCCGCAGCCCGCCGCAGGGCCTCTATCTGCTCACCGACTGTCGCGCTGACACCCGGCATGGACAGGCTGCGACGCCAGCCGAGTTTCGAAAGGTCGAGACCGGCGCCATGAATGAGGAAACCGACAGCGGAGCGCGGAGATGTATGCCAATGACGCACGTCCTCGGAGACAGGCAGGATTGCTTCCTGTCCGACAAGCGGCTCGCGCAGAATGCCGGAGAAGAAACCGGAGGCAGCCTTGTTCGGCTTTCCCGGGCGGATGCAGACTGTCGGCAGACGGATGCCGATACCATTGAAGAAACCGCGCCGGCTGTAATCGGCCAGCAGCAGTTCGCTCATCGCCTTTTGCGTGCCGTAACTGGTGAGCGGCGTCAGATGGAAATCATCGGGGATCGGATAGGGCAAGGGCGCACCGACGACCGCGATCGACGAGGTGAAGACAACGCGCGGGAAATAACCATCCTTCTGGTTTTCAAGCCGGATGGCATCGAACAGATAGCGGGTGCCGTCGAGATTGATGCGATAACCCTTGTCGAAATCGAGTTCCGCTTCGCCCGAAACGATTGCCGCCAGATGGAAAATCACGTCCGGCCGCGTTGCGATCAACTTTTCCGCTTCACCGGGCAGGCTGAAATCAGACGCCAGCGTCGTCACCTTGCCGGCAAAACCGGCAGGCGCTTCCGGCTCGATGACGTCGACAAGCGTCAACGCATCAACGGGCTTGCCGTGCAGCACCCCTTCCGAAACGAGACGCTGGGTGAGCTTGCGACCGACCATGCCGGCAGCACCGATAACAAGAATATGCATGTTTCCTCCCATACACCCGTGGATGCCCCACGAATTTCCTCTTGTAAGGTTGTCTGATAACCCTGTATGCTCCGTTTGGAAATAGAAGAGTTCGTCATCAGGCAAAAAAGCAGCCGGTGAAAACTGACGTGAGGCTTTGGACTGCCGGAGACATTTCCGGGCACTCCTGGGGAGGAGAGACTACATGACGGACCTTTCAGGCTCGATCGCCGAGCAGCGTCTTTCGCTATGCGCAATTCTTGGCGAAGATCTTGTCCTCACCAACTCGGCTGACATGCTGCAATATTGCCGCGACTGGCACGGCGACGTGACCAGCGCTGCTGTTGCCGTCATCCGCCCCCGCTCGACTGAGGATGTGCAGGCGGCCGTCAAGGCATGTCGCGATCTCGGCCTGAAGATCGTGCCGCAGGGCGGCAACACAGGCCTCGTTCTCGGCGGCATTCCGGATGAACCGGAACGTCAGGTCGTGCTTTCGCTAGAGCGCATGAACAGAATCCGTAACATCGACAGCGACGATTTCTCCGCCGTGGTCGACGCCGGATGCGTGCTGGCCGAACTGAAGGATGCCATCGCCGAAAAGGGCATGTTCTTCCCGCTCGCACTCGGCGCCCAGGGCAGCTGCCGCATCGGCGGCAACGTCTCCACCAATGCCGGCGGCATCAATGTGCTGCGCTACGGCATGACCCGTGAACTGGTTCTCGGCCTCGAAGTCGTGCTTCCCGATGGCAGCGTCTTCGACGGCCTGTCGACGCTGCGCAAGGACAATCGTGGGCTGGACCTGAAACAGCTCTTCATTGGCGCAGAAGGCACGCTCGGCATCATCACCGCCGTATCGGTGAAGTTGACGCCCTACCCCGACAATGTCGCAACCGCACTTCTGGCGCTGAATTCGCTGGACGACGCGATCACGCTCTACCGTCGTGCAAGGCGCGATTGCTGCGACCTGATGTCGGCCTTCGAATTCATGCCGCCGCTCGCCTTCACGCTTGCGCGCGAAGCCATGCCCGACCTGCCGATCCCGTTGTCGGGCGACTATCCCGCCTACGTACTGATGGAGATTTCCGGCTCCGGCCTCGTCGATATCGACGATCTGATGCACCGTTTTCTCGAGGGTGTGATGGACGACGAACTGGTGGTCGACGGCACGATCGCCACATCTCAGGCGCAGGCTCGCAATCTCTGGCTCATCCGTGAAGGCATGAACGAGGGCCAGGCCAAGCGTGGCGCCCATATGCGCACCGACATCTCGGTATCGCTGTCGCAGCTTGCCGCTTTCGTCGTCGATGCCGAAGCGGCGGTTGCGCAAGCACTGCCCGACTGCATCAGCGTGTCCTACGGCCATGTCGGCGACGGCAACGTACACCTCAACGTGCTGCCGCCGAACGGCTCGACCATCGAGGAACGCCACGAAAAAATCTACAAGGCCAAGAAGGTCGTCAATGTCGTGGTCGACAAATACAACGGCAGCATCAGCGCCGAGCACGGCATCGGCCGCCTGAAGCGCGAAGATTTCGAGGAGCGCCTGTCCGACACCAAGCGCGGCCTTCTGATAGCTATCAAGAAGGCGATCGATCCGGATCTGCTACTGAACCCCCATTGCCAAATCGATCTCGGCGCGGATATTCGCTAGCCATCACAAGGAGCAACATCCGCCATGGCCGATTTCACCCAGATCAGACGAAGTGAGCATCTGCCGACGCGCATCGCCGCTGAAATCGGCCGGGAGATTTCCGATGGCAGCATCGCTCCTGGCCAGAAACTGCCGACCGAACATCTTCTGGCCCAGACGTTTGGCGTCAGCCGCTCGGTCGTACGCGAGGCGATCGCCCATCTGCGCAACGAGGGCCTGGTCGAAACCCGCCAGGGTGTCGGTGCCTTCGCGACCGAACTCGCGCAGCGCCAGTCGCTCCGGATCGAGGCCGGACCACCGGAAGACAAGGAAGCTTTCCGCGACCTGTTCCAGGTGCGCTTCGCATTGGAGACGGAAGCTGCTGGCCTGGCAGCCCTCCACCATTCACGCGAGGATCTTGCCAGGCTCGACGAGATTTTAGCGCAGATAACCGGCGCGGAAAAATGGGGTGAACACGGCGTCGTCGCCGATCTCGCCTTCCATCGTGCCGTCGCTGCCGCCACTCACAATGAATATTTCCAGCAATTCGTCGGCTTCATCACCGAGCGAACCCATGTCGCGATCAACGCGGCTCGCGCCGCAGCGATTTTGGAGGAAATCGTCGAAGTGACCATCGCCGAACATGTCGCCATTCGTGATGCGATTGCAACCGGCGAGCCGGCTGCCGCAAAGACCGCAATGAAGCGGCACCTGAATGGCGCTGCCCGGCGCCTGAACCTTGAGCTGGAAATGAGCTGACGGCAGGTCAGGGTTGGTTTTCCACCCCCACGTCCTCCTGCCGTTATAGACAAAACGCAAAAGTCATATTAAAACGGCTCTAACGTTGTCGGACATCTGACAACGTCGGGAAAGGTGGAGGCCTTTTCCTGAACATGGGAGGATTTTCTTGGCATATCTGCATGCCCTGTCGTCGGATATCGTCTTGCCGGTGGATGCGCGACATGCGCTTCTGGTTGGACGTGTATGGTCGAGCGCAGCAGCCGGCCCTAGCCCGGTACTTTTCTCGAACGGACATCTTCTAGACCTCTCTTCACTGGCGCCGACCCTGTCCGCGCTGCTGGAGATTGAGGATCTTGTTGCGAGGCTGTCCGCAACCTCATCATTCACCGATCTTGGAAGCCTCGATGACTTCCTGAACGGCAAGGCAGGAACGCTTCTTGCGCCGGCCGACCTTCAGGCGATCAAGGCCGCCGGCGTCACCTTCGCAGACAGCATGCTGGAGCGGGTGATAGAGGAACAGGCCAAAGGCGATCCTCTGCGCGCCCAAGAAATTCGCGGCCGCCTGGCCCCGGTTCTCGGCGATAACCTCAAGGGCCTCGTTGCGGGATCGGAAAAGGCTGCCGAAGTCAAGAAACTGCTGCAGGATATGGGCCTCTGGTCGCAATATCTCGAAGTCGGCATCGGCCCGGACGCGGAAATCTTCACCAAGGCCCAGCCCATGTCATCCGTCGGCTGTGGCGCCGATGTCGGCATCCATCCGAAATCCGACTGGAACAATCCTGAGCCGGAAGTCGTGCTCGCCATCACTTCCAAGGGTGAGATCATCGGCGCAACGCTCGGCAACGACGTCAACCTGCGTGATTTCGAAGGCCGCTCGGCGCTGCTCCTGAGCAAGGCGAAGGATAACAACGCCTCCTGCTCGATCGGCCCGTTCATCCGCCTGTTCGACGGCAAATTCACCATCGACGACGTCAAGTCGGCTGAGATCAGCCTGTCCGTGAAGGGCGAAGACGGTTTCGAGATGACCGGTGTCAGCCCGCTGAAGGCGATCAGCCGTACGCCGGAAAATCTGACCTCACAGCTTTTGAACCGCAACCATCAATATCCTGATGGCGCGCTGTTCTTCCTCGGCACCATGTTCGCCCCGGTCAAGGATCGCCGCGGCAAGGGCCTCGGCTTCACCCACGAGATCGGCGACATCGTCGAGATCTCGAGCCCCAAACTCGGGCGGCTGGTCAACCGGGTGGAGCACAGCGACACCTGCCCCGAATGGACATTCGGGATAACCGCGCTGATGAAAAATCTGGCCAAGCGCGGTCTTTTGTAAGGGCATCAGGGAGGAGCAAATGCAAAAGATTATCGACCTATTCTACAAGTTCCTTGAGATCCTGCTGATCCTGCTTCTGGCGGGCATGGCCCTGATGGTGTTCGGCAATGTCGTGCTGCGCTACGGCTTCAATTCGGGCCTCAACGTCTCCGACGAACTGTCGCGTTACTTCTTCGTCTGGCTTACCTTTATCGGCGCCGTCGTCGCATTTCGCGAACACGCCCATCTGGGCGTTGAATCCCTGGTGGCGATGCTTGGCCGCAAGGGCCGCATCGCCTGCATGATCCTCAGCAACCTCGTGATCATCGGCTGTTCCGCCATATTCTTCTGGGGCACCTGGGTCCAGTTGCCGATCAACACCAGCATGGCGGCTCCCGTCACCGGCCTTTCGATGGGCTGGGTCTATGGTGTCGGCTTCTTTACCGGCGCTGGCTGTATCCTGATTTCACTGGACCGCCTTTTCCGCCTCCTGACCGGCCGCGTCACCGAGGAAGAGATCGCCGCCTTTACCGGCGAAAACCTGACGATCGAGCAGATGGCGGAGCGCACCTGATATGACACTATTCGTATTTGTCGGCTCCCTGCTTGGAGCCATGGCGATCGGTGTACCCGTCGCCTTCTCGCTGATGTTCTGCGGCGTCGTGCTCATGTGGCACATGGACATGTTCAACAGCCAGATCATCGCCCAGAACATGATCGCGGGTGCGGACACCTTCACCCTGCTCGCCATTCCCTTCTTCATTCTCGCCGGCGAGCTGATGAACTCCGGCGGCCTGTCGAAGCGCATCATCGATTTCGCCATCGCCTGCGTCGGCCATATCCGCGGCGGCCTCGGCATCGTGGCGATCGTCGCAGCCCTTATCATGGCCTCGATCTCCGGCTCGGCAGCGGCCGATACCGCGGCGCTTGCCGCGATCCTCATCCCGATGATGGCGAAGGCCGGCTACAACATTCCGCGCTCGGGCGGCCTGATCGCCGCCGGCGGCATCATCGCCCCGGTCATCCCGCCATCCATGGCCTTCATCGTCTTCGGCGTCGCCGCAAACGTCTCGATCACCCAGCTCTTCATGGCCGGTATTTTCCCCGGCATCCTGATGGGCCTGTCGCTGGTCATCACCTGGCTCATCGTTGCCCGCAAGGACAACGTGCAGGCGCTGCCCAAGACCACCTACAAGGAACGCCTCAACGCGACGGGGCGCGCACTCTGGGCGCTCGGCATGCCGGTGATCATTCTCGGCGGCATCAAGGCCGGCGTGGTGACCCCGACGGAAGCCGCGGTCGTGGCTGCGGCCTATGCGATGTTTGTCGGCATGGTGATCTACCGCGAACTGAAACCGAGCGACCTGCCCCGCGTCATCCTGCAGGCAGCCAAGACCACCGCGGTCATCATGTTCTTGGTCTGCGCCGCACTCGTATCGGCATGGCTGATTACCGCTGCCAATATTCCGGCCGAAATCGCCGGCTATATCGAGCCGCTGATCGACCGGCCGATGCTGCTGATGTTCGTCATCATGATCCTCGTGCTCGTCGTCGGCACCGCCCTCGACCTGACGCCGACCATCCTGATCCTGACCCCTGTCCTGATGCCGATCATCAAGCAGGCGGGCATCGATCCGGTCTATTTCGGCGTGCTATTCATCATCAACAACTCGATCGGCCTGATTACGCCGCCAGTCGGGATTGTTCTCAACGTTGTCAGCGGTGTCGGGAGGATACCGCTTGGCAAGGTGACGGCCGGGGTTTGGCCGTTCCTGCTGGCACAGACGATCGTGCTCTTCCTGCTCGTGCTGTTTCCCGATCTCGTGATGGTACCTGCACGATGGTTGCATTGACGGCCTGACAAACAACCTTTTCTATTCAAAGTTCAACTGGGAGGACTAACCATGAAGAAACTTCTTTTCGCAACAACCGCACTGGCGATGGCGATTACGGGTTCGGCTCCGGCATTTGCCGAGTTCAACAGCCGCAACATCCGCGTCTCGAACGGCATCAATGCCGATCACCCGGTCGGCAACGGTATCAAGGCCATGCAGGAATGCCTTGACCAGAAGTCGGGCGGCAAGCTGAAGCTCACCGCGTTTTGGGGCGGCGCGCTTGGCGGTGACCTTCAGGCAACTCAGGCGCTGCGTTCAGGCGTCCAGGAAGCCGTCGTCACCTCGTCCTCGCCGCTCGTCGGCATCATCCCGGCGCTCGGCGTGTTCGACCTGCCGTTCCTGTTTGCGAGCCCTGCAGAAGCCTACAAGGTTCTCGATGGCAAGTTCGGCGACTCGATGAACCAGAAGCTCGACGCAGCTGGCCTCGTCAACCTCGCCTACTGGGAAAACGGTTTCCGCAACCTGTCCAACTCCCAGCATCCGGTAACCAAGTGGGAAGACTTCTCGGGCCTCAAGGTCCGCGTCATGCAGAACAACATCTTCCTCGACACGTTCCAGAACCTCGGCGCCAACGCCACTCCGATGGCCTTCGGTGAAGTCTATTCGGCGCTGGAAACCAAGGCGATCGACGCGCAAGAAAACCCCTATGTGACGATCGACACATCGAAGTTCTTCGAAGTGCAGAAATACATCACCGAGACGAACCACGCCTACACGCCGTTCCTCTTCCTCTTCTCCAAGGCGATTTTCAACACCTACACGCCGGAAGAACAGGCAGCGCTGCGCGAATGTGCGGTCGTCGGCCGTGATGTCGAGCGGCAGGTCATCGCCGACCTGAACAAGAAGTCGCTGGAAAAGATCAAGGCGGCAGGTCTCGAAGTGAACCAGCTTTCGCCGGAAGAGCAGACCCGCATCCGCGAAAAGTCCATGATCGTTTATGAAAAGCACAAGGCCCAGATCGGCGCCGACGTTGTCGACGGCATTCTCGCCGAGCTGAAAACCATCCGCGGCAACTGATCCGGATACACTCCCCGGAAAAGCTGTCGTGAGTGAAGCCCGCACCCCGCCGGTGCGGGCTTCTTTTTATTCGGGCACAGCCGGAAGCACGCTGTCCCGCTTCTTCAGCATCTGTTCGCGGATGAAGATGAACAGGCCGGAAGCGACGATGAGGGCTGCACCGACAAGCATGGTCAACCGCGGCACGTCGCCGAAGAACAGAAAGCCGAAGATCACCGCCCAGAGCAAAAGCGTATATTGAAGTGGCGCGACCGTTGCCGCATCCGAGATTTTCAGCGCCCGATTGACCAGCATATGCGCCGCCATCGCTACGATGCCGAGCAGGCCTAAAAGGCCGAGATCGAAACCGGACTGGATCGGCGACCAGTCGAAGAGGGCAAACGCCAGCCCTGCGAGCCCCGCCCCCATCACTTGAAAGAAGACCAGCGTTGTGTCCGGCGTTCCGCGCAGAAAGCGTCCGGAAATCATCATGAAGGCGAAGGCGGCACTGCCGATGATCGAGATTACCGCAGGCGCGGTGAACATCGCAGCAGACGGTTCCAGCGTGATGATGACCCCGACAAAACCGATGGCGATCGCCGTCCAGCGCCGCCATCCGACATGATCGCCCAGAAGAAGCGGCGAAAGCGCCGCGACATAGATCGGCGCTGCCAGCCAATAGGTCATCACGTCGGCAAGCGGCAGGTACATCACGGCGTAATAGAAGCAGAACACTTCCGCCGTCGAGCAGACCACGCGGGCAAGCTGCATCCATGGTCGCTCGGCTTTGGTAAGTGCCGGCAACCCGGCCATCCAGACCATCGGCACAAGGATGACGAGGGCGGCAAGACTTCGAAGAAGCACGACCTGCCCGAGCCCGTAGCTGGCGACCAGCCATTTGCCCATTGTGTCATTCAGCGCGAACATCAGCATGCCAAGCAACATGATCGCGGGACCGGCCACAGATGCGCCGCGCAAGGCTGCCGTCGAGGAGATTTGCATGGCTGGTCTCCTCAGATGGACGAAGCGTCGGAGAACCGACGGCTAACGGTGAAGGCCTTGTCGAGTTCCGGGTTGAGCTCCATGCCAAGACCCGGACCGGGCGGCACAGTGATCATGCCGTTATTCACCTCAGGCAACGCCGTCACCAGATCGCGATACCAAGTATTGTAGAAGGCGCGCACGCTTTCCTGCACCAGTGCATTCGGCGCGTTGAGCGACAGATGCGTCGAGGCGCAGAGCACGACTGGGCCGGTGCAATCATGCGGGGCGACCGGCAGATGCCAGGCTTCCGCCATCGAGGCGATCTTGCGCGATTCCGAAAGCCCGCCACACCAGGAAATATCGAGCATGACGATGCCGGCAGCCCCGGTTTCCAGATAATCGCGAAAGCCCCAGCGCGTGGCGAGCGTCTCGGACGCCGAGATCGGCGCGGGCGAGACTTCAGCATAGCGTTTCAGGCTGGACAGGCTGTCCATCTTGATCGGGTCTTCGTGCCAGAACGTGTTGTAGGGCTTCAAAGCCTTGGCGATCTGCATCGCCGGCAACAGCTGCCACATCGAATGGAACTCGACCATGATATCGATTTTGTCGCCAACGGCCTTGCGGATCTTCTCGAAGGGTTCGAGCGCCGCCTTCAGATCGGCAGACGAGATATACTGACCCTTGGTCTTTTCCGCCGCTTGGTCGAATGGCCAGATCTTCATCGCCGTGATGCCTTCGGAAAGCAGCGATTCCGCCAGTTCGTCGGCGCGGTGCAGGAAGCCGTTCAGGTCGTCATAGTCCTTGCCGGTCGAAAGCCCGTAATTGGCCGTCGTCTGCCCCGTCGCCTTCTTGATATATTCGGTGCCCGCGCAGGTATTGTAGGTGCGGATTTCCTTGCGCGAAAAACCGCCGAGCAGCTGCGCGATCGGCTGGCCGGTCACTTTGCCGAAAATGTCCCACAGCGCGATGTCGAAGGCGGAATTGCCGCGCACTTCGGCACCCGACGAACGGAAGCCGACATAACCGACCAGTTCCTGCGCCAGAAGATCGATCGCCAGCGGATCGCGGCCGATGACACGCGGGGCGACATATTCGTGGATATAGCTCTCCACCGTTTCGGCCCCGAAAAAGGTCTCCCCCAATCCGGTAATGCCCTCATCGGTGTGAACCAGAACCCAGAGCAGGTTGCTCCGCTCGGCGACACGCACCGTCTCCAGCTTGGTGATCTTCATGTTTCCTCCCAGAATTTCCCAAGAGCCTGTAATCTTAAGGGAATTGCGCCGGGATCGAAAGCCGTTTGTAGCCTCTAAAGTACGCTACGCTAATAAAATTACCGCGTATTTCACGCCTCCGCTGCTCCGCTTTCAAACGCCACTACCGCTTTCGTAAAATTACCGCGCAAATCCTTTGACATGAGGCGAGAAGGGCTCTTTCATGGGCAACAACAAACGTCGCCATGCTCCGAGGAAAGGGCTGGACGACACATAAAGCAAGAAAGAGGAACATCATGAACGTCGCTTCCCGTCCGAACGACATCCAGGCCGTCATCGAGGCCGATCGCGCCCATGTCTGGCATCATCTCTCGCAGCACAAGCAATATGAGAGCGTCGATCCGAAAATCTATGTCGAGGGCAAGGGTACGCGCGTGTGGGATGCGACCGGCAAGGAATATCTCGATGCCGTGGCCGGTGCGGTGTGGACCGTCAATGTCGGTTACGGCCGCACGACGATTGCAGACGCGGTGCGCGACCAGCTGGTAAAACTCAACTATTTCGCCGGAGCCGCCGGCAACGTCCCGGCAGCGCTGTTTGCCGAAAAACTGATCGAAAAGATGCCGGGCATGACCCGCGTCTATTATTCGAATTCCGGTTCGGAAGCGAACGAGAAGGTGTTCAAGATGGTGCGCCAGATCGCGCATCGCAAACACAATGGCGGCAAGTACAAGATCCTCTACCGCGACCGCGATTATCACGGCACGACGCTCGGCACGCTGGCCGCCGCCGGCCAGAAGGAGCGCCGCGAGCAATACGGCCCGATGCCGGAAGGTTTTGTCGAGGTGCCACACTGCCTCGAATATCGCAGCCAGTGGGGTGACGTGGACGATTACGGCATCCGCGCCGCCAACGCGATCGAGGAAGTCATCCTGCGCGAAGGCCCGGAAACCGTTGGTCTTCTGTGCCTAGAACCGGTCACTGCCGGCGGCGGCGTCATCACCCCGCCGAAGGGCTATTGGGAACGCGTGCAGGAAATCTGCCGCAAATACGATGTCCTGCTGCATATCGACGAAGTCGTCTGCGGCATGGGCCGCACCGGAAAATGGTTCGGTTACCAGCACTACGGTATCGAGCCCGATTTCGTCACCATGGCGAAGGGCGTCGCCTCGGGTTACGCAGCGATCTCCTGCACGGTGACGACCGAAAAGGTCTTCGAGATGTTCAAGGACGATCCGACCGACCCGATGTCCTATTTCCGCGACATCTCCACCTTCGGCGGCTGCACGTCCGGACCGGCCGCAGCGCTTGAAAACATGCGCATTATCGAGGACGAAGGCCTGCTCGAAAACACGCTGAAAATGGGGGAGCGGCTGATGAACAACCTGCGCGAATTGCAGAGCCGCCATCAGGTGATCGGCGATGTCCGTGGCCTCGGCCTGTTCTGCGGCGCGGAGCTTGTGATGGATCGCGCAACCAAGGAACCGGCACCGGAAAAGATGGTCCAGGCCGTCACGGCCGACTGCCTGGCGCAGGGCGTCATAATCGGCGCCACCAACCGCTCGGTCCCCGGCCTCAACAACACGCTGTGCATGAGCCCGCCGCTGATCATTAATGCCAGCGAAATCGACCAGATCACCGGTGCCATCGACAAGGCCCTGACCAAGGTATTCGGCTGACTGCCACGAAAAGCGGGCCGGAGTTTCGAGACGCGGCCCGCATCATTTCGCACGATATGAGCGGCAATGCCGCGTGGGAACCTGGATGACCAATTCCGAATTCCGCCCGATCTCGGGTGTTGATCTGCCACGCTTCGCAGGTATCGCAACCTTCATGCGCCTGCCGCATATTGCATTGGACGACGAACGTTTGAGCCAGGTCGATATCGGCCTGATCGGGGTGCCATGGGATGGCGGCACGACCAACCGCCCCGGACCCCGCCATGCACCGCGCCAGTTGCGCGATCTCTCCAGCATGGTCCGGCACGAGAATGGTGCAACGCGGATCAGGCCTTATGATCTCGCAAACTGCGCCGATCTGGGCGATGTCGGACCGAACCCGGCCGATGTCGAGGATTCGATGAAGCGCATCACCGCCTTCTACGATCGGGTGAAAGCAGCCGGCATCATGCCGTTGACCGCCGGCGGCGATCATCTTTCGTCATTGCCTATCCTGCGCTCGCTTGGTCGCGACAGGCCGCTCGGCATGATCCATTTCGACAGCCACACCGATCTCTTCCATTCCTATTTCGGCGGCTTCAAATATACCCACGGCACGCCCTTCCGCCGGGCCGTCGAGGAAGAATTGCTCGACCCGAAACGCGTCTGCATGATCGGCATCCGCGGCCCGGCCTATGATTTCGAGGACCGTGACTTCGCCGATGCGGTCGGCATCCGCGTCATCCCGATCGAGGAATTTCATGCCCGCGGTGTCGAGGACGTCATGGTTGAGGCCAAGGAAATTGCCGGTTCGGGCGAAACCTATGTCAGCTACGATATCGATTTCATCGATCCGGCCTTTGCACCCGGAACCGGCACACCGGAGATCGGCGGCCCGAACAGTTTTCAGGCACTTCAGGTCGTGCGGGCCTTGCGCGGGCTCAATATCGTCGGCGCCGACATGGTGGAGGTCTCGCCGCCATTCGACACGAGCGGCGCTACCGCCTTCCTCGGCATAACCGTGATGTTCGAATTGCTCTGCGTCATGGCCGAAATCATTGGCAAGCGTCGCGGCACCAACTAGCGCCGATCACACCGCATTCGCCATGGCGGCATCGTTGAGAAGCCCGCTGATAGCGGAGATCAACTGTGCCGGCACGAAGGGTTTCTGGATCAGCACGCTGTTTGGCACGCCATGCGACGTCCATTCAGCCGCGCTATCAGCCGTCACATAGACGACGGGAATGTTCGACTGACACTGCCGCGCATGGCGGCCGACCTGCCAGCCGTTCGCACCTTTGCCGAGGCGGATATCGGTGATAACGCCGGAAAACTGGGCGGCATCCGCATCGAGCGCGGCAATTGCCTCTTCTGCGGAAGCGAAGGACGCAACCTCGAAGCCGTTTTCGATCAACAACTCCTCGGCATCGAGCCGCAGAAGATGGTCGTCTTCGACCAAAAGCAATTGAATTGATGCGTCATCCGCCATGGTCCGTCCTATCGGATGCGGCGGTAAGACAAGAAGCCCGCATCCCAGTTTCAGGCTCCGACTTCACCGTCGTCACCATCCCGTCCGGCCGCCTAACGCGATCAAGGGCAAGTAGTTCCCCATTCTGATACAATCTTCGAAAATGCTAAGCCACCGTGATATCCTTGCATCATCGGTCGCTTCAGATCGAGA
The DNA here is from genome assembly GCF_017313375.1 of Agrobacterium sp. Ap1. Lineage (NCBI taxonomy): Bacteria > Pseudomonadati > Pseudomonadota > Alphaproteobacteria > Hyphomicrobiales > Rhizobiaceae > Agrobacterium > Agrobacterium sp. Ap1. Next base: position 544,462 of record NZ_JAFLMY010000001.1, read on the forward strand.
CGCTGCAGGCCTGAGGGGGCCGCCTGCAGCGCCTCGACACGGCACGCATGCCGTCGCCTATTGCAGCGCGACGGCACAGTCCGGACGGGAGAAAAAACGACGCCAGGCGCTGGGCGTGGTGCCGGTGACGCGCCGGAACACGCGGGATAGATGAGACTGGTCGGCCAGTCCGCAATCGAGCGCGATCTCGCAGAGCGGCGCATTGGTGGTCAACATACGCTGCTTGGCATACTCCACCCGGCATGACACGACATAGCTGTGCGGAGGAACGCCGAAGGTTGCCTTGAATGCCGCGGAAAAATAACTTGTGCTGAGGCGAACCTGCTGCGCCAGTTCATCGAGCGGAATCCCATGTCCGATACGCGCTTCGATATATAGCTTCACCTTCTTGACCTGCCAGGGAGCAAGGCCACCGGTCGTGCCCTGCTTTTCAGGCCTGACAGATGCAACCGGTTCCACAAGCCGCAATTGGGCAGGCTGGCGTTCGGTGATTTTGGCGTCGATGGAAAAGGGATTTTCTGGATATAGGCCTGTGAGATCGGCATAGATGGTGCTCATATCGAGCGGGTTGATCTGACGGGCGACAACAGCTGCGGTGGCGGACATCTGCGCTCTCCTGTGGGTCTGTTGAATTTTCACCAGTCCATATTGAGATGACCGCCGCCAATCGGATATTCTACAGTCAGTCAGTTTTCGCACACATGGGTTTTAGCCTCATATACTCGGGTATGATTGCCCTTGGCGGAAGCTGCCGCGTAGGGTCGGTTAGAGCTTGAATCACGGCAATTTCAATGAATTGAGGATATGACGGAAAGCCCAATCATTCTGGTTGTCGATGACGAGCCGCTGATCCGGCAGGCACTCGACACTCTGCTTCGCTCCGTCGGTTACCGCGTGCGGACATTTGCGACCGCGCTCGACCTCTATGAGGACGATTGCCTTCCCGAGGCCAGCTGCCTGATCCTCGATATCCGGCTTCCCTTCACCAGCGGACTGGATTTCCAGCAGAAACTCACCGATCGCGGCATCGTCGTTCCGATCATATTCGTTACCGCACATGGCGATATCCCGATGACGGTGCGCGCCATGAAGGCTGGAGCCGCAGACTTTCTTTCCAAGCCGTTCCGGGATCAGGACATTCTCGATTCCGTCGCCTCGGCCGTGCTGAAGCATCAGGAATTCCTGGGCTCCAGCAAAACCGAGGCTGACCTGAAATCCCGCTATACCCAGCTTTCTCCGCGCGAACAGCAGATTATGGCCATGGCAACGGCCGGCCTGATGAATAAGCAGATCGCCGGCGAACTGGGCCTAAGCGAGATCACCGTGAAGATCCATCGCGGCAAGGTAAGTCGCAAGATGAGCGCGAAAACCTTCGCTGATCTTGTGAAGATGGCAGAGCTGCTCGGCCTGTCGCACCGTTAAGCATTTCGCGCAAAAGTGCGAAGCGATTTTGCGTCAAAGAAATGCGATGAAGCAAAGATCAGAGCGTTTAGAACATATCCGAAAGATAGCGACACGCTTTGGAATGAGCCGAATAAACCCCCGTATAATTTAAACCCTTGGCTCAGAGGCGCATATTACAGGGAAAGAGAAAGACCGGGTTTCCCGGAGATTGGTTCATACCCGTTGAAAGCGCCTGTCATCATTGCCATCATCGACGACGAAGAGAACATCCGTCGCGGGATGAGCGGCCTTTTGCGATCACTCGGTTACGAAGCGCGCAGCTTTGAATCCGCAGAAGCGTTCCTCGCCACCACCGCAGCAGCCGACTGTTCCTGCATCGTCTCCGATGTCCACATGGACGGCATGAGCGGCATCGACCTCTTCCAGACGCTTTCAGCGCGCGGAAGCGAGGTTCCGTTCATTTTCGTCACCGCCTTTGCCGAAGAGGTCGGGCGGCTTAGTCTGGGCAAGGACACTTGCGTCCTGCCAAAACCTTTCAAGGTCGATATTCTCATCGACTGCATCGAAAAGGCAACGCAGCCGGCAACCTGAACACTCAAGGAAGCAGCGCATGTGCACGCATCATAACTTCATCAGAAAAGTGACGCCGAAGACCCGCGGTTGCGAGGAATGTCTGGAGCTTGGCATGACCTGGGTTCATCTGAGGTTATGCCGCGAATGCGGCCATGTGGGCTGCTGTGACCAATCGGAAGGCAAGCATGCGACAGCCCATTTCAGGCACACGCGTCACCCGATCATCGAAGGCTACGATCCGCCGGAAGGCTGGGGATGGTGCTATATCGACGAAGAGATCGTCGACCTGCCCGACCAGACACCGCAGGTCGGCCCGATCCCCCGTTACGTGTGAAAGTTCAAGAGAAAGGGCAGCGGTTCAATGAGCCGCTGCGAGGTACAGATGGATCGCGGCGACGACAACCGATCCCTCACCCACGGCTGATGCCACCCGCTTGACGGATCCGGCCCGCACATCGCCTACGGCAAAGATGCCCGGCTTGCTGGCGGCATAGGGATGCCGTGTCATATCGTCGGAGGAAAGGCCGGTACAGACGAAGCCTTGCCGGTCGAGTTCCAGGCATCCGTCGAGCCAGTCGGTATTGGGGTCCGCACCGATCATAACGAACAGGTTGGAGGCATTGCAGCGCAACGTCTCCCCGCTCGTGCGATCGATCCAGGTCACGGTTTCCAGCCCGTGTTCTCCGCCAAGCTCGGTAATCTCGCATCCCTCGCAAAGGGTGATATGCGGCGAGCTCTTGATACGCTGGACAAGATAGTCGGACATGGTCGCGGAAATCTTGCTGCGCACCAGCATATGCACGTGACGCGCGGTCCGGGAAAGAAACACCGCTGCCTGCCCTGCCGAATTGCCGCCACCGACAATGACGACTTCCTGACCGGAGCAGATCTGGCCTTCCATGGCGGTTGCCGCATACTGGATGCCGCGACCTTCAAACCTTGCATAATCGGGAATATCGAGCTTGCGATAACGCGCGCCGGTCGCAACCACGACAGTCTTCGTGCTGACCGAACGGCCATCGCTCAGGCCCACCGCATAAGGCGAGTTTGAGCAATCGAGTGATGCGGCACTTCGTGACACGCAAAGCCGTGCGCCAAATTTCTGTGCCTGGATATGGGCGCGCCCCGCAAGCGCCAGCCCGGAAATACCGGTCGGGAACCCGAGATAATTCTCGATCTTCGACGACGTGCCGGCCTGGCCGCCCGGCGCCATGGTTTCGATGACCAGTGTCTTCAGCCCTTCCGAGGCGGCATAGACCGCCGATGCAAGCCCGGCCGGTCCCGCGCCAAGCACCACGACGTCATAAAGCGCATCGTCTTCCGGCGGTTCGAAAAGCCCCAGTTCGTCGGCCAGTATCTCATTCGTCGGTTGTTTGAGAACGCCATGATCCGGCGTAATCAGGGCCGGAAGATCATCCGCACCGATCCCGAACCTCTGCATCACAGCAGGCGCATCCACATCACTCACGCCCATGATCGTGACGGGATAGAGATTGCGGATGAGAAATCGCTGGATGCCCAACAGATCGCCGCTTTCCCTATGGCCGATGAGAATGCCGCCACCGGTCGCGTGGCGCACGAAGCCGGCGCGGCGAAGGATGTAGGATCGGATGATCGTCTCGCCGATATCCGGCTCTCCGGTGATCAGCGCACGGAACTTCTCGTGGCAGACCCGGATAACCCGCGATCCGGCAAGGCAGAGGCCGGACAGCAGAATGCTGCGATGGGTGAACATGTTCTGCTCACCGCTGAACTGGCCTCGTTTGTAGCTGTAGAGATGATGCCGGCCCTGGATCGGATCATCAGCGAACATCTGCAATTCACCATCCAGAACCAGAAGGAAATCGATCGAATGATCGCCTCGGCGGAAAACATATGTATCTTCCGCGACAAGCTCCTCCGTCCCGTAAGGCCGGATGCGTTCGATCATCTCGTCTGTCAGTGCGGGAAAGGTCTGGGCCGGGCGTATCCACGGATCGGTGGGATCGACAGGAAGATCAGGCATGCAAAGCTCCCGTCACGACATCACCGATAATCGCGGATTTTATCAACGAAAAGCCGGCATCCGCAATACGGATGCCGGCGAAGCACATATTACTTGTTGGTGTCGCGCAGGATCTCGAACAGGAACCAGGCACGCTTTTCAGACTCGTCGATCCAGTTTTCGAGCAGGCTGGCTGTGCCGACATCGTTATGCTCGTCGCAGACATCATGCAGTTCGCGCATGCTGGCGATGAGGGAAGCATTGTCTTCACGCAATTCCGCCAGCATTTCATGCGGATGGACGAAATCGGCGTCGTTGTCCTCGATCCGCTGCTTGCGCGAAATATCCCCGATCGAGCGCAGCGTGTTGCCGCCGATCTTGCGGACGCGTTCGGCCAGCGGGTCGGTCATCGCCAGCAGCTCGTCGCCGTGATCGTCCAGCATCAGATGGAAATCGCGGAAATGCACACCGGACATATGCCAGTGGAAATTCTTGGTCTTGAGATAAAGCGCAAAGACATCGGCGAGCAGCGCATTGGCGCCGCCGGAAATGTCCTTGGTTGCCTCAGCGCCAAGACCTGTCGGGGTCTTGAGATCTGCCGAGCGGCGAGATTTGGCGGTCTGTTCCATGATCATATCCTTCATTGAGATTTGAATTACGCGGTTCTGAACGACGCCGGCGGATCGCTTGCGGGAAACGTCTCGCGCAACGCCTCGTCGACATCCTCATCGGTCTCGACATGGGCCGCGGGCGCTCTCGCAACGACGAGATCGAGAGGTTCGGGCAGGCTTTCGAGACCGTCACGCAGAACGTCTTCCGCGTCTTGACGCTTGTTCGTCATGTCATGCCTCCAATTTTGCTGCGAACACCCACGCCGCCACTCTGACAAATGAGGTTACGATGTTTGTGTTCCACGGGTGAGACAATATCGCCCTGCCCTGCGTGCGACTTGGACAAATCCATTTGCGCGAGCAGTGCAGCCTGCATTTCGACAGCAACCCAAACGAGCCGGTTGCGTAATTTTGGACAATTCAGGATTATTTCAGAGAAGCATATCACGCAATTCTCCGATAGTCTGTCGCAAGAATGGGGCAACAGCGATCAGGCACGAATTGTCGATCAAGGGGACTGGTCTTGCAGGGCGACATGACGAATTGGATGCGGCGATCCGGGAACCGGCCGGGTGTGGCAGCCAGCAACAGATATCGCGTAGCTTTCGGTATTGCTTCCGGGCTCGCCATCTTCGCCATAGACACGTTTACGACGCTGGCAAGCGCCGTTGCCGTGCTCTACGTGCTGGTGATCGTGCTGGCGGGTGACCTTGGCAGCAAAAAAGCTATTCGCAGGACTTCCGCAATCTGCGCAATTCTCACCCTCATCAGCTTCGCAACTTCACATGCGCATAATCTCGAATCCCAGGCGACATTGCGGCTTCTCTTCAGCCTCGCCGCGAACATCGTGACGACGCTTCTCCTTTTGCGCCGCGTTGGAGACGAGGCAGCCCTTAAGGAGAGCGAGCACCGCTACCGGACGATTTTCGAGACGCTGGCCATTGCAATCTGGGAGAACGATTTCCGCTTCGTGAAGGCCGAACTCGACAAGCTGCGCCAACGTGGCATCGTCGATATACGCCCGTATCTTGCAGACAATCACGATTTTGTCGTCAGAATGCGCAAGGCCGTTCGGATCACCGACGTCAACCAGACCGCGCTGAAGCTGATGGGCGTTCCCTCCAAGGATGAGTTCTTCCGCACGCTCGACGATTTTCTTCCTGACAACGATGGCGGTTTCGCCCATTTCCTCGCCGGCATTTTCGAAGGCCAGACCGAATTTCAGTCGGAAACCACCGTGCGCAGCCAGGATGGCAGACTGATCCCTATCCTGGTCGCCCTCAGCTTTCCGAAGGACGGTTCCGGTCTCGACCGCATACAGGCCAGCATCGTCGACATGACCGAGCGGCACCAGTTCCAGGAAGCGCTGGAAACGTCGCGGCAGGAACTGGAACAGGCGTCTCGCGCCGCGATGATCGGCGAAATCTCGGCCTCGATTGCCCATGAAGTCAACCAGCCGCTTTCGGCGATCATGACCTTCGTGCAGGCCGGCACACGCTGGCTGAATCGGCAACCACCGGATATCGATGAGGCGAAGCTCGCCCTGCAGGATGCCGTTGCAGCGACTGAACATGCTGCCCAGGTCGTCAAGCGCGTACGGATGCTGCTCGGCAAGTCAAAATCGGAAAATGCGGAAGTCACGGTCGATGCCGCAATCGCCGATGCGGTGCAGCTGAAGCAGAAGGAACTTGTAGCCGACGGCGTGCAGGTAAACCTGTCGCTGATGGCTCAAGGTGGAACGGTTCGTGGGGATCGGGTTCTGCTGCAGCAGGTTTTCCTCAACATCATATCCAACGCCATACATGCAATGGAGACGGCGGACACGCGTACGCTGACGATCCAGAGCAGCCTCACGGATGAAGGCATCGCAATCCGCTTTACCGATAGCGGCGCAGGCCTGGGTTCGATGGCGCCGGAAACCTTGTTCAAGCCGTTCAACACCACCAAGCCGAACGGCATGGGCCTCGGTCTTGCCATGTGCCGCTCGATCATGATGGCGCATAGCGGCACGATCTCGATCCGCGACCGGACAGACGGACAGGGCGCGATCGTCGAGGTCAGACTGCCACTCGCCACGGATGAGGAAGAAGCGGTGCCGCTGACCGCCTGACAAAAACGCTAGACGCTCGAAGGCGGCAGCTTTGCCACGGCCGCTTTCAGCGCAACCCCACTGACGCGGGTCTTCATCATGTCCTTGACCAGCGCGGCAATGACCTCGGCGGCTTCACGGATCGGCAGACCGCCATCGCGGATATTCGAAACGCAGTTGCGGCCGGAATCCGGGTTTCCCGACTTCGGACCATAAGTGACATAGGCCCCGAGACTGTCGGCGGCCGAAAGCCCCGGACGCTCCCCGACAAGCACGATCGTCAGCTTTGCGCCGAGCGCTTCCCCTGCGGGATCGCCGAGCGCCACCCTTGCCTGATTTGCCATCACGATCGGCGCTGCCGAAAGGTTCAAGGCCGCCAACTTCGGCACCAGCCCCTCGATCAACGGCACGGCATTGAGATCGACCGCGCTGGACGACAGGCCGTCGGCAACGACAATCGCCACGTCGTAGCCCTTGCCCGTCCCCGCCTGTTTCAGTCGATCAGCAGATTCCGGCGCGAGCATCCGCCCGAGATCCGGCCGCCGCACATAGATGCTGCGATCAGGAGCCATGCTGTCGACCCCGATCACAGACAAGCCGATGCGGTTCAGCCGATCAGTGAGCGAGGCCCGGTCGACACTCGTCCAGACCGCTTCGCGCGCCCGCGCATGATCGAGCAGAAAGGCAAGCTGCGCCTGCGTCGGAAGACCTGCCCCATGGCGACCGAGCGAGACACGCGCATCGGTCATCTCCCTGAGATCCAGTGTCTTTTCGGCAGCGGAGGGTTCTATCACCTTGGCCATGTCAGGCTCCGATCAATGCGCTTTGGCGCGCATAGTTGGAAAGTGCTGCCGGCTCGCCGATCAAAGCACCATCGCGATCCGTCAGACCGATCTCGGAAAGCCACTGTTCGAACTCGGGTGCAGGCGGCCGCTTCAAGGTCTCGCGGCAATAGACGGCGTCGTGATGCGACAGCGACTGATAGTTCAGCATGATATCGTCGGCACCCGGAACGGTGATGACGAAATTGACATTGGCCGCGCAGAGAAGCGTCAGCAGCGTATCCATGTCTTCCTGATCGGCATCGGCATGGTTGGTGTAGCAGACGTCGACGCCCATCGGCAGGCCGAGCAGCTTGCCACAGAAATGATCTTCGATACCGGCGCGGATGATCTGCTTGCCGTTGAACAGATATTCCGGACCGATGAAGCCGACGACGGTGTTGACGAGCAGCGGATCGAACTCGCGGGCGACCGCATAGGCGCGCACTTCCATCGTCTGCTGATCGACGCCGAAATGCGCGTCGGCGGAAAGGGCGGCACCCTGCCCCGTCTCGAAATACATGACGTTTGCACCCGGCATGCCGCGGTTCAGCGACCGTCCGGCCTCATGTGCCTCTTTTAGCAGCGCCAGATCGACGCCGAAACCGCGATTGGCCTTTTCCGATCCCGCCACCGACTGGAAGACCAGATCGACCGGCGCGCCGCGTTCGATCGCATGGATCGCAGTCGTCACATGACCGAGACAGCAAGTCTGGGTCGGGATCGCCAGCTTCTCGCGTAACTCGTCGAGCAACGAGACGATACGGATATAGTCCTCGGTACTGTCGGTCGCCGGATTGACGCCGATCACGGCATCGCCCGATCCCATCAGCAGCCCGTCGATAGCCGACGCGATGATGCCGCGGCTGTCGTCGGTCGGATGGTTGGGCTGGTTACGGGTGGAAAGCCGCCCCGCAAGCCCGATCGTGTTGCGAAAACGGGTGACGACGCGGCGCTTGGCGGAAACCGCGATCATGTCCTGCAGCCGCATGATCTTCGATACGGCTGCCACCATTTCCGGCGTCAGCCCCCAGGTGACGGCTTCAAGCCGATCATGCGTCGTCTCGGGTTTGAGCAGCCATTCGCGGAATTCTCCGACGGTAAGCGAGGAGACTGCGGAAAAGGCCGCCGGATCGTGCCGCTCCGCGATCAGCCGGGAAACCTCGTCATCATCCGCTGAAATCAGTTCCTCGCCGAGAAACGCCTTCAACGGCAGATCGGCAAGCGCCATCTGCGCCGCCAGCCGCTCGACCGGACCTTCAGCCGCAATGCCTGCCAACTGGTCACCGGAACGTTCCGGCGTCGCCTTCGCCAAGAGCGTCTTCAGGTCATCGAAGCGAAAAACAGTCTGCTCGATCGTCGTCTTGTAGGCCATGAAGGATCAACCCATTGAAAAAGCGCGCGCAGTCGGCCTCCCTGGAAAATACCGCTTCCTCCAAAGCACTCTCTTCCAAACCGATTAAGCACGACAAACACTTCGCTTTTCAAGGTCAAACTTGATCTGTCGCAACGGAGACGTGCTTGACCTGCGAGCGCGGTCCAATATCTACGCCGCATGGAATCTCACGGCGCCCCGAACACATCCCGTTTCGATATCAATTCGCTGCGGGAAACCATCCGCCGCATAGCCAGGGGCCGCGATGCCTGGGCCTTGCGCTGGCAGGCTCTGCTTGCCTTCATCGACATCTGCATACTCGCATTCTTCCTTCTCGGCCCATACCTGCGTGACGGGCCGTCATATCTGATTATCGACTACATGATCGCCGTCTGGGTCGCTTTCGAGCTGGCGGCCCGTTCGCTTGCCGCCCCATCCTTTGGCCGCTTCCTGAAAATGCCTATGACCTGGGTCGACCTCTTCATTCTGGCAACCCTGCTGTTTCCCGATACGCTCTTCAACTTCGCCTTCCTGCGCGTCATGCGCATCTGGGCGATCGGCAGAAGCCCGCTCTTAAAGGAAGTCATGCGCCGGTTTGGTTGCCAGCATCTGGAAGACGTGACGCGCGCCTGCCTGAACTTCGTCGTCTTCCTCTTTGTGGTGACGGGCTTCGTCTACACGACCTTCTTCTACGACCGCCCCAGCGGAGAGGGTTTCGTCGACGCACTCTATTTCACCGTCGCCACTATCACCACCACCGGCTTCGGCGACATCACGCTTCCCGGCACGCTCGGCAAGCTGACCTCCGTCTTCACCATGATCATCGGCATCTCGCTGTTCGTACGACTGGCGCAGGCGATCATCCGGCCGCCCAAGGTGCGCTTCCCCTGCCCCGAATGCGGGCTGCAGCGACACGATACCGACGCCGTACATTGCAAGGCCTGTGGTCACCTCCTGAACATTCCTGACGATGGCGATTGATGGAATGACGCGGTTTGATCCGATGGCGTGATGATCATCCTTCCGTGTCGTATATCGACTGGGCCGGGCCGCAAACTGTCGCTAATCTCCCCCGCAGAGTCAGGAGACGGCAATGGCAGAATTTCCATCAAAGGCAAAAGTGGTCATCATCGGTCTGGGCGGCATCGTCGGCGCTTCGATCGCCCACCATCTGGTGGAACGCGGCTGGGACGACATCGTCGGTATCGACAAATCCGGCATCCCGACCGATATCGGCTCGACCGCCCACGCCTCGGATTTCTGCTACACGACCAGCCATGATTATCTCTCGGTCTGGACCACACAGTACTCCATCGATTTTTACGAGAAGATGGGCCATTACGCCCGCATCGGCGGGCTGGAAGTCGCGCGCACCGGCGATGACCCGTGGATGGAAGAGATCAAGCGCAAGCTGACCTCCGCCAAGGCTTTCGGCACCCGCGCCCATTACGTCTCCCCCGCCGAGATCAAGGAAATGTTCCCGCTGATCGAGGAGGATCAGGTCCAGGGCGGCATGTTCGATCCCGATGCAGGCCTCGTCATTCCCCGCTCGCAAACGGTTGCCGGCAAGCTGGTCGATGCCGCCGAAAAAGCCGGAAAGCTTAAGGTCTTCGGCAATACGCCGGCAACCTCGCTAGTCGTCGAGAACGGCCGCATCAAGGGTGTCGTCACCCATCGCGGCACGATCATGGCCGATCACGTCATCGTCTGCGCCGGCATATGGGGGCGCCTGATTGCGGAAATGGTAGGAGAAGATCTGCCTGTCATGCCGGTTGATCACCCGCTCACCTTCTTCGGGCCGTATAACGAGTTTGCCGGCACCGGCAAGGAAATCGGCTACCCGCTGCTGCGCGACCAGGGAAACTCCGCCTATATGCGCGACACCGGCGACCCGAACACGACCGAAGGCGGCCAGATCGAGTGGGGCTATTACGAGACCGACAATCCGCGCCTCTGCCACCCACGCGACATTCTCGAAAAACACGAGGCCCGCCTGTCACCCTCGCAGCGCGACCTCGACATGGAGCAGATCCTGACACCGCTCGAGCGTGCGATGGAACTGACCCCGATCCTCGGCGAACTCGGCTATAACGAAGGCCATTCCTTCAACGGCCTGTTGCAGGTCTCCGCCGCCGGCGGCCCGTCCTGCGGCGAAAGCCAGAAGGTGCACGGCCTCTGGTACTGCGTCGCTATCTGGGTCAAGGACGGCCCCGGTTACGGCAAGCTGATCGCCGACTGGATGACCGATGGGCGTACGGAGGTCGACCACAATTCGATCGACTATTCCCGCTTCTATCCGCATCAGTTGACCGAAGAGTTTATCGAGGGACGCACCTATGAGGCGGCGCAGAAGATTTACTTCCCGGCCATCCACCCGCGAGAGCCCTATGCAACGGGCCGCGGAGCGAAAAAATCGCCCTTTTACGAGCGCGAGAAAGAGCTTGGCGGTTACTTCATGGAACTCGGCGGCTGGGAGCGTGCGCATGGCTATGCTGCCAACGAGCACCTCTTGGAAAAATACGCCAATCAGGTGCCGGTGCGCGAAAACGAATGGGACAACCGCCATTTCTGGCGGGTCTCCAATGCTGAACATCTGGCGATGAGCGAGGATTGCGGCATCGTCAATCTCTCGCATTTTCACATGGTTGATATCGAAGGCCCCGACCATCTCGAACTGCTGGAATGGCTCTGCGCCGCGAAAATCGGCGGTGACGCCAATATCGGCAAGGGCATCTATACCCACTTCCTCGACGACGAGGGCATGGTGCGTGCCGACTTCACCGTCTTCCGGATGGAAGACCGCGGCCGCCTCGTCAACGGCGCCGATGCCGGCCCGCGCGATTTCCATTACATGAAGCGCGTTGCCGAAGATCGCGGCCTCGACGTCACCATTACCGACGTCTCGGAAAAGTTCATCACAATCGGCATCTGGGGACCGAATGCCCGCGAGACGCTGAGACAAGTGGTCGCTGATCCGGCCGGTCTCGACATCGAAAACTTCGCCTTCGCCGCAATCAAGCCGATCGAGATCGCTGGCAAAACCGTGACCGCCTTCCGCATTTCCTATGTCGGCGAACAGGGCTGGGAACTGCATATGAAATACGAGGACGGTCTTGCCATCTGGGATGCGTTGCGCGCCACCGGCGTCATGGCCTTCGGCGTCGAGACCTATGCCAATTCCCGCCGCATGGAAAAGTCACTGCGGCTGCAGAACGGCGATCTTCTGACCCAGTATAACCTGATCGAGGCCGATCTTGCCCGTCCCAAGGTCAAGGAAGCGGATTTCCGCGGCAAGGCGAAGCATCTGGAATACAAGGCTAGGCACCACCAGCCGGCGATGCTGTGCACACTGGTGATGACCGACAATACCGATGCGAGCGGCGTCAAGCGCTACCCGGTCGGCTCCATGCCGGTGATCGACCCGGATACCGGCAAGACGCTGGTGGATGAACTCGGCCGCATCTCCTACACGACCTCCGTCGCCTATGGCCCGACGATCGGCAAGAACATCGCGCTTGCCTATCTGCCGTGGGATTACTGTGAGGTCGGCCGCAAACTCACGGTCAACTATTTCAACGAGGATTTCCCGGTGGAAGTGGCGGCGGTGGGTTACAAGCCGCTCTATGACCCGGAGAATTTGAAGCCGCGGACGTAACCTGAAACTCCCTCATTCCTGCCTTGTGACAGGAATCCAGCCGACGCGCGTCGGCGCGGCGAAACGAGTCTTCTCAGCCCAGTGCTTGGGCTGGCTGGATCTCTGTTCCTCGGGTTTAACCCGAGGAACAGAGATGAGGGAAGAGAGCGTTGCCCGCTCATCAAAAAACCTCAAGCGCTCTGCCGCCGCCCTATCTCGGCATCACCCGCCAGCTCCCCGGCAATCTCCTCCGCCACCTTTTTTGCCTGATTGCGGATATCTGGCACGGCGGTGATTTCCCAGAACTGCCCCGCGGTCAACGCACCGACGGCATAAAGCCTCTGCCGCACCGTTCCATCCGGGCAACAAATACGCGAGCGGGCATCGACGCTGACGCCGAGGCCCAGCCTGTCCATGCCGATCACGGATGCTTCGCACATCTGCTGCAACAGCGGTGAATGAGCGATGCCAGCGCGCTCCATGCCGGTACAGTTGACGATCCAGTCGACGGCAATCTCCTGCATCTCGGATGTCCCGCGTTTGCGGAAGCGGATGCCGATCCCGCCATCGGCCTCCGCGATCTCGCGTATGAAACCGGCATGGACCGTCACCGTGCCGGCATCGATCAACGGCTTGAAGCGCGACCAGACCGGCGGGGCAAGACGGTGCCGGTGAATGTTCCACCAGGCAAGCGCATGCCGCATGAAACGGGATCTCTGCGCGTCATTGAGTTCCTGCCAGAGCTGCTGCGTGCGATGCCTCAATCCATCCATCAGCCCGCGCCAGTCGGCTCCCTCGCGCACCTGCAACCGAAAGCCGGCGAGAATGTCGCTGATCTCGCGGCCTGTCGCAGGCAGGCGAGGTTCGACCGGCTCCGGCTTGATCGTGCTGTGGGGGTGCGGAACGAGGCCCCGACGCGAAATCACATGGATTTTGCCACGATGTCCGTGCGAGCGTAGCGAAAGGACCTGATCGACCATCGTCAGGCCTGAACCCAGAATGCAGATATCGTCATCTGGTTTGACGGACGACAGCCAGCCGAGCCGCCAGGGGTTCTGAACGATACGGCGCTGCATCCTTTCCGGAACAAGATCAGACGCGATCGGCATTTCTGCATTACCGACACCAAGGCAGAGCGCAACATTTCGTGCTCGCAGCACCGTGTCATTGTCGAGATGGAATTCGACATCCGTATCACCGGGCATCATGCAGGCGGTCGCCTTGGCCTTGATGAAATCGACGGCAACGCGGTCATCCCGGCGGCGCAACAGCGAGGCCAGCCTGTCCCTGAGATAAAGCCCGTAATCTCCACGCGCGGCAAAATAATCACCGACCGGTTTGCGCCCCTTTTCCTTCAGCCAATCGAGGAAATCGTCAGGTTCATCCGGAAAGGCGCTCATTCGCGCTGCAGGCACATTCAGCCTGTGGAGATAGAATTCGCTGCGATAGGCAGTGCCGCGGCCGAACCCCGGATCATCGCCGATAATGGCAATCGACCGCTCCGGCCCAAGCTGGCGCAGAAGATTGATCGTCAGCGCAATGGCTGAAAAACCAGAGCCGACAACAGCGACGTCATAGATCAAGGGCCAACTCCTGCTCTATTTCGGAAAGCCGGTCGCCATCCCCTCAGGCGTCCGATATCACTACCAACCTAGTCGGGATTGAACGTCTGTAAAGCCCTCGTTTCTGTCAGCCACAGGTGATGCTCGGTTGCATAAACGAAAAAAGCCGCGACATGTTTCCATGCCGCGGCTCCAATTTCGATGCAGTTCGGACCGATCAATCCGGCAAAGCGTAGGCGATCACGTAGTCGCCACGGTCGGGCGACTGGCGCGCGCCGCCGGCCGAGATGACGATATACTGCTTGCCCGTCTTCGGCGACTTGTAGGTTATCGGCGTGCCCTGGCTGCCAACCGGCATGCGGGCCTTCCAGATTTCCTTGCCGGTCGCACTGTCGAAGGCGCGCAGATAATAGTCCTGCGTGGCTGCGAAGAAGACGAGACCACCCTGAGTGGCGAGCGAGCCGCCGATGGTCGGCATGCCGATCGGGATCGGAACGCCCATCTTGATACCGAACGGGCCGGTATCTTCGACGGTACCAAGCGGAACCTGCCACTTGATCTTCTGGCTATCCATGTCGATCGCCGTCAGCGTGCCGAAAGGCGGTTCCTGGCAAGGAATGCCCAGCGCCGACAGGAAGCGGTTCTTGTCGACCGCATAGGGCGTTCCCTTCATCGGCACGACACCCATGACGGTGTTGGTGGCTTCCGAACCGCTTGAAACGGCGGTGGTCGGTGCGGCTTCCTTCATCTGGATCCACAGGCCGAGACGCATGTCGTTGACGAAGATGGTGTTCGTCACCGGGTCGGTGGAGAAACCGCCCCAGTTCATGCCGCCGAGCGAACCCGGGAAGTTGAGCGCCAGATCTGTACCCGGAACCGTGTAGACGCCATCATAACGCATGCCCTTGAAGGCGATACGGCACAACAGCTGGTCGAACGGAGTTGCACCCCACATGTCGCTTTCGGTCAGCGTCTGCGCGCCGATCTGCGGCATGCCGACCGACAGTTTCTGCGTCGGTGCATAGGGTTCGTTGGGGATTTTGCCCGGCTTGACCGGCACGTCCGCGACTTCCGTCAGCGGCTGGCCGGTGGCGCGGTCGAGAACCCAGATCTGGCCGGCCTTGGTGCCGAAGGTCAGCGCCGGAACCGTCGAGCCGTCCTTCTTCTTGAAATCGAAGAAAGAGGGCTGCATCGGCACGTCGAAGTCCCAGAGGTCGTTGTGAACCGTCTGGTAGACCCACTTTTCGCGGCCCGTCGTGGCGTCGAGCGCCAGCATGGAAGCGCCGTACTTGTGGTCGAGATCGGTGCGGGTAGCACCATAGAGATCGACCGACGGGCTGCCGACCGGCAGGAACACGGTGTTGGAAGCCTCGTCATAGGACATGGCTGCCCAGACGTTCGGCGTCGAGCGCGTATAAGTCTGGCCCTCCGGCGGCAGCTTGGTGATTTCCGGATTGCCAGGGTCGAAGGCCCAGCGCAACTCGCCGGTGATCACGTCGAAACCGCGCATGACACCGCCAGGCATATCCACCTGCACGTTGTCGGCGATACGGCCGCCGACGACGACGGTGGTGCCGGCAAGCGTCGGAGCGGAGGTGAGCACGTACTGCGGATCAGGCGCATTGCCCATGCCGACCTTCAGATCGACGCGACCATTGGTGCCGAAATCCGGGCAAAATGCGCCGGTATCGGCATCAAGCGCGATCAGCTCGGCATTGATCGTGTTCATCAGCAGGCGGCGCTGGCACAGCGCGCCTTCGGCAACCGTCACCGGGGCCACCGGCGTCGAGCCATCGACGGTCGGCTGAGCGAGCGGACGAGCGGCGTCGAAATAGGCGAGACCGCGGCAACGCATCCAGACGGAAGATTTCGAGTTGATCTCGTTCTTCCAGATCTCCTTGCCGGTATCGGCATCGACCGCGATGACGTTATTATGCGGGGTGCACAGGAATACGCGGTCGCCGACCTGCAGAGGCGTCTGCTGGTCTTCGGCACCGCCGCCGCCGGGGCTGATCGGGGTGTCGCCGGTACGATAGGTCCAGGCGACCGTCAGGTCCTTGACGTTGTCGCGGGTGATCTGGTCGAGCGCGGCAAAGCGCGAGCCGCCGGCCGAATTGCCATAAGCTTCCCAGTTCTTCTGCTCCTTGGCCGGATCGACCGGAGTGAGCGGTGCAGGCGTGCCGGAGAAAGCGACGGTCGGGTGCGGCACCATCATGCCGGCAAAACCGGCGACGGAAGCAACAGCAAGAATAGCGGCAACCAGGAAGGACGGCAGATAGGCGGGCGTCCTGCCGGCGGCCTTGCGCAGCAGCGGGAAGCTCAGCGCGATCACCGTTGCACCGACGCCGAAGGCGAGCAGGCGCGAGATCAGCGGCCAGAAATCAAGGCCCGCATCCCAAATCGCCCAGACGACGGTGGCGATGGTAACGAGGCCGAACAGCAGCGCACCTGCAGGCTTGCGAAGAATGACAAGCGCACCGGCGATAACGATCGCAATGCCGGCAAGCAGGAAGTACCAGCTGCCGCCGAGCATGACGAGCTTGCCGCCGGCAACGGCGAAAAACAGGCCCGCGAGGGCGAGAACGGCACCGAGCACGAAAAGCCAGGTCTTGGCTATCGCGGACAGGGCGCCCTTTGAGGTTTCCATTTGGGTCTCTAGCTCCAGTTGTGGATTCGACAGTGTCGACAGTCAAAGGCCACAGCGGTGCCGTCAGGAGCGGGGAACAGGATCAAGTGCAGTACCGTGCTTCTGTCGAAGAAACGCAAACGGCAGGCCGAATGATATGCAATCGGCTGGTCGGAGGCGTCCCTTTCGAGGACTTCGAGGTCGCTTGCCACGCCCTCCCCGCGCGCCAGCGGCAGGCTTGCATGCCCGCACCTGCGGTATAACGCCGCCTGCGGCAAAATGGCAAAAAAATGTATGTACTATTCCGTACATAATCTGTTCAAGGATTCTGAACGACCTTAATCTACTGATAAATCTGAATTTCAAGCATGATTTGGGATGAACGTCGCGATCTGAAGCCGGTAAATATCTGGCCATCCCGGTATCTTCTATGGATGCTCGACGACGTAAAAGCTGCGCAGTGTCCGCGTTTCCCGCTTCACGATGCGCAACGGCCCGCCCATTTCGACAAGTGCATTCAGCTCTCTCAGCGCCAGAGCATGGGCAACCCCGAGAAGCCGGGCAAACGAACGGCTGTCGAGAGCAATGTTCGCTTCCGCGGCGACGATGATCGCCGCCTGCAATGACGTCAGTCGCGGATCCTTCTCCTGAAGCTCCGCGACAAGAGCAAGAAACCGCTCGGTTTCAACGCTATCCTCGGTCACGCCGCCTCGTGCTTGCGGAACGACACCATGATCGACTTGGAGGTCGGCGTATCGCTTTCCTCGCCGGCACTGCCGAGCGGCACGAGCACGTTCAGCTCTGGATAATAACCGGCAATGCTCCCGCGCGGAATGTCATAGGGCACGAAGCGGAAATCCTCTGCCACGCGGGAAACTCCGTCATTGTAGTCGGTCACGACATCCATCCGGTCACCGGCTTCCGCACCGATATCCTTCAGGTCCTCGGGATGGATGAAGATCACCTGCCGCTCGCCATAAACACCACGATACCGGTCATCGAGACCATAGACGGTGGTATTGTACTGGTCATGCGAGCGGAAGGTCTGCAAGGCAAAGCGACCGCCGCGCTTGCGGGCGCGCTGGTGCACCGTCTCCTGCGGCAACGCAACGGCAGCAAAGGACGCCTTGCCCGCCGGTGTGTTCCATTCGCGATGCGACGCCGTGTTGCGCAGATGGAAACCACGCGGCTTCCGGAGACGGGCATTGAAATTCTCGAAACCCGGAATGGTCGCTTCGATATGATCGCGGATGAGATCGTAATCGTCGGCAAGCGCTGCCCAGCGCACGACATCTGTGCCGACCGTCGCTTCGGCAATGCCGGCGATGATACCGACTTCCGAGAGGAGATGCGGCGAAGCTGGGCGGTTGATACCCGCAGAACCATGCACCATGCTCATCGAATCCTCAACGGTAACGAGCTGGGAATTGCCGAGCGAGTTCAGATCCATCTCGGTGCGACCGAGGCAGGGCAGGATATAGGAGACCTCGCCCGGCATCAGATGCGAATGGTTCGGCTTGGTCGCGATATTGACTGTGAGCTTCATCCGGCTCAGCGCCTTCTCGACCAGCGCACTATCGGGCGTCGCCCGGGCAAAGTTGCCGCCAAGCGCGATAAAGGCCTGCGCGGAACCATCCAGCATCGCCCCGATCGCCGCCAGAACATTATGCCCATCGGCACGCGGCGCGGAAAAACCGAAATGTCTTTCCAGCGCATCGAGGAAAGCAGCGGGCGGTTTTTCGTTGATGCCGACCGTACGATCTCCCTGCACATTGGAATGGCCGCGCACCGGGCAAAGCCCCGCGCCTTGCCTGCCGATATTGCCGCGCAGGAACATGAAATTGGAAATCTCGCGGATCGTCGCCACCGAATGGACATGCTGGGTGACGCCCATCGCCCAAGTGCAGATCACCTTCTCGGCCTTGATATAGACGGTTGTCGCCCGCTCGATCTCGGCGCGGGAAAGCCCCGACTGGTCCTCGATCTCGGCCCAGCCGGTAGCATCGACCGCGGCGCGGTATTCAGCAAACCCGGCGCAATGTTCGGCGATGAAGGCATGGTCGAGGACCGAAGGCTCACCTGCGGCAATCGCTTCATCTTCTGCTGCAAACACGGCCTTGGCCATGCCGCGCACCGCTGCCATGTCGCCGCCGAGACGTGGCTGGTAATAGTGGCTGGCAATCTCGGTGGAGCCGCCGCGCAGCATCTCGATCTTGTCCTGCGGATCAGAAAAGCGCTCGAGCCCCTTTTCGCGCACCGGATTGAACACGACCACATCCGCCCCACGCATCGCCGCACGGCGAAGATCGCCGAGCATGCGCGGATGGTTTGTGCCGGGGTTCTGGCCGATGACGTAAATCGCATCCGCCTTTTCAAAGTCCTCCAGAAGCACCGTGCCCTTGCCGACGCCGATCGCCTGTTTCAGCGCGACACCGCTTGCCTCGTGGCACATGTTCGAGCAATCGGGAAAATTGTTGGTGCCATAGATGCGCACGAACAGCTGGTAGAGATAGGCCGCCTCGTTGCTGGCCCGACCCGACGTGTAGAATTCCGCCCGGTCGGGGCTGTCGAGACTTTTGAGAATGCCGCCGATCTCGGCAAAGGCATCCTCCCAGGCAACGGGCAGATATCGGTCGCTCGCCGCATCATACCGCATGGGATGAGTGAGACGCCCATTGAGCTCCAGTTCGTAATCGCTCAGCTTGCGAAGTTCGGATACCGTATTGGCTGCGAAAAAGGCTGGAGTGGCACGCTTTTCCGTCGCCTCCCAGGAAACCGCCTTCACCCCGTTTTCGCAGAATTCGAATGACGATCCATGTTCCGGATCACCCCAGGCGCAGCCGGGGCAGTCAAAACCGTCCGGCTGGTTTGCCTTCAACATGGTGCGGGCGCCTGAGAGCGGCGATCCACTTTCGAGAAGCCGCTTGCCGCAGCTCTTCAACGCACCCCAGCCGCCGGCGGCCGAGGACTTCTTGCCAATAAACGATGCAGTCATGACGGATGCTATTGACGATCATCAAAAGCGCTTCAAGCCAACTGTTCATATGGCTCGATAGACAAAATCTATCAACGCACCCGAGGAATAGTGCAGGCCTCTCCGCCACCGAAAATCCGCGAGCGACTGAGGAACCGCTTTTCCCTGCCGTTATCGAGCGAGAACATCCCCCCCCTGCCCGGCACGACATCGATGATCAGCTGCGTGTGCTTCCACGCCTCGAACTGGCTGCCGCTGATATAGACCGGCACGCCGCCGATCTCGCCCAGCTTCACGTCATGGTCACCGATAATGAAATCATCAGCCGGGTAACACATCGGCGATGACCCGTCGCAGCAGCCGCCGGACTGGTGGAAAAGGATTTCCGGGTAGTCCTGCCTTATCTCGGCGATGAGATCGAGTGCCGCATCGGTAGCGGTGACGCGCGGCTCCCCGTTGACATGAGTATTCATGATCTCTCCTCCCAAAGAGCTTTTGATGCTCAGGTGATGAGCTGAACGAAGTCTATCACGATCGCCATGAAAACACCCGAGACAGTCATCGCCAGACCGCAGAGAAACACTTTGCTTGCCTTGTCATATACCCGCCGCTGCAGTGAATCGTGCCGCAGAAAAATCACGAGAGAGCTCCCCTGCGTGATGATCCCGGCGGAGAGCAGAAGCATCGTCGGCAGGTCGATAAGGGTCCATGGGATCGGGTTTTGAGCCCATTGGCTGAGAAATGTCAGAGAGAACGAGAGAATGATCCCCACAAAGGTCAGCGTGCCATTGCGGAAAAGCATTTCGACCAGCGGTTCATTTTCATTCGACATCGCGGAATATCTCGGCTGCCGGATTATGACTGCCTATCGAATAGTCCTTTCGCGAGAATTTCAAGGCCGGTTGATAGGCACGAAAGCCGGGCAGAAGAGTTCTTCCCCTGCCCGGCTCCGGCTTGGATCAGAAGAAACCGAGCTTCTTCGGGCTGTAGCTCACCAGCATGTTCTTGGTCTGCTGGTAGTGGTCGAGCATCATCTTGTGCGTCTCGCGACCGATGCCGGACTGCTTGTAGCCGCCGAAGGCCGCATGCGCCGGATAGGCGTGATAGCAATTGGTCCACACGCGGCCTGCCTGGATCTCGCGGCCGAAGCGATAGGCGCGGTTGCCGTCACGCGTCCATACCCCGGCACCAAGACCGTAAAGCGTGTCGTTGGCGATCGAGAGCGCCTCGTCCTCATCCTTGAACGTGGTGACCGAAACCACCGGGCCAAAGATTTCCTCCTGGAACACACGCATCTTGTTGTGGCCCTTGAAGATCGTCGGCTTGATGTAATAGCCGTTGGCCAGCTCGCCGCCGAGATCGTTGCGATCACCGCCGGTCAACACTTCAGCACCTTCCTGCTTGCCGATATCGAGATAGGAGAGGATCTTCTCCATCTGCTCGCTGGATGCCTGCGCACCGATCATCGTGGCGCTATCAAGCGGGTTGCCCTGCACGATCGCTTCCACACGCTTCACCGCCCGCTCCATGAACCGGTCGTAGATCGACTCATGCACCAGCGCGCGGCTCGGGCATGTGCAGACCTCGCCCTGGTTGAGCGCGAACATCGCGAACCCTTCCAGCGCCTTGTCAAAGAAATCATCGTCTTCATTGGCCACGTCGGCAAAGAAGATGTTCGGCGACTTGCCGCCAAGTTCCAGCGTCACGGGAATGAGGTTCTGGCTGGCATATTGCATGATCAGCCGGCCTGTCGTCGTTTCGCCGGTAAAGGCGATCTTGGCGATCCGGTTCGACGATGCCAGGGGCTTGCCGGCCTCGAGACCGAAACCGTTGACGATGTTCAAGACGCCGGGCGGCAAAAGATCGCCGATGATTTCCGCCCAGACAAGCAGCGAGGCGGGCGTCTGTTCGGCCGGTTTGATGACAACGCAATTGCCGGCGGCAAGCGCGGGCGCCAGCTTCCAGGCAGCCATCAGGATCGGGAAGTTCCACGGAATAATCTGGCCAACGACGCCGAGCGGCTCATGAAAATGATAGGCGACGGTGTCGTTGTCGATCTGGCCGATCGATCCTTCCTGAGCGCGGATGCAGGACGCAAAATAGCGGAAATGGTCGATGGCGAGCGGAATGTCGGCTGCCATGGTTTCGCGGATAGGCTTGCCATTGTCCCAGGTTTCGGCCTGGGCCAGCACTTCCAGCTTGTCCTCCATCCGCTGGGCGATCTTCATCAGGATGTTGGAGCGCTCGGCCGGTGCAGTGCGGCCCCACTTGTCCTTTGCGGCATGCGCGGCATCGAGCGCGGCGTTGATGTCCTTTTCGTCCGAACGCGGAATTTCACACAACTTGCCGCCGGTGACCGGCGTGATGTTGTCGAAATACTTGCCGCCGATCGGCTCCCTCCACTCGCCGCCGATATAGTTGCCGTATTTCAGCTTGAACGGCGATTCGACGATTTTCTGGTGCAGCATGTCATCCTCCCATGATGAGCTGGCTTCCCGGTTCGGGACCGGGCTGGAAGGAAATCTGCGTCGTCCCGTTCTTGACGAAAAGCAGGGTGTGACCATATGGCGGCGCACACTGTCGCACCCTTGCGACAGTGTGCGCCGCAAACCATGCGGCACCGCAACAGAATTCGATTTACGTCAATGGAGACCGAAACGGTTCATCTTGCGGTGAAGCGTTGCCCGGCTCATGCCGAGCGCAATCGCTGCCTGCGAGACATTGCCGTTGGCGCGCGACAGGGCGCGCATCAGTGCCGCCCGCTCTGCTTCGACCAGATCCTGACGATCACCCGCCCGGTTCTCATCGAGAGCATCCGCAGCCGGAATGCCGGCGGCGATACGGCTGTCGTCCAGCGCAAGAGCCAGGCGCGCCGCACGCGTCGCGCCGATGACCAGATCGTTGCGATCGACCGCAAGAAGTGCCGCCGCCGCATGTGCGGCCTGCGGCACCATCAGGAAACGGGCGCCTGGAAAGGCGGATCGGAACAGGTTGAGCTCAATCCTGAGCGCCGCATCGCGCACCGTCTGGGAAAGAATCGAGAGCATCATTTCATTGACGTCGTCCCGACATGTGGAAATATCGAGCGCCGCCGCCACTTCGCCGCGATGATCGCGGATAGGTGCGGTAGTGCAGCTCAATCCCGTATTAGCCGAAAAGAAATGCTGGTCGCGAAAGATCGAAACCGCTCGTTCGTCCGCCAGTGCCGTACCGATACCGTTGGTTCCGATACTCGCCTCGGTCCAGATGGCCGCCGTCCAAAGGCCAAGATCGTGAAAGGCCCGGTCATCCCCCGCTGTGCCGCGCCGTTCCAGCGCGACACCGTTTCGATCGGTCAGCAGCAGACAGCAGCCCGACCTGCCGACGGTCGAAAACAGCTTGTCCATTTCCTCGCGCGCCTCGACAATCAGGCGCTCCGAGGCCTGCCGCGTCTGGCGAAATTCGCTGTCCGTCAAGCGTTCGGGTGCGCGTTCCTGCTCGGGCGCAAGATGGTGCATAACCATGCAGCGCCGCCACGAAGCGACAACAGGTGAGCTTGCGGCAGCGGACTGGGCCGAGGCGTAGACCTCGTCCGCATGCAGGGAAACGGGATGCATGGGCTCCTCCCGGGCCAATTCTTGCATCAAGTTTCGCTAAAAAGCCGGTGCTTTGCAATCGTCAAGCAGGCGGCCCACGAACTATTTATCGAAATACCATACGCGGCCTCGATGCGGCCGATCACGCAGCCTCTCGCGTCGACGGCTCGCATCTGGCAAAAGGCGCGAAGGCATGCCGCACGCGCAGGATCGTTTCCGGTTCGGCAGCCACCAGTGGCAAGCGGACATCAGCCGGTGACTGGTACAGGAAGAACTGCGCCTCCTTCAGCGCGGCAACGTCATCCCCACCAACAGCCGCCGCAGCAACGGACATGGCCTGCAGCAGAGAATCGCAGCCACTGCCATGCTCCGCCATCGCCACCATGGTCTGCACCGGAGATGGGATGATATTGGCCAATGCCGACAAGGCGCCGTGCCCACCCATATCCAGGAATTCCATCAGCTTCCTGTCATCTCTCGAAAGATGCATGAACCGGTCCCTGAGCGATACCGGCAAGGCCGCGAAATGTTCGAGCCGCCTGGCGCCATGGCATATGCCGACGATAGGATCGATTTCGGCAAGCGCATCCAGCAGCGCCGGGCCATGGTCCTTTGCCGTGCGCCCCGGATCGTCATCCACAACAACCGGGATACCGACTGCAGCAGAGATTTCGCGAAAGTGATTGATCACTCCCTTGAGCGTCGGTTTCGAATAATACGGCACCGTTACCAGCAAGGCATCCGCACCGAATTCTTCGGCGCGGCGGCATCGCTCCACGGTCTTTACAGTGCAGTTTGTGCCGGTCGCAGCTATCACACTCAGATGTGGCCGGCCACGCGAAACAGCGGTTTTCAGCAGGCTCTGGTATTCATCCGAGCCGAGCACCGGACCCTCGCCGACAACGTCGCAAACCACAATTCCATCCACTCCGGCGATGACCTGCCGATCGATCGTTGCCTCGAATTCCGAAAGATCGATCCGGCCATCGTTGAAGGGGCTCAAAAGGGGTGTGTAAGTTTGACGCCTTGCGCGAAGGAAGGGTGTCATGATTTGGCTCCTGTTTTACAGAAACCAACATTGCTCTCACCGCATAGGATTTCGATATGTGGGGCGAGACTATGACATCAAAGTCTTATATGCATCCATTTGCCTTGACCGCGGCGATGCACCATATTCCGCGCCAGACATATACATCGAACGACACCTTGGCCCTGCGCCTGGAGACTTTATGACCGCATCGCATGCCGCCGCTTCCGATACCACTTCGGAAACCCGCAAATTTCTTGTGCTGCTGCTAGGGTCGATCGGGGTCGTATATGGCGACATCGGCACCAGCCCTCTCTATGCGTTCCGCGAGGCGTTGCGTCCGTTTGCGGCCAACGGCATCCGCGACGAGCACGTGATAGGCCTGATCTCGCTGATGGTCTGGACACTGACCATCATCGTAACCTTCAAATACGTTCTGTTTCTTCTGCGTGCAGACAATGACGGTGAAGGCGGCACGCTTTCGCTTCTAGCGCTTCTGATGAAGAAGACCGGAAGCTACATGCCGGTGCTTTTCTTTGCAGGCCTGATCGGTTCGGCGCTGTTCATCGGCGACGCGATGATTACCCCGGCGCTATCGGTCATGTCGGCGCTCGAAGGCATGAAGCTTATCACGCCTGCTTTCTCCGGTTACGTTCTGCCGCTCTCCGCTGCCATCATGATCTGTCTGTTCATGGTCCAATCCAAGGGCACCGCGGCCGTAATGAAATTCTTCGGGCCGATCACCGTCGTGTGGTTCCTTGCCATGGCCTGGGGCGGCCTCATCCATATCGGCGACGACTTGACGATCCTGCAGGCCCTCAACCCGATCAACGCTCTCTGGTTCATCACCCATGCTGGCTGGGCCGGGCTGATCGTGCTCGGCGCCGTCTTCCTCACCGTCACCGGCGCGGAAGCGCTTTATGCGGACCTGGGGCATTTCGGCAGGAAGCCGATCAGTGTCGCCTGGTTCATCCTCGTCTTCCCGGCGCTTGCCCTGAACTATCTCGGCCAGGGCGCGCTCGTGCTTGCCGATCCGACAAAGATTTCCAACCCGTTCTATCTGCTTTATCCCGATTGGGCGCTGTTGCCGATGGTGATCCTTGCTACCATGGCGACAATCATCGCCAGCCAGGCCGTCATCACCGGGGCCTTTTCGCTGGCCCGCCAGGCAGTGCACCTGGGCTTCCTGCCGCGTCTTGCGATCAAGTTCACCTCCGAGACCAATACCGGGCAGATCTATGTACCGGCCGTCAACATGGTCCTGTTCATCGGCGTCATCGTACTCATCTTCTCCTTCGGGGATTCGGAATCGCTTGCCACCGCCTACGGTATCTCGGTCACCGGCGCGATGGTGGTCACGACGCTGATGTCCTTCCAGTTCCTGCGCGCCGTATGGGGTTACAAGGCCATAACGGCTGCGATCATTCTCGGACCGCTTTTCGTCATTGAGACGATCTTCCTCGCCGCCAACCTTCTCAAGGTCCATGACGGCGGCTGGGTGCCGGTCATGCTCGCGCTGGTCATCATGCTGACCATGTGGACATGGACGAAGGGATCGAAATACCTGAAGGAAAAGACGGCCAAGAACGACATTCCGCTGGAAACCTTCATCACCTCGATCGAAAGCTCCATCGAACGGGAAACCGCCAGCGCACCCGTGACCGTACCCGGAACCGCGGTCTTCCTGACCAGCGTGCCGGATCGCACCCCCGCCGTTCTGTTGCACAATCTGAAGCACAACCACGTCCTGCACGAACAGAATGTCATCCTGACCATCTGGACCCAGGACAAGCCCTATGTGCCTCAGCAGGAACGTGTCGAGATGACGAGACTGTCGAAGCGCTTCATCCGCCTCGACATCACCTTCGGCTACATGGATGAACCCAACGTCGCCAAGGCTCTGACCGTTTGCAAGAAAAAGGGCTTCAAGTTCGAAATCATGCAGACCTCTTTCTATCTCGGTCGCCGCAACCTGATCGAAACGCCCAATACCGGCCTGCCGCGCTGGCAGGAAAAGCTCTACATCATCCTCGCCGATTTCGGCATCGATCCTTCAGCCTATTTCAAGCTGCCGCCGAACCGCGTGGTGGAACTGGGTGAGCAGGTCGCGATTTAAAGCAATTCCAGCAAAAGTGGACACCGGTTTACGGCCGGAATTGCGTTTAAACAAAGAGATAGAGCGCCATGACTGTCGTCGCCTCCTATGTATACACGAACGGAAAGCGCGGGCGCCCTCTCCCGATAGACGAACCGTGCCCGGCGCTGACTGGTGACGAATTCGCCTGGATCGGCCTGCACGAGCCGACAGCCGACGAGCTGAAAACGCTCGCAAAGACCTATAGCCTGCATGAACTTGCTGTTGAAGATGCGCTCAACGCACATCAGATCCCCAAGGTCGAGGCCTATGGCGATCAGCTTTTTGTCGTCGCCAAGACCGCCCATCTCGACGGCGACAAGATCAAATACGGCGAGACGGCAATCTTCGTCGGGCAGCGCCATATCATCACCGTCCGGCACGGCTCGATGCGCAGCCACAGCGAAGTGCGCTCCCAGCTCGAAGCCTCGCCGAAACTGCTGTCGCAAGGCCCCGACTATGTGCTGCACGGCATTATCGATTTCATCGTTGATGGTTATCTGCCAACGGTTCAGACGATCGAGGATCGCGTTCTGGAGATGGAGCAGAAGATGCTCGCCAATTTCCTCGAACGCGAGCAGATCCGCCGCCTGTTCCGGCTGAGACGGCAACTGATCCTGTTCGGGCGCATTCTCGGACCGATGACGGAAGTGGCGGGCAAACTCGTCAATCTGGACCTGCCCTGCCTCGACAAGCACGCCAAACCCTATTTCCGCGACGTTCTGGACCACTGCCGACGGGTGGAAAGCATGGTCGGCGGCCTTCGGGAAGTCATCACCTCGGTCTTCGAGGCCTCGAACCTTCTGGAACAGCAGCGCCAGGGTGTCATCACCAGGCAGCTTGCCTCATGGGCCGCGATCCTGGCCGTGCCGACAGCTGTCGCCGGCATTTACGGCATGAATTTCGAGAACATGCCGGAGTTGAAGACCGAATACGGTTATTACGTTGTGCTTGCCGCAATCGTCCTCGTCTGCGGCGTGCTGTATCATCGCTTCAAGAAGGTCGGCTGGCTTTAGCTCCGGATCAATCCGGCGCGGCCAGACGATAGCCGACGCCGGTCTCGGTGAGGATATATTGCGGTTGATCCGGCATAGCCTCGATCTTCTGCCTGAGCTGGCGCACATAGACGCGCAGATACTGCACATCGGTCAGCCCGTCCCAGACATGTTCCAGCAGGAACCGGTGGGTCAGCACCTTGCCGGCATGCTGCACGAGAATGCGCAGGATGTCGTATTCCTTCGGCGACAGCTTCACGTCGCGGCCTGCCACCTTGACAATCCGCTTGACCAGATCGACCGACAGCTCACCGGTCTGGAAAACCGGCTTTTCGCCCTGCGCCTGCAACCGGTGGCGCAGTGCCACGCGGATGCGCGCACCCAGCTCGCTCATCCCGAAGGGTTTCGTCACATAGTCGTCGGCGCCAAGTTCCAGCGCCTTGACGATGCCCGCCTCGTCGGTGCGGCTCGACAGGATGACGATCGGCAGCGTCATTCCCTCGCCGCGCCATTTGGCGAGCAGATCGTGGCCGGACATATCCGGAAGGCCGAGATCCAGAATGATAAGATCCGGCTTGTCGCTGACCGCCAGCTCCATGGCCACCTTCGCATTCATCGCCTCGCTGACGGCATAGGCCTGCGCGCTCAAGCCCACGCGCAACAGCTTGCGGATCGGCGGCTCGTCATCGACGATCAGGATACGTACGGCGTTTTCAGTCATTTTCGTCCCCCAAGATCGGCACGTCCATGGGAACCGGCATCCTGATGGTAAAGATCGCCCCAGAACGGTCGGACCGGTTATGCGCCCGGATCGTGCCGCCCATCGCTTCGACGAAACCGCGGCAGATGGCAAGCCCGAGCCCGGTTCCCGCCCTCACCTGATCGCTTTTGCGCACCCGGTAGAAACTGTCGAAGATCCGCTCCAGGTCTTCTGGCGGCATGCCGGGCCCCTCGTCCATGACGGAGAGAAGGACGGCATTTCCATCCCTCTGTCCCCTTATGTCGATGACCGTGCCCTCCGGCGCGTATTTGGCGGCGTTATCGATCAGATTGAACAGGACCTGCTCGAACAGAACGGGATCGACCTTCAGCATCGGCAGATCTGCCGGGATGCCAACCTCCACCGTGTGGCCCGATGCGATCTTCGCCGTTCGGCCAAGCGCCGTGCCCACCATGTCACCGGCGAAATGCAGGGCGTAGTTCGGCTGCATTGCGCCGGAACCGAGCCGCGTCATGTCGAGCAGGTTGACGATGAAGCGGTTGAGCCGCTCGGACTCGTCGATGACGGTCGACAGAAGCTCCGCCCGCGTTTCTTCCTGCAATTGCGGTCCCAGATCCTTCAGCATGTCGGCCGAACCCATGATCGCCGCAAGCGGTGTCTTCAGGTCATGGCTGATCGAGGTGAGAAGCGCAGTGCGCAGCCGGTCTGTTTCTGCCGCAAGCCTTGCCTTGTCGACATCCGACACCAGTTGCACCCGCTCGATCGCGAGAGCTGCCTGATCCGCCAGCGCATCGAACAGCCGCTGCTGTTCGGGCGTCAGAAGCGGTCCCTGACGATCGTTGTCGAGACCGATGACGCCGACCGCCTCACGACCGGTGCGAAGCGGCAGGTAGAGCCGTTTGGCGCCGGGCAGTGTGTCGGCTGCGCGGCCGGCGGGGCGATTGTGCTCCCAGGCCCATCTGGCGGCCGCGATATCGGCATCGACCAGCGTATCGTCAGGCGGATAGCCCGCTTTCACCGCGATCGTTCCACTCTCCGGCAAGAGGATGACAACCCTCACCTTCAACATCGAGGCGATCTGGAAGGCGGTAACCCACAGCACATCGTCCAGCGTGCCTGTGCTCGCAAGCTTCTTGGAGAAGAGATAGAGATCTTCCGTCGTGCGCGCCCTTGCCCTGGCGGCAACCGCCTGCCGCTGAACCGCCGCCGTCAGGTTGGAGGCGACGAGCGCAACACCGAGATAGAAGAGCAGCGCGATCACGCTTTCCGGATCGCGGATCGTGAATGTGTAGCGCGGTTCGAGGAAAAAGAAGTTGAAGGCAACGGCCCCGAGAAGCGAGGCAAACAGCCCCGGCCCCAACCCGCCCCGAACCGCCGACGCCAGAACCGCCATCAGGAAGACAAGCGCAAGGTTGCGCACGTCAAAAGTCTGGTCGAGCGCAACGCCTGCCGCGATTGCCAGCGCAACGAAGACCGTGCTTTGCAGATAGTGTTTTACCCGGAAAGGTCTTGGCGCCTGCGCAACCTTCACATCGCGGTCTGCCTCACCATCCTTCTGATCACCGGAAATCACGTGGACGCTGATATGACCGGCCTGCCGGATCAGGTCATGGGTGACGGAGGTTTGCCACAACTGCCGCCAGCGCGGTTTTGCGGGCCTGCCGACAACGATATGGGTGAAATTGTTGGCATTGGCATAGGCAATGATTTCGCGTGACGGAGAAAGCCCCGGCAACGTGACAGCCTCGGCGCCAAGCTGCTGCGCCAGCCGCATGTTTGCCGCCAGCCGGTCCTTGTCCTCCTCCGAAAGCGCGGCATCCTGCGGGGTGTCCAGGTGCAATACTGCCCAGGGCGCCCTGAGCCGATCCGCCTGCCTGCGGGCATAACGCACCAAGCTTGCTCCGTTGCGCCCGTGATCCAGGCAGACGAGCAGTCTGTCGCCCGCCGCCCATGGACCGGAAATCGCATTGGCCTGCATGTGGTTGAGCAGTTGTTCGTCGACGCGCTGGGCGGTACGCCGCAAAGCCAGTTCGCGCAAAGCCGTCAGATTACCCGGCGAAAAATAGTTCTCGATCGCCCGGCGCGCCGTCTTCGGCATATAGACCTTGCCGTCGTTGAGACGTTTGATCAGGTCGTCGGGGGTGATGTCGATGATCTCGACATCATCGGCCCGGTCGATGATCAGGTCCGGCACCGTCTCGCGCACCCTGATGCGGGTGATCTGCGCCACGACATCGTTGAGGCTTTCGACATGCTGGATATTGAGGGTCGAATAGACGTCAATGCCCTGCGCCAGCAATTCCTGCACATCCATGTAACGTTTCGGATGGCGGCTGCCGCTGGCATTCGTATGCGCCAGTTCATCGACCAGAACGAGAGCCGGACGGCGGGCGAGGATGGCATCGAGATCCATCTCCTCAAGGCTCTGGCCGCGATAATCGATTTGTCGGCGGGCGATGATCTCGAACCCGTCGGTGAGCGCCTCGGTTTCCTTACGTCCATGCGTCTCGACCACACCGATGACGACATCGACACCATCGGCCTGCCTCGCCCTGCCGGACATCAGCATTTCATAGGTCTTGCCGACGCCGGGCGCGGCGCCGAGAAAGATCTTCAGCCGCCCACGCCCTTCCCGCTCCGCCCGCTGCAGGAGAGCATCCGGTGAGGGGCGGGTCTCGGTGTCTCGGCCGTTCTCACGATTGGCGTCGGGCATGATTTACCTGCTAGAATACCAATGGCGTCCGCCCATCACCCGGCCTCCGCTGCGCTCGGCCACCCTCTCCCCGCAAGCTGGGCGAGGAGGAACGGAGAGCTTGCGGCTTGTCTCCTTCTCCCAGTACTAACGGGGAGAAGGTGCCGGCAGGCGGATGAGGGGCGAACGCCTGCATTCGTTACGTCTTAGAGCCATCCAGCGCCATGTTCAACGCCAGTACGTCGACCACCGGCTCGCCGAGGAAGCCCAGCTCTCGGCCCTCGACATGCGCATCGACCAGCGACTTCACGCTCGCCTCATCCATCTGGCGCGCCTTGGCGACACGCGCCACCTGGAAATAAGCGGCTTCCGGCGAGATATGCGGGTCGAGCCCGCTGCCCGACGCCGTGACCAGATCGATCGGCACCTCGGCATTCGGATTGGAAGCCTTGGCAGCTTCATAATCGGCCTTCACCCGGTCGATCAGTTTCTGGCTTGTCGGTCCAAGATTGGAACCGGAGGACGACGCAGCGTTATAGCCGTCGCCCGCGGCCGACGGGCGGCCGTGGAAATACTGCTCGCCCGCAAAGCTCTGGCCGATCAGCGACGAGCCGATCACCTGACCATCCCTTTCGATCAGGCTGCCATTCGCCTGCGACGGAAACACCGCCTGCGCAATGCCTGTCATGGCGAAAGGATAGATCAGGCCGGTAATGGCGGTGGTGGCGACGATCATGACGATGGCCGGACGAAGTTGTTTCAACATCGAGAATACTCCTTAAGCGAGGCCGAGCGTGGTGATGACCACGTCAATCGCCTTGATGCCGATGAACGGGACGACGATGCCGCCGAGGCCGTAGATCAGAAGATTGCGGGAGAGAAGCGCGCCGGCGCCGACGGCGCGGTATTTGACGCCCTTTAGCGACAACGGGATCAACGCGATGATGATCAGCGCATTGAAGATGATCGCCGACAGGATAGCGCTTTGCGGTGTCGCCAGTCCCATGACGTTCAGCACGCCGAGCTGCGGATAGAAGGCGAGGAACATCGCCGGGATGATGGCGAAATACTTGGCGATGTCATTGGCGATCGAAAACGTCGTCAGCGCTCCGCGGGTCATCAGCAACTGCTTGCCGATCTCGACGATTTCGATGAGCTTCGTCGGGTCGCTATCGAGGTCGACCATGTTGCCGGCCTCGCGGGCTGCAACCGTGCCGGTATTCATCGCCACACCGACATCCGCCTGTGCCAATGCCGGAGCATCATTGGTGCCGTCACCGCACATGGCGACCAGCTTGCCCTTGGCCTGCTCCTCGCGAATGAGCGACAGCTTGTTCTCGGGCGTTGCCTGGGCGAGAAAATCGTCGACGCCCGCTTCGGCCGCGATTGCTGCTGCCGTCATCGGGTTGTCGCCGGTAATCATCACCGTGCGGATGCCCATCTTGCGGAGTTCGGCAAAACGCTCGCGGATGCCACCCTTGACGATATCCTTGAGGTGGATGACGCCAAGCAGTTTTCCGTCGCGGGCAACGCCGAGCGGCGTGCCACCCGCCTTGGCAATCTCTTCCGCGATCGCCTGCAGTTCTCGCACCGTGTCCGACTGCGGGCTGGCGGCAATCGCCGTATTGCCTGCCACAGGCAACGTGCCACCATTGACATAGGCGAGCACCGCATCGACCGCGCCCTTGCGGATCTGGCTGCCGTCCAGATCGACGCCGCTCATCCGCGTCTGGGCGGTAAACGGCACGAACGAGGCTTTCAGGCTCGCCATATCGCGGCCGCGGATCGCGTATTTCTCTTTGGCAAGCACAACGATCGAACGGCCTTCCGGCGTCTCGTCGGCAAGCGAGGCAAGCTGCGCCGCATCGGCAAGTTCCTGTTCGGAAACGCCGCGCACCGGACGGAACTGGGTTGCCTGGCGGTTACCCAGCGTGATCGTGCCGGTCTTGTCGAGGAGCAGCGTATCGACGTCTCCGGCAGCTTCGACCGCACGGCCGGACATGGCGAGCACGTTGAAGCGCACCAGACGGTCCATGCCGGCAATGCCGATGGCGGAAAGCAGCGCGCCTATGGTTGTCGGGATCAGCGTCACGAACAGCGCGACCAGTACGATGACCGGGATCGAGCCCCCCGCATAGGCCGCAAAGCTCGGGATCGTCGCGGTAGCCAGGACGAAGATCAGCGTCATGCCGGCAAGCAGGATATTGAGCGCGATCTCGTTCGGCGTCTTCTGCCGTTCGGCACCTTCGACGAGCGAGATCATCCGGTCGATGAAGGTCGAACCGGCAGCCGCCGTAATCCGCACCCGGATGACGTCGGAGAGAACCTGCGTGCCGCCGGTGACGGCCGAACGGTCGCCGCCCGATTCACGGATGACCGGGGCGCTTTCGCCGGTAATCGCCGCCTCGTTGACGGAGGCGACGCCTTCGATCACCTCGCCATCGGAAGGGATGATATCGCCGGCCTCGACCAGCACGATATCGCCCACCTTGAGCGAGGTGCCGGCAACCATCTTGTAGTCGCCGCCGTTGGCGCTGGTGACAAGCTTGGCCTGGGTTTCGGTCCGCGCCTTGCGCAGACTGTCCGCCTGCGCCTTGCCGCGACCTTCGGCGACCGCCTCGGCGAAATTGGCGAACAGTACGGTAAACCAGAGCCAGAGGTTGAGCTGGAAGGAAAAGCCGAGATTGTCGCCGCCGACGATAAGATCGCGCAGGAAGAGGACGGTCGTCAGGACCGACACCGTGGCCACGACGAACATGACCGGGTTCTTGGCGAGTGTGCGCGGATTAAGCTTGGTGAAAGCGGCGCCGATCGCGGGAATGAGGATGCGGCTATCGAGGATAGACGCGGATTTTGCCTGGCTCATGAAGAGGCTCCAGCTTTGATGAGGCGACCGATGGCCCTGATGGATCAGGGCCGCAAGGGTCAGCCGTGTAGGATTTCGATGACGCAAACGACGGCGAGAATGCCCGCCATCATTGCGAGAATGGCATTGGAACCGCACCATCTCTGGCGTTCCTGTTGCCTGGATTTTTCATCCCCCTTGCCGCGCCTTTGCCCGGCAAGGATGGACTGTCTGTTGAGTTCATGACGAATACCCATCTTGGCTCTCCTCAGTACGTCTGTCCGGCGATCATCGCCAGATGCTCGACGATCGGGCCGAGTGCGAGTGCCGGGAAGAAAGTCAGGCCGCCGACGATCAGGATCGTGCCGACGAGAAGCCCGACGAACAGGCCGCCATCGGTGGGGAATGTGCCGGCCGAGGCCGGAACCGTCTTCTTGCCGATCAGCGAGCCGGCAATCGCAAGTGCCGGGATGATGACCAGGAAACGCCCCATCAGCATGGCGATGCCGAGCGTCACGTTGTACCAGGGTGTGTTGCCGGTCAGCCCGCCGAAGGCCGAGCCGTTATTGGCCGCAGCCGACGTATAGGCATAGAGGATTTCCGAGAACCCGTGCGGTCCACCGGTGCCGATCGAGGCGACGGCGGAGGGAAGCACGGCGGCGATCGCGGCAAAGACGAGCATGGCGAGCGGCGGGCAGAGAACGGCGAGCAGCGCCATCTTCATCTCCTTCGCCTCGATCTTCTTACCGAGATATTCCGGCGTGCGGCCGACCATCAGGCCGGCGACGAAGACGGCGACGATGATGAACATCATGATGCCGTAGAAACCGGCCCCCACACCGCCGACGATGACTTCGCCGAGCTGCATGTTGATGATCGGGATCAGCCCGCCAAGTGCGGTGAACGAACCATGCATGGCATTGACCGCACCGCAGGATGCGGCCGTGGTGATGACTGCGAACAGCGACGAGAGCACGACGCCGAAGCGGACTTCCTTGCCTTCCATGTTACCACCCGACAGGCCCATTGCATGCATGATCGGGTTGCCGGAAGCTTCCGCCCAGTAGACCGTAACGACGCCGGCGAGGAACAGCACACCCATTGCGCCGAGGATCGCCCAGCCCTGACGCTGGTTGCCGACCATGCGGCCGAAGACGTTGGTCAGCGCCGCACCGATCGCAAAGATCGCCACCATCTGGATCAGGTTGGAGATCGCATCTGGATTTTCAAACGGATGCGCGGAATTGGCGTTGAAGAAACCGCCACCATTGGTGCCGAGCATCTTGATCGCAAGCTGCGAGGCGACCGGGCCGAGCGCGATCGTCTGTTTCGCACCTTCCAGCGTCGTGGCTTCCACGTAAGCGCCAAAGGTCTGCGGCACGCCGAGAAAGACGAAGACCAGCGTCAGCAGGATGCAGAGCGGCAAAAGCAGGTAAAGCGTGGCGCGGGTCATATCGACCCAGAAATTGCCGACCGATTTGCCCGAGGCGCGGGAAAAACCGCGGATCAGAGCAATCGCGATCGCTATGCCGGTCGCGGCCGACAGGAAATTCTGGACAGTCAGCCCCGCCATCTGGGTCAGATACGACATGGTGGCTTCGCCGCCATAGTTCTGCCAGTTGGTGTTGGTGACGAAGCTGACGGCGGTGTCGAAGGAGAGTTCCGGCCCGACCGCGGCCATGCCGGCCGGGTTGAGCGGCAGCACATCCTGCAGGCGGAACAGGCCATAGAGAACCAGCACGCCGAGAAGATTGAACATCAGCATGGCGAAGGCATAAGCCGTCCAATGCTGCTCCTCACGCTCGCTGGTGCCAGCTAAGGCGTAAAGTCCCCGTTCAAGCGGAACGAGGACGGGGGAAAGAGGCGTACGCTCGCCGGAAAACACCCGGGTCATGTAGGCGCCGAGCGGTTTGACGAGGAGAAGGACGATCCCGCAGAAGACGAGGATCTGAAGCCATCCGTTGAGGGTCATGGAGATAAACTTTCAGTTCCCGAAAACGCCATCAGAAGCGTTCGGGGCGGATGAGAGCGTAGGTGAGGTAAAATGTGAGAAAGACGGTAACGGCACCGCCGAGCACATAGTCGAGTATCATCGCTCCCTCCTTCTAAAGCCTGTCGCAGGCGCGGGTGTAGGCGAAGCACAGGGCGAAGAAGATGATCGCCGTGCCGACGAGAATAAGGTCCATCATGATCCGGGTTCCTTTGAACTGATCGCGACCAGACAGGCCGAAGGGCGCCATCTGGACGGACGGCACCTCATGCGATGTCTGGATTAGAGAGGATCTTCCGATCCCCCGAGCCCGAATATGGCGCCGAAGCGCATAGGGGTTCGAGACGGGCGGGAAAGCGAAGATATAGGAATTTTATAGGAATTTTTTGGGGGGCCGACGCCGAGCTTGGTCTGGCCCTTCAGGCTAACGAGCGGTCCTGCTGAAATTGGGCATCGACCGAGAGGCGGGTTTAAGCCCTCCCCCTTGTGGGGAGGGTTGGGAGGGGTCTTTCTTTATACGATGGCACGGCTGGTAACGCGCTCATCCCGCAAGAAAGACTGTTCAGAACAGCGCCATCTCGAGCACAGAAGCGACTCCGACTAAAACCAGGACCACCACCATCATCCCAAGGATCGCATCCGAGCCGCGCAACGTCCCCGAGCCGGCCAATCGCGTCAGCTGGCTGCGGGGATAGACATGTCTCCGCAGATATCGGAGCGGGCGAAATATGGCGTGGCCCTCACGCCCGGCCCGCGACACGGCTTCCCGCAGAAAGGCAATGCGGATCGAACGCCTCGCCCAGTGTCAGCGTCACATGCTCCGGCAGGCACCAGACTGCCCCCGGGATGTGGTCGCTTTCGAACATGGCGAAATGCACCGCCGAGGCGCGATCGGTGAAAAGCCCGCCGACCTTGCCTAGCGCGTCATTGACGATCCAGCGGCCACTCTTGTCACGACCAACAGTGAAACGGATACCTGTCGCGGGAGGCTCCCGGTCGTTCATCGCAAACTTGCCCATATCATTCTCCTCAACCGACCATCACCGCGAGCGCCGCAATGGCGCAGAAACCGACGCCCAGGACGCCGATAAGGCGCAGGGCCATCGCAAGGCTCATGCCGGCAGCAGTGTCCCCGGTGACAGGACGGGCCTGTGCCAGGCGGCGGCGCTGTGCCTCGGCCTCGGTAAGGTGGAGAAGATTAATAACGCCCAGACGACCATACATGGGTCACTCCTTGTCGATCGAAGTTCCGCGCCAAAGGCTTACGGAACGGACATCGAATGCGATGCCTGATCGAAAGGTAGCGACTGCCTCATAGGCATTCGATTGGTGTGGAGACACCAAGAAATAGGGAAGTCATAAAGCCGCCGCGACCGGATGGAACCGGCGCGGCGGGCAAATCGGAAGGCTCAGGCGTAGCGCGAGACGGCGAGATCGGTCGCGTCGATTTCCGGCTTCTTCCCGCTGACGATGGAGCTGATGACCTTGGCCGAGCCGCAGCTCATCGTCCAGCCGAGCGTGCCATGGCCTGTATTGAGGAACAGGCCCTTCACCTTGGTCGCGCCGATCACCGGCGTGCCGTCCGGCGTCATCGGGCGCAGGCCGGACCAGAAATCCGCCTTGGAAACATCGCCACCCGGGAAGAGATCGGTGACGGAATGTTCGAGCGTCGCGCGCCGTTTCTGGCCGAGATCGTTGGTATAACCGGAAATCTCTGCCATGCCGCCGACGCGGATACGGTCGCCAAGTCGGGTGATGGCGATCTTGTAGGTCTCGTCCATCACGGTTGATTCCGGCGCACGCGAGGCATCGACAATCGGAATTGTCAGGGAATAGCCCTTGACCGGATAGACCGGCAGCTTGATGCCGAACTGCTTGACCAGCATCGGCGAATAGCTGCCGAGCGCCACGACGACGGCATCGCCACGCAAGGTCTCGCGATCGGTCACAACGCCCTTGATGGCCCCACCCTCAACATCGAGGGCCTTGATATTGGTGCCGTAGACGAATTTCACGCCCATTGCGGCGGCCTTCAGCGCCAGCGCATTGGTGAACTTGAAACAATCACCCGTCTCGTCCTTCGGCGTCAGAAGGCCGCCGACGATCTTCTGTCGCACATGTTTCAGCGCCGGCTCGACGCGGATGCAGCCTTCCGGATCGAGCACTTCGTAGGGAACACCGTCCGCTGCCAGCGCCTTGACGTCTTTCGCCGATGCGTCGAGCTGCTGCTGGGTGCGGAAGAGCTGGAGGGTGCCCTGCATGCGTTCGTCATAGGCAATGCCGGTTTCATCACGGACCTCGGCAAGCGAGATGCGCGCATAATCGGCGATCCGAAGCATGCGGCTCTTGTTGATCGCATAACGTTCCGAGGTGCAGTTGCGCAGCATCTGGGCCATCCACGACAGCATGGCGGCATCCATCTTCGGACGCAGGATCAGCGGTGCGTGATTCATGAAAAGCCACTTAATCGCCTTCAGCGGAATGCCGGGTGCCGCCCAGGGGGAGCAGTAACCGAAGGAAACCTCACCGGCATTGGCAAAGCTGGTTTCCAACGCCGGACCTTCTTGCCGGTCGATGACGGTTACCTCATGGCCGGCCTTGGCAAGTTGATAGGCGGATGTAACACCAACAACGCCGGCTCCGAGAACGATGACTTTCATGGAATTCCCCGTTTTTTATCTGATAAATGGCTAAAGATATTGGCGCTCGTAGCGCTGGCCGAGGCTGGTCAGCACCTCATAGGAAATCGTTCCGGCCGCCTGCGCAAGATCGTCCAGCGTCTGGTGCGGCCCGATCATCTCGACAAGGCTGCCGAGCGTTACGGCACCGACTGGCAGGGCGCTGATATCGACCGTCATGCTGTCCATCGAAACGCGGCCGACGATCGGCAGGCGGTGGTTGCCGAAATAGACGGCACCCCGATCACTGAGGCTGCGCGGCAAACCGTCGGCGTAACCGGCTGCAATCGTCGCAAGCCGCATTTCGCGTGGCGCCACGAACGTAGCCCCGTAACCAACCTTTGTCCCGGCCGGTACGGTTCGCGTCTGGATCACCGCGATCTTCAGGCCGACGACGAGTTCCATTGGGTTGGTCTGTGACGCCATCGGATTGCCGCCATAAAGCGCAATGCCGGGACGCGCCATGTAGCCGTGATAGCTTTGGCCGAGAAAGATGCCGTTGGAGTTGGCAAAGCAGACAGGCAGGTCGGGAAATTCCTCGGCGATCCGCTGCATCTCCGCCAGCTGCTGATCGTTCTGCTCACTCTCCACCTCATCGGCAGAAGCGAGATGGCTCATGATGAAGCGGATATCGACCAGCTCGTGATCGGCAAGTTCCGATTTCAGTTGTACCTGCTCGGCCGGCGAAAACCCCAGCCGCGACATGCCGGTGTCGAATTGCAGGGCGGCGGGCAAACGCTTGCCCAGCCCATGCGCGGCAGCCGACCAGCGTCGCAACTGTTCAAGTGAGTTCAGCACCGGAACAACACCCGCTGCAGCACAGGCCAGCTCATTGCCCGGCTGCAAGCCATTGAGGACGTAAAGAACGGCGTTATCGGAAAGCACAGGCCTCACGGCTGCGACTTCCATAAAATGGGCAACGAAAAAGTCGCGGCATCCAGCCTTGTAAAGCGCTTCCGCAACAGGACGGGCGCCGAGCCCGTAGGCGTCGGCTTTGACGACGGCAGCCGCTTTCGCCGGCGCAAGCGCCTCGGCAAGCTTCAGATAATTGCGGCAGATCGCGCCAAGATCGATCGTCAGATAGCCGCAGGCCGCGGCAGCAATTTCCTGCGCCGCCGGCATGGTCATTCGCTCGTTCATTCACGCCCCTCTTTTTTAAGATGAGCATAATGAAATGATCGTTGAATTTCCTGCCAATCGATGGCAGAAAATTTCCCAGATGCAGATCCCTTGAAATTATATACGACATTTTGGAATAATATTCATGGCGACCATGGACCAGATCGACCGTAACCTTTTGCGCCTGCTGCGGCTCAATGCCCGCATGAGCAATGCGGCCCTCGCCGCGGAAGTGGGCCTTTCGCCCTCCGCCTGTCTTCGCCGCATCAGGCTGCTTGAGGAGGCCGGCGTAATCCGCGGCTACACGGCACTCGTGGATAACGATCAGAACGGCATCGCCGTCATCATCAACATCACGCTGGAAAGGCAGACGGAAGAGTATCTCAACCGCTTCGAGGCTGCCGTTCGCAAATATCCCGAAATACGGGAATGTTTTCTGATGACCGGAGGCTCCGATTATCTGTTGCGCGTAGAAGTTGCCAATGCCGGAGAATTCGAGCGCATCCACAAGGAGATCCTGTCGGCACTTCCGGGCGTGCTGCGCATCCATTCAAGCTTTTCGATCCGCAACGTGCTGATGACGCGCAGCCGGAAAAGCCGGTAACCCCTACCCGAACGCGAAAACGCCGCCCGTGCAGGACACGGACGGCGTTTCGATTATCAACCTGATGGCGCTAGAAACGCCGGTTCGATCAGGGCTGCTTGCCGATATAGGCCAGGATACCACCGTCGACGTAAAGAACGTGACCGTTGACGAAGTCGGATGCCGAGGAAGCAAGGAACACGGCCGGTCCCTTCAGGTCCTGCGTCGTGCCCCAACGGTTTGCCGGCGTCTTGGCGAGGATGAAGGAGTTGAACGGATGACCCGGTTCGCGCAGCGGCGCGGTCTGCGGGGTTTCGATATAGCCCGGGCCGATACCGTTGCACTGAATGTTCTGCGAACCGTATTCAGAAGCGATGTTGCGCGTCAGCATCTTCAGGCCGCCCTTGGCAGCTGCGTAAGCCGAAACGGTCTCGCGGCCGAGTTCGCTCATCATCGAGCAGATGTTGATGATCTTGCCGCCACCGCGCTTGATCATACCCGGAATGACAGCCTTGGCGAGAATGAACGGAGCGGTCAGGTCGATGTCGATGACCTGACGGAAGTCCTTGACGTCCATTTCATGCATCGGAACGCGCTTGATGATGCCGGCATTGTTGACGAGAATATCGACTGAACCGAGGTCCTTTTCGATGTCGGCGATCATCTTCTGCACGCCCGGCTCATCGGTCACGTCGCAGATGTAGCCCTTGGCGTCGATGCCGGCAGCCTTGTAGGCTTCGAGGCCCTTGGCGAGGAAATCTTCGTTGATGTCGTTGAAGGCGATCGTGGCGCCGGCTTCAGCAAGCGCGCTGGCCAGTGCGAAACCGATACCGTAGGAAGCACCGGTAACCAGCGCGACCTTGCCCTTGAGCGAAAAGCTATCTGCGTAACTCAATATCTTAAATCCTTGCCTATATTGAAAGAAACCGGAGCGGCATATGATTGCCGCTCCGACGTAGACCGACTTAGCGCAGGTCGCTGATGGCGATGTGGTCCATGTCGTCGAAGGTCAGGTTTTCGCCGCACATTGCCCAGATGAACGTGTAGTTGGCAGTGCCACAACCGGCGTGGATCGACCACGAGGGCGAGATGACGGCCTGGTCGTTCTGCACGAGGATATGGCG
This sequence comes from Agrobacterium sp. Ap1, assembly GCF_017313375.1. Classification (NCBI taxonomy): domain Bacteria; kingdom Pseudomonadati; phylum Pseudomonadota; class Alphaproteobacteria; order Hyphomicrobiales; family Rhizobiaceae; genus Agrobacterium; species Agrobacterium sp. Ap1. Next base: position 585,598 of record NZ_JAFLMY010000001.1, read on the forward strand.
GGTCTGGTCGCCTTCACCCATCATGTGGAAGACGGCCTGATTTTCAGCAATGTTGAAGTAGTAGTAGATTTCCGAACGGCGCTCGTGGGTATGAGCTGGCATCGTGTTCCAAACATTGCCCGGATCGAGTTCGGTCAGGCCCATCGAAAGCTGGCAGGTTTCCAGAACGTCCGGATGGATGAACTGGTTGATGACGCGCTTGTTGGCCGTCGAATTGTCGCCAACCGGCTTCTTCTGGGCGTCGGCAATCGACAGGAAAGTCGTTTTGCAGACCTTATGGGCCGGAGCGGAGATCATGTAGAACTTGGCCGGGTTGGCCTTGTCCTTGCTCTTGAAGACAACCGACTTGTGGCCCTTGGTGACGTAGAGGCAATCCTTGAAGGCGAGATTGTAGACTTCGCCATCGACCTCGACAGAACCTTCGCCGCCAAGGTTGAAGATGCCGAGTTCGCGGCGTTCCAGCACGTAATTCGTGCCGAAATTCTTCATGCAATCGATGCCCTTGTCGAGCGGAACGGCTTCATTGACCGGCTTGCAGCCGAACACGACCATGCGATCGACGTGGCTGTAAGTGGCGACGATCTCGTCATCGGCGAAAACCTTTTCGATCAGGAATTCAGCGCGCGTTTCCTCGGTCGTATAGCGCTTGAAGTCCTTCTGGTTGGCCGAATAGCGGATGTCCATGATATTACTCCTCTAAGTATGATGGGATATGTACGGTGCAGGTCTATCAGGCCAGAAGCTTGATGACGACCTTGCGCACCTTACCGGGCGCCTCGGCGGCACAGCCGGGACGATGAATGTCGGTGGGATAGAACACGGCATATGCGCCGGCTCCGAGAAGAAGATCGGTTTCGTCGGTGACCTTGGAGTAGAACTTGACGTCCTTGCTCTCGAAGAGGTCTTCTTCGACCGTGTAATCGGCAGCAAGTGGTGCATAACCGATGATTTCGCGACCACTGAATACGAACTGGATGTCGATGTAGCGGGCGTGGGATTCTGGACGCTTCTCGGCCTTGGGGGCGGTGTCGTAGTCCTGGATCAGGGCGAAGATGGTATCGCCTTCGATATCGACACGTCCGGCAGGCAATGCAGCGATATCCGTTTCGGCCAGGAATTTGAGGCCTTTCTGGATGTTTGCCGGAAGAGTTGCGGCGTCGCGGTCGAGCGTGGCGAGATTGCTGAGATACATGACGTTATTCCTTAAATGAACTGGAAGGGGCCAGTGGCAAAGCACTGGCCCCGCTCAGAGCTTAATGGGCAACCTTTAGCTCGTCACCAGCCTCCGGCGCATCAGCCGCGACCGTTTCGACAACACCGCCGCGCTTCTTCATGTACTTGGCGTACATTCCGGTCAGGATCGGAACCAGGATAGCGGTAGTCAGGCATGCTGCGGCAACCAGCGAAGTGGCGGCGGCGGCGGCAGGCTTAAACTGCGGAGCCATTTCGGCGATGATCATCGGGTTGGCGACAGCAGCGCCGGCGGCCGACGAAGCTGCGAGACCGGCAGTACCATTACCGCCACCGATGAACTTGTCGGCAAGCATCAGCGGGATACCAGTGACGACGATGACGATGACGCCGAGCAGGATACCGCCAAGACCGGTCTGAGCGATGACGTGCAGGTCGATGCCGTTACCCAGAGCAAAACCGAAGAACGGGATCAGGGTGGTGACGCCGCCCTTGAAGAAGGCGCGCAGATCCTTATCGAGGTTGCCGAGGATGAAGCCGATCAGGAAGGGCAGGACTGCGCCGACGAACAGATGCGGTTCGAAGGTTGCAACGCCTGCTGCACCGAGGATCAGCATCGAGACCAGCGGGCCCGATTCGATCGACATCAGGACGAAGGCGCCCGATTCTTCCTTGGTGCCGTATTGCTGCATGATCGCGGCGTAGAGACCACCGTTGGTCATGTCCATTGCGGCGCAGATGGCCAGAGCCGAGAAGCCCATGAACAGGCCCGACTGCACGCCTTCGAGCGGCAGGAACTGAGCGGCGATGTAGGTGGCGCCCCACGCAACGAGCGTCTTGACGACGACGAGGTTACCCGACTTGCGCAGAACCGTACCGGTTGCGCGAAGGTCGATAGAGGTACCCATGCAGAAGAACCAGACGGCCAGGATCGGCACGGTGCCGGCGATCAAACCATTGGTAAACGAACCGAAATAGCTACCGGCCCAGGGGAAGAAGGTCTTGCAAAGTGCGCCCAGAATGAGCGGCACGAGCATTAGTCCGCCGGGGACTTTATCAATTGCCTTTTTAATATTCATTTTTGTATTCCTCCTTAATAATGAGTTCGCTATTCCGCCGCGGTGATTAAATTGCCGCGGCTGGCGATCTCAGTTTTGAAGACGTCGGGTGTGGCGTCTTTCGGTATGATTGCACCATGGTGCTGTACGACCGCGCCTGCGACGACGTGGGCACGACGTGCTGCCTCCGCGGGTTCAATACCAAGGTTGCGGCCTAGAATATAGGTTGCTGAAAAACTGTCGCCGGCAGCAGTTGTGTCGACAACTTTCTCGACTTTGGTGGCTGGTACGGTTTCGACCTTACCGCCATGGATGAGCGTTGCAACGCCCGGCCCGTCCTTGATCACTACTTCCAGCTGCGGCATTTTTGCAAAATATTCAATGCCTGCTTCCATGGTCTGGGCAAGCCCAAACACTTCGAGCTCCTCGATGGTGACGAGAACGCGGGTCGAAAATGCGATGACGCGTTCATAGGCCGCACGTGCATTTTCGATACCGCCCCAAAGCAGCGGACGATAGTTGCCATCGAAATCGACGGCGACACCGGCACGTGCAAGTTCTTCCAGCTTTACGAGCAGACGCTCGCGGCTTTCCGGTTTCAACACGGCCAGACTGATGCCGGAGATGTAGACGCTCGTAAATCCTTCGAGTGCGGCAAGAAGCTCATCAGAACCTTCACCCTGGAAAGTTTCACGGGCGGCAGCCTCGCCGCGCCAGTAGAAGAAGCGACGCTCACCGGTTGGGTCCGTCTTGATAAAATAAAGACCGGGCCGCTGGCCTTTTCTGCGCAACACAAGATGATCGTCGACACCCTGGGAATTCCAGAACGCCGCCATGTCTTCGCTGAAAGGATCATCACCGATGGCGGTTATGTATGAGACGAATGATCCCAAACCAGCACCCAACCGTGCCATGTAGGCAGCGGTGTTGAAAGTATCACCTCCGAAAGCTTGCGTAATCGAGCCGTCCGGCTTGCGTTGCAATTCGACCATGCATTCGCCGATCGAAGCTACGCGTATTTCCAGTGGCATTTTGCCTCCCTTCCGCCCCCAAGGCGTGACGCTGTCCTGTAAAACTGGGGCGTGGATTAAGATTTCGTCCAGCGCTGGGCCGGACCATATTCACACTCATCAATTCCTACGTTGATCGGGATCAAACTTTGATGTCCACTACATTGGTAAGTTGCAGATGGAAGCCGCGGTCCTCTCAGGCTCTGTCTTAATGGGACCACGGTTGGGAGGGCGCTTCACCAAATGCCGAAAGGCAAAGAAAGAGGAAGAAGACTAATGGGCATCCTTTCCCAAACAATCGTCCCCGCCGACGCTTGGGCCGGTTTTAAGGGCGACAAGTGGCGCGACGCCGTTGACGTCCGCGACTTCATCCAGAACAACTACAAGCCCTACGAGGCAGACGGCGCATTTCTTGCCGGCCCGACGCCACGCACCTTGAAGGTCTGGGAAACACTCGGAGTGCTCCTCGCTGAGGAACGCAAGAAGGGTGTTCTGGACGTATCTGCCGACCGTGCCTCGACGATCACCGCACATGATGCAGGTTATATCGCCAAGGACATCGAGCTGATCGTCGGCCTGCAGACCGACGCGCCGCTGAAGCGCGCCATCATGCCGAACGGCGGCCTGCGCATGGTCGAAAACGGCCTCGAGGCCTTCGGTTTCAAGCTCGATCCGTCGGTCCACGAAGTCTGGACGAAATATCGCAAGAGCCATAACCAGGGTATCTTCGACGTCTATAGCCCGGAAATCCTCGCCGCCCGCAAGTCCGGCGTCATCACCGGCCTGCCGGACGCCTACGGCCGCGGCCGCATCATCGGCGACTATCGCCGCGTAGCCCTTTACGGCACTGACGCACTGCGCGCCTTCCGCCTGAAGGACTTCCGCGCAATCGAGAACGAAGTCTTCAACGACGACGTCATGCGTCTGCGTGAAGAAATGTCGGAACAGTACCGCGCTCTCGACGAACTGAAGGAAATGGCCGCCAAGTATGGCTACGACATTTCCAAGCCGGCCACCAATGCCCGCGAAGCCATCCAGTGGACCTACTTCGCATACCTCGCAGCCGTGAAGGAACAGAACGGTGCGGCAATGTCGCTCGGCCGTGTCTCGACCTTCCTCGACATCTACATCCAGCGCGATATCGACGCAGGCGTCCTGACCGAAGAACAGGCTCAGGAACTGATCGACGACATGATCATCAAGCTCCGGATCGTCCGCTTCCTGCGTACGCCAGAGTATGACCAGCTGTTCTCGGGCGATCCGACCTGGGTTACGGAATCGATCGGTGGCGTTGGCGAAGATGGCCGTCCGCTGGTCACCAAGTCGAGCTTCCGCTTCCTGCACACGCTCTACAACCTCGGCCCGGCTCCTGAACCGAACCTGACCGTACTGTGGAGCACCAAGCTGCCGGAAGGCTTCAAGAACTTCTGCGCCAAGGTGTCTGCCGATACCAGTGCCATCCAGTACGAAAACGACGACCTGATGCGTCCGAAATGGGGCGACGACTACGGCATTGCATGCTGCGTCTCGGCCATGCGCATCGGCAAGCAGATGCAGTTCTTCGGTGCCCGCTCCAACCTCGCAAAGGCCCTGCTCTATGCGATCAACGGCGGCGTCGACGAAAAGAGCGGTGCAGTCGTTGCCAAGGGCTTCGAGCCGATCACGGCTGACGTGCTCGACTATGACGAAGTCATGGCAAAGTTCGACAAGATGATGGACTGGCTGGCCAAGACCTACGTCAAGGCACTCAACACCGTTCACTACATGCACGACAAATACGCTTACGAGCGTATCGAAATGGCGCTGCACGACCGCGACATTCTGCGCACCATGGCTTGCGGCATCGCCGGCCTTTCGGTCGCAGCGGACTCGCTGTCGGCAATCAAGCATGCCAAGGTCAAGGTCATCCGCAACGAGGCAGGTCTGGCCGTCGATTACAAGATCGAAGGCACCTACCCTGCTTACGGCAACAACGACGACAGCGTTGACTCCATCGCAGTCTGGTTGACCGAAACCTTCATGAAGAAGATTGCGGCACAGCCCTACTTCTATCGTAACTCGATGCCGACCCAGTCGGTGCTGACGATCACCTCCAACGTGGTCTACGGCAAGAAGACCGGCAACACGCCGGACGGACGTCGCGCAGGCGAGCCCTTCGCACCGGGTGCAAACCCGATGAACGGTCGTGATACCAAGGGCTTCGTCGCTGCCGGCGCATCGGTTGCCAAGATCCCCTACGACGCCGCCCTCGACGGTATTTCCTGGACGGCTTCGGCAACGCCTGACTCGCTCGGTCGCACCAGCGAGGAACGTGCAAAGAACCTGGCAAATTGCCTGGATGCCTACACGGCAGCAGGTGGCTTCCATGTCAACGTCAACGTCTTCAATCGTGACACGCTTGTCCATGCAATGGAACATCCGGAACTGTATCCGCAGTTGACGGTTCGCGTGTCGGGATATGCGGTCAATTTCGTCAAGCTGACCCGTGAACAGCAGCTCGACGTCATCTCGCGCACGTTCCATTCAAAGATGTAACGTTTAGGCGTTAGGCTGGGCGCATATGGAACCCATATGCGCCCACGCTGTTAACCCGAAATCTATCTACAGATACGAGTTGCCCCATGGACATTCAACGAGCGATCACCCGCCCGCCGAAGGCGCATGCCCCCGCAGGCACCCACTCTTCGACGGACTTTGGCTACCTGCATTCCGTGGAAAGTGGTGCGGCCGTTGATGGGCCGGGAATGCGTTTCGTCTTCTTCATGGCCGGCTGCCTGTTCCGGTGTGTTTATTGCCACAATCCCGATACCTGGAAGCTGCATAACGGTCGCAAGATCACTCTCGATGACGCCCTAGCCGAAGTAAAGCCTTACGCGGGCTTCCTGCGGATGGCAGGTGGCGTGACCATATCTGGCGGCGAACCGCTGATGCAGGCGCCGTTCGTCGGCGAGATGTTCAAGCACTTCAAGAGCGAACTCGGCCTTCATACAGCACTCGATACACAAGGCTATCTTCATGCCTCGGTAGACGACGAGTGGTTTGATAATGTCGACCTCGTCCTTCTCGATATCAAGCACAGTGACCCCGAGGTCTATCAGCGCCTCACTGCACAACCACTGCAGCCGACGCTCGACTTCGCCCACCGCCTGCAGCGGCTGCAGAAGAAGATGTGGCTGCGATATGTGCTGGTTCCCGGCTGGACCGACGGACATGACGACATAGCAAGGCTCGCCGATTTCGTTGCGGACCTCGGCTCGATTGTAGAGCGCGTCGAAGTTCTACCCTTCCACCAGATGGGTACGCAGAAATGGGCGCAGCTGGGAATGGATTATCCGCTCGCAGGAGCTCCGACGCCAACGCCGGAATCCACAGCTGAAGCAAGATCAATATTCGCGGAACGCGGGCTGACGGTCTTTTAGGACACGCAAGCATCGGGAAAGCGTTCCCAATTACATAAATGACAAGGAATACCAATATGATCGATATTCGCTCGCTCGTTCTCGTTGTGAACTGCGGCAGTTCTTCCGTTAAATTCGGCGTCTTCTCGGGTACCAACCGCGAGCCGCTTCTTTCGGCTCTGGCAGAAAACCTCGGACAGCCGGAAAGCCGGCTTGTTGTCAAGGAAAAGGGTGAGAAGACCGAAATGTCGCTCGACAGCGGCAGCCACGACGTCGCCTTGCAGAAACTCCTCGGCATTCTTGAGCAGAAGGGCTGGCTGAGCTCGATTGTGGCAGTCGGTCACCGCACGGTCCACGGCGGTGAGCGCTTCTCCGCATCCACGCTCATTACCGACGAAATCCTGCGCGAGATGGATGCGCTATCCAATCTCGCTCCATTGCACAACCCGGCAAACATCCTCGGCATCAGGACCGCCATGGCAGCGCTGCCCAACGTCCCGCATGCAGCAGTCTTCGACACCGCCTTCCACACCACCATGCCACAGGCTGCCTTCACCTATGCCGTCCCGCAGGATTGCTACCGTAACCTCGGCGTTCGCCGTTACGGCTTCCACGGCACCAGCCACCGTTTTGTTGCAGCGGAAGCAATCGAGCTTCTCGGCCTCGACCCCAACGATCACGGCCTGGTTATCGCCCATCTCGGCAATGGCGCTTCGGCAACCGCTGTTCTGAACGGCAAGAGCGTCGACACGTCGATGGGTTTCACTCCGCTTGAAGGCCTTGTCATGGGCACCCGCTCCGGCGACATCGATCCGGGCGCACTCTTCCACATCGCCCGCGAGGACGGCCTGACGATCGACGAACTCGACACGCTGCTCAACCGCAAGAGCGGTCTGCTCGGCCTCTCCGGCCTGTCCAACGATTGCCGCACGCTGGAGAATGCAGAGAAGGAAGGCCATGAGGGCGCCAAGCTGGCTCTCGACGTCTTCGTCCATCGCCTGGCCCGTTACATCGGTGGCCTCGCAACCTCGCTCAACCGTCTGGATGCCGTCATTTTCACCGGTGGCATCGGCGAAAACTCGGCAACCATGCGCCAGCGGACGATCGAACGCCTGTCAGTTTTCGGTCTCAAGCTTGATGCGGACGCCAATGGCCAGATGTTCGGCGGACGTTGCGGCGTCATCACCGCGAAGGACAGCAAGGCAACCGCTGCCGTCATCGCCACCAATGAGGAATGGATGATTTCCCACGATACGCTGGAGGCCGTCGCAGCGTCCACCGCTGCGTAACAGTTTTTGCAGATCGCATTATTTCAACCAATTCATAATCACCGCGAACATACAGAAGGATAATTCTCAATGTGCGCACGTATAATTTTCCTTGCTGCGGCAGCACAGGACGTCGGCCTGACCTCGCTCTCGCTTGGCTTGGTGCGGGCACTGCAGCGAGACGGCATGAAGGTCGCCTTCGTCAAGCCGATCGCTCAGCCACGGTCTGAAAGCCGCGTCCAGAAGAAGGGCATCGATACGTCGAGCCACTTCGCCCGCACCCTGTGCATGACCAACTCTCCGGAACCGATCCCGTTCGAGAAGGCGGAAGAACAGATCCGCAAGGGTGACCTCGCAGCTCTGCTTGAAGACGTAGCAACGATGACGGAAGCCCTGCGCGCCGATCATGACGTGGTTGTCGTCGAAGGCCTGATTCCGCTCGCCAGCGCACAGATCGCGCTTCGCCTCAACGTCGAAATCGTCCGCAGCCTTGGCGCTGACGTCATTCCGGTCCTGAGCGGCGTCGATTACGAGCCGAAGTTCATCGCCGAAACGGTCGCCTTGATTCATCGCCAGTATGCGCGTGAGGGAAATTCGCCGCTTCTTGGCCTGATGATCAACAAGATGAAGGTAGCTGCGGATCGCGAAAAACTGAAGGACGCTCTCGCTCCCTTCGGTCTCGCCTCGTCGACCATCCTCGGCGCGATCCCCTACGAGCCGAATCTGAACACGCCACGCCTGTCCGACCTCGTCTCGTCGCTTGATCTGAGCGTCGTGCAGGGTTCCAAGCTCGATGCCGTCCGGGTGCGCGAGATCGTCGTCGGCGCCCGTTCTGTCGAGAAGATGATCGACCGGTTGCGCCCCGAAACCCTGGTCGTCATGCCCGGTGACCGCAGCGATATCGCGCTTGCCTCGGCACTGGCTCACAGCCGTGGCGTACCGCTTGCCGGCCTGTTGCTCACCTGCGGCGCACCGCTTGCAACCCCGGTCGCAGACCTGATGGCCTCGGTCGGCTCAAACATCCTGCCGATCCTGTCCACCCCCGACGACACCTATGCAACGGCCTCGCGTCTGGCGCATCTGAGCTACCATGTCAGCCAGGATGACAGCCAGCACATGGAAAAGGTCATCGATTTCGTCGCCGAGCATATCGACACGACATCGCTGCGTGACCGGATCGGTACCTCGACCGAAGCACGTCTGTCGCCGCCGCGCTTCCGCAACCACCTGATCGAGGGTGCACGCCGCGCCAACAAGCGCATCGTTCTGCCCGAGGGTGAAGAACCCCGCACGCTGCAGGCTGCCGTCATCTGCCACCAGAAGGGCATTGCCCGCTGCGTCCTGCTCGGCCGCCCCGATGCCATCCAGATGATCGCCAGGGCCAAGGACATCGAACTGCCCGCCGATCTCGAAATTCTCGACCCGGCCGCCGTGCGCGCCAACTATGTCGACGCCATGGTCGAGTTGCGCAAGTCGAAGGGCATGACGCCTCCCCAGGCAATGGCCCAGCTGGAAGATACCGTCGTTCTCGGCACGATGATGCTTGCCGTCGGTGAAGTCGATGGTCTGGTCTCCGGTGCGGTTCATACCACCGCCAGCACGGTGCGCCCTGCCCTGCAGCTGATCAAGACGGAGCCGGGCCAGAGCATCGTCTCCTCGGTCTTCTTCATGCTGATGCCCGATCAGGTCCTGGTCTATGGCGACTGCGCCATCAACCCGAACCCGACGGCCGACCAGCTGGCCGAAATCGCCGTCCAGTCTTCCGACACGGCAAAAGCCTTCGGCATCGATCCGCGGGTGGCGATGATCTCCTATTCGACCGGCACGTCGGGCACCGGCGGCGATGTCGACAAGGTGCGCGAGGCAACCGAGCTTGCCAAGCAGCGCAAGCCGGACCTCCTGATCGACGGCCCGATCCAGTACGATGCGGCAAGCGTCGAAAGCGTCGGCCGTTCCAAGGCTCCCGACAGCCCGGTCGCCGGCCGCGCCAATGTCTTCGTCTTTCCGGATCTCAACACCGGCAACACCACCTACAAGGCCGTGCAGCGCTCGGCGGATGTCGTTTCCGTCGGCCCGATGCTGCAGGGCCTGCGCAAGCCCGTCAACGACCTGTCGCGCGGCGCCCTCGTCGACGACATCGTCTTCACCATCGCGCTCACCGCTATCCAGGCCGACCAGCAATCGGCGGGTGAAGCTGGTTCCGAGCCGGTACGAAAGGATGCGGTGAACGCATGAACATCGCACAACAGGACCCAGAGAGTCGGGACAAGATGACTTCGGCCTTCTTCAGAGGGCCGGAGGCTGGAGGCTCGCTGACACCCGACGCAATTGCCGTCGCGGCAGAAGAAATGGGCGTCAAGAAAGCCAGCTATGATACGCTGACCCTCCTGGGTCTGGCGGTTCTCGCCGGCGCCTTCATCGGGCTCGGGGCCATGTTTGCCACGACGACGGTCGCCGGGGCGGACGGAATGCTGTCCTACGGTCTCACCCGGCTTCTGGCCGGGCTGAGCTTCTCGCTCGGGCTGATCCTCGTCCTGATCGGTGGCGCGCAGCTGTTCACCGGCGACATGCTGATGGTCATGGCCTGGGCAAGCCGCCGCATCGCCACCACGCGCATGGTCCACATCTGGGTCTTCGTCTGGTTCGGCAATCTGATAGGCGCCCTCGTCATCGCCGGCCTCGTCTTCTTGTCTGGCCAGTACACGTTCGGCGGCAACGCAATCGGTGTCGCTGCACTGCATTACGCAGAAGCCAAGTCTGCCCTTCCGGTCGTCGAAGCCTTCTCGCTCGGTATTCTCTGCAACATACTGGTCTGCTTGGCCGTATGGCTTTCACTGGCCGGACGCACGGTTGCCGACAGGATCCTTGCGATCGTCTTCCCGGTTACGGCCTTCGTTGCAGCAGGGTTCGAACACTGCGTCGCCAACATGTATTATCTCGGCCTCGGCCTGATGATCCGTTACGGTGCACCGGAAAGCTTCTGGACCGCCATCGGCCATGCGCCCGCCGAAATCCCGCTGAGTGGTGTCCTTACCAATCTGGCCGTCGTAACGGCTGGTAACTGGGTCGGCGGCGCTCTGCTCGTTGGTGGCGTCTACTGGTTCATCTACCGTCGTCCGGGCAAGCCTCACCACTGATTACCAATACCCGTGGCGCTGTTACACCCGCTCCAGCGCCACGGCGATTCCCTGCCCGACCCCGACACACATGGTCGCAAGCGCATAGCGCCCCTGACGTCTGGCAAGCTCAAGCGCCGCAGTTCCTGAAATCCTTGCTCCCGACATGCCGAGCGGATGGCCGAGCGCAATAGCACCGCCATTCGGATTGATATGCCCGGCATCTTCCGCAAGCCCAAGCTCGCGCAGCACCGCAATGCCCTGTGAGGCAAAAGCCTCGTTCAACTCGATCACGTCGAAATCCCGGGGTGAAAGCTTCAGCATCGCGCAGAGCCTCCGCGTTGCCGGCACAGGCCCGATACCCATGACACGCGGCGCGACGCCCGAGGCGGCTCCGCCCATGATGCGGGCAATCGGGGTCAGACCGTATTTCTTCGCTGCAGCTTCCGAGGCAATAATCATTGCCGCCGCACCGTCGTTGACCCCCGAAGCGTTGCCGGCCGTCACCGTGCCGCCGTCCTGCTTGAACGGAGTTCCCAATTTTGCCAGTGCCTCTATCGTCGTTGCCCGGGGATGCTCATCCTTCGAAACCACGATCGCATCGCCCTTGCGCTGCGGGATGACGACCGGCGTGATCTCGGCCGCAAGACGGCCATTTTCCTGCGCGATCGCCGCTTTCGCTTGGCTGCGGAGCGCAAAGGCGTCCTGATCCGCGCGGGAAACATTATACTCTTCCGCCACGTTCTCGGCCGTCTCCGGCATGGAGTCTATGCCGTATTGCTTCTTCATCAGCGGGTTGACGAACCGCCAGCCGATCGTGGTGTCGTGGATCTCGGCACTGCGGGAAAAGGCGCTCTCGGCCTTGGGCAGAACGAACGGCGCGCGGCTCATGCTCTCGACGCCGCCTGCTATCATCAATTCCGCCTCTCCCGCCTTGATCGCACGGGCAGCGGCGATGACCGCATCCATGCCCGAACCGCAAAGCCGGTTCATCGTCGTGCCTGGGACGACAGCCGGCAGGCCTGCGAGCAGCGAAGCCATGCGGGCGACATTGCGATTGTCCTCACCTGCCTGATTGGCGCAGCCATAGATCACGTCATCGACGGCATTCCAGTCCACTGCAGCATTGCGCTCAATCAACGCCTTGATCGGGATGGCCCCCAGATCGTCGGTACGCACCGAAGCAAGTGTCCCGCCGAAACGCCCGATCGGAGTGCGGGTATAATCGCAGATGAAGGCGTCAGGCATCAACCGGCTCCCATGATTGAGGAGCCGCAGCCAACACTACCGGCAAATAAATTACAAGCTTCAAATAAATTGAAGCCGTCCCTGCCGCCGATCCGGCAGGGAAATACCCGTCAGGCTGGCGAACGCGTTCTATCCTGTGAACCAGCGAAAACGATCAGGAAGAAGACAAACAGCGGGGAGAAGTAAATGCGCCCGTCATGCAGCGGAAAGATCGTGAACTTCGCCGCGATGGCAAGCAGCATGGCCAGCAGCAGAACCTGCCGGCGCCGATCCGTCAGGACTTCCCGGAAATAGAGATATCCACCGCAGCCGAGAGCCAGAACATAGGCGGCAAGCCACGTATTCAGGAATAGAGACCGATAGATGTTCAGGGCAATCGCCTTGAAATAGACCGCAAGCGAGAACGCCGGCTCGAAACCTGTCATGTCCTCCTGGATCTGATAGGTCGAGAACCAGAAATGCGGCCACCAGCCGGTCGGATGCAGGCTCCGGCTGATGACGATGTAGATAGCAAGGCAGAAGGCGAAGGTTACGGCAAAGACGAGAGCATTGCGGTCGCGCAGGAACCACGCACAGGCCATCACCACGCCGGCAACCGCCACCTGATCCGGGCGCACCAGAACGGCGGCGACCAGAAGCACCGATCCGAGCAGGTTCCTTTTGCGGTCATACCCCAGGAGCGCTGCGACGAGCAGCGAATTGCCGAGAAAATCCGGCTGCTGGGTAACTGCAAACCCCTGAAACTGCAGGAGGAAAAGAAGACCTATGACGAGCGGCGCATAACCCGAGAGCTGCGTCGATCTCAGCCACAGGCCGATCGACACGACGAGGATGACCAGCGCTCCGCCATTGATGACATCGAAGGCGGCAAGCGGGCCGAAAATCGGGACCAGCCCCTTCAGAAGCAGCACGTAAAGCCACTTCACCTCATACATGCCAACCATCGACAGAAACGCATTCGGGTCGACAAACTGGCGGATACGGTAAGGGTCGACCTGCGTCAGAACGGCGAAGTCCGCGGCTGGCACCGCATCGCGAACTGTCGAATAGGCATAGGCATGGATCTGGGCGGCATCCCCACCCATCCGGTCGAGAGCCGTGGTCGCGAGATAAGCGAGTGTATCCCAATTGTAGATCGGCCGGAAATGCCAGAGCCCCACCATCACTGCCGCAAAACCGGCAAGCACGAAAATGGAGATGAGGCCCGCATAACGCCAGTAGATCGCGTTGATTGCGGAAAACAGGGTACGGATCCCCCCGCGCGCGGTATCGCGCAGATCGGCTTTCGAGCCGACCTGCCCACCCATGAGCTTTTCCTCGTTCCTGACCTCGGCCACGTCACTTCACCTGCGCCGCGACGAAATCCTTGACGATCCGGACGATGCCGCGGGACATGACCTCGTCGAGCGCCGTGATGAAATCGTCCACGTGGCTCTTCTCGCAGATCAGCGGCGGCTCAAGGCGAATGACGTTGCGGTTGTATTCGGTAAAGGCCACCAGCACACCGTGATCGCGCAAGAGATGGCTGCCGATGAAGCCCGGCAGCGACCCCTTCAGCTTGTCGTCCAGCATGGCGACGACCGGGCGCAGCACCAGCGGCATGGTCTTCGACAGGTCGTGGAACTCGATGCCGATCATCATGCCTTGCCCGCGCACGTCTTTCAGAAGCGACGGATAACGGACCTGCAGTTCCTTCAGGCGCTGCAGGAGATAATCGCCAGTCTCGGCAGAATTGTCGATCAGGTGCTCGTCGTAAAGCACGTTCATCGCCTCGATGGCCGTCACGCAGGCTTCCCCGATGCCGCCGAATGTCGCCATCGCATGGATCATCGCCGTCTTCGGCGTGCCATAGGCCTTCATGTAGACGTCGCGCTTGGCGATCATCGCACCGACGGCCGACTTGCCACCGCCGAGCGATTTCGCCAGCGCCGTCACATCCGGTACAACGCCGTGATGTTCGAACGCATAGAACTTTCCGGTACGACCGAAACCGCACTGCACTTCGTCGGCGACCCACAGCACGCCATACCTGTCGCAGAGTTCGCGCAGTCGCTGCCAGAAAGCAGTGTCTGCCTGGATGATGCCGCCTCCGCCCTGCACCGTTTCCAAGACGATGACACCGATTTCCGGATCCGTGCGGAAGGCAATCTCGATCGCGTCGATATCGCCGAACGGAACTTTCACAGTGTTGTCGACCAGCTTGAACTCGCCGCGATAAAGCGCTCCGTCGGTGATCGACAGCACGCCTTTGGTCTTTCCGTGGAAGGAATTTTCCGCATAGACTATCTTCGGACGCTTCGGGCCGGCGGCGCGCTCTGCCACCTTGATCGCCGCCTCCATCGCTTCGGAACCGGAGGAGCCGAGGAACACCATGTCCAGCTCGCCCGGCGAGCAGGCGGCAAGATTATGCGCCAGCGCGGTTGCATATTGCGACATGAAGGCAATGGCGATTTCCTGGCGGTTCTCGTCCTGGAATTTCCGCCGCGCATCGAGGATGCGGGGATGGTTGTGACCCAGCGCCAGTGAGCCGAAACCACCGAAGAAATCGAGAATCTTGCGACCGTTCTGGTCGTAATAATACATGCCCTCGGCGCGCTCGATCTTCACCTTGTGAAAGCCGAGAAGCTTCATGAAATGAAGCTGGCCGGGGTTGAGATGGCGGGTGAAGAGATCGGTCATCTTCGCCACGTCGAGCGCCTTGGCCTCCTCGACCGACAGAAGCGCAGGCTTGGCGACCGGTTCGCGAGCAGGATTGGCGGAAATGTCGATCATCACTTCGTCATCGTGGTTGTTGAGGCTGATTGCATTGGCCATCGTAATTTCCTCTCAAGCTGCCTTGGCGTGGGCGACATTGTCCTGCGAACCGCCGGCAAGTCCCCGGCGATATTCGGAATAGGCGGCGATCAGCATGTCCTCGTCGCGATATTGCGGCACCCAGCCGAGCTCGCGCTCGCCCTTGGATACGTCGAGAACGCACATCTCGTCGGCGATCAGATACTGTTCAGGATCCATGATCGGCATGTTGATCAGGTCGAACAGATCAAGTGTCCGCTTCACCGCCCAGGCGGGCGTGGGCAAAAGGATCGACTTCGAACCGGCATGCTTGACGAGATCGCCCAGCAGTTTCCTGACCGGCGGCGGATTGAGCGAGCCGAGATTGTAGACCTCGTTCGGCACACCGGCATTAAATGCAGCATGAGCGGCCGACGCGCAGTCGAACACCGAAATGAACTGGTACGGGTTCTTGCCCGAGCCGATCATCGGCACCGGCAGATTGTTGTCGATCAGCTTGAACAGCTTGGACAGGATACCGAGGCGACCGGGACCGATGATCAGGCGCGGGCGAAACAGCGAGATGTTCATGCCGCGCTTGCGCCATTCGACCGCCAGTTCTTCGGTCTTCAGCTTGGAAAGCCCGTATTCACCGAGCGGCGCGACCGGGTGCTCTTCCGTCTGCGGCCAGACAAAGGTGTGGCCGTAGACCATGTCGGTGGTGAAATGGACGAGCGACCTGGCGCCGGCCTGATCCATCGCCTTGATGATGTTCTCGGTGCCATAATAGTTGACCGGGAAGAAGAAATCATGCCGCTTGGCGCGCACCTGCAGGGGCGACAGCATTTTTGCTGAAAGATTGTAGACCATGTCGTCGGCCTTGATGCCGACCCGGGCGATCGAGGCCGGATCGGTCACGTCGACGTTTTCGAAGCGGATCTCTCCATAATGCGGCAGATCGCTCTTGGCGATGTCGGCGACGATGACCTCGTGGCCTTCAGCCTGCAGCCTCGGCGCGAGATGACGCCCTACGAAACCGTCACCGCCGAAAATGATATGTCTCATGGTTTAAATCCCCGTCGTTCTGTCGGTTCTAAATTGGGTTGGTCAGGAATTGGCGCGTTCGATGGATGCCGTCTGGTCCGGTACTTCCCTGTGCCCGCTCTGCGCGATCAGCACCGTGCCAACGCAGATGAAGGCGATGCCGGCGATCTTCATCGCGCCAAGTTCTTCCTTGAACAGCAGCCATGCCAGAACCGCGACAGCGACATAGGCGAGGCTGAGGAAGGGATAGGCGAAGGATAGATCAACCTTGGAGAGCACGTAGAGATGCGACGCCATCGAGATGACGAAGGTAGCAAGACCAAAAAAGACCCACGGATTGAAGACGATCTGGAAGATCCGCTGGATCATCGTGTCCGCCGAAAAGCTGATGGGGCCGAGCGACAGCATGCCCTGCTTCAAAAGCAGTTGCGCAGCCGCATTGGTCAGCACAGTGAAGAGGATGAACGGGATATATTTCATGGGCGTCCTCGTGGGTGATCCGTGGCAAGCGCCGTGCGGCGCCAGAAATCCGAGCAGAAGCTTTCGTCCCGAAGCTTTTCCAATTGCAGCCATTCTGGAAAACCGGCTTTGAACACTTCGGCGCTCATGCGGCTGTCCTTGTAGGGATTGACCCGCCCGCCGGCCTCGAGCGTCATCCGGTCGAGAAGTGTCAGCAACTCAAGTGTCCGCGCGCCGTGATTGGGAAAATCCATCGTCAGCGTATAGCCGGGGCGCGGAAACGACATGAAACCCGGTGATGCAACATCGCCAAAACGCTTCAAGACGGTGAGGAAGGACGAAAATCCGGCCTTACGGCTTGCCTCAAGCATCGCCGGAATGACCGTGCGCCCGGCCTCAAACGGAATCACGCTCTGGTGCTGGTAGAGACCACTCGGCCCATAAAGCCGGTTCCAGTCTCCAACACCGTCGAGCGGATAGAAGAACTTGCCGTAACCGGCCAGATGCGGGGCAGACTTGAGCCTGTTGACGGTAAAATAAGCCGTGTTGAACAGTCCGAGGCTTACTCTGTTGAGTGCCGAGAAAGGCAGCTCGAACGGAACGCTGACCTTCGCCTTCACACCTTCGGTGCGAAAATTGCCATTGTCGGCATGGTTGCCGGTAATCAGCACGCCACGGCCGGCCGATGTGCCGGATGCCAGCTGATCCAGCCAGGCGACGGAATATTCGTTTTCCTCGTCGGCATCGGCGGCAAGATCGAAATAGCCGTCGAGGCTGGAAAAGGCGGTGATCTTTTCGTTGATGTCGAGCGAGCCGACCTTCATCAGCTTCAGCCGTGCAGACAGGATAAGACCCGTCAGGCCAAGCCCGCCGATCGTTGCCGAAAACAGGTCGGTATTTTCTGCGGCGCTGCATTGATAGGTATGACCGTCGGAACGCAGCAGTCGAAAACTTTCCACATGGCAACCGAACGTACCGCGACGGTGATGGTTCTTGCCGTGAACGTCATTGGCGATCGAACCGCCGAGCGTGACGAAACGGGTGCCCGGCGTCACCGGCAGGAAAAATCCGTGAGGAGCGATATGGGCAATGAGCTCTTCCAGCGAAATGCCTGCTTCCGCTTCGACCACGCCTGCCTCGGCATCAAGATTGAGCACGGACTTCTGTTGCCGCATCGGCACAAGCGAGCCAGCGTCGTTATGGCAGCTGTCGCCGTAGGACTTGCCGTTTCCAAACGCCAAAAGGTTGGACCTTCCGGCTGCGCCGCCGCGCAAGAGGCCAACCGCCTGTTCAAAGGCAATTGCCTGCCGGGAATGGCGATTGATACGGCCGAAACTGTCGAGGCTTGCCTGCATCACAACACACTTGCCGCGATGAAGAGTACGGCACCGGCCGCAATGATCAATTGGCTGCGCCAATCGGTTGCGATGAAGACGACCGGATCGTCGTCCAGCTCCTTGCGGTGGGCAAGGATCCAGATGCGAATGTTGATGTAAAGCACCATCGGCACCAGCGGCCAGATCACCCAGGGTTCGCTATAGAGCGCCCGGATGTCCGGGGACTGGATATAGAGGGCGAGAACCAGCGCAGCAGCGAATGCCGACGCCACGCCGCTCTGTGCAACGATGTGGATGTCTTCCGGACGATAACCGCGGCCGGCGATCCGGTCGCCCACGTCGACGGTCGCATAGCGCAATTCGACATAACGCTTCACTAGCGCCAGCGACAGGAAGAAGAACAGGCCGAAAGCGATGAGCCAGAAGGAAAGCGGCAGGTCGGTCGCTGCCTTGCCACCGAGTATCCGCAGGGCGTAGAGCCCTGCAAGGCAAAGCACGTCGAT
This sequence comes from Agrobacterium sp. Ap1, assembly GCF_017313375.1. NCBI lineage: Bacteria > Pseudomonadati > Pseudomonadota > Alphaproteobacteria > Hyphomicrobiales > Rhizobiaceae > Agrobacterium > Agrobacterium sp. Ap1. Next base: position 604,002 of record NZ_JAFLMY010000001.1, read on the forward strand.
CAGCAACATCCGCTTCAAGGCCAGCGAATAGGCGGTCGTCACCACCAGATAGAGAACGATGACTGCCGCGAACTGCACCGGCAGCAGCGAGCAGATGGCAGCCGTCGCGACCAGCAGCAGCGCGGAAACCGTAAGGCCATAGGGAATGGAGATTGCACCGCTTGCGAAAGGCCTGTTGCGCTTCGTCGGATGCTGCCGATCAAGCGGAAGGTCGAGGATGTCGTTGATGATGTAGATGGCGGAGGCCGAAAAGGAAAATGCCACCATGGCCAGCGTGGTTGCAATGAAGGTCTGCGGCTCGACGACGGTGTGCGCAAGAACCGGAGAGGCAAAAACGAGAAAGTTCTTCAGCCACTGATGCACTCGCAGCATCTTGATATAGGTCTTGATACCGACGTACTTGGCATCGAAACGCATCGAGGCATGGGCTCTCTGATACCGGTCCGCGGCAGCATCGGGAGCAACGACGATTGCATTTCTCGCGCTCTGGAATACCGCGATATCTGCACGATCGTTTCCGGCATAATCGAAACCTTGCGATCCATAGAGTTTCGACAGCAACGCAGCTTTGTTATGCGCAGCAAGGTTGGTCGTTTCGTCCGTGTGATAGACAGCACTGAACAGGCCGAGATGAGCCGCAACGGCTTTGGCAAAAGGCTCCGCAGCTGCCGTCACCAGGATAAGTTCGCGCCCTCGCACCCGCTCTGCGCGCAAATAGGAAACGAAATCTTCGCGGTAAGGCAAATGGCTGGCATCAAGCGTCACGCGACGCGCGATTTCGGTCTTGAGACGTGCCTTGCCCGAAAGCAGCCAGATCGGCAGGAGAAACAGGTATAGGGGGTTTGCTCTTAAAAGCTGGAAAACGCTTTCCCACAACAAATCTGTCGAAATCAGCGTTCCGTCCAGATCAACCGCCAAAGGTATGTCAACGATGTTCTGTAGACGCACATTCATTGTCAAAATGGTCCCTTTGCCGATAGTAGGAACGTCACCGCAACAGGGATGAAATAGCTTGGCGCCTCGTTGAGGCAGGCAGCTTTCCGTTGGCACATGACATCCGCCACAACCAAACATTGCGCTGTAGCTGACCGGAAAATATGCCGCAACCAAGAATCAGCAGTTAATAACATGCAGCCTTGCTTCGCTTTGGAGCGCGTTTTCTCAGTCAATTCCGATTAGGGTTTAGAATTCACTGGAAGGCGTTGCTAATGAAGCGTTACCTAGTTCCCGACAATTGTTCGGAAAAACGCGGTTACATTATCGGCCTTGCGTAACTTTGGCCCGTTTTACAACAACCGGGCCATTCACGGACAGAATTGTCGTAGGTTGAAGCATGGTTTACGATTCCCGCGATCCAGCTTGAACGCGGCTTTGTATTGACCTAAGCGCGACTGACAAAGCGCCCGATCACGTCCATCAGTGGCTTGGCCTTGTAATCGCGGTCCAGCGGAAGGGGACGGTTCGGGCTTCCGTCATCGCGTGTAAACCACATAGGCACCCAGGTATAGCGATCGGTAATACCCCAGGTCAGGATCGCGGTTGGCCGGTTTGCATCAAGAATTGCCTGGAGAAGATCGCTGGCACGGCCGGCGATAACCTCGTCGCGCTGTTTTTCATCAGCAGGCAGGAGATTGTCGATAACATCGAGTTCCGTGACCAGCACATCGACATCCATCGCCTTGAGTTCGGCCACGAAGGAGGAAACGCCTTCCTTGTCGATCTCGTATTGCCCTTTCAGATGCCCCTGGAAACCGACGGCGTGGATCGGCGCGTCGCGATCACGAAGATCGCGAACAACGCGCAAAAGTGCATTCCGCCGGTTCGTGAACTGCTCACCGACACATTCGATATCGTACTCGTTGATCACGAGCTGAACCTTCGGATCGGCTTCCTGAGCCCGGCGAAACGCGGTTTCGATATATCCCTTACCCATGTTTTCCAGCCAAAGATTGGGCCGCAGATAATCGGAACCACGCGGGTCCTCGGCGATCGCCTCATTGATGACGTCCCAGCTGGGAATCCGCCCCTTATATTGTCCGACAACGGTTCGAACATGTTTGCTCAGCGCTTTTTCGGCAGCCTTTCCGCCGCGAATGGAGGACGTCCATTCGGGCATCGCTGCATACCAGATCAGCGTGTGCCCACGCATCTTCAAGCCATTCTGGTCGGCAAAGGCGAGGAGCTTGTCACCTTCATAAAAATCGAACCGATCCTCTGAAGGCCTCACTGCCTCCCATTTCAGCCCGCCTTCAGGCACCACAAGCTGGCAATGATCCACGAGCGCGGTTCGGTACGCGAAGTCGTCCACGAGAGCATCGCCACGCACCGCCGAACCGTAGGCTATCCTGGGCGGTGGCGAAGCATGGGCGACAGGCGCCTGAAGTGCCGTATGTGCCGCAACGGCAAGACTTGCCTGAACGAAATCCCGTCTGCGCATGGACTTTCTCGCCTTGATCGGAGGGTAAGCCGCCATAGCGCGGCCACCGGCAGGTCAAGGGAAGCTAGCTGTCAGGCGTTATGATAATATTACCTTGCCCGACGAGGGTTCTTCACGGCCGGTTAACGTATATCGGTCTCCTGTTGACATGAACCATGATGTCTCGCGACACAACAGGATCCGTCATTTTGCAGCAAGCAGGAGCAATTTCACAAGGGAGAGCGTTGCCGGCCATGCGTGCCGGTCGCGCGACCTGGAGCTTTGGCTCCATGATCCTGCTTCTGCTCCTTTGCTATTTCTGGATCGGCCTCACGCCCTTTGCCCATTCGGATGGCAAGGGCGGCCTGCCTTCCACCGGCAACCTCCTGAACCAGATGGTGATCATCGTCCTGTTCACCGTGGCGATTGCAAACCTGTGGCGCAATCCGGGCCGGAGCGCTCTCTTCGGCCCGCATGCGCTGCTGGCCTTGATACTTCTCTGGTTCTGCTTCGTCTCGCTATTGTCATTCGATCCCGCAACGGCGTTTCGAAGGATCGTTTATGCATTGCTCGTCTGCGGCTGCGCGAATGCGGCTTTGCTGCTGCCGCGTGACAGCCGTGACTTTGCAAGAGTGCTTGCCACCGGCACGGTCGCGATCCTGCTGCTCAATTATTTCGCCGTGATAGCCACGCCCACCGTCGGCATCCACGGATCGAATGAAGTCGAGGCGGCGCTGGCCGGAGATTGGCGCGGAATTTTCGGCCACAAGAACGCAGCAGCGGCCGGCATGGTCTATCTGGTTCTGTTTGGTCTTTACCTGCGCAAAGCCTCATATCCGCGGCTGGGATCGATTATTGCGATCATGGCCGTTATTTTTCTTCTTTTCGCTGGAGGCAAGACATCGACTGCGATGCTTCCCGCGGTTCTTTTGCTGGGCTGGTTATTCGAGCATTGCAGACCGCTACGTGGCCTGCTCACGATCGGCCTCGTCATCACGATGAACGTCATCCTCATCGGGCTTTCAAGCTCGCCTGCGACAAGTTCCATACTGGCAAGCCTCGGGATCGACGCGACCTTCACGGGTAGAAGTTCGATCTGGGCTTTCGCTCTCGCCCGCATCTCCGATGCCCCGGTCATGGGTTATGGTTTCCAGCTTCTGTGGGGAAGCGAATTCCTGCGCGACATCACGACGGAATCCTGGGCCTATCTCGCTGCCCATTCCCATAATTCATTCCTTGAGACACTTCTGAATGGCGGCTTTCCGGCTCTCATCCTGATGATCCTCTGGCTTCTTATCCTGCCGCTCAGAGATGCGGGTAAGGCCTTTGCCACGCAGAACGATGTGGGCCTGACGCGGCTGTTCCTGCGTATCTGGATCTTTTCGATCCTTCTGGCAGGCCTCGAAAATCTCTTCTTCGTCAACAACGGGCCTTTGTGGTTCACGATGCTCATCGCCGTGTTCGGGTTGAGATTACAGGCCGGCGCAAGCCTCCAGTCCCGGCAGTGATGTGGGCCGCGCCCGTTAGCGCCACGTGATATTAACTGAAAGCCCAACATACATTTGTATTCGCTGATTTCCTTTCGTATTGAACCATCTGGTGATCAGCCTACGGACGCCCTCACCAGCGCGACAACGCCCCGGAGACAAAAGCGTGCAGGACGAAAGCAAAGCTTCGGTAGAAGCCGTCATTTGCATTCCGACCTTTCGCCGGCCGGACGGCGTGGCACGCACGCTTCAATCGCTGCTGGCGCAAAAGGGCGACCTGAGTTTCGCAATCGTCGTTATCGAAAATGACGCCGAAAAACCTTTAGGCGCCGCGGCTGCGCGCGAAACGCTCAGCGGTTCCGACATTCCGTCTGCCGTCGTGATTGAACCGCGCCAGGGCAATTGCCATGCGATCAACCGCGCATTCGCAGAAGCACGCGAGCGCTTCCCCGCCGCCGATTACTTCCTGATGATCGATGATGACGAGATCGCAAGTCCCGACTGGCTGGCACATATGGTGTCGACGGCTCGCACGACCGGCGCCAGGATCGTTGGTGGCCCGGTCATCCGGCAATTCGACATACCGGTACCGCAATCCGTCAGCCAGCATCCCCTTTACGGCTTCATCGACGGGCCGACCCGGCAGGTGCCGGCCATCCATGGCACAGGCAATTGCCTTGTCCACCGCGAGGTCTTCGCGCGGATGGAGCCGAACCTGTTCGACGTCGCATTCAACTTCCTCGGCGGCGGCGACATGGAATTCTTCGCCCGCTGCCGCGCCGCCGGCTTCACTTTCTGGTGGTGTGAGGAAGCAGTCATTCACGAGACCGTCGCAGCCGAACGGACGACCCCCAAATGGCTGATGCGCCGTTCCATCCGCACGGGAAGCATCAACTACGTTATTGACGGCAAGCAGATGGCGAAAGCTGCCGTTACCGCCAGGCTTCAGGCCAAGAATTTCATTTCGCTTGGCCTCAGCATTTTCAAGGCGATGGGGCTTCTGATCCGGACAAGGCGCCTTCTTCCTGCCAGCCATCCGGTGCTGATGTCGATCGGACGGATCACAGCAAGCTTCGGCTTCCTCCCGGTACCCTACAAGGCCAGTGAAATAAAGGCAGTCGAACGGCACCCGAACCTGAAGGCCGGCAATCACATCGCTGAAAACTGATCTCCAGTTCAGTTCAGGTCATGCCGTGCGTTGTTTTACCGGCTCGGCCTCGGTCTCGGAGGACCGCTCTGGATGTTCGATGGCGTTCTGCGCGGTCAAAAGCGCCCGCCAGGCCAGAATAGCGATCACGATTTCCAGCATGTAGGTAGTCGCTATCACACCACTTACACTGGCGTAATACGCCGCCAGCGCCACAAGTCCGGCACCTACAATGTTAGAGACATTGAGAATTCGCGCCCGCACATTCTGCAGGCTTGATGCGCCGAGCGCTTCAAATGCGGTAGCGCTGATTGCGATTGGGATCACTGCCCAGCACAGGGCGTGCGTCATCCAGGTTAGCGAAACATATTCATGGCCGAACAGAACCGGCAGCCACGGCGTGATGATCCAAACGAAGAGACCGGCGCAGATCCCGATTCCGGTCGTCAGAACCAGCATCTGCTTGGCGCGCCCCAGAACTGCGCCGATGCCGCTCAGGGCTGCAGCCGCATAGCTGGGATAAACGATCCGGTTCAGAGCTTCGACCGCCATATAGGATGCTTCGGTCAATCGACGCGCGATCGAATAGCTACCGACGATTTCAGACCCCGCCACCGCGCTCAAGACGAGAATGTCGGCATTACTGCGCCCGGCCTTGAAGAAGAACTGGCTAGCGAACATGATGCCGATCGGCACCTCTTCGCGAACGATCCTGAACTTCGGCCGGCCCAATCGGCGTATGGCTATCAGCGCAATGACCGCAACAACCGCATGCGCGCCAAAATTCCAGACCGCCCATTCCGCCACCGTCGTGATATTGAACACGAGGCAGCTGACGACAGCGGCGGCCATGCGCAGCACGGCAAACAGAAATTCGATCCTGTTGGCGACCGAAAAGCGCGAATGGGCGATATAGCTGTTTGTGGCGAGCCAGATGACCTTCAACAGGATGATATTGGTGAAGAGTATCAGCGCCGTGGCGACAAGCGTCGTCAGCAGGTGATCCGAGACGGGAAACATCAGCGGGATCGCGATCATCCCGGCGATCACCAGCACCGCGCCCGAAACAAGATTGAGAATATGCACATGCCCGAGCATGTCGGGATAGAAGCCCGGTTCCTGCGCGACACGCCGCACCAGCGATTCCTGCGATCCCAGCCCGCAAACCTGAATGCCGAGATTGGTCAGCGCGGTGATCGTCGCATTGAGCGCGAACTGTTCATGACCGAGATGGCGGGCCAGCAGCGCGAAGGTCAAAAGCATGGTGACGCTCGACGCAAGCAGTGCCCCGCTCGATCCGACATAGGATCCGAGATGACGGGCGAACTGCCGGAATTCGTGCCTGGACCTCAATCCCACTCGTTATCTCCAACCGGCGGCCCTGATTTCGCCAGGGCCTGCATGCCGGTGCGGCTGTCTATCCACGGATAATCGCACCGGCCAGCACTATACATGAACGGGATTAACGGAGCCTTAGGTCGAACCTTGGCAGTCTGGGCTCATCTGCCTCCGGAGCCATGATCATCGAATGACCGCCACTGTCAGTCTCGTGACACCAAGCTATTTTCGGGATTTCGAGTCATGCCGTCTCCTGTGTGATTCAATCGATGCTTTCGTTACCGGCTACGATCGGCACTATCTGCTTGTCGCCGATAGCGACCTCGAACTCTTCTCCCAACTCGGCAACGAAAAGCGGCTGGTGCTTCCCGATTCCGTTCTTCTGCCGGGCACGCTGCATGCGCTTCCGGGTTTTCTGAAATGGAAAGGGCGCCAATATTACTGGGCGCCCGGTATCGGACTGCCGGTTTATGGCTGGCACGTGCAGCAATTGCGCAAACTCGCGATGGCGCTTCTGCAATCCTGCGAACGGGTCATGTGTATCGATTCCGACAACTGCTTCGTACGTCCCTTCGACGTGGGGAGATTTGCCGGCGATCTGCTTTCGCCCCTTTATGCCGATCTGGGCGGGGTGAACGACACACGCCCAAGCCACGTCCTCTGGCAGAAGAATGCCTACCGACTGATGGACACACAGGAACCTCCCCTACCGGGTGACGACTATATCGGCCAGATGATCGTCTGGGATCGGGAAAGTCTGAACACGATCGTCGACAGGATAGAAGCCGTGACCGGCCTCCCCTGGTGGAAGGCGCTCTGCAAGGCCAGGGACTTTTCCGAATACATCCTCTATGGCGTCGGCGTTGCCGGCAATCCGTCACTGATGGGACGTCATCGGATCGTCGAACAGAGCCTCTGCGCCACCTATTGGAGCGGGCCGGCGCTGGACGAAACAGGCATCGGAAAACTGATCGACGCAATGGCCAAGGATCAATACGCCATCGCCATCCAGTCCCACACACGAACCGAGCCATCCCTGATCCGTCGTGTCGCCCTGACGCGTAATCTGTGGAGTTAGCCGGAGATTTCCATCGGTCGTGTCTTTGACTGACCGGCGCTCTCGACGCCCTCAAGTTTGCCGATGATTGCATACCAAAGCGATGCGATCTCGGCATCGATATTCAGCGGAGGCGGCACGCGTCCGATTACATCACGAATGGCATTTGCCATCGCACCGGCATCTGCATCATGCTGGCAGAGGACGATGTTTCCGTTTCCGATCAGGGATTGAAAAAGGGTATGGTGCTCAAGCCCCGCCGGATCGGCGGGCGCGTTGGTAACGACGATACGACCGCCCAATGCTGCCGCCAAAACGCTGCCGCGCCGCGCGGTCAAGCCTTCCGTAAACCTGTAGCAGAAGATGTCGACTTCGCGGCACGCCGCAAAAACCTCTTCATCGGTCGAAAGATAGCCCGTCACCATTACCCGGTCACCGAGATCCAGCGCCTCGACACGGGCGCGGAAATCCTCCTCGACATTGTCCATGCCCTTGATGAAGGAGCCGACAAAGGCAACCCCAACATCCTGCCCCTCGTCCACAAGCGCCCGAGCGATTGCGAGAAGTTCCGCGCAGTTCTTTTTGGGATAGATCGAACCGAACTGGCCGATGATCGTCCGTCCGCCGGCACGCAGCGCACGAATGGCAAGTGCCGCCGGACCGGCTTTATCATGCCCGCTCGGCAAAAGATTGGGGGGGATCGGGATAACGGCGATCGCTTTTTTACCGACGGGATAACGGCTCCCCAGCCATTCCCGCCGGACCTCCGGAGCCGAAAAGAGAATGGCGTCGGCGAGCAGGATAACCGGCCAGAGGATCAGCCGCCGTTTCCAGTCGAGGCTCGCCCACTCGTGCAAAATGACGATCACCCGCTTGCGCTTCAGTTTTGCCAGTGCTGCCGTGGCGAATGGCTCCACCAGCCGCTTTTTCCAGGCAACGATCGGAAAGTTGAAAACGATTGCATCAGCTTCCGCCAGACGCTCCGACAAACGGCGAAAACTCCCGTCCATAACATCGCTGGAAGCGCGTGAACCAAGCTGGATGGCCAGGTTTCGGGTAAATGCCTCCACCCCGCACACGGTCGTTGCATCGGATCTAAGCACGAGATAGCGCGTCAATGTCGGCGATCCATCCAAATCGGGAAATTGCTCCAACCAGAACCGATAAATCTTAAACTTTTACGCCTAGTGTGAGGAACTATGTACCAATAACCGGTCCGTAGCGCGTTCTTCTGAGGCATGGTTTACCGCTTATTAGCGTAGATAGAGTTTCATTGGCCGCGAAAGGCAGGTCCGGCCCCATGTATGCCATGTTAAGACCACCCAAGTTTCTTCGGCGCGACGCAGATTCGAACAAGGCTCGCGATGACGAGGCTTACCATGTGCCTGCGCCTGGCCAGCGTTCCTTGCTTTCCTATCTTGGACCGAACGAAGAACTGCAGGCCGTCTCATCGCCGGCAAAGCTCGCGCCACAGCCGATGTCGCCATCGATAACATGGCCGGAAATCAGCACCGGAATGGCTATCAGCTGGCTTTGGGCCGGAAAATGGCTCGTTCTCCTGTGCATCATCCTCGGCGCTCTGGCGGGATATGGCTTTGGCAATTTCTCCAAAGCCAAATTCACCGTCGGCTCGCAGATCTTCATCGATCCGACCAATCTCAGGGTCATGAACGATGATATCTACGCTTCCAACAACCAGCTCGACATGCAGATCTATGATGTCGAAAGCAAGCTGCGGATACTGACTTCGGCAAACGTGCTCAACAGCGTCATCGATGCGCTTCATCTCGATCAGGATCCGGAATTCGGCGATACGAAATCCCCTGATGCGCAATCCGGCCGCCTGGACGCGCTGCGTTCGCTTGAAAAGCATGTCCTGGCAAAGCGCGAAGAAAACTCTTTCGTCGTCAATCTCGATGTCTGGAGCCAATCTGCACCCAAGGCGCTGGAAATCGCAAATTCGATCATTACCAACTTCCAGGACGAGTTGGTCAAAGCGCAGGCAGACGGCGCAGGCAGGGCCGCGACTGAGCTAACCGGCCGTCTCGATGCCCTGAAGAGTGAGGTCTCCAAAGCGGATGAAGCAGTTCAGCAGTTCAAGCGCGAACACAATATCCTTTCAAGCTCCGGCGAGCTCGTAAGCAGCATCGTCGCCAACCAGACCAACACCCAGCTCGTTGACGCCCAGGCCCGGGTCATTCGCGCTCGCAGCCGCTATCAGGAGCTTTCAACAGGAAGTCCGGACAATCGCTTGGACAGCGCATCAATCGAATCGCAGACGATGACCGCGCTGCGGACACAATATGCCGCGGCCAAGCGGGAACTCGACGCGCAATCTGCAGTCTTTGGTGCGAGGCATCCGAGAATCTCGGCAATGCGGCCACAGTTGGATGCCATCCAGGCGCAGATCACCGCCGAGCAGAACCGCATCCTAACGGCAGCTAGGTCGGAACTGGCTCAGGCTGAAGCCGCCCTGATGGCACAGCAAAATCAGGCGAATACGATGAAGTCGGTTGTCTTCGGTGACAATGACGCTCTCGTTCAGCTTCGTCAGCTCGAGCGCGAGGCGGAATCCAAGTCAACGATTTATCAGGCCTTCATGGCGCGTGCCAAGGAGATTGCCGAACGCCAGCAGATCAATACCACGAATGTCAGGGTGATCTCGCCTCCGACCATACCAAAAACCCGCAGCTATCCGCCCCGCACGCTTTATCTGACTGCGGGCGGCATGTTTGGCGGGTTTGTGCTGGGTTGCATGGCTGCCATGATCCTCGGCCTGGCGATGCTGATATTCAGGCAATCCGGGGAAGAGCGCCGGGCCTGAGCCGGTTCGTCGGCCAGGCGCTCGACGGGGTCGATGAGAGCGACCCAATCAGCAGCCGATACACCGCACACCTGAAGCAGAAATGAAAAAGGCGCCCAGAGGACGCCGTCTCAAATCGCGTAGACCATGTCAAACAGTCAGCGAATGCTATCGCGAATAACGCAGCAACGCATAAACCGCGACGGGATTTGTCAGCATGTATCGAAGCGTCAGACGCCTCGGCTCGTTATACATCCGATAGGCCCATTCCAGTCCCCGGCGTTGCATCCACATCGGCGCGCGCGGATTTTTGCCCGAGAGAAAATCGAATAACCCGCCAGATGTCTTGATCACACCGACGCCACGCAGCTTTTCCAGATTACGGCTGACGAATTTCTGTTCGAATGGAAAACCAAGGCCGATCCAGAGGATATCTGGGCGCTTGGCGCGGATATCCGCAACGACGTCTTCCTCTTCTTCTGGGCTAAAATAGCCATTGCGGCGCCCGACGAAGCGAAGGCGCGGATAGAGCTTCCGCATCGCGGCGACAGCCTTGGAATTGACCTCTTCACTTGCGCCTAGAAAATAAAAGCTAACGCTCTCATCCTGCGCCCGTTCGGCCACCGCATGTACAAGGTCGGTCGTCGCTACCCGTTCAGGCAGCGGTGTCTCGCAGAGAAGTTTCGAGCAATGAACCATCGGCATGCCGTCAGCATGGATCTGGTCTGCCTCCAGCATAAGCTGCATGAATTCGCGGTCACGAACGCACATGGCCAGAACCTGGCCGTTTGCTGAGGTCGAATAGAAGGGAAGATTATTCTGGCCTCGCGCGCGAAGCGCTTGTTCTATGAAGCCGGTCGCAGCCTGCTCCATAGTCGAACGCACGATAGGCAGCCCGCCCAGCATCACCTGGGGCCAGTCAGCCATCCTAGAGACATTTATGTCGTGCGCTTCAAGGGCCATAGAGAGCAAAGCAAAACATCCGCTGCGTTGTAAAGACGTCCTGTCTTCCACCCCATAGAACACAACACCGGCGTGCCATTCAAATACAAATGAAGGAAATGGTTACGATATATTTCCAGACATCCATTTAATACTTAAGTGAATTTTATTAAAATTGTATCATTCATAATAAGGACGGATTAAACCAGCTCCTGCGATCCTAATTGCGTTCATCCGCCTGATCACAACTCGCGGGACAGGCTACCCTGAGGGGATACGATCTCAGGTTACGACCACGACGCTCAACCCTGGTTTGCAGTACCTCACGAATCACTTATATATCTAGCGAATCTAAGTGCTTGGGAGAGTTTCTCCAGCCAATGGTGTCGCGTAGGCCGGTTCAGCTTTCGATTGTCGGTCTATGGAGACTAGATGCGTTCAGGTCGCACCATCAAACTTGGCCTCGTGATAACTGCGGCCGTCATCCAGACGGCCTGCAGCCAGACACCTGACAAGACTGCCGCCCAGAGACAGCAGGCCGCAAAAACGCAGATGCTTGCAGGATCAACGCTTCCCCCCTCGCCCGAAGTGACTGGATCGATAGCCAAGCCGGTACCGGTCACCGATATCGAGACTGCCGTGCGCCGGGTTGTCAGCTGGCATCCCTCGATCCAGGAGGCGGCCGGACGTATCAGGCAACAAAACGAGCTGATCGCGGACGCAAGATCGGGATATCTGCCGTCCATAGGAGGAGGGATCGACCTCGCCGCACAGAAAGGCGACAGCGGAGACTGGTCGCCGAGGTTTAATGCCACCGCCAGCCAGATGATCTACGACTTCGGAAAAGTGTCAGGTCGAGTCGAAGCGGAATCCGCCATATCCGGCGTCCGCCGGGCAGAATTTCTGGCCACTGTCGACGATATGATCCGAGAAACCGTACTTGCTTCCGTGGAGGTCATGCGCAACGCCAGGCTGGCCGCGATCGCCAGAGAACAGGTCCAGGACGTTTCTGCCATCGCTGAATTGGTAACCGCCAGAACCGATCGTGGCGCCAGCACGCGATCGGACAAGCTTCAGGCACAGGCCCGCATCCAGGCTGCACAGTCCACGGCGCTTGAGATCAACGCAGAAAAGCAGCGCTGGGAAGGCTCCCTGAACTCGCTTCTCGGCCAGATAAACGATGTGCGCCTGCGCCCGTCTTTCCCCTCCACCCTCAACAAGGCCTGCGCCGGTCCCGAACCAGCCTGGGAAACCGTTCCGACCGTCATCGCCGCCAAATCCCGCAAGCGCGAAGCTGATGCGCGCGTCAAGCTTGCACGCGCCGACATGCTTCCGACGATAGCATTGGAAGGTACGACCCGGATGAAGACTTGGGGTGGCGGCGACACTGATTACATGGTCGGCGTGACTATCAAGAGCGATCTCTATAACGGCAGCTCTTTCAGGGCCCGTCAGAACGCCGCCCGATACGGTGCACAGGCAACAGAAGCAGCCATTGCGGTTGGAAAATACGACGCCCAGAGATCATGGATCCAATCGGCCTCTCAGGTAGGCAGCCTCAGCACATTGTTGAAGTCGCTCGGATCGCGGCAGACAATGATGCGTGAAACGCGAGATCTGTACCAGAAACAGTTTCTCGATCTCGGAACTCGAACACTGCTCGATGTGCTGAACGCTGACCAAGAGCTGCATTCGGCCCGTTTCGACGAGATCAACACCCGGTTTGATCTCTACAAGCTGAACGTCGAATGTGCCTATGCGGCTGGCAGGCTTCGCGACGCTTTTGGACTATCCTCGCCCTCCCCGGAACAAATCTCGGCAGACGCTCAGAAAGTACCGCTGCGCGCACCTCGAACCTGACTTGAATCTCACATTTTTCACAACTGCGTGACAAATGCATACCGAGATGATGCGCCCCCAAGCGCTGTCCGTCGCGTCACGGCACAGCCTCGCTTCATTTCAGGTCGCCCGTTTACCCTTCCTTAAGCCACAAAGACAAACATAAGCGATATCTAATTGAAGATTGCATGAATTACAGCAACTTCATTCTGGTGTGCTGCTAACGACATCCAACGAGCCGCGTCGGCCTGAACGGTGACGAGGAACGGGAGAACTCGCCTAGAAGGCGGGGGGCGGCGCACTGGAAAGGGCATGATGCCCGGCACCTCACAGGGAGAGTCAGATGGTCGCTGTAATACTGGATAAGGCAAGTGGGCAAACAACCACTGTAAACGACAACGATATCGTCCTTTCCAAGCCAAGCACAGTCAAACTCTCCTTATCTCCCGATCAGATCACGGCCACCACACGCTCCGGCAACGATCTTATCATCGACGTCCGCAATGGAGCCGATATCCGTATCGAGAATTTCTATACTGGCGACGGCGCCGAACGTAGCGAACTCGTGCTCGAAGATTCCGCCGGCAATGTCTGGCAGGGCGAATATACCGACGAACTCGCCAATTTCGAGTTTGTCGAAGGTGCCCCGATCGACCAGCTGGCGGGTGCAGCGGCCGGTGCTGGCGGCGGCGGGGCTTCGGTGCTTGGCCTTGCAGCAGCACTCGGGCTCGGAGCTGCAGCAATTGGCGTCGGCGCCAGCTCTGGCGGCGGGAACTCCGATGATAGCGATTCCGACGCAGATTCGGATGCGGATGCCGACGCGGATGCAGATGCAGATGCTGACGCCGATGCCGATGCGGATGCGGATGCGGATGCCGACTCGGACTCCGATTCAGATACCGAGGCACCAGAACCTCCGACCAATCTTTCCGTCAACGATGCCGGCACGACCCTGACCGGTCGCGGGGAACCGGGGGCGGAAGTCACCGTGACGAATGCGGCCGGTGTTGTGGTCGGCACCGGCATCGTCGGCGCAAACGGCTCGTTCAGCATCACTCTTGATCCCGCCCAGATCGATGGCGGCGAGTTGAGCGTCGTGCTGGAAGATGCGAGCGGAAACGTCTCCGATCCCGGAACCGCATTGTCCCCGGATTTGATTGCACCCGACGCGCCGACCAACCTTGCGATAGGCGACGGTGGCACAGTTTTGACAGGCAGGGGAGAGCCGGGAGCGACCGTAACGGTCCGAGATGACAATGGCGTAACCGTTGGCACCGGAACCGTGGGAGCGAACGGCACTTTCACGATAGACCTCGACCCGACACAGGACAATGGAGGCGAGCTTGAGGTTTTTCTCAAGGATGCAGCCGGCAATGTCTCGGAACCCGGCACGGTCGATGTCGACGATATCCAGGCACCGCCACCGCCGACCAATCTCGGTGTAAATGACGACGGCACGGTGCTCTCCGGGCGCGGCGAACCGGGCGCGACGGTGACCGTGACCAACGCGGCCGGTGAAGACGTCGGCACCGGCACGGTCGCCGCCGACGGCACATTTGCAATCGACCTCGATCCGGCCCAGTTCGATGGCGGCGAGTTGGAAGTCGTGTTGACCGATGTCTCAGGCAATGCGTCCACCCCGGGCACGGTGCTTGCGCCGGATCCCGACGCACCCCCTGCCCCGACGGATCTGGATGTAAACGCCTCGGGGACAGTTATGACCGGTGACGGACAGGCGGGGGCTCAGATCAGGGTTACCAATGCCGCTGGCCAGGTCGTCGGCACTGCGATCGTTACGAATGACGGGACCTTCTCAGTCACGCTTGCGCCCGCCCAGATCGACGGCGGCGAGCTGCGTGTGGTCCAGAGTGACGCCAACGGCACGTCGCAGCCCGGCCTAACGTCGGCTCCCGACCTGATCGACCCGGCGGCCCCCACCAATCTGGATGTAAACGACGCAGGCACTACGCTCACCGGCCGCGGCGAACCCGGAACGACGGTCACCGTCACCAATGCAGCAGGCGACGAGATCGGCACTGCGACGGTGCGCCCGAATGGCACGTTCACCGTCACGCTTGCCCCGGCACAGACAGATGGTGGCACGCTCGAAGTCACACTGACGGATACGGCCGGCAACACATCCCTGCCGGGAACGACCGACGCACCGGATCTGGCCGGCCCTTCCGCCCCGAGCAATTTGAGTATCAACGATGACGGCACGGTGCTGACGGGACGCGGAGAGCCGGGTGCGAAGATAACTGTGACGGATGCGGATGGTGTCGTGGTCGGCACTGTAACTGTCGGCGCGACCGGCAATTTCAGTATTCCGCTTAACCCCGCCCAGACAGACGGCCGCGACCTGCAGGTCGTTGCCGAAGACACTTCAGGAAATGACTCCGCGCCAGCTATCATAGCCTCCCCGGATCTTGTCGCACCCGACGCACCGACATCTCTCGACGTCAATGACGCCGGAACAATCCTCACCGGCCGTGGCGAGCCGGGAGCGACGGTGACAGTTCGCGATGCAAGCGGCGTGATCGTTGGAACCGGCACGGTTGCCGGCAACGGCAGCTTTACGATAAATCTTGATCCCACCCAGAATAATGGTGGCGAACTGAAAGTCGTGCAGCAGGATGCCGCAGGCAACGTCTCGGATTCAGCAACGGTAGCGCTGGAGGATGACCAATCCCCTGCATCACCCGCCAATCTGGCAGTGAGCGACAGCGGACTGGTGCTGACAGGCCGAGGCGAGCCAGGAACCAAGGTGACGGTGACCAATGCGGCTGGCGATGTGATTGGCGAAGATACCGTCGACCCGGACGGCACGTTCAGTGTCGATCTCGATCCGGCCCAGCTGGACGGCGGCGAGCTGGATGTCGTTTTGACGGATGCGGCAGGAAACGCTTCCGCGCCCGGCACCGTGCAGGCACCGGATCCCGATGCACCGCCAGCACCGACGGACGTGGACATAAATGGTACCGGCACGATACTCACCGGCGAGGGGCAACCCGGTGCAACGGTGAGGGTTACCAACGCAGTTGGCACGACGATCGGCACCGGAACCGTTCAGGGGGATGGCAGTTTCTCCATTACCCTCACCCCCGCACAGATCGATGGCGGGGAAGTGAGAGTGACGCAGACGGATGCCAACGGCACCTCGCAGCCTGCGCTGACGCTTTCCCCCGATCTGATCGATCCCGCGGCCGCGACAAACCTTGCTGTCAACGACGCCGGAACCACGCTGACCGGCCGCGGTGAACCTGGCACGACCGTCACCGTAACCAACGCGGCCGGGCAGGAAGTAGGCACCGGAACGGTGAACGGCAACGGCACATTCACCATCACGCTCGCCCCGGCACAGACCGATGGCGGCGATCTGACCGTCATTCTCGAAGATGGCGGTGAAAACCTGTCACCACCAGCAACGGTGACCACTCCCGACCTCGTTGCTCCGGAGGCACCGACCGGTGTGACAGTCAGCGGCGATGGAAGCCAGCTTTCCGGTCAAGGTGAAGCGGGAGCGACAGTAACCGTGAGAGATGCCAATGGAATTATCATCGGCACAGGCGCGGCGGGCAGCGATGGCAGCTTCACCATCGACCTAACCCCCACCCAGGACAATGGCGGTCTGGTAACGGTTGTGCAGCAGGATGCTGCCGGCAATACGTCGCCGATAGTGACGGCAACCTCGCCGGATACGACCGGACCGGATCCCGCCTCGGACCTCGACGTCAATGCCGCCGGTACAGTCATAACCGGCCGCGGAGAACCGGGCGCTACCGTTACCATCACCAACCAGGCCGGAGATCCGGTTGGAACAGGCACGGTCGGGCCGAATGGCACATTCAGTATCGGGCTGACCCCGCCGCAAACGGATGGCGGCAATCTTGAGGTCATACTGACGGATGCTCAGGGCAACACGTCCGACCCGAGCCTTGCACCATCACCCGATCTCGTTGGCCCCGATGCGCCGACCGGCATTACTGTCGGCAATGGCGGCACGACACTGACGGGCCAGGGCGAAGCCGGCGCCACCGTCACAGTTACCAATGAAGCCGGAGATGTGGTCGGTACGGGCATAGTCGGGCCAACAGGCGCGATAAGCATCCCACTCAATCCTGCACAATCGGATGGCGGGGACCTGACTGTGGTCCTGACCGACGGCGACGGAAATGCATCGGATCCCGTCACCGTGACCGCACCGGACATCACCGAACCAGACCAGCCCGGAAATCTCGCCGTGAATGGCGCAGGTACGGTCCTGACCGGTTCAGGTGAAATCGGCACGACGGTAACGGTAACCAACGCAGCCGGCGATACGGTCGGCACCGGCACGATCGGTCCTGATGGAACGTTCACGATCGGTCTCAGCCCCGCCCAGATCGATGGCGGAGACCTGACCGTGGTCCTGACTGACGGAAGCGGTAACATCTCCGATCCGGGTACCGTCCCGACCACCGATGCGACGCCGCCTGCGGCACCGAGCGGCCTCAACGTCGAGGCAGGCGGTACGGTCCTGAACGGCACCGGCGAACCCGGCGCCACCGTGATCGTCACCAATGCCGCCGGCCAGCAGGTCGGCTCGGCAGAGGTCGGCACGGACGGTTCCTTCAGCGTGCCCCTCAGCCCGGCGCAGATCGACGGCGGCAATCTGCAGGTCGTCCTGACCGATGATGAAGGCAATTCATCGGCCCCGGGCGTCATCGCCTCCGTCGATGAGACACCACCCGCCTTGCCGACCAATCTCAGCGTCAGCGCGGACGGAACACAGATCACCGGCCGCGGCGAGGTCGGATCGACAGTGACGGTGACCAACGGAACGAATGAGTGGACTGGTACGGTCGGTGCCAACGGCACCTTCTCCATTCCGCTTTCACCGGCGCAGAATGACGGTTCCGGACTTGAGGTCACGCTGACGGATGGTTTCAACAACGAGACCGATCCCGTCCCCGTCGCCACACCGGACCTGACGCCCCCCGGCGCCCCGACCGGACTGGAGGCAAGCCCCGACAGAACCGAGCTTTTCGGCGAGGGTGAGCCCGGCGCCATAGTCAGGGTGACCGATGCAGAAGGCATTGTCGTCGGGAGCGGCGTTGTGGGGAGCGGTGGTACGTTCCTGATCGACCTCGCCCCACCCCAGACCGACGCGGGCGAATTGAACGTCACCTTGACCGACGATGCCGGAAACACATCGCCCACGACGACCCTGCCGATCACCGACATTCAGCCTCCTGCGCCCGCGACCGAACTGGTTGTCAGCGACAACGGACTGACCTTGACGGGTGTTGGCGAGCCGAACACCGAAGTGACCGTCCGGAATGCCGGCGGCACAATCATCGGCACCGGCACAGTCGATCCGGACGGAACATTCAGCGTTCCGCTTGCACCTGCTCAGATCAATGGTGAAGCCCTGCAGGTGGTTCTTGAAGATACCGCCGGCAACATATCGGATCCCG
Organism: Agrobacterium sp. Ap1; assembly: GCF_017313375.1. Taxonomy (NCBI): domain Bacteria; kingdom Pseudomonadati; phylum Pseudomonadota; class Alphaproteobacteria; order Hyphomicrobiales; family Rhizobiaceae; genus Agrobacterium; species Agrobacterium sp. Ap1. Next base: position 622,487 of record NZ_JAFLMY010000001.1, read on the forward strand.
CAGCCGTACAGGCCCCCGATCCCGATGCACCACCCGCGCCGACCGGACTGGCTGTCGATGCTCTCGGAGAGACCCTTACGGGTTCCGGCCTAACTGGTACGACTGTCACGGTCCGCAACGCTGCAGGCGAGATCGTCGGCACGGGTACGGTCGTCGGCGGTACATTCAGTGTCGACCTCGACCCACCCCAGACAGATGGCGGCAATCTGCAGGTCACCTTGACCGGCACCGGAGGCATCTCTCAACCGGGGACCGTCCTCACGCCTGATCTCGATGCGCCGGAGACCCCGACCAATCTCAACGTCAACGCCACCGGCACGATCGTCAGCGGCAAGGGCGAGCCGGGTGCAGCGGTAACCATCAGAGATGCGGATGATAACATTGTCGGAACCGGCACTGTCGGTACCAACGGCAATTTCTCCGTCACCCTGACCTCACCGCAGACCGACGGTGGATCACTCGGCGTCGTCCTGACCGACACTGCCGGCAATGACTCCGATCCGGGCACGGCCACAACGCCGGACCTCACACCGCCCGACGCACCGACCAATCTGGTCGTCACTCCAAACGGTGCCCAACTCACGGGTAATGGTGAAGTGGGTGCGGCCGTCACCGTGACAACGGCAGAAGGCGTTGTCGTCGGCACCGGCACCGTTGGCGCAGGCGGCACGTTCACGATTACGCTCAACCCGCCCCAGGCGGACGGTGCCGAACTGGATGTCGTTCTGAGGGATGCCGCCGGCAATGTCTCTGTCCCCGGAACCGCTTCGACGACGGACACGACAGCGCCGGATGCTCCAACCAACCTTGTTCTCGACGATGATGGCATCGTGCTGACGGGTGAAGGCGAACCCGGCGCGGATATCTCGGTCACCAATGCCGCCGGTACTGTCGTCGGCACGGGAACAGTCGATCCGGACGGCACTTTCAGCATTACGCTCAACCCGGCTCAGGCCGATGGTGGTGACCTGAACGTCACCCTGACCGACGATGCCGGCAACGAGTCCGATCCGGGCACCGTCGCTTCGCCGGACCTGACTGGACCCGAACCACCGACCAGCCTCGTCGTCAACAGTTCGGGCACGCTGATCGGCGGTGGCGGTGAACCGGGCTCCACCGTGACAGTCACCAATGCCGCAGGCCAGGTCGTCGGCACCGGCACGGTCGCACCGGACGGCACGTTCAGCATCGGCCTTTCACCCTCGCAGGTGAATGGCGGTGAACTTGATGTCGTATTGACGGATAGCGCCGGAAACCCGTCCGACGTGGCCTCGGTCAATTCTCCGGACCTGCTTGCGCCGCCTGCTCCGACCAATGTCGATGTCAACGGCACCGGCACCATTCTGACCGGCAATGGCGAAGCCGGGGCAGCGGTTCGGGTTACCAATGCCGATGGTATCGTCGTCGGGACCGGAACCGTGCTCCCGGGCGGTACATTCAGCATAACGCTTAACCCGACACAGGCCGATGGCCGAGACCTGACTGTGGTTCTGACCGACACGGCCGGAAACGTGTCACCGTCGGTCGTCACCGACACACCAGACCTGCTCCCCCCTGACCCGCCGGAAGATCTGGCTGTCAGCTCGGCCGGCAACGAGTTGACCGGCACCGGCGAACCGGGCGCCACCATCACGGTTACCGGCACCGGCGGTGCGGTTATCGGCACAGGAACGGTCGCCGCCAACGGCACGTTCAGCGTTGGCCTCTCGCCCGCGCAGGTAAACGGCCAGGAACTCGAGGTCGTGCAACGGGATACGGCAGGCAATCTCTCCGGTTCGGCCACGACCACAGCCCCCGGCGTGGATTTCGCACTGACCAACGCGGCCGACACCGCCATTCTCGACCAGACGATCACCCGCCAGAACGAAGCAGCGCCATCCACGGCCAGTTCCACTGTCACGGCGCTGCTTTCGCTTACCCTCACCAGCCTGCTGAACGTAAACCTGGGTTCGGCCACTAACCCGGTCGTCAACTTCAATCTCTCGGGCAGCACAAATTCGGTGGATCTCGATCTGCGGATCGGCGGGCTCGTCAATGTCGGTGTGCTCAGCAACTATTCGGTGATCATTGAGCGCTGGAACGGTACCGCATGGGTGCGGGGTGCCTATGGCACTGACGATGTCAATAATGGCATTCTGCAGTTGAACCTGCTTGGGGCGCCCACCGGCGAGATCACCCTGACCGACCTCGATGCCGGTCAGTATCGCGCCACGCTCGTCCCCAATCCCGGCATCACGCTCGGCATTGGAACGCTCCGCGAAATCTCCGTTACCGCAACCGATCAGGTCGAGAATGTCCAGATCACCGTGGGAGAAAGGGCGGACGGTAACTTCATCGACGCCGCGGCCACCGGCAATACGGATGATCTTCGCATCGGTGAGGTCGAGTTCAACGGCGTGACCCATGCTCTGGTCAACGGTACGGTGACGGTGGAAGGGGCGTTCGGTACTCTCGTGTTCAGCGCCGACGGCAGTTATATCTACACCCCTCACACCAATGCCACGGCCGGCGGAACCGATAACTTCACCGTTGTCGTCGTCGATCCCGTGACCGGAAACGAACTGTCTTCCGATCTCACCATCGATGTCGAGGTTCAGGATACCAGCGCCATTACCATGGCATCTGCATCGGCATCGGCATCGGCATCGGATGACATGACGGGCTTCGCCCTTGCCGACGATGGCAGCGGCGGTGATGTGGCTGACAGCCCCGACACCAACGCCAGAATGGCGGCGGACGGCGACACCTCATCCGATAGCTCCGATGCGCAAGATACCGATCCGTCCACCGCCGATGAGCCGCAGCCGGTCGAAGCATCCCTGAATACGGATGATGGCCTGAGCCTGCTTGTTCAGGGCGGCGAGGAAGTCGATCTGAGTGCGCTCGACAGCCTGACCGGCGACACCTCGGTCTCCGTCGATACAGGCGACGGTTCGGGCGTCGACGTGTCGGCCAATGTCGATCTATCGAATACAGTCGATGCTGTTCTGGATCTGGTGGAGACCCCACCGCTCGATCCGTTCGAACCGCTGAGCCAGGACGATGATCTTGCGACACCAAGGCTGCCGGTGGTCTAGCGCGGAGGAGATGAGCTGATGGATGCCAGACAGGCTCCTTCCGAAAGGATGCAGGCAACGACAGGGGAAAGGGCAGCTGCCCTTCCCCCACCTAACCCCGAAACGAATGATCAGAAAAAGACCGAGGCAAATGCAGCCTCGCTGAGCCATGCAAAGGATTGGATCGAGATCATGGGGCTGCTGGCGCAGCACTATGGCATCGCCCATTCCAAATTTGCCACGAACTACATCTCAATCATGCAGGAGACAGCGCCCCCCGTTCATCGGATAGGCAAGCTGGCACGGCGTTTCGGTCTCGATGCAAAGCCGGTCGAGCCGCTGGCCAAAGGCATTACGGCTCGCCGGCTGCCAATGCTGATCGAACTCAGCTACGGCGATATCGGGCTGATAACCGAGATCAACCGGGACGAGGTGAAAATCACCTTTGCCGGCGATAACGGTCACTGGACCTGGATCCCGCTTTCCGAGATCGATGGCCACATCACCCATCTTCTGATCGCCCGCGATGCGCGGAACCGACCCGACGAGCGCATTGATGCCTATATCGCGCCCGACACGCATGGCTGGTTCCGCAAGCTCGCGCTCAGCGATCTTCGCCCCTACAGCTACGTTCTCCTGGCATCCTTCGTCGCCAATGCCCTCTCGGTCGCCGGCGTCATCTTCTCCATGCAGGTCTATGACCGGGTCGTGCCCGCTAATTCCATGAGCACGCTCGTCGTCCTGTTCATCGGCGTCGGCGTAGCGGTCGTCTTCGACTTCATCATGCGCAAGGTCAGGACGGCCATTATAGACATCGTCGGCAAGCGCGCGGATATCCGCATCTCCGATCTCGTTTTCGGCCATGCGCTGCGGGTGAAAAACCAGAACCGGCCCAAGGCGACCGGCACCTTCATCGCCCAGTTACGGGAACTCGAACAGGTCCGCGAAATGCTGACCTCGACGACGGTCTCCGCCATCGCCGACCTGCCCTTCTTTCTCCTCTTCCTCGGTCTGTTCGCCTATATCGGCGGCTGGCTTGCCGTCATTCCGGCGGCAGCGCTGCTCATCATGGTTGCCCCCGGCCTTCTGGCGCAGGGCAAGCTGAAGCGGAATGCCAGCCTCGCCATGCGTGAATCCTCGCTGCGTAATGCCATGCTGGTCGAATCCATCCAGGGTATCGAGGATATCAAGGCGTTGCAGGCCGAAAGCGTGTTCCAGCAGAAATGGAACACGTTCAATTCCGCAAGCGCCGAGGCGCAGGTGAAACTTCGCTCCATCACCAGCACGCTGACAAGCTGGGGCCATGGCGTCCAGACCAGCGTCTTTGCTGTCATCGTCTTCTGCGGCGCCCCTATGGTGATGGCGGGCGACCTGAGCACCGGTTCGCTTGTCGCCTGCTCCATTTTAGGCTCGCGCATGATGGCGCCGATGGCGCAGCTGACCCAGGTTCTCGGCCGCCTGCAGCATGCCAAGATCGGCCTGTCGAGCCTCAACACGATCATGAAGATGGCGGTCGACCATCCGCCGGCGGAAGCGAGGCTTTCGGTCGGTTCGCTGCTCGGCGAATATCGTTTCCGCGGCGCCGTCTATTATTACGGCGAACCGGCTGGCCGGCCGGCGCTGTCACTTGCGGATTTCTCGACCAAGGCCGGTGACACGATCGCCCTTCTCGGCAAGAACGGCGCGGGAAAATCCACCCTGCTGCAGGCGCTTTCCGGCCAGCTGCAGCCCCATACCGGCGAGGCGTTGATCGACACGCTTGCGATCGACCAGATCGACCCGTCCGACCTGCGCCGGGAAGTCGGCCTGATCACCCAGAATTCCCGCCTGTTCCATGGCTCGATCCGCGAAAACGTGCTGATGGGCGCCCAGAACGCCTCACAACAGGCGATGCTGGAGGCGCTGCAGATGACCAGCGCAGATGAGTTCATCCGCATGCTTCCGAAGGGCATCGATCACCTGATCGACGAAGGTGGGCGCGGTCTTTCCGGCGGCCAGCAGCAGGCCCTGCTTCTGTCGCGGCTGCTGATCCGCAACCCGTCTGTCGTGCTGCTCGACGAACCGACGGCATCCATGGATGAGGCTACCGAAAAGCTGTTCATCCAGCGTTTCTCCGCCTGGGCGAAAAACAAGACGGTGATTATCGCCACCCACCGGATGCGTGTGCTGGATCTGGTCGAGCGCGTTGTCGCGCTAGACGGTGGCCGCATCGTGCTCGATGCCGATAAGGAAGAAGCCCTGCGGGTCCTCAAAGGCGAAAAGCCGGCCCAGCAGTTGCGCAGCGTCAAGGGAGCGAACTAGCCATGGCCATGTCCTTTCCCCGTATCGTAGACGAGAGCTGGCAATATGGCGGCGAGGACGAGGTGCGCCTGTCCGGGGCAAAGACCGTCATCAAGGTCATGGCCCTCCTTATCGTCGTCGTTCTCATATGGGCGCACTTCGCCATTCTCGACGAGGTCTCGACCGGTGACGGCAAGGTCGTGCCGATCAGCAAGGAACAGGTCATCCAGTCGCTGGAAGGCGGTATCGTCTCGAAGCTGATGGTGCAGGAAAACCAGGTCGTCGAACGCGGGCAGTTGATTGCCCAGTTCGATCCGACGATCACCGAATCCGGCGTCGGAGAATCCGCTGCCACATACCGGGCCGCGTTGGCGAGTTCGGCCAGGCTGACGGCGGAAGTCAACCAGACCCCCCTCACCTTTCCGGATGAACTGACCGGTTATCCCGAGCTGGTCGCTTCGGAGACCAGGCTCTATGAAGCCCGCCAGCATAACCTGAAAGAGACGCTGCAATGGATCGATGAATCACTCGCCCTCTCCCGTCAGGAGCTTGCGGTCAATGAAGACCTGTCGAAGATGGGGGCGGCCAGCAGTGTCGAGATCATCCGCCTGAAGCGCGAACGGGCGGAACTGGAACTCAAGAAGGTCGAGACCAGCACCCAATATGTCGTAGAAGCCCGCGAACAGCTGGCCAAGGCCAATGCCGAGGTAAGCTCGCTCATTTCCATCATCAAGGGCCGTTCGGACAGCCTCGCCCGCCTCACTCTTCGCTCACCGGTGCGCGGCATCGTCAAGAATATCGAGGTCTCCACCATCGGCGGCGTCGTGCCCCCGAACGGCAAGCTGATGGATATCATCCCGCTTGGCGACCAGCTGATGATCGAGGCACGCATCCTGCCGCGCGACATCGCCTTCATCCATCCCGATCAACGCGCCACGGTGAAGATCACCGCCTATGACTACGCCATCTATGGCGGACTCGACGGCAAGGTCGTCACCATCTCGCCCGACACGATACAGGATGAGGTAGACCCCGAGATCTATTATTACCGCGTCTTCGTGAAGACGGAAAAAGACGCGCTGGAAAATCATGCCGGCAAGATATTTCCGATCTCGCCCGGCATGGTCGCCACCGTCGATATCCATACCGGCCAGAAGAGCGTGATGGATTACCTGCTTAAACCCTTCAACAAGGCCAAAGAGGCGATGCGCGAACGCTAGGAAAACGGCGCTGGTGCAAGGAGGACTGCATGACGACGCCACCGGATATGACCCTGCTGCAGGACCATGTACGATCCGCATGCCATCCCTTGCCCGCGCCCTATCCGGCCTATGTGCTGTTCTTTTCCTGTTCCGACGGTGAGGAAAGGGCGAGCGTCAGCATTGCACGCGGTTCGTCTTTTGATCAGGCCTGGCAGACGGGCATGGAGGCCGTCCTAACCATTCAACGCCGCCAATCCGGCCGGCATCGGTGGTTGCGGGTCGATTGGCCAACCGCCCTGGAAGCCTCTACTTGGGCCGAACTCCGTGACGTGCTGAGCGACACGAAACGCAATTACTTCCGCCTCGGCATTTCACTGGACGACCGGTTCGAGATCGCCTTTCAGGAACAGGAACTGAACGCCAACGCGATGCTCTATGGCCGCAACCGCAATGTCTCAGCCGAACTGAACGAAAAGAACTTTCTTCTTTATTTCAGCTCCCGTTTCCCTGATCACCTACCGCCGGACTTTGCAGATGATCGAGTGATCTATCCTTTCGCCAGCACAGGCGCGTTTTTCGACGGAACGACGGTCTACCCGCTTCATCCCTCTGGCCTCAATGCCGGACACAGGATCATCGACAAGCTGGACGTCGGGCAGGTCACGTCACTGATCTATGACGCCTCCGAATTCCTCACCCGCCAGGTCAGCCCCGACGGCCGTTTCGTTTACGGCTATCACCCCTGCTTCGACAGGGAGATCGGCACCTACAATACGCTTCGCCATGCCAGCACCACCTATGCGATGATCGAGGCATACGAGCTGACCTGCACTCCGCTCCTGCGCGAAGCGATCAGCAACTCGATTTCCTGCCTGACACGCGATCTCATCGTCCATGCGCTTCTGCCCAACGGCAGGATCGCCGCCTTCCTTGTCGAAGCCGACAACGAGATCAAGCTCGGCGGTAATGCCGTCGCGATCCTGGCGCTTGCCAAACACGCCAGCGTCTTTAACGACGACCGTCATGACGAACTGATGGAGAGGCTTGCCTCCGGCATCTGCTTCATGCAGGACGAAAAGACCGGCGCTTTCCGCCACGTCCTGACTTTTCCCAGCCTCGAAACCCGGCAGGAATTCCGCACCATCTACTACGAAGGAGAGGCCGTCTTCGCCCTGATGCGGCTCTACGACCAGCTTCGCGACAACCGCTGGCTAAGGGCTGTCGAACTCGCCTTCGGGCATTTCATCCGCAACGATCACGCGCGCCATCACGACCACTGGCTCGCCTATTGCGCCAATGAACTGACACGGCATCGCCCCGAAGAAGACTATTACCGCTTCGCCATCGACAACATCGCCGATCATCTCGATTTTGTCGCAAACCGGATCACGACATTCCCGACGCTTCTCGAGCTGATGATGGCGACGCGGCAGGTTTTGACGCGGTTGAAAATCGACGGGCGGTTCCCGCATCTTTTGAACCGGATCGCCCCCGGCCGCTTCGAACGCGCGCTGGAAAAACGGGCGCATTACATGCTCAACGGGCATTTCTGGCCCGAGATGGCGATGTTCATGCGTAACCCCAGAAAGGTGCTCGGCTCCTTCTTCATTCGCCATCATGCCTTTCGGGTGCGCATCGACGATGTCGAACATTATCTGTCCGGATATGTCGCCTATCTACGCTACTTGAATGAGCAGGAAGCGACAGAAGACGCCCCGCACGACATCTCCGGCAGAAGCCACCTTTAGCGCGTATCCTTTTCGCGCACTGCAGCAAATTTCCTGAGACACTCCGCATCAGGCGTGATTATCTGCACCCCTGCACTACGTGCCTCGCGCCGTTCTGGCCGAGGCTTTTTCAGAATAAGATTTCGCTAGAACGAAAACATTGGGGAATGCAGATGACGATGGTGATGAGCTGGGCCGAATGGTTCGGCAAAGACGGTCTTGGCCTTGCGGAACTGGTGAGAGATGGAGAAGTCACCGCATCCGAACTCGCAACACAGGCAGCAACGGCGATCAAGGCGGTCAATCCGCAGATCTGCGGCGTGATCGAGATCTTCGAGGATGCGGTATCCGACGCCACCGTCAACGGCGCAGATCCCGAAGGTCCATTTGCAGGTCTGCCCTTCCTCCTGAAAGATCTCGGCCCGACGCTTGCCGGCCGGCTGCAAGAGCAGGGATCGCTCTACATGAAGGGCAACCGCCCGACCTCCGACACCTTCCTGACCACCAAGATGAAAGCAGCAGGCCTCAATATCATCGGCCGCACCACCACCCCGGAATTCGGCTGCTGCAGCTCGGCGGAAAATCCGGCGCTTTATGTTACCCGCAACCCCTGGAATACGGATTTCACCAGTTGCGGCTCTTCGGCCGGCTCCGCCGTCATGGTCGGCGCCGGTGTCGTGCCGCTTGCCCATGCGACAGACGGCGGGGGCTCGATCCGCATTCCGGCAGGCGTTAACGGCGGCATCGGGCTGAAATCCTCCCGCGGCACCTTTTCCATCGCTCCTGCGGCTTCAGACTTCACCTCTGTCGTCTCGACACAGGGCTGCATCACCCGGACAGTGCGCGACACAGCCGCCTTTGTCGACAATTGCCGCGGCGGCGCACCGGGCGAATTCATGCCCTACTGGTCGCCCGACGAGCCTTTCCTAAACTTGATCAAGCGCGATCCGAAACCACTGCGCATCGCGGTCTCCCACGAATGGGGACCATATAAATCGACGCCGCATATCGTCTCCGAGCTGGAGCGTGTGGCCCGTTTCCTCGAAAGCCTCGGCCATCATGTCGAATGGATCAAACCCTCGATAGACTTCGAGAAAGCCTATACGGCACAGACGGCTTGCTACATCACCAACTTTGCCCAGACGGTGAACAATCTTCTGCGCATGCGAGGCCTAGAACGACCACCCGGGGATCTCATCGAACCGATGAACATCCGCATCTGGGAACAAGGCAAGGACGCGACCTATACCGAGCGCGCCGACATGCAGCTCGCCTTCAACGAAACCGCCCGCGCCTTCGGTGAATTCTACGAGAAATGGGACATCGTGCTGACGCCGATCACTGCCCGGGAAACGCCGCCGATCGGCACGACCGAATATTTGACGATGACCGACAATCCATCGGCCCTCGACTGGTTCGCCAATCTCTGGGGCTTTTTCGCCTACACCCCGTTTAGCAATCTCTGCGGCACACCGGGTCTCAGCCTTCCGCTCGCCAAACACGTCAACGGCCTTCCGCTCGGCATGCAGATCCAGACCGGCCTTGGCCGCGATGGTCTGCTGCTGCAGCTTGCGGCCCAGATCGAACGCGCGATTGAGGGAAAGTGGAATCTTGGCGACTTGCCCAAAGTTCACGTAACCGCGTTAGCCTGATCGGCTTGCTCAACGCGAGCGCGAAATGCCTTGCCGGCGAGGTTGCGAAACGAGATTGCTCATTGAATACCGGCCAGCGACCTATCGTCGCTGGCGACAGGCCGACTGTGCCATCAAACCGCGTAATGCCGCGGCTAAACAGAAGACTAAACAAGGAATGCGGGAGAAAAAGACGACTTCCCGCAGTATTCCACTTGCGCTTACCGTACCGCCAAGTACCATCCCCGGCCTTTCCGCTCGGAAATCCTTGTCGTAACAGTTTACGGCAGGAATGCCGGTCACTTGCCGGCTTGGCCACGATGAAAACGAATTGGGGACGGGACTATTGAAGATAGGGGTTCTTAAAGAGCGCGCGGACCGCGAGGCGCGTGTGGCGATGACGCCGGACAGTGCGCTGGCCTTGCAGAAGCTTGGCTATGACTGCGTGATCGAAACCGGTGCAGGCAAGGCTGCAGGCTTTTCGGACGAAGCTTATCGCGCCGCCGGCGTGACGGTGGTCGAGACGGCTGACGCGCTGATCGAAGCCTCCGACGTGATCGCCAAGGTGCGTCCGCCGGAAATCGCTGAAGTCGACAAGCTCAGCCCGGAAAAGACACTGATCTCCTTCTTCTACCCGGCCCAGAACAAGGACCTGCTCGAACAGGCCAAGGCCAAGGGCGCAAACGTCATCGCCATGGATATGGTGCCGCGCATCTCGCGCGCCCAGAAGATGGATGCTCTCTCTTCGATGGCAAACATCGCCGGTTATCGCGCCGTCATCGAAGCCGGCAACAATTTCGGCCGCTTCTTCACCGGCCAGGTCACGGCTGCAGGCAAGGTGCCGCCGGCCAAGGTTCTGGTTATCGGTGCAGGTGTTGCAGGTCTGGCCGCCATCGGTACCGCCACCTCGCTCGGCGCCATCACCTATGCCTTCGACGTTCGCCCGGAAGTCGCCGAACAGATCGAATCCATGGGCGCTCAGTTCGTCTTCCTCGACTTCAAGGAAAGCCAGCAGGATGGCGCTGCCACCGGTGGCTACGCGGCCCCGTCCTCGCCGGAATTCCGCGAAAAACAGCTGGAAAAGTTCCGCGAACTGGCACCTGAGATCGACATCGTCATCACCACGGCGCTGATTCCGGGCCGTGACGCGCCGAAGCTCTGGACTGCCTACATGGTGGCCCTTATGAAGCCGGGTTCGGTGATCATCGACCTTGCAGCCGAACGCGGCGGCAACTGCGACCTCACCGTCGCCGATCAGAAGATCGTCTCTGACAATGGCGTCACCGTCATCGGCTACACCGATTTCCCGAGCCGCATGGCCTCCCAATCTTCGACGCTCTATTCCACCAATATCCGCCACATGATGACGGACCTGACGCCGGCCAAGGACGGTGTCGTCGTTCACAACATGGAAGACGACGTCATCCGCGGCGCGACCGTCACCAAGGATGGCGAAATTACTTATCCCCCGCCGCCGCCAAAGATCCAGGCGATTGCCGCCCAGAAGCCGAAGGAAAAGGCCAAGGAACTGACGCAGGAAGAAAAACGGGCGAAGGAAGTCGCAGCCTTCAAGGCGCAGACCAAGAACCAGGCCATCCTGCTCGGCGTCGCAACAGTGCTGCTGATGATCGTTGGCGCCTATGCGCCGGCAAGCTTCATGAGCCATTTCGTCGTCTTCGTGCTCTCCTGCTTCATCGGCTTCCAGGTCATCTGGAACGTCTCGCATTCGCTGCATACGCCGCTGATGGCCGTCACCAACGCCATTTCCGGCATCGTCATCCTGGGTGCACTGTTGCAGATCGGCTCGGGCAACTGGCTGGTCGTCGTCCTCGGCGCCCTGTCGGTTCTGGTCGCGACGATCAACATCGTCGGCGGTTTTCTCGTGACACGGCGAATGCTCGCCATGTTCCAGAAGTCTTGAGTGCGTAGGGGGTTATTATCATGACGATCGGTATCGTTTCGGCCGCCTACATCTCTGCTGCGGTTCTCTTCATCCTGTCGCTCGGCGGCCTTTCCGGCCAGGAAAGCGCCAAGCGCGCCGTCTGGTACGGCATCATCGGCATGGCGCTCGCCGTCATCGCCACCTTCTTCGGTCCGGGTGTCGCCACCAGTTTCGGTATCGGCCTGATCATTGTGATCATGGTCGCCGCCGGCGCTATCGCCGGTTACTACGTGGCAAGCCGCGTGCAGATGACGGAAATGCCGCAGCTCGTCGCAGCGCTGCATTCCTTCGTCGGCCTTGCCGCCGTGTTCATCGGCTACAATGCTCATATCGAGGCATGGCGCGTCGGTGGCCTGGACGAGGCTGCCCGCGCAACGCTCGAAGGCTTTTCCGCCATTCTCGCCCACAAGGATCCGGTCGAACTGGCCATCATGAAGGTCGAGGTCTTCCTCGGCGTCTTCATCGGTGCGGTCACCTTCACCGGTTCGGTCGTCGCCTTCGGCAAGCTGGCCGGCAAGGTCGACGGCAAGGCGAAGAAACTGCCCGGCGGCCATTTCCTCAATGCCGGCGCGGCGGGTCTCTCGCTTCTTCTGCTGCTTGCCTATTGCAACGGCGCAGGCGTCTGGACGCTGATCCTGATGACGCTTCTCGCCTTCTTCATCGGTTACCATCTCATCATGGGCATCGGCGGCGCCGATATGCCGGTCGTGGTCTCGATGCTGAACAGCTATTCCGGCTGGGCGGCTGCCGCCATCGGCTTCACGCTCGGCAACGATCTTCTGATCGTTACCGGCGCGCTGGTGGGCTCCTCGGGCGCGATCCTCTCCTACATCATGTGCAAGGCGATGAACCGCTCCTTCATCTCGGTCATCCTCGGCGGCTTCGGCGGCACGACGGGACCTGCGATGGAAATCGAGGGCGAGCAGATCGCCATCGATGCCGAAGGTGTCGCCAATGCCTTGAACGATGCTGACAGTGTCATCATCGTTCCCGGTTACGGCATGGCCGTGGCGCAGGCACAGCAGGCAGTCTCGGAACTGACCCGCAAGCTGCGCGCTGCCGGCAAGGAAGTGCGCTTCGCCATCCATCCGGTCGCAGGCCGTCTGCCGGGCCACATGAACGTGCTGCTCGCAGAAGCCAAAGTGCCTTACGACATCGTCATGGAAATGGACGAGATCAACGACGATTTTCCGAGTACCGAGGTCGTCATCGTCATCGGCTCCAACGACATCGTCAATCCGGCCGCCCAGGAAGACCCGAACTCGCCGATCGCCGGCATGCCGGTGCTCGAAGTCTGGAAGGCCAAGCAGGTCTTCGTCTCCAAGCGTGGCCAGGGCACCGGTTATTCCGGCATTGAGAACCCGCTCTTCTACAAGGAGAACACACGGATGTTCTATGGCGACGCGAAGAAATCCGTCTCCGAACTCCTGCCGATGATCAAGTAACACACGCAAAATGGGTTCGGGGTTGCGCAAGCGATCCCGGACCGAAACACCGAGAACCGGGAAGAAGCGCCAGCCCGGTATTGCGACAGGTCAATGCACGGCCCGTCAGCGGGTGACCTTGATGGCGGATCAGATCAAAACGATCCGCTTGCCGTGATGGACACATGCGCTTACGCTTGACCCCGACCGATGATACTGCCTCGACCGAAACCGACGGTTCGGCTTCGCTTGAACGTGTAAAACGTCAATGTGAAGCGCGTGGCAGCTGTTGCGCGCCGCCTTCTATTGCGGCAGTCGCGATTTATGGCATGGATCGTCTCGGTGCGGTGATCGAACGCCTCATCCGCTGGCGAAGATAGAACGAAGGACATTTCATGTTCGGCTGGACGAACCTTGTCATCGGCCTTTTGCAGCAGACCTGCGTCTATCTCGTCATCGCCTACCTGTTCAGCAAGACGCCCCTGTTTCTGCCGCTGATGCAGGTTACCGTCCGGCCATCGCGCAAGATCGCCTGCTACGTCATCTTCTCGATGTTCTGCATCATGGGCACCTATTTCGGCCTGCATATCGACGAGGCGATTGCCAATACGCGCGCGATCGGCGCCGTGCTCGGCGGCATTTTAGGCGGCCCGTTGGTCGGTCTTGCAGTCGGCCTCACCGGCGGCATGCACCGCTATTCGCTCGGCGGTTTCACAGCACTTGCCTGCGCGATTGCGACGACGGCCGAAGGCCTGATTGGCGGGCTGGTTCACAGCTATCTCATGCGCCGCAAAAGGACCGATCTCCTCTTCTGGCCTCCCCTGATCGCCGGCGTCACGCTTGTTGCCGAAATCGTCCAGATGTCGATCATCCTGATCGTCGCCAGACCCTTTGTCGATTCAGCCCATGTGGTCGAGACGATCGTTTTGCCGATGACGGTGGCAAATACCATCGGTGCCGCGATGTTCATGAACATCCTTGGCGACCGGCGCAAACTTTTCGAAACTCACTCGACGGTCTTCTCCGGCAAGGCGCTGAAGATCGCGGAACGCGCCGAAGGCGTTTTGCGCAACGGCTTTAATGCCGAAAACAGCACCAAGGTCGCCCGCATCCTTTACGAGGAAGCCAATGTCGGCGCGGTTGCGATCACCGACCGCGAAAAAATCCTCGCCTTCATCGGCATCGGCGCAGACCATCATCTGCCCGGCCGCGCCATCACGTCCGCCCAAACCATGGAAGCGATTGCCGAGAACAAGGTCATGTATGCCGATGGCGACGAGGTCAGTTATCAGTGCTCGATCCATCCGAACTGCCCGCTCGGATCGTCGCTCGTCATTCCCTTGAAAGGCGAGGACAACGCGGTAATCGGCACCATCAAGCTTTATGAACCGAAGACCAAACTATTTTCGACCTTCAACCGCTCGCTCGGCGAAGGTGTCGCGCGCCTGCTCTCTGCCCAGATTCTCGCCGGGCGCTACGAACGCCAGAAGCAGATGCTGGTCGAATCCGAGATCAAGCTCCTGCACGCTCAGGTCAATCCGCATTTTCTCTTCAACACGCTCAACACGCTATCGGCCATCATCCGGATAGATCCGGGCGAAGCGCGCAATCTCGTGCAGAACCTTTCAACCTTCTTCCGCAAGAACCTGAAGCGGACGAACGACATCGTCACGCTGTCCGACGAGATCGAACATGTGAACGCCTATCTGCAAATCGAAAAGGCACGTTTCCGCGAACATCTGCAGATCGAGATCGATGTTCCGGACGACCTGGCAGAGGTCCGTCTCCCGGCTTTTTCGCTCCAGCCTTTGGTGGAAAATGCCATCAAGCATGGCACGTCACAACTGATCGGAGAGGGCCAGATCACGATCTCGGCAAGGCCGGATGGTGATGATCTGCTGATCTCAGTGACCGACAATGCGGGCCTGTTCGTCCGCAAACCGTCCGTCGATGGCGGGCTCGGCATGAATATCGTCGACCGCCGCACCAAGGGACATTTCGGCGACGCCTATGGCATCGACGTGAAATGGGAAGCGGAAGTGTTCACCACCGTGAACCTGCGCGTGCCGATGAGTGAGCCCGTACACGACCATAGCCACCATCATGATGGCCGGCATGACCATCATCACGATCATTCACATGATGACGTTATACCCCCACGCACACCTCTTCGCGGCCGCCTGAAGGTCGCCCGCCTGTGGTCGGCGACAAAGTAACGGCCTTCAGGAAACGGTCTGCCGCGCCGCAGCCTTCAAAAGGCCAAAACCTCTCCACCGCTCAAGGTTCATTCTCCGCCGCTCGCGCCGCGATGACGCCGCTGGCCCAAACACCCACTCCCGCTTCTTACACGCGCGTGTAAGCGTGACGTCATTCTTACGGAGGACGTACCATGAGCAATGCTTTATCGATTGTCATCGGGTCGGCCTGCATCCTTGCCATCTGCTACCGCTTCTACGGTATCTTCTTTGTCCGCAAGGTGCTTGGCATCAACGACGCCGAAACCACTCCATCGCACTCGCTGGCGGATGGACGCAATTATGTACCCACCAAAAAGTGGGTGAATGCCGGCCAGCACTTTGCGGCCATCGCCGCCGCCGGCCCGCTTGTCGGGCCGGTTCTTGCCGCCCAATACGGTTATCTGCCCGGTCTGATCTGGCTTCTCGTCGGCTGCGTCATCGGTGGCGCGGTGCATGACACGGTCGTGCTTTTCGCCTCGATGAAGCACAAGGGCTCGTCGCTGTCGGAAGTCGCCAAGGCGGAACTTGGCCCGGTCGCCGGCTGGTGCACCGGTCTTGCGATGCTGTTCATCATCACCATCACCATGGCAGGCCTTTCGATGGTTGTGGTCCATGCGCTGGAACGGAACCCCTGGGGCACGTTCGCCGTCTTCATGACCATCCCGATCGCCATGATCGTCGGCCTTTATGAGAAGATGGGCGGCAACGGCAAGATAGCAACCTATGTCGGCCTTGCCGCCATTCTCGCCTCGGTCTTCGCCGGCCCCTATGTCCAGGAATCGGCACTCGGCCAGTGGTTCACCTTCCACTACGATACGCTCGGCATCATGCTGCCGATCTATGCCTTCCTCGCCAGCGCCCTGCCGGTCTGGCTGCTCCTGACCCCGCGCGGTTATCTCTCGAGCTTCCTCAAGATCGGCGTATTCGCCGCCCTTGTCGTCGGCGTTGTCATCATCAACCCTGAAATCAAGATGCCGGCCCTGACCGAATTCATCCATGGCGGCGGCCCGGTTCTGGCCGGCCCGGTATGGCCCTTCATCTCGATCACCATTGCATGTGGCGCGATCTCGGGTTTCCACGCCTTCATCGGCTCGGGCACCACGCCCAAGCTGGTTGACAAGTGGAGCGACATCCGCCCCGTCGCCTTCGGCATGATGCTGGTCGAATGCCTGGTTGCCGTGCTCGCCCTGATCGCCGCAACCGCCCTGCCGATGGCCGACTACTTCGCCATCAATGCCTCGCCGGAAGTCTTCGCCAAGCTCGGCATGACCGTTCAGGATCTGCCCCGCCTCGAACAGTCGATCGGCATGGACCTCGCCGGCCGTACCGGTGGCGCCGTGACGCTCGCCGTCGGCATGACGGAGATTTTCACCAGCATTCCCTGGTTCAAGACACTGGCTGCCTACTTCTTCCAGTTCGTCATCATGTTCGAAGCCGTCTTCATCCTGACCGCGATCGACTCGGGAACCCGTGTTGCCCGCTATCTGATCCAGGATATTCTCGGTGATCTCTGGGCTCCGATGAAGCAGATCAACTGGTTGCCCGGCTCGATCTTCGCCAGCGTCGTCGCCTGCCTTCTCTGGGGGTATCTCCTGAATTCGGGCGACATCAACTCGGTATGGGCTCTGTTCGGCGTGTCGAACCAGATGATGGCCTCGCTGGGTCTCACCATCGGCGCAACCATCATCCTGCGGCTCTCGGCCAAGCGGATCTACGTGCTGACTTGCCTCATCCCGCTCGCCTACCTGTTCGTGACAGTGAACTATGCAGGCTATTGGATGATCGCCAATGTCTATCTCAACGAAGCAGCCAAGGGCTACAACCCCATCAACGCCGTCCTTTCGATGATCATGATGGCGCTGGGTGTCATCATCCTCGTCACCGCGATCTTCAAGTGGAAGGACATGCTTCGTGTAAACAGAGCCGGTGGAACCGAGAAATATCTCGGCACACCGGCCGAATAAACGGCTCTCCAAAATTCCTCCCGAGCCGGAACCGGGCGCATGTGAGACCCACATGCGCCCGGTTCGAATTTTTTGGGAGATGCATAATATAAAGTGTCGGGGATCGTCGGCGTCAGAGGATGCCGAGCTGTTCCTTCAGCGGCCCGAGAAACCGCCGGCTGACAGGAATGGAGCGCCCACCAAGGGTCAGGATATTGGCAACGCCGTTTTCGCCAAGCGCGATATCCTTGATATGCTCCGGATTGACCATGTACTGGCGATGACAGCGGATAAGCCGCGTCCGCTCCTCCAGCGTCCGAAGGGTCAATTCGGTGAAATGCTCATGCCCGTCATTGCCGAGCACATAGATACCGCCGGGCTTTGAGAAAATCGCCTCGACCTCTTCGAGCTTCATCAGCCGTATCCGGTTAAGGCCGGTGCACGGGATATGGCGCAGCGGCGGCGCAACATCGAGCAGCTTTTCCCGCTGGTCCGAAGTCGTCTTGCGAAGACGCGCCAGCGTCTTCTGCAGCCGCTCCTCCTGGATCGGCTTCAACAGGTAATCGAAGGCATTCTCCTCGAAGGCCCGCACCGCATATTCCTCATAGGCGGTGAGAAACACGACACGCGGCATCCTTTCGGGATCGATCATCCTGAGCATTTCCAGCCCGGTGACCTGCGGCATGTGAATGTCGAGAAACATGATCTCCGGCGACAGCCGGTTGATCGCCGCAATCCCTTCGATCGCATTGGCGCATTCGCCGACGATTTCGATATCGCTCTCTTCCGCGATGAGCGATTTCAGCTCGTCGCGTGCCAGGGTTTCGTCGTCTACGATCAGAACTCTCATGCGCTCAAATCATCCAGCGGGAAAGAACATGCTCTTAACTGACACCGCCGGTGTACGGAATGTCGCAGCAAAGTCGTAATCGGCCGCAAGCATGTCAACCTTGCGGCAGATCAACGACCGGCGATCCGCCAAAGCCTGTCCAAAAACCACCATGCCTCCGCTTGTCGGCAGGAAACGGAAAATGGCCCGATGAAATGAACACCGAGCCATTCAATTCACCAGTAGCAACGGGCGGCGTTGTTTTTGAGAACCACCACCTCTGCCGGCCTGATAAAACCGTTACATCACGGCGCCGATCTGCCACGGCACGAATTCCGCACCGCCATAACCCAGCTCCTCGCTCTTGGTCTGTTCGCCCGATGCAACCCGGATGATCAGCTCGAAAAGCTCCTTGCCCTTTTCCTCGATCGTCACCCCTTGCGTGACGATATCGCCGCAGTTGAGGTCCATGTCGTCCTTCATCCGCTCATACATCTCGGAATTGGTCGAGATCTTGATGCAGGGTGTAGGCTTGTAGCCGGAAACCGAACCGCGACCGGTGGTGAAGACGATCAGGTTGGCACCCGATGCGACCTGTCCGGTCACCGAGCACGGATCGAAACCGGGGCTGTCCATGAACACGAAGCCCTTGCGGTCGATCTTCTCGCCGAACTTGTAGACACCGAGCAACGGCGCCGTACCGCCCTTGGCGACAGCACCGAGCGATTTTTCAAGGATCGTCGTCAACCCGCCCTTCTTGTTGCCGGGGGATGGATTGTTGTCCATCTCACCGCCGTTGCGGGCGCAATAGTCTTCCCACCACTTCAGCCGCTCGATCAGCTTGTTGCCGATCTCCGCCGTTTCGGCTCGGCGCGTAAGAAGATGTTCGGCGCCATAGACTTCGGACGTCTCGGACAGAATGGTCGTACCGCCATGCCGGACCAGAAGATCCGAGGCATAACCGAGCGCCGGGTTGGCGGTAATACCCGAGTAGCCGTCCGAACCGCCGCACTGCATGCCGATGGTGATTTCCGAAACCGGAGCAGGCGTGCGCGTCGTGCGATTGGCGAACTCGGCAACACCGCGCAATTCTTCCAGACCTCTTTCGATCGTCTTGCGCGTACCGCCTTCCTGCTGGATCGTCATGTAACGCAGCATACCGTCCTGGCGGATGCGACGGCCACCGACCAGATCCGGGATCTGCATCACTTCACAGCCGAGACCGACAAGAAGGATGCCGCCGAAATTGGGGTTCTGCGCATAACCGGAAAGCGTGCGAAACAGCGTGGCATAGCCCTCTCCGTCTGTGGACATGCCGCAACCCGTGCCATGCGAGATCGGCACGATACCGTCGACGTTCGGAAACGCATCAAGAAAACCCGATTTCTCGGCCGCTTCCGTGATGAAACGGGCGACCGAACCGGAACAGTTAACCGTGGTCAGGATACCGATATAGTTGCGGGTGCCAACCTTGCCGTCCGCCCGCTTGTAACCCATGAACGTCCGCGCTTCGGTGACAGCCGGCAAAGGCGTGTTGGCGCTGGCGAACGCGTAATCCTGCGCATGCTCGCCCATGCCCAGGTTGTGGACATGAATATGATCGCCGGCGGCGATGTCGACCTTGGCCTGGCCGATGATCTGTCCGTAGCGCAATACATTGCCGCCGGCGGGAATTGCAGCGGTCGCAATCTTGTGTCCGCGTGCAATGGCCTGGCCGGTCGCGACACCGCTTGTCGTCAGGATGTCGCCAGCTTTGAGATCGCGCAATGCGATCTCGATATTGTCGGCGGGATGAAGGCAAATGCTGTTCTTGATCATAGCTATCTTTCTCCTGATCCGGCTTCCATGCCGGGTGCATTGCCGGCCGGTCTCCAGGCCATGCATCGAAGTCTTTGAATTGTCGCCTGCCTCAGCCTTCAGGCTGAGATTGCATCAGGCGTCCTGTGCTGCCGAATTACCTCTGCCACCGCGCTTGCGGGACGGCAGGCGAGGCCGGGGATCGTCCAGCCCGAGGCCGTCGAGATGCCCGAAAACGGTTCTAAGGTGAGAACGCATGTGGGCCACCGTAACATCGACATCACCTGCAATCATCGCGTCTGCGATCATCTGGTGTTCGATCAGGGTGACGGCCATCCGGTCGCTGTCCTGCGTCGTCAGATATCGCACGCGATCAAGCTGTGTCTTGGCCCGCAAGATCGCATTCCACGCACCCGCATAGCCGCTGAGTTCGGCGATGAGGGAATGGAAGACGTTGTCGAGCCTGTAGAACGCGTCACCGTTTCCGACCACTGCAGCCTGCTCTCGCAAGTTGGCACGAATGCGTTCGCGCCCATCGTCATCCATGCGTTTGATCGCATCCTCGACAAGTGCGCATTCCAGCTTCTCGCGAATATACTGCCCAACAGTGACGGCTTCGAGCGAAATCGGCGCAACGAACGTCCCGAAATGCGGATAGATAACGACCAGCTCTTCTTCGGCAAGCTTGATAAGTGCCTCGCGCACGGGCGTCCGGCTCACTTCCAGCTGCTGGCAAAGGTCTGCCTCGGACAAGGGGGCGTCCGGAGCAAGACGGCCGCATACGATATCTTCCCGGATCTTGTCGAACACCTGGCTCGTCAAACGGGAACGGCTGCGATCCACCATTCAGTCACTCATCTTCTTTGTTGCAGTCAGGGCGAGTTATCCTCTTTTGCGAGATTTCCGACGTATCGGCAACATTGATGCCGTTGCAGGCTGCGAAACTATACTCTGTCTGTTATGCCACGCGCCCCTCCCTGAAAGCCTGCACGGTCTGCATGACGCCCCGAAGCTCGGCCAATCCCTTGAGACGGCCGACAAAAGAGTAACCGGGATTGGATTTCTGGCCGATATCGTCACCCAGGAGATGTCCGTGATCAGGGCGCATCGGAATCTGCGGCACCGGATGACCAATCGAAGCACGACGGTCTTCTTCCGCCATCAGAGCCGCCGTCACTGCAACGAGATCCGTATCGCCGCCGAGATGATCCGCCTCGTAGAATGATCCATCCGGCTCGCGGGTCGTATTGCGCAAATGAGCAAAATGGATGCGCGGCGCGAATTCCTTCGTCATGGCCACCAGATCATTCTTCGGGTTGGACCCGAAAGAGCCGGTGCACAAAGTCAGGCCGCAAGCATCCTGGGGAACGCCTCTGAATAACGCGCGCACATCATCCGCAGTGGACAGAACACGCGGAAGACCAAAAATCGGGAAAGCCGGATCGTCGGGATGGATGCACAGCCGTGCGCCTTCCTCTTCCGCCACCGGCGTGATCTCACGCAGGAATTCGATCAGATTGGCGCGAAGATCCTCGACCCCGATCTGCTGATAGAGTTCGAGCATCTCCTTGAACGTCGAGCGCGTATAGGCAAAGTCGCGCGCCGGCAGCCAGTCGATAAGGTTACGTTCCAGTTCCGAAATCTTCGCCTCGTCCATGGCCTCGAACCGAGCCTTGGCGGCAGCGAATTGTTCAGCCGAATAGGATGCCTCGGCCCCGGTTCGGCCAAGAACGAAGAGATCATAGGCGGCAAAATCGACGCTGTCGTAACGAAGCGCATAACCGCCATTCGGCAGCCGGTACATCAGATTGGTACGGCTCCAGTCGGTGATCACCATGAAATTGTAGCAGATTACCTTCACGCCGGAACGGGCGACATTGCGGATCGATTGCTTGTAGTTGTCGATCTTCTCCCGGTAATTGCCGCTGCGGGTCTTGATCTCTTCACCGACCCCGATGCTTTCCACTACCGACCACGTCAGGCCCGCGGCCTCGACTTCGGCCTTGCGCTTGGCGATTTCGTCAGACGGCCAGACGCCACCCTGGTTCATGTGATGAAGAGCAGTGACGATGCCGGTTGCACCCGCCTGGCGAATCTTTTCCAGGCTCACCGGATCATCCGGGCCGAACCAACGCCATGTCTGTTCCATTTGGTATTCTCCTACCCTAATTATGTATCGCCCCAAGCTGCACGCTTCAGGCTTCAGCTTCGCCCAGGAAAGCTCTCAGGGTTTTGTGGACCCCACGGCTCATCAGGCTCGATAAATGTTTGGTGACTTCGGCTCGGAAATGCGCATTGGCGGGCAGCACGTCTCCAAAGATTTCGCGAATGTCGAAAAGGGCATTGGCCAGCTTGACGGCATCAGCGCCGGCATCCTTGGCAATGCTTGTCAACCGCGCCGCATGCGGATCGGTGACGACATAATCCAGTCCGAGCTCATTCCTGCCCGACAGAAACTTCATCCACGCCGCAACGGTCAGCGGAATGACCTTCGGCTCTCGACCGGAAGAATAAAGTTCGACGGCGGCTTCCAGCAGTCGCGGCGGAAGCTTTTGCGATCCATCCCAGGAAATCTGCAGGGTTAGATGGCGTACGCCCGTATTACGGAACCGTGCTTCAAGGTCATGGGTGTAAGCCACGACATCGGTCCCCGGAACCGGCGGCAGGGTGCGGATCAGATCCTCGTCCCACAATCGGCGGATCACCTTGGGCAGATCCTCGTCTATCATGGCGTCAGCGATCGCTTCGATACCGGCGATCACCGAGAGATAGGCAAGCGTCGAATGAGACCCGTTGAGGCAGCGCAGCTTCATCAACTCATAGGGCAGAACATCCTCGGCCATGATTGCACCGGCTCTTTCCCAATCCGGTCTTCCCAGCGGAAAATGATCCTCCACGACCCACTGGCGGAAAGGCTCGGTAACAACCGGCCAAGCATCCACGATCCCAAGACCATTCGCGACCTTCTGCCGATCGGCGTCCTGCGTAGCGGGCGTGATCCGGTCAACCATCGTGCAAGGAAAGGCAACGTTCTGCGAGATGAACTGCCCCAGCTCTTCATCGCGGAGCGAGGCAAAGCGGGTTACCGCGTTGCAAACTTTGATTCCATTCTGGGCCAGATTATCACAAACCAGAACCGTAAAAGGCGCCTGCCCTGCCGCACGCCGCAGGCGAAGCGCTTCAGTCAGGAAGCCGGGAACACTTTGCGGATTTGTGGGATTGGCGAGATCCGCAACGACTGCCGGATGTGTTTCATCAAGGCCGCCGGTCGCACCGTCCAGGCAATATCCCTTTTCCGTGACCGTCAGCGTCACGATACGAATCTCCGGCCTGCAGAGCAGCTCGAAAACTTCGGACTTTTGCTCCGCCGTCACCATGACATCGAGGACGGACCCGATGATACGCAGCACATCCGTGTCATTGTCACGGCTTAGCAGCGTGTAAAGTCCATCCTGTGGTTTCAGGGCGTCCCGCATGGCGGGCGACATGAGGCACACTCCGATAATACCCCAGTCCGTCGCCCCGGCCTGCAGAACGTCATCCGTGTAGACCATGGCATGGGCACGGCAGAAAGCTCCAAGACCGATATGCACGATGCCGGGGGAGACCGCCTCGCGGTCATAGGTCGGACGCTCGACTGCATCCGGAAGGCCGGCCAGCGCGGCATTGCCCAGACGTTTCGGGACAACATCATTCCTCAAATCGCTAGTCATGAAAAATCCTCGGATATCTCAGGAGGAGATACGGGGCGTCAAACGTAACTCAATGTCTTTCGGCAGTCTTTGCAGGCACAATAAAGCCTCGGGTTTTCCGTCTCAAAATTACACTTTTTACGTGTATCTCATGTAACAGACAAATCGGCCGACTACACGGCACGACGCCCCTGCAAGCTTCGACCTTCACTCAAAATGAACCAATGAATAACGAGCCATCGTGACCTGACACCGTACCGAACGAAGCACGGCAGCAACCACTATCTTCTCGCTGACCATGCCGATGGTCAGCCGATGCATATGCCGGTGGACCAGGCCTCAAAACCAGCAGCTTCTATATTTTCTGACCTCGAAATCCATGCACTACCGTAG
The DNA here is from genome assembly GCF_017313375.1 of Agrobacterium sp. Ap1. NCBI lineage: Bacteria > Pseudomonadati > Pseudomonadota > Alphaproteobacteria > Hyphomicrobiales > Rhizobiaceae > Agrobacterium > Agrobacterium sp. Ap1. Next base: position 646,640 of record NZ_JAFLMY010000001.1, read on the forward strand.
TCGCACCAGCCGCGTTTCCTCATCCTCGATCCTCACTACCATATACGTATACTACCATATGGGTGAACTTGAATAGCAAAATTCATAACGAGCGTGCGACATTTTGAAAGGCGCCCTGAAATTGACATTTGTCACGGGCTGCGAGATTTAATTATAATTATCAATTAGATGTATAAAATTGCCGTTCGCTGCCGCCTGGTTTTTCATGGGACCGAGGCGAAAGCCACCTCAACACCTATCCAATTCGCCAAATGATGTTTCCGCGAACCAGCTGTGAAAAAATCCCCTCAACTCGAATTTCCGAACGCAGGAAAATCAATCTCCGGCCCCAGGAAAAAGCTGCGACACCTTCGACTGGACACAACAAGTACCTGCGACAATTTCGCACACCCAATCTGGCATGAAACCGATTTTCGCGATTTTTTAGACACTGCCGATAGGGATTTTATGACCATGATTCAATGCGGATTTCCCGCAAAAAAGACGTTCGCAAGAATTGACGAAAATCAAGAAATGCGACCTCTACATTGCTGCAACGAGATCATTGACATCCCAATTCACAGCAATCTAGCGTTGATGTTGTCGAAAGGAGGTCGGCTCCCCAATGAAATCACTTATACATTCTGACGTTTTATTTCCGGCCGAAAACAGTATTCGCTCTATTGCTCAAGCACTTTACAAAACTGTCTCGGATCTTCCGATCATAAGCCCTCATGGCCATACCGATCCCAAATGGTATGCACTGGATGAACCATTTCCGGATCCGGCTCAGCTTCTGATCGTTCCGGATCATTACATTTTCCGGATGCTCTTCAGCCAGGGTATCCGCCTCGAGGATCTTGGCGTACGCCGCCTCGACGGCTCGACCGTGGAAACCGATGGTCGCCGGATCTGGCGGCTTTTCGCTGAAAACTATTATCTTTTCCGCGGTACGCCGACGCGTCAGTGGATGGACTTCGTCCTTTCCAACCTGTTTGGCATCGATGAACCGCTCACGGCAAAGACTGCGGACAAGAGCTACGACCAGATCGCCGAGAAACTCGCCCTGCCGGAATATCGGCCTCGTGCACTCTTCAAGCGGTTCAACATCGAAGTCATCGCGACCACCGAAGGCGCTCTCGACGACCTCCGCTGGCACAAGGCGATCCGCGACAGCGGCTGGGATGGGCGTGTGGTTACCGCCTATCGGCCTGATGCCGTGGTCGACCCGGACTTCGAGGGCTTCTCCGCCAATCTCGACCAGCTGGGCGACATGACGGGTGAGGACACTGGTTCGTGGACGGGCTATCTCGCCGCTCACCGGAAACGCCGTGCCTATTTCAAGTCCTTCGGCGCTACGTCGTCGGACCATGGTCACGCTACAGCCGATACCGCCAACCTGTCGGACCAGGAAGCTGCAGCGCTGTTCAACCGGATCCGCGCGGGCAAATCCGATGCGGATGATCACAAGCTGTTCCGCGGCCAGATGCTGACGGAAATGGCGAAGATGAGCCTGGATGACGGGCTTGTGCTGCAGATCCATCCGGGTTCAAGGCGCAACCATTCGCCGACCGTGTTCGCCAATCATGGCCGCGACATGGGCTTCGATATTCCGGGCCGCACCGACTATGTCAGCGCCCTGAAGCCGTTGCTCGATGCCGTCGGCGCGGAGCGCGACCTGACTGTCGTGCTCTTCACGCTCGACGAAACGTCCTATGCCCGCGAACTGGCTCCGCTTGCAGGCGCTTATCCGGCACTCCGGCTCGGCCCCGCATGGTGGTTCCACGACAGCCCGGAAGGCATGCGGCGCTTCCGCGAGATGACCACCGAAACCGCCGGTTTCTACAACACGGTCGGCTTCAACGACGATACGCGCGCCTTCCCGTCCATACCGGCGCGCCACGACGTTGCTCGACGGGTCGATTGCGCCTTCCTGGCGCGACTCGTCAGCGAACACAGGCTCAGGGAAGAAGAAGCTTTCGAGCTTGCCACGGAGCTTGCCTATACGCTTGCAAAAAAGGCGTATCGGCTATGACCGACGCCTGAGGCGTCGGCTTGAGGAGACTATCAAAACTGGCTTCCGGAAAACCGGAAATGGAGCATCAGCCTCATTTCCGGCACCGGGTCCGGCTGGCCGGATTTCTGATCAAATCATTTATTAATGGAGGAAATACAAATGAAACGAACTTTAAAGGCGATCCGCACGATGCTCCTTGCTGCCGGCGCAGCAGGTGTCCTTCTTGCATCTCCGGCCATGTCCCGCGACTTCAGGTCGGCCGACATTCATCCGAATGACTATCCGACAGTTCAGGGCGCCATGTATATGGGCAAGATCCTGTCCGAGCGCACCAACGGTCGCCTCGGCGTCAAGGTCTTCCCGAACGGCGCACTGGGTGACGAACGCGGCACCATCGAACAGCTGCGCATCGGCGGCCTCGACATGCTGCGCATCAGCGCCGCCGTGGTCAACAATATGGTGCCGGAAACCATCGTCATCTCGATGCCTTTCATCTTCCGCTCGACGGCCCATGAACGCGCCGTGCTTGATGGCCCGATCGGTGAACAAGTCCTGAAGGCACTTGAGAAGCAGGGCATGGTCGGCCTTGCCTTCTACGACAGCGGCGCACGCTCGATGTACACCAAAAAGCCGATCAAAACGCTTGCCGACCTTCACAACATGAAGATCCGCGTCCAGCAGTCCGACATGTTCGTCGCAATGGTTCAGGCTCTCGGTGCCAACGCAACGCCGATGCCGATGGGCGAAGTCTATACCGGCCTGAAGACCGGCATCATCGATGCCGCCGAGAACAACTACCCGTCCTATGAATCGTCCCACCATTACGAAGCAGCCAAGTATTACACCCGTACCGAACATGCCATGGTGCCGGAACTGCTGCTCTTCTCCAAGCCGATTTGGGACAAGCTGCCGCCGGAAGACCAGGCTCTGATCCGCCAGGCAGCCAAGGACTCGGTGGTTGAACAGCGCCGTCTCTGGGATGCACGCGAAGCCACTTCGAAGGAAATTGTCGAAAAGGCCGGCAGCATTATCGAGGACGTCAATGATAAGCAGGAATTCGTCGATGCGATGAAGCCTGTCTACGACCAGTTCGCCAAGACGCCGGAACTTCAGGACCTCGTCAAGCGGATCCAGGCAACCAAGTAAACCATGAAGGAAGCAGCTTCAGACCGGAGCTGCTTCCTCCTCCAAAGCCTGCACGCCGGATAAGAGGCGCCGGGCACTACAAACCTCAAGACACCGCGCATCGTACATTCCGAAGACCGAGCCAGGTATTCGGGCGGGTGCGCCCGGGGGATAATATGAACACTCACAGCAAATCTGAAGCCGCTCATCCACCTGCGATGACTGGCTGGCTGACGAGCATCAACGCACCGCTTGCCAAGATCGGCATGATCCTGGCCATTTCCGGTCTGCTGACGCTTGTGGCCGTCGTTTTTTACCAGGTCTTCGGCCGTTACGTGCTGAACGACTCGCCCAGCTGGACGGAAAACCTCGCAATCGTCCTCATTCTCTATGTCACCATGATCGGGGCCGCCGTTGGCGTTCGCGATGCCGGTCACATTGCTCTCGATTCGTTGACCGTTCTCCTGCCGCAATATATGCAGCGTTATGTAGAGCTGGTCATCTACATCGCCATCTGCCTGTTCGGTGCCGCCATGGCCTATAATGGCTGGATCCTCGGCTGGTCGGTCGCTCCCTACCTGATGCCCAATCTCCATGTGACGGAAGCCGTGCGCTACATTCCGCTCGCGGTCTCGGGCGTCCTGATCATCATGTTTTCAATCGAACATATCCTGGCCATTTTCCGTAAGGCGGAGGTCGTACCGTCATGGCACTAACCATTCTTTGTATCACTTTTGTCGGCTTCCTCATTGCGGGGATCCCGGTTGCGTTCGCGATCGGTCTGTCGGCGCTTTGCACCATTCTTTATGAAGGTCTTCCGATCGCCGTCGGCTTCCAGCAGATGATGGCGGGCATGAACGTATTTTCGTTTCTCGCCATTCCTTTCTTCATTTTCTCCGGTGAATTGATGCTGCATGGCGGCGTTGCCGACAAGATCGTCAATGCAGCCAAGGCCATGGTCGGCCATGTTCGCGGCGGCCTCGGCATGTCGAACGTCGTTGCCTGCACCCTCTTCGGCGGTGTCGCCGGCTCCCCCGTTGCCGACGTGTCGGCCATGGGCGCCGTCATGATCCCGATGATGAAGAAGGAAGGTTATGACGCCGACTACGCGGTCAACGTCACGACGCACGCCGCTCTGGTTGGCGCGCTGATGCCGACCAGCCATAACATGATCATCTATGCACTGGCCGCCAGCGGCAAGGCATCGATCGGCGCCCTCATCGCCGCCGGCATCATGCCTGCCCTGCTTCTGATGGTCTGTAACCTCGGTGCGGCCTATTACGTGGCAAGAAAACGCGGCTACCCGGCAGGCACCTTCCCCGGCTGGCACATCGTCATGCGCTCGCTCGCTGCAGCAGCACCTGGCATGTTGATCGTGGTGATCATCCTCGGCGGTATCATCTCGGGCATCTTCACCGCGACGGAATCTGCGTCCATCGCCGTGATCTACACGATGCTTCTGACCTTCTTCATCTATCGCACGATGACCTGGGAAGCATTCCTTGCGGCAGCAGCCAAGACGGTCAAGACGACCGGTATCGTCCTGCTGCTGATCGGCGTGTCGACCATGTTCCAGTATCTCATGGGTCTTTACGGCGTTGCCGATATGACCGGTGAGCTGATGAGCCACATTTCGACCAACCCGATCGTCATCTTCCTGATGATCAACATCATCCTGTTCCTGCTCGGCACGTTCATGGACATGGCCTCGACCATCCTGATCTGCACGCCGATCTTCCTGCCGATTGCCATGCAATACGGCATGGACCCGGTACAGTTCGGCATGGTGATGCTGCTCAACTGCGCACTTGGCCTCAACACGCCGCCGGTCGGCACCACGCAGTTCATCGGCTGCGCCATCGGTGAAATCTCGGTCGGCGAAGTCATGAAGTCCATTCTGCCTTTCTACAGCGCACTCTTCCTGGCCATGGCATTGGTCACCTATGTGCCGATGTTCTCCATGTGGCTGCCACGCCTGCTGATGCACTAAAAGAAACAGCCCGCAGCTCGAAAATCCAGCGCCCGGCTTCCACCGGGCGCTTTTTCGTTCAATCTGGTCCCGACTGGGGCGCTCGTGAAGGCTCACACATCACCGCAAAACAAAAGCCGGCCGCAACGATGCGACCGGCTTTTATTGGCTTCAACCGCAACCGCGGCCGAGAAACATTACTTCAGAAATTCGGCACGATGCGGGTTGAAAACGTCGATCAAACGACCGGCCTCCAGCGCCTTGACGCCATGGACCAAATCCGGCGGCACGATGAAGCTGCCGCCCTTGTTCAGCACCTCCGTCCGACCATCGATCGTGACTTCGAAACTGCCCTCTGCGACATAGCTTGCCTGGATATGCGGATGAGAATGTTTCGAGCCGATCGCCCCCTTCTCGAACACAACCTCCACCATCATCATCTCCGGCAGATAGGTCATGATACGGCGCCTAACGCCGGGCTCCGGGTTTACCCAATCGGCGTTGTCCGCCGAAACAAAAAAATCGCTCGCTACCATTATTGTCCTCACCTGAAAATGCACTTTTGCCTTGCGATAATACATGTCGCAGAGCATACAACAACCGCTACCCCGACTAGAAATGACGAAACACAAGCCATTGTTTTAATATGGCTATATCGGTTTCCATCGATCTCGCGCTCGCGTCTTTCAAGCCATCTCCCGCAGACCTCTCTCATTTCTATCGCACAGAAAGATCGGCCGATTTCCAACTCGCGTCCGACCGCTGGCATGGGGTTTGCTTGATTATTTCCCGAGTGTCGCAAACGCGGCTTGCCCGCGACAATTTGACATGAAATGCTGTCTGGAGTTGCAATGACGAGCAACGAGATGTGAGGCGTGCTTGAGAAAACAGCAGGAACTTGCAATCGAAGTCAGGGGCGTGGGCCGTGTTTATGGTGACGGCGCCGGTCAGGTCACCGCCCTCAGCAACATTTTCCTGAATATAAGGCAAAACGAGTTTTTCACCCTTCTGGGACCATCGGGCTGCGGCAAGACAACGCTTCTGCGGCTGATCGCCGGCTTCGACTTTCCGACAGACGGCGAAATCCTGCTTTACGGTGAGGACATAGCCCCGCTGCCGCCCTTCAAGCGCCCAGTCAACACGGTCTTCCAGAACTACGCTCTCTTTCCGCATATGACGGTTGCACAGAATATCGGTTTCGGGCTGGAAATGCTGGGCAAGCCAAAGCACGAGATCGCCGCTCGCGTCGAAGAAATGCTGGCGCTGGTTCACATGGAAGCGATGCGTAACCGCAAGGTCATGCAGATTTCCGGTGGCCAGCAGCAGCGCGTGGCGCTTGCCCGCGCGCTCGCCCCCAAACCGAAGGTCCTGCTTCTCGACGAGCCATTGTCGGCACTCGACTACAAGCTGCGCAAGGAAATGCAGGTCGAGCTGAAGCGGGTACAGGCAGAAACCGGCATCACCTTCATCTTCGTCACTCACGATCAGGAAGAAGCGCTCGCCATGTCCGACCGGATTGCCGTCATGTCCCATGGCGAAGTCCGGCAGGTCGGGGCGCCCTGGGAAATCTATGATCGCCCGGCAGAACGCTTCGTCGCCGACTTCATAGGAGAGACTAACTTCCTCGTCGCCGACGTGATTTCCATCGATGGCCCTAGGACCAGAGTTCGCCTGTTCAATGGCAGCCTGCTGGACGCCACCTACCCGGTGGACCTCATGCCGGAAGGTAAGGTGACGATCGTCATTCGGCCCGAACATGCGCAGCTCGACACACCGTCCAGCACGGCAATGCTCAATGGCCAAATCGAAGATCTCACCTATCTCGGCACCGACACCCATATCCGCGTCAGGCTGCCCGACACATCGCTCTTCAGCATAAGACAGCAGAACAATCGGGTCGGGCCGATCGGCTTTTCCGCCGGCGACCCCGTGTCCCTGAATATCAGCGAAGGCGCAGCACAGATCCTGAAGGATTGAAAAGATGACCGAGCGGGCGAGACAGGCCGCTTCGGCGGCGCAGAAGAAGGAGATTACCAATCGCTGGCTGCTCAGCGCTCCGGCCCTTGTCTTGATTGCCGTCGCCTCCGTCGGCCCTCTCCTGATCGTGCTGCTTTATTCGGTGCTGGCGCCCGGCTCCTATGGCGACGTGAAATGGGAGCTTTCAGGCCAGGGCTGGTTCAATGTCTTTCTTTCGCGTGACATATTCGATGACACGATCTCATTGGCGGACGCCCATGTGATGATCCTCTGGCGCAGCGCCAAGCTCGCTGTCATCACCACGGTGCTTTGCCTGATCGTCGGCTTTCCGACGGCCTATTTCATCGCCAGCCGCGCACCGCATAACCGATCGATCTGGCTCTTCCTGATCACCATCCCCTTCTGGACCAACATGCTGATCCGCGGCTTTGCGATCCAGGAGATGATCCGCAACGAAGGTCTGGCCAATACGATCCTGATGAAGCTCGGCATCATCTCGGCCCCGATTCAGATGCTTTACACGGATTTCGCCATTCTGCTCGGCATGGTCTACGTACACCTGCCGCTGATGGTGCTGCCGCTTTATGCCAGCCTCGAAAAGCTCGACTTCCGCCTCGTCGAGGCGGGTTACGATCTCTATGCGACGCGGCTGAAAGTCCTGTGGCGGATTATCATCCCGCTGGTCAAACCCGGCATCATCGCCGGCTCCATCCTCGTCTTCATTCCGGCTCTGTCATCCTACGTCATCCCGCGCATTCTCGGCGGCGGCAAGAACCTGATGGTCGGCAATCTGATCGAGCTGCAGTTCGGCCAGGGCCGCAACTGGCCGCTTGGCGCAGCACTCTCCATCACACTCGTCATCATCGTGCTCTTCGCCATGCTCTATTACGTGAAAAATGCCGGGAAGGCCGGAGGCGGCCATGCGTAAACGCTTCGACATCCGCGTCCAGCCGGGTTTCGCGACGATCGCGATGTTCTGTTTTTTCCTGCTCTACGTGCCGATCTTCACGCTGGTCGTCTACGCCTTCAATTCCGGCATCTCGATTGCTCGCTGGGAAGGTTTTTCGTTCCGCTGGTTCGTCGCCGCCTGGAACAACAACCTCGTCATCGAGGCGGCCATCCGCTCCGTCCAGATCGCCGCCATCGCCGCCGTCATCGCCACAGCCGTCGCAACGCTTGCGGCCATCGCGACGACACGAACGGCCGGTTATCGCGGCCTGACCTTCAAATATTCCTTCATCAACATGCCGCTGATGGTGCCGGAGATCGTCACCGCCGTGGCACTGCTCATCCTCTTCTCGCGCATAAAGGTCTGGACCGGTTATTCCGGCCTCGGCTACCTCATCCTGGCGCATACCGCCTTTTGCATCCCGTTTGCCTATCTGCCGATAAGAGCACGGCTGGAAAACATGGATCTGGCGCTGGAGCGGGCGGCGGCCGATCTCTACGCCACGCCCTTCAAGGTGTTCCGCTACATCACCTTGCCGCTTCTCTGGCCCGGCATCCTTGCCGGCCTCATGCTCTCCGTCGTCATCTCCCTGGATGACATCGTCATCACCGAATTCGTCAAGTCAGCCGGCCAGGAGACGCTTCCGACCTACATGCTGGGCCAGCTTCGCCGTGCCATCACACCCGAAATGAACGCCATCTCGACAGTGTTTCTGCTGCTGTCGCTGGCGATAGTGACGATCTTCTTTTTCCTCAGCAGATCCAACGAAAAATCCGATTAAACAGGAGTGGGAACAATGAAGAATGTCTTGAAACTTGCCGCCGGTCTGGCAGCGCTCTTTGCCTCGACCACGCTTGCACATGCAGAGGGCGAACTCAACATCTTCAACTGGGGCAATTACACCAATCCCGAACTGATCAAGAAGTTCGAGGAAGCCTACAAGGTCAAGGTTACGCTGACCGACTACGATAGCAACGACACCGCGCTCGCCAAAATCCGTCAGGGCGGCCACGGCTTCGATATCGTCGTGCCGTCCGCCAGCGCCATGCCGGTCTTCATCAAGGAAGGGCTGCTCATGGAATCGCGCCCTGACCAGATGGAGAACTTCAAGAACATGGACCCGCAATGGGTGGATGTCGCCTATGATCCGGGCCGCCATTATTCGGTTCCGTGGCAGTGGGGCACGACCGGCGTGACCGTCGACAAGTCCATCTATTCCGGCGATCCGAACACGTCCGCGATCTTCCTCGACCCGCCGCCGGAACTGGTCGGCAAGGTCAATGTCGTACCGGAAATGTCGGACGTCATGCACATGGTCGTCACCTATGCCGGCGGCGAGCCCTGCACGGGCGACCTGACGATCCTGAAAAAAGCTCGCGACATTCTCGTCGCCGCCAAACCGAAATGGATCTCGATGGATTACGGCACGGTGGAAAAATACACCAAGGGAGATCTTGCAGCCAGCGTAGACTGGAACGGGGCCGCTTTCCGGGGAAGGCTTGCCAACAAGAACATCGTCTACGGCTATCCGAAAGAGGGATATCCGGTCTGGATGGACAATGCCGCCATCCTTGCCGATGCAAAGAATGTTGAGAACGCAAAACTCTTCATCAACTTCATCATGGTGCCGGAAAACGCGGCCCTGATCTCCGCCTTTGCCCGCTATTCGAATGGCATCAAGGGCTCCGAGGCCTTCATGCCTGAGGACATGAAGACGGCGCCGGAAGTGAACATTCCGGAAGCCTCCAAGGCCGCAGGCAAGTTCAATCTCGCTTGCGCGCCGGAAGTGCAGGAACTCTACACCAAGATCTGGACCGAGTTGCAGAAGTAAGCCGAACAAGGGAGGCCGACAGCGTAGGCAGTTCCTGCGCTGTCGCGACCGCAAGGATATGGACAGCATCAAAAACATGACCACCGTTGACCGGGCATCGGTGACGCTTGCCAATTGGCGCGAGACACCCTTCAGCCGCTGGAGTTTCCAGAATGTCCGCGAACTGGTGCCGACCTCGGAAATTTCCTGCGGCACCGAACAGCCGGAAGAGGCCCTCCCCTCACCGCAATTCCTCGCCCGCGAAATCGAAACCGGACTGGATGGCATCTCGACCATCGAAGGCTTTCTGAAATACGCCCATACCGATGCTTTCCTGCTGATGAAGCGCGGCAAGATCATCGGCGAATATTACGCGCCGCATGCAGATGTGAACGCCAAACATCTCGTCTTCTCGATCAGCAAGTCGCTCACCGCTATGCTTTCCGGCATTCTCGAACAACAGGGACTGATCGATCCGGAAAAAACGGTCTCAACCTATCTGCCGGAAGCCAGGGGCAGCGCCTATGAGGACTGCCGTTATCGGGATGTGCTGGACATGCGCGTCAGTCTCGATTTCGAGGAAACCTATCTCGACAGGAACGGCCCTTTTGCCCGCTATCGCCGCGCCATGTTGTGGAACCCGGTCGAACCGAACTTCGAGGTCGAGACACTCGCCTCCTTCCTGATGACGTTGAAAAAGGCCGACCGCCCGCATGGCGGCGGACATGCCTATCTCTCGCCCAATGCCGATCTACTTGGCGTCGTCATCGAGCGCGTTACCGGCCGCCGCTATGGTGAACTGCTGTCGGAGCTTTTGTGGAAACCGATGGGTGCCAGAAACCATGCCTATGTCACGGTCGATAGTATCGGCACAGCCCGCACCGCCGGCGGCGTCTGCCTGACGGCACGCGATTTGGCCCGCGTCGGCGAACTGATCCGCATTGGTGGCGCAACGGACGGCCGGCAAGTTATCCCGAAAAGTTGGATCGCGGACATGCTGACCAACGGCGATCCCGAGGCATGGAAGGCATCCAACAGCACCACCATGCCGAACGGCCGTTACCGCAGCCAGTGGTACCAGACCGGCGAGCCGGACGGCGCCTATTGCGCCATCGGCATTCATGGCCAGTGGCTTTACGTCGATCCCGAAAACGAGGCGGTGATCGTAAAACTGTCGTCCCAGCCAAACCCGCTCGACGACGAGCTGAAACAGGACAATCTCGCCTTCTTCCGAACCCTTAGCCGCCTGGCACTGTGAGGACGCAAGATGCAGACTTTCGCCGACATCATCATCGTCAACGCCCGTGTGCTGACAATGGACGATACTGCACCGAAAGCCGAAGCCCTTGCGATCTCCGGCAACATGATCGTGGCGGTCGGCTCTACAGCCGAGATAGAGCCCCTCAAAGGACCGGCGACGCGGGTGATCGATGCGGCGCAAGGTACGGTCCTGCCGGGCTTCAATGAAGCCCATATGCATATCTTCATGGGCTCGGTCGGCCTGCGCCAGCTGTCTCTCTACAAGGTCAAGGGTTTCGACGACCTGAAAGCCAAGGTCTCGGAGTATGCGGCGAGGAACCTCGACCTGAAACTGCTTCTCGCCCGTTCCGCCGACTACACGATCCTGTCGGAAACCCAACGCACCACCCGCCATGATCTCGACCGGGTTATATTCGACCGGCCTTTCGCGATGATTTCTCCGGACCACCACACCGTCTGGGCCAATACCAGAGCGCTCGAACTCGCCGGCCTTCTGCACGGCAGGCAAGTCGGCGTCGGCAACGAGGTGGTCATGGGCGAGGATGGCCTTGCCTCCGGCGAGTTGCGCGAGGCCGATGCCATGCAGCCGGTCTTCGACCTGAGTGAAACCGGCGGTCGCGAGGGCCTGGGCATTGGCACCGGTGGCGAACCGGTCAGCGTGACGCGGGAAGAACGCGCCATCGACCTTGATATCATCCGCGACGGCCTCGCCTATTGCGCCTCGCTGGGCATAACCTCGATTCAGAACATGGACGGCAATCTCTATCAGCTGGAAATTCTGGACGAGATAGAGAAGACCTCCGGCCTGCCGGTGCGGGTGCGCATGCCCTATCACATGAAGAATTTCATGCCGCTCTCGGACCTTAAAGAAAAGGCCGCCGCATGGCACGACCGTTTCGACACCGACCGGCTGCGCTGCGATTTTGTCAAAATGTTCATCGATGGCGTGACCGAAGGCGAAAGTGCCGTTTTCCTCGACGACTACGCCCATCGCCCCGGCTGGAAGGGCGATCCACTGTTCAGCCAGCAACATCTAAACGACATCGTCACCGAAGCAGACCGGCTGAAACTTCCGGTCGCCGTCCATGCGATCGGCGACGGCGCGGTGCGCATGGTGCTTGACGCCTACGAGGCCGCATCGGAGGCGAACGGCAAGCGCGATGCGCGCAACCGTATCGAACATATCGAGGTCATCCACGAAGATGACATTCCGCGGTTCAAAGAGCTTGGCGTCATAGCCTCGATGCAGCCGACCCATCCACCCGGCAATGCCGGCCTGCCGCTAGAACCCTATCTCTCCTTCATCGGCCGCGATCGCTGGCCGCTCGCCTTTGCCTGGAGAACGCTCGCCGATGCCGGAGCAGAGATTGTCTTCGCCACCGACTGGCCAGTCTCGCCACTCGACCCGATGGGTTGCATCCACGATGCCATGACGAGAAAACGCTGGGCCGACGACCTGCCGGACCAGCGGCTGACACTCACAGAGACACTCGCCGCCTATACCAGCACCGGCGCGCACGTGGAGTTCATGGAAGACCGCAAAGGCAGGCTGAAACCCGGTTACCTCGCCGATGTCGTCATTCTCTCTGGTGATGTCGAAGCAACGGCGGCGGAAAATCTCGATGCTATCCGGCCTGTGTTCACCATCTGCGACGGCAAGGTCACCTACGAGAAAGCCCCCACCTGAGCCAAACTCGCCGCAAAATGCGCTGCAAAGTTGGTTGAACACGGCCTCTTTGTTTGTATCTTCGTGCGGCCGCAAATCAGCGCCTTACCGGCGACGCAAGGAGAATGACATGACCAAAGCCACCGACATCCATCTCTCCTATGCCGACCTCGTGGCGCTGTTGCAGAAGATCTTCGTGAAGAATGGCGTGTCCGAAAACAACGCGAAGATTCTGGCGGAAAACTGCGCGTCCTGCGAACGCGACGGCTCGATCAGCCACGGCATTTTCCGCATGGCCGGTTATGTTTCGTCGCTAAACAGCGGCTGGGTCGATGGCAAGGCGGTGCCGGAAGTCGACGATGTCGGGCCAGCCTTCGTTCGTGTCGATGCCAAAGGCGGCTTCACCCAGCCGGCCATGCTCGCCGCGCGCCCTCTGCTGATCGAGAAGGTGAAGGAGAACGGCGTCGCTGTTCTCGCCATCCGCCGCTCGCATCATTTCAGCGCGCTCTGGCCGGATGTCGAACCCTTTGCCGACGAGGGATTTGTGGCCTTGAGCGTCGTCAACAGCATGGCCTGCGTCGTGCCGCATGGCGGCAAGAAGGCGGTGTTCGGCACCAACCCGGTCGCCTTCGCATCACCGCGTGCAGGGGCTGCCCCCTTCGTCTTCGACCAGGCCTCGAGCGCGATTGCCCATGGCGATGTGCAGATCGCCGCCCGCGCCGGCCATGAGCTGAAACCGGGCATGGGGGTCGATCGCGATGGCCAGCCGACCAATGATCCGAAAGCCATCCTCGATGGCGGCGCGCTTCTGCCCTTCGGCGGCCACAAGGGCAATTCCATCGCCCTGATGGTCGAGATCCTCAGTGCCGCGCTGACCGGCGGTTATTTCTCCGGCGAGTTCGACTGGAGCGGTCACAAGGGGGCGCAGACGCCGTTCACCGGCCAGTTCTTCATCGTCATCGATCCCGCCCGCGGCGGCAACGACGTCTTTGCAGAACGTGTCGCCGGCATCTGCGATCTCGTGCTGGAAGCCGGCCAGGAACGCCTGCCCGGCGACCGCCGGCACGTGACCCGCGCCAAGGCGGAGACGGACGGCATCCCCCTGTCCGCCGAGAATTATAAGAAGCTGAAGGCCCTGGCCGACACCTGAGCTGAAAGACACCGCCCTTTATTTGGCGCCAGCCGTGCCTTCACTATCGGGAAAAGACAAAACCCTGCGCCACATGTGGCACAGGGTTTCGTATCCGTCCGCTTCAGCAATCGGCCTACACCTGAAGATTCGCCGCCTGCGACGTCTTCCGACCGCTCTCGATCAGAGCCTTGGTGTATTCCTCGCGTGGCGCGAGGAAAATCTGCTCGGTATCACCCTGTTCGACAATCTCGCCACGCTTCATCACGATCGTGTGGTCGCATATCTGCCGGATGACAGCGAGATTGTGCGAGATGAACACATAGGTGAGGTTTAGCTCGGAGCGCAGTTCCTGCAGGAAGTCGAGAACCTGTGCCTGAACCGAGATATCGAGGGCCGAGGTCGGCTCGTCGAGGATCAACAAACGCGGGTTGAGCGCGATCGCACGGGCAATGCAGACACGCTGCTTCTGGCCGCCGGAAAGCTCGTGCGGGTAGCGATATTTGAACATTTTCGGCAGTTGCACGATGTCGAGCAGCGCTTCCGCCCGTGCCTCGATATCCCGCCGGCTCATGTTCGTCTGGATGCGCAATGGCTCGCCGATCGCATCGCCGATCGTGTGACGACCGTTAAGCGCCGAATGCGGGTTCTGGAAAACGAACTGCATGTACCGCCGCATCTGCCGGAGCGGCTCTCCCGATAGGCCGGAAATATTCTGGCCGTCGAAGATGATGTCGCCCGATGTCGGCTCGATCAAGCGCATCAACATGCGTGCAAGCGTAGACTTGCCCGATCCGCTTTCACCGACAACGCCAAAAATCTCGCCGGTCTTCACGGCAAGACTGATGGAGTTGACGGCCGTGAAATCGGCACCGGACTGGCTGCGATAGACCTTCTTCAGATCGATCGCTTCGAGAAGATTGCCGCGCTTGGCCGGCTTTGCTTCCGAGACTTCGGCCGCTACCTTTTCCGGCGCGACATCGATATCCGGCACGGCAGCAAGCAGGCGCTGCGTATATTCATGCTGCGGACGGTTGAGGATGTCCTGCGTCATCCCCTGCTCGACGATCTCGCCCTTGTACATGACTGCACAGCGCTTCGCGACGGTGGCGATCGCGCCGATATCGTGGCTGATCATGATGACGGTGAGGTTGAGCTTTTCGACCAGCGAGTTGATCAGATCCAGCACCTGCGCCTGAACGGTCACATCGAGCGCCGTCGTCGGCTCGTCCGCGATCAGGATATCAGGCTTTCCGGCCAGCGCCATGGCGATCAGGATACGCTGGCGCATGCCACCTGAAAGCTGGTGCGGATATTGTGAGAACAGCATCGCCGGGTTCGGCAGACCGACCTGATCCAGCAGTTCCTCGGTTCGGGCACGGCGTGCCGACTTGGAGGAAACGCCCGCGCCGGCTGCCTTCTCATGCGCTGCGATGACATCCGAAATCTGTCGCCCGATCGTAAACAGCGGGTTGAGATAGGTCATCGGGTCCTGGAAGATCATCGAGATGCGGATACCGCGGATCTTCGTCCAGTCCTTCTCCGACAGGTTGGTTATGTCCTGCCCGTCAAACGAGATCGAGCCTTCGACGACCTTGGAATTGCGCGGACCGATGCCGAGCACCGAGCGCACCAGCACGGTCTTGCCCGAACCGCTTTCCCCGACGATACCGAGCGTATCGCCGCGGTTGACGGTTAGATTGATGCCTTTCAGCACATGCACCGGACCATCGAACGTGCCGATGTCGAGCCGATAATCCTTGATGTCGAGCAAAGCTGTCATCGGTCGCGGCTCCTTGGATCGAGAATGTCACGCAGGCCATCGCCCAGAAGATTGAAGCCGAGCACGGTGAGGAAGATCGCGGCACCCGGGAAGAGCGAATACCACCACCAGTCGGGCATATAGGTGCGGGCAACCGAGATCATCGAGCCCCATTCCGGCGATGGCGGCTGTGCGCCGAGACCAATGAAGCCGAGACTGGCCGCCGAGAGAATTGCCATACCCATATCCATGCTCATCTTGACGATGATCGGCGACATGCAGTTCGGCAGGATGTGATGCCAGAGTATCCACGGCGTCTTCGCGCCGATCGAGCGAGCGGATTCGATGAACAGCTCTTCCTTGATCGACAGCGTTTTTGCCTCGACCAGACGCACATAACCGGGCCACCAGACGATCGCGAGCGCCAGCACGCAATTTGTGATGCCGGGGCCGAGCGCCGCAACGATCGCCAGTGCGAGCGCCAGACCGGGAACGGCAAGGAACAGTTCGGTGAAGCGCATGATCACCGCACGAACCCAGCCACCACGATAACCGGCGATGATGCCGAGCGTGATGCCGACGATCGCCGCGATGCCGGTGATGACCACACCGATCCACAGCGACGTGCGTGCACCAATGATGACGCGTGAGAAAATGTCCGCGCCCATTTCATCCGTTCCGAACCAGTAGGTGCTGCTCGGCGGCTGCAATTTGGCCGACATGTTGATCGCACCGCTTGCCGCTTCCGGATAAGGCACGATCAGCGGGCCGATGGCGGCAAGCACGAGAAACAGCACGACGAGCGAGAGGCCGAGCATCGACGAAAAGCTCTTGCGGAACATGTGCGCATAGAGCCGCCACTGGCGGATCTGGCTGGCATGGCGTTCGCGGAAAGTCAGCGGGCGCGTGTCTTCCACGGAAGTATCGATAGAGGTCATGGGATGAGCCGTCATCACGCTTTCCTGAGACGCGGGTCGATCCAGGCATAGGCCAGATCAACGAGGGTGTTGGCGACGATAAAGAAGAAACCGATCATCAGTGTCACGCCGACCACGGGCTTGAAGTCGGAAGACAGGGCGGACGAAACCGCATAGAGCCCGATACCTGGCCAGTCGAACACGGTTTCCACCAGAACGGTCGAACCGAGCATCCAGCCGAAACGCAGGCCGATCATCGCCAGCGTCGGCAGCATGGCATTCTTCAGCGCATAAAGCGCGATGATGCGGAAGGACGAGATGCCATGGGCGCGAGCCGCCACGATATAATCCGACTGCAGCACCTCGATCATCTCGGCGCGGTTGACGCGCAGGATCGAGGCGAGACAGGGGAAGGAAAGCACGATCGCCGGCAGGATGATATGCTGCAGCGAGGTCCAGAAGGTCGAGAAATTACCGGCAATCAGGCTGTCGACCAGAAGCAGACCGGTGACGAATTCCGGCGGGCGGGTGACAAGCGGCAGGCGCCCAGAAACCGGCAGCCATTCGAGATCGACAGAAAACAGCAATTGCAGCAGGATACCGAACCAGAAGGCCGGGATTGCCACACCGGAGATCGAAAAAATGCGCGTCACCTGGTCGAGCGGCCCGTCCTTGTAGACGGCCGACAGCATGCCGAGCGGAACGCCTATGACGATGCCGAGGAACATCGCGACGAAGACGAGTTCCAGCGTCGCCGGCGCATAGCGCATCACTTCTTCCAGCACCGGCCGTGTGGTGACGATCGAGGTGCCGAGATCACCGCGCACAAGCTCGCCCATATAGACGATGAACTGCTCCGGCAGCGACTTGTCGAGACCATATTCGGTGCGGATCGTCGCAACCATATCCTCGGTCGCATTGGGACCGGCCACCAGACGGGCCGGATCGCCGGGCGCGACATTGGTGATGAAGAATGTCAGCGCCGCAATGCCGATCATCGTGCCGACCAGCGTCAGCAATTTGCGGAAGGCGAATGTCAGCATCGTCTTCTCCGTTTGTTATGATTGGCGCATGGCCCGCGGTTGGGGGAAGCGGACCATGCGCACTATTCTGGCTTACAAGAGGGGACGTCAGCCAGTGTTTATTCGGCCTTCACCCACAGCGGGTAGAGATCGACTTCGCCGGTGAACCGAACAGGGCTGAATTGAAAACCCTGCAGGTAGTCACGGCGTGCCCAGCGGCGGTTCTGCAGCATCCCGAACACTTCCGGCTGGTCTGCGACGATCTGGGTCTGGATGTCGGCATAAAGCTTGGCGCGCTCATCCCAGTTAGACGAGGACCGGGCCTTGTCGATCATCTCGGTGACCTTCGGATTGTCGTAGAACATCATCGCGAAATACTGGCCCCAGCTGTTCTTGTGATACTGGTAAGCGACAGCGTCCGGATCGGTCGAGACCGGGGTCGTGTAGACCGAGGTCATGGCGGCCGACGTCTCGACTTTGGAGCCGTTGGCGACCATGTTCGGCCACTGTTCCGGCTTGATCTCGACATTGATGTTGAGCGGCTTCAGGCTGTCGAGCAACACGAGACCGATGCGGCGGGCTTCTTCAAGGCCGGCAACGTGAACGTAAGGCAGGGTGATGCCGCCGTTCGGATAACCGGACTTCGCCAGATATTCCTTGGCCTTGGCAAGATCCTGGCGCGGAATGCCGGGCACATCGATATGGCCCTTCATCGCATCCGGGATCGGGCTCGTTTCGAGAGACGCAGCACCGTTATAGACCTGGATCAGCGCATCATAGTCCATCGCATAGGCGATTGCCTTACGCAGGTTGATGTCGGCGGTCGGACCCTGCTGGGTGTTGAACTTGATGCCGAAGGTGGTCATGCCCTTGTGGTCTTCGATGGCAATGCCCTTGGCACGCGCGATCTGGACATAGTCGTCCGGCGTCAGGCCTTCGACGATATCGACTTCGCCGCGCTGCAGGGCGGCCTTCTGGGCAGCAGGCTCGCGGATGATCTTGAAGATCACGCCGGCCGGACGGTTTGCTTCGCCCTGCGGCCAACCCTTCCAGTAATCGGCAACGGCTTCGGCTTCATAGAGAACATTCGGCTCCCAGCGGCCGAGCTTGAACGGGCCGGAACCGGCTTCGTTGTCGGTCAACCACTTCTGGCCGTAGTCGCCGTCAACTTCATTGGCCTTAACCTGGGCCGGATTGACGATGTACCACCAGGGAAGGAAGGACAGGAACGGCGTATAGGGAGCCTTCAACTCGAACTTGACGGTATAATCGTCAACGACGCTGATACCTTCCGGCGAGAGGAAGTCCTTGAGCATCCAGGCGACGCCCTTGTTGAGCTTCAGACCGCGCTCGAAGGAATACCGGATGGCTTCGGCATTCACCGGATCGCCATTGTGGAATTTTGCATTCTTGACGAGGTGGAAGGTCCAGGTCTTCCCATCTTCGCTGGTTTCCCACTTTTCAGCGAGCCACGGCTTGATCTCGGCCGGATCGCCTTCGTACTTCACGAGACCATCATAGACGGCCTGCTGCATCATGCGCGTCGACCAGTCATAGCGGATATGCGGATCGAGAACCGGGATCGCCTGACGACCGCCGAACACGATGACATTGCCCTTGTCGGTGCGCTCGAAGGCGGCGGCAGGGGTGGCAAGCACCGACGAGGCGAGAAGCCCCGCGATTGCGATATTCCTGATGATTTTGCCGAGCATGTAGTTCCCTCTCTTATTAAACGGCTTTCAAGTCAGACTGTATGCACCTTCTAGAGCATCTGGCGGACGACACCCGCCACCAACCGGCGCGACAGAAGCACCGGCGCATCGATGGATTTTCGCACTTCCTCATGCATCTCGGCCGAATAGCCCA
This sequence comes from Agrobacterium sp. Ap1, assembly GCF_017313375.1. NCBI lineage: Bacteria > Pseudomonadati > Pseudomonadota > Alphaproteobacteria > Hyphomicrobiales > Rhizobiaceae > Agrobacterium > Agrobacterium sp. Ap1. Next base: position 666,088 of record NZ_JAFLMY010000001.1, read on the forward strand.
TGCAATGCATGACGATGAGATCGCAGCCTTCGAGCTGTTTGGCACGCTCGCTCATCTCGTCACCGGCATAAGGCGATGCCGAAACCAGTTTCGGATTGCCCGGCAGCACATGACGCTCCTCGAAATCCTGGATTTGCCGCTCAAGCGGCACGATGACGCCGAGCTTGCGGGCGGACGCGGCAAGTGCTTCGACCGTCGAGTCGACGATCCGCTGGGCCTCGACAACAAGCGTATTCTTCAAGGGCTCGATCTTCGTGCCGGTGCAGAGAAGCACGATAAGATCGAAACCTTCGCCATCGATCTTGTGAAGCAGGACGTTCAGCTTCTCTTCCGTCAGAGCCTTGGAAGAAACGATCTCCTCGCCGCTGGCAAGACGCGTCGCAAACGAATGTTCGCCATCCCTGGCGCGCATCGCATCGAGTTCCGCCGGGCTCATGCCATCAAGCACGCCGAACTCCTGATGCACGATACGGCCTTCCGGCAGACCGGATGTGATCTCGGCCATCATTTCAGGAACCAGATCGACGCGGGGCGTCTGTCCGATGGTCACGAAGGCAATTTTGGATGTGGAAGGCATGCTCTCGTTCATTCCCTGCTTTATCTTGTTGGCAGGGAGCCTAGCGCTCGAATATGCGACTTCACTATAGGGTAATGCCCCTAGTGGGTAACAATTCGGAAAGATCTCTTGCGATCATTTTTTAGGCAAATTGCGTTTTTCACGCAATTTTCTTACGCAATCGAGTTTTTTTTGTTACGGATGGCCAGCAGCAACGACCATGCGGATCAACGCATTGGATGACGTCACCTCCATTTTTGCCATCACGTTCGAGCGGTGGATCTCGACCGTTTTCGGACTGATACCGAGCTGACGCGCGATCGCCTTGTTCGACAGACCTTCTGCCACGAGCGAAAGAACCTGTCGTTCCCGCGGCGTCAGACGCTGCAGCTTTTCCGAAAACTCCGCCGGAACGCCGGGCATGGCAACCGGATGCGTACCGTGCAGAAGCAGGCGAATGGCACTGACGACGATGCGGCGGGCAAGAACCACCGGCTTGCCGCTCGCCTTGGCGACCGTCTGCCTGTCGGCCTCGGTAAAACTCACCGAATTCAGCACGATGATCTCCGCATCGGCGAGATCGAGCAGCGCGCCCGCCAGCAACCGCTTGTCGCCATCCGCAGCATAGCTTGCGGTGATCTTGTAGGGCGAAAGCGCCGGGATATCGAGTTCGTCGATCTGCTGTTCCAGCGGCTGGATCAGACCCACCGCAGACCCATGCGCCGCAAGCGAAATCACCGTCGATTCCATGGCGCGCTGGGCATTCACGGTGGGACATGTGCTTTCGAAATCCCGGAACAGTCCAGTCGACAGGATCACCACCAGATCGAATTCGTTCGGATGGAAGGCAGCGGCGATTTTTGCCATGCGCTCGGCAATTCGCGGCTTGGAAATAACGATATCGCTGCCGTCGGAAAGCCGGGTGACGATGCTCGTCTCGCCCGGTCGTACCTTGAAGTCATTGATTTCGGCCGGCGAAAGGCCATCCAGAGCACCGATTTCCAGCGCTTCGATCGGCAGATCGAGATTTTCCAGCATGTCGTCGATAATGTCCGCGCGCGGCGACTGGCCGACACTCAGGAACATAACACGATGGGGCGGTTCCGCTGCTTCTGCGATGGTCGAAGACGGATTGTATGAGTTCTTCGTCACGGGCAGGGAATCGGTCCTTCTGATCGTATCGCCATCTTCGTTCTAGACATGCACAAATTAAAGGCAAGCCCATTCTAGGGGCAGTCCCCTATAGGCAGCGCTTGCCTCACATGGCTAGGTTCTAGCACATTATTCGGAGGCAAACATGATCCGTGATTTCGATGAGAGCGAGATTGATCCGCTCGCGATTGGTGCCTGGATTCTCGGGACCGGTGGCGGCGGCAGCCCGTATCTGGCGCAGCTCAACCTGAAGAAACTCTACAAGGACGGTAAGCGCATCAAGCTTATCGATCCGAACGCGCTGGACGATGGCGATGCCGTCGCAGTGGTGTCAAAGATGGGCGCCCCCTTGGTGGGCCAGGAACGTTTGGTCGACCCGGCTCATCTCGCCCGCGCCATGCAGCTGATGGAAGAATATACCGGCCGAAAATTCCGCGCCGTGATGAGCGTCGAGATCGGCGGCGGCAACGCGCTGTCGCCCTTCCTCGCAGCCGCCATGCTGGACATTCCGGTCGTTGACGCCGACGCGATGGGCCGTGCCTATCCGGAAGCGCAGATGACGAGCTTCGCCATCGGCGACCTGCCGATGTACCCGCTGACGCTCGTCGACTGCCGCGACAACGAGGCGATCGTCGCCAAGGCCGCCTCCTGGAAGTGGATGGAGCGCATCTCGCGCAAGATCTGCACCGAAGTCGGCTCGACATCGGCTACCTGCAAGGCCCCGCGCACCGGCAAGGAAGTTAAGGAATGGGGCGTGCTCCACACCGTGACCAAGGCCGTCAGCCTCGGCCGTGCGGTCCTTGAAGCCCGCGCCGCCCATACCGACCCGATCGCAGCTGTGCTTGCTCATGAAGGCGGAAAAATCCTGTTCAAGGGCAAGGTTGCCGACGTGGATCGCACCACGACCGGCGGCTTCCTTCGCGGCGCGGCCCATCTCGAAGGTCTCGATGACGACCGCGGCTCCAAGGTCGAACTCGCCTTCCAGAACGAATGGGCGGTCGCCTTCCGCGACGGCCAGCCGATCGCCATGACCCCTGACCTGATCTGCCTGCTTGACACCGTGTCGGGCGAAGCGATCGGCACGGAAACCGTGCGTTACGGCCAGCGCGTCACGGTTGTCGCCCTGCCGGCGCCGGATGTTCTGACCAGCCCCAAGGGCCTGGAACATGTTGGCCCGCGCGCCTTCGGATATGATCTTGATTTCAAATCGGTGTTTGCAGCATGAAGCGGATCGGAATTGACGTCGGCGGCACCAATACGGATGCCGTGCTCATCGATGGCGAGAAAGTCGTCTCCGCCATCAAGTTTCCCACCACTGCGGATGTGATGCAGGGCGTCGTCAACGCCATCGGTCACGTCGTGTCTTCGCAGGCGCCGGGCGCTTCGCCGATCGACGCCGTGATGATCGGCACGACGCATTTCACCAATGCCGTCGTCGAACGTGCGCGTCTGGAACGCATCGCCGCGATCCGCATCGCCATGCCGGCCGGCGCATCCCTGCCGCCGATGATCGACTGGCCGGATGACCTGCGCGAAAGCGTCGATCCCCTGTCCTTCATGGTCCATGGCGGCCATGAATATGACGGCCGCCCCTTGGTGCCGCTTGCCCGCAATGAAATCCGCGATGCAGCGATGAAGATCCGCGACGCCGGCATCACCTCCGTCGGCATCACGGCGCTCTTTTCGCCGCTGACAGCCGAAGGTGAGCTGGAAGCTGCCGAGATCGTCCGTTCGATCATCCCGGAAGCGCGCATCACGCTCTCCCACACGCTCGGCCGTATCGGCCTGCTGGAACGCGAAAACGTCACGCTTCTGAACGCCGCCCTTCAGGGTCTTGGTCGCAAGACGATCGACGCCTTCAAGGATGCGCTCAAGCAGGCCGGCGTCAACGCGCCCTTCTACCTGACGCAGAATGACGGCACGGTCGTGCTGGCCGATGTCGCAGCCGCCAACCCGGTCTACAGCTTCGCCTCCGGCCCGACCAACTCCATGCGCGGCGCAGCCTTCCTGACCGGCCGGAAAGAGGCCATGGTCATCGATGTCGGCGGCACCACGTCGGATGTCGGCTGCCTCGTCGGCGGTTTCCCGCGTGAAGCCAATAACGTCGTCGAAGTCGGCGGTGTGCGCACCCTGTTCCGCATGCCTGACCTTCTGCCCATGGCGCTCGGCGGCGGCACGATCATCGATCAGGAAACCCGCAAGATCGGCCCGCGCTCGGTCGGTTACCGCATCACCGAAAAGGCGCTCGTCTTTGGCGGCGATACGCTGACCACGACCGACGTTGCCGTGGCCGCCGGTCTCGTCGAAATCGGCGACCGTGATCGCGTCAAGCATCTCGACAAGGCAATGGTTGCCGACCTGCTGAAGCGCATCGAGGCCATGGTGGAAGACGGCGTCGACCGGATGAAGACCTCGGCCGAAGGCGTCAGCCTGATCGCTGTCGGCGGCGGTGCCTTTCTCATCCCGGAAAAGCTCAAAGGCGCCAGCGAAGTGCTGCGCGTCGAACATGCCGGCGTTGCCAATGCACTCGGTGCGGCCATGGCGCAGGTCTCCGGCGAAGTTGACCAGGTTTTCTCCGACCTGTCGCGCGACAAGGCGATTGCCGAAGCCGACCGTATCGCCCGCGAGCGCGCCATCGAAGCCGGTGCCGATCCGAAGTCGATCGTCACGCTGGATACGGAAGACATCCCGATCGCCTACCTGCCAGGTGATGCCCGTCGTGTGCGCGTCCGCGTTGTCGGCGATATCGCCTTCATGAAAGACCAGCAGAAACAGGCTTCGTAAAAGCAGCCCGCCGCGCTAACCTAACAAAAAATCAATGTCCCCGACCTCATTGAGGATCGGGGACTTTTCCGTATTGAACAGGCGAGGATGCGTCATGAAAGCCATGTATTACGAAGCGTTCGAACAGATGCCCGAGATCAGGACACTTCCCGATCCCGAGCCGACCTTCGGCGGCGTCGTGATCGAGGTCGGCGCGACCGGCCTCTGCCGCAGCGACTGGCACGGCTGGAAGGGCCACGACCCGGATATCAGGCTGCCCCATGTTCCCGGCCATGAACTCGCCGGCAAGGTGGTGGCGACCGGCAAGGGCGTGATGCGCTTCAAGGTCGGTGACCGCGTCACCGTTCCCTTCGTCTCCGGCTGCGGCCACTGCGCCGAGTGCCATTCCGGCAACCAGCAGGTCTGCCCGGACCAGTTCCAGCCGGGCTTCACCCATTGGGGCTCGTTTGCCGAATATGTCGCGATCGACTATGCCGAAACCAATCTCGTGCACCTGCCGGAAGAGATCGACGATGCGACGGCTGCAAGCCTCGGCTGCCGCTTCGCCACCTCCTTCCGCGCCGTTGCCGATCAGGCCCGCACCGGCCCCGGCGATTGGGTCGCCGTCCACGGCTGCGGCGGCGTCGGCCTCTCGGCCATCATGATCGCGACGGCGCTCGGTGCGAACGTCATCGGCATCGATCTGACCGAAGACAAGCTCGCATTTGCGCGGCAATGCGGAGCAGTTGCCACGATCAATGCCGGTTCGGTGCCGGATGTCGTGGAAGCCGTACGCGAAATCACCAAGGGCGGCGCGCATGTCTCGATCGATGCGCTCGGCCACCCAACGACTTGTTTGAACTCGATCAAGAACCTGCGCCGTCGCGGCCGCCACGTTCAGGTCGGCCTGATGCTCGGCGAACATGCGACACCACAGATTCCGATGGCACAGGTCATCGGCCACGAGTTGGAAATCTACGGCAGCCACGGCATGCAGGCCTGGCGCTACGATGCGATGCTCTCCATGCTGACCGCTGGAAAGATGAAGCCGCAGCAACTCATCTCGAAGCACGTAAGCCTCGCCGAAGGCGTGCATGAACTGGTCAATCTCGACAAGGCTGAGACACCCGGCATCGCCGTCATCACCAGCTTCTGAAGCCGGAGCAATTCCAGCAAAAGTGGGAACCGGTTTTGCGTCCGGGATTGCGTAAAGCTAAGAAGCGAAATCCGGGAGGCTGAAACTCAGCCTCCCACAAAGGCATCCTGATTGTCCTGCACCAGCGCGGTCAGATAATCGGCAACTGCCCGCACGCGCGGAACCCGGCTCATGTCGCGATGGCGCACGATGTAATAATGCCGGGTCAACTGCACCTCGCGCGGCAGCACGATCTCAAGCTCCGGCTGACGGCTGGCGATGAAATGCGGCAGGATGCAGAGCCCCAGCCCGTTCAGCGTCGCCGTCAATTGCGCAAAAATGCTGGAACTCTGGAATTTCGGCTTGATGCCGGGATGCACGTCGCCAAGGTAATCCAGCCCCGGCGCGAAGATCATGTCTTCGATATAGCCGATGAACGGATGGTCGAGCAGATCCTCCCGCCGCTTCAGCGGTGCCGCACCCGCCAGATAGCGCTTCGCCCCATAGACGTTGAGCTTGTAGTCGGTGATCTTCTCGATCAGGTAAGGCCCGGCCTTCGGTGGATCGAGTGCGACCGCAATATCCGCCTCCTTGCGCGACAGTGACATGATCTGCTGGATCGTCACCAGTTCCAGCGAAAGGCTCGGATGCCGCGTGGTAAAATCTCCGAGATGATGGGCAAGAAAGAAGTTCGAAAAACCTTCCGGCGCACTTAACCGCACGACACCCTGATGCGCCGCATTGCCGGACGTGATCTCTGCCTGTAAGCGATCGGCCTCCCCCTCCATCCGCTCCGCCGTCTCGACGAACCGTTGCCCAACCGCTGTCAGCACGTAACCACGCGGATTGCGCTCGAAAAGCTTGACCTTGAGGGCAAATTCCAGCCGGTCGATCCGGCGCGAGACGGTGGCATGGCTGGTGCGCAGGTGGCGCGCCGCCGTCGACAGCTGCCCCGTGCGGGCAACCGCCAGAAAATACTGCAGGTCATCCCAGGTGAAGATCGGATTGCCGCTCATAACCCCTCCCCGGCCAGAGCCGATCTGTTCAAAAATGCACAGATGCTGTTTGCAATTAATAGTGGCGAGCTTCTTGCGTCAACGGCTGTTTTCCTCAACCATGTGCTTATGGAAGTGCTGCTTTGAGGAGGGCGGCCTGCCAATTTTGAACAGATAGCGCTCTGCAATCTCTTGGGAGGAGACCTTATGCGTAAGACGTTCCTGACGTCGCTGGCCGTGCTGCTGGCGAGCGGTACTGCATTCGCCCAATCCGCATCCGACGGCAAGGTAAAGATCGGCATCCTGAACGACCAGTCCGGCGTCTATGCCGATTTCGGCGGCAAATCGTCCGTCGAGGCCGCCAAGATGGCAATCGAGGACTACGGCGGCAAGGTGCTGGGCGTCCCGGTCGAACTTGTCAACGCCGACCATCAGAACAAGCCCGACGTCGCCTCCAACATTGCTCGCCAGTGGTATGACACCGAGCAGGTCGATGCGATCATGGACCTGACCACCTCGTCGGTCGGTCTTGCCGTTCAGGCGTTGTCCAAGGAAAAGAAAAAGATCACCATCAATACCGGTGCAGCCACCGTCGATCTCACAGGCAAGGCCTGCACCCCCTACGGTTTCCACTGGGCCTATGACACCCATGCGCTCGCCGTCGGCACAGGTGGCGCGATGGTCAAACAGGGCGGCGACAGCTGGTTCTTCCTGACCGCCGACTATGCCTTCGGCTATTCGCTGGAGCAGCAGACGAGCGATTACGTCAAGGCCAATGGCGGCAAAGTGCTCGGCTCGGTGCGCCATCCGCTCTCCAGCCAGGACTTTTCGTCCTTCCTGCTGCAGGCCCAGTCTTCCGGCGCCAAGGTAATCGGCCTCGCCAATGCCGGTCTCGACACGGCAAACACGATCAAGCAGGCCGCCGAATTCGGCATCACGCAGGGCGGCCAGAACCTCGCGGCACTGCTCTTCACCCTCGCCGAAGTCCATGGCCTAGGCCTTGAAGCCGCGCAGGGCCTGACACTCACCGAGGGTTATTACTGGAATCTCGACGACAAGAGCCGCGAATTCGGCAAGAAATTCTTCGCCAGGACTCAGAAAATGCCGAACATGGTTCATGCCGGCACCTATTCGGCCGTCACCCATTATCTGAAAGCGGTTGAAAAAGCCGGTTCCGACGATGCGGATGCGGTGGCCAAGGCCATGCGCGACATGCCCGTCGACGACTTTTTCGGCCGCGGCGGCACAGTCGCAGCCAATGGCCGCATGATCCACGACATGTATCTTCTGCAGGTCAAGAAACCGGCCGACAGCAAGGAACCCTTCGACTATTACAACGTGCTCGCCACGATCCCCGGCAAGGATGCCTATCTCGATCCTGCCAAGGCCGGTTGCGAGCTGGTGAAATAATGGCAGTGCCTGTTCAGGAACTGCACGAGGAGCCGCGGGTGGTCTTGTCCGCCCGCGGTCTCTCCAAGAGTTTTGGCGCTTTTGCGGCGGTAAGGGATGTCGATCTCGATATCCACGACGCCCGCGTCCACGCGCTGATCGGCCCGAATGGTGCGGGCAAGACGACTGTGTTCAATCTACTCACCAAATTCCTGCAGCCGACCGCAGGCTCGATCACGCTTCTGGGAACCGACATCACCAAAACCCCGCCGGACAAGGTGGCCCGCATGGGTCTGGTCCGCTCGTTCCAGATTTCCGCGGTTTTTCCGCATCTGACCGTCCTCGACAATATCCGCGTGGCGCTGCAGCGTCCGAACGGCCTTTCCACCCAGTTCTGGCTGCCGACCTCCGCGCTCGACCGGCTGAACGACCGGGCAGACGAACTGATCGAAACCGTCGGGCTGAAACGCGAACGCAATGCGATCGCCGCCGATCTTTCCTACGGTCGCAAACGTGTGCTCGAAATCGCCACCACGCTGGCGCTCGACCCGAAAGTGCTGCTGCTCGACGAACCGATGGCCGGCATGGGCCAAGAGGATATCGGCACCGTCTCCAACATCATCCGCGAGGTGGCAAAGACCCGCGCCGTGCTGATGGTGGAACACAATCTCTCGGTCGTGGCCGACATCTGTCACCACGTCACGGTTCTGCAGCGCGGCGAAATCCTTGCGGAAGGCGACTATGCTGCGGTCTCGCAGGATGAACGCGTAAGGCTCGCCTATATGGGCACGGAGGACGCGTGATGGCAAAACCGCTTCTCGAGGTCTCCAACCTCAATGCCTGGTATGGCGAAAGCCACATCCTGCACGGCGTCAACATGACTGTCGGCGAAGGCGAAACGATCACCATTTTGGGCCGCAACGGCGTCGGCAAGACGACGACGCTTCGAACCATCATGGGCATCATCCGCGAGCGCAAGGGCGAAATCCGCTTTGCCGGCAAGGATATGCTCGGCGTGCCCTTGCACCGGACCGCCCATGCGGGCCTTGGTTTCGTGCCCGAGGAGCGCGGCATCTTCTCGACGCTGACCGTGGACGAGAACCTGATGCTGCCGCCGGTCGTCGCCGAAGGCGGCATGCCGCTCGACGAGATTTACGCGCTCTTTCCGAACCTCCACGAACGGCGATCCAGCCCCGGCACCAAGCTTTCCGGCGGCGAACAGCAGATGCTCGCCATCGCCCGCATCCTGCGCACTGGCGTCAAACTCCTCATCCTCGATGAACCGACGGAAGGCTTGGCCCCCGTCATCGTCCAGCGCATCGGCGAGGTGCTGAAGACGCTGAAGCAGCGCGGCATGACGGTTCTGATGGTCGAACAGAACTTCCGCTTCGCCAGCCGCGTGGCGGATCGCTTCTACCTTATGGACCACGGCAAGATGGTGGCGGATTTTCCGGTCGGCGAATTGCCTGAGCGGATGGATACGCTGCACAAGGTTCTGGGGGTGTGAGTATGGCAACTGAAGCTGCTTTCGCATCGGCAAAGTCCCCCTCTGGCCTGCCGGCCATCTCCCCCACAAGGGGGGAGAAGACCCGTGGCAACCACCAGCCTCACTTAGACCTCGGCGGTGCCGCCAGGTTAAGCCCTCCCCCTTGTGGGGAGGGTTGGGAGGGGTCTTTCTTCATATGCAACGAGCAGTTCAGAGGAAGTGTTCTGCCCATCAGCATAGAAGGAGGGCTCACCCCATGACCATGATCTTCGGCATCCCCGTTCAAGCCTTTATGGGCCAGCTCCTGATCGGCCTGATCAATGGCTCCTTCTACGCGCTCCTGAGCCTCGGCCTCGCCGTCATCTTCGGCTTGCTGCGCGTCATCAACTTCGCCCATGGCGCGCAATATATGCTCGGCGCCTTTGTCGCGATGCTGATGCTGCAATATTTCGGCATCAACTACTGGTTCGCGCTCATTCTCGCCCCCGTCGTCGTCGGCCTGTTCGGCGCCGTCATCGAACGGCTGCTCCTGTCGCGGCTCTACAAGCTCGATCATCTCTATGGCCTGCTCTTCACCTTCGGCCTGGCGCTGACGATCGAGGGCACATTCCGTTATCTCTACGGCTCGTCCGGCCAGCCCTACGCCCCGCCGCCGGCACTGACCGGCGCCACCAATCTCGGTTTCATGTTCCTGCCCAACTATCGCGGCTGGGTGGTCGTCGTGTCGCTGATTGCCTGTATCGGCACATGGCTTTTGATCGAAAAGACCAAGCTCGGCGCCTATCTGCGGGCTGCGACCGAGAACCCGACGCTCGTCCAGGCTTTTGGCGTCAACGTGCCGATGCTGCTGACGCTGACCTACGCACTCGGTGCAGGTCTTGCAGCCTTTGCCGGCGTGCTGGCCGCTCCCGTCTACCAGGTCTCGCCGCTGATGGGATCCAACATCATCATCGTCGTTTTCGCCGTCGTCGTGGTCGGCGGCATGGGCTCGATCATGGGCGCCATCCTCACCGGCTACATGCTCGGCATCGCCGAGGGCCTGACCAAGGTCTTTTATCCGGAAGCCTCGAATATCGTCATCTTCGTGATCATGGCGATCGTGCTTCTCATCCGCCCTGCCGGCCTTTTCGGCCGGGACGCGTAAGCGAGGCAAAGTCATGAGCCATGTCGCCCATTCGACCACAACAACGACCACCACCCGCACGGAGCGTTCGGCAACCGCCTCGAAAGCCTATGCGGCCTTTCTCGGCATCGGCCTCGTGCTGCTGATCGTGGCACCACTGTTCTTCTACCCGATCTTCCTGATGAAGCTTCTGTGCTTCGCGCTGTTCGCCTGCGCCTTCAACCTGCTGCTCGGTTATACCGGCCTTCTCTCCTTCGGCCATGCGACCTTCTTCGGCGGTGCCGCCTATTTCACCGCCCATGTCACGAAGGAATGGGGCGTCACACCGGAGATCGGCATTCTTATCGGCGTCGCGGGCGCAGCAGCGCTCGGCCTGGTCATGGGCTTCTTCGCCATCCGCCGGCAGGGCATCTATTTCGCCATGATCACGCTGGCGCTATCGCAGATGTTCTTCTTCTTCTGCCTGCAGGCATCCTTCACCCATGGCGAGGACGGCATCCAGTCCGTGCCGCGCGGCCAACTCTTCGGTCTCATCGATCTCGCAGACACGACCAGCATGTATTACTTCGTGCTCGCCGTCTTTCTCATCGGCATGATCGTCATCTGGCGCTTCATCAACTCGCCCTTCGGCATGATCCTCAAATCGATCCGCGAGAACGAACAGCGCGCCATCTCGCTCGGTTATTCGGTGGCCCGCTACAAGCTCGGCGCCTTCGTCATGTCGGCAGCGCTGGCGGGGATGGCCGGCGGTACCAAGGCGCTGGTCTTCCAGTTCGCCACGCTCACCGATGTCGGCTGGCAGATGTCCGGCGAGGTCATCCTCATGACCCTTCTCGGCGGCATCGGCACGCTGATCGGCCCGGTCTTCGGCGCCGGCCTCGTGGTCACGCTGCAGAACTATCTGGCAACCTCGCAATTCCCCGTCACCATCATCACCGGCGTCGTCTTCATGGTCTGCGTCCTCCTCTTCCGCCGCGGCATCATCGGCGAATTCTATGCCTCAAGGCTCGGCCGAAAACTCGGGTTCGAGCACAGGCGGTGAGTGAGATGTCTGCGCCGGCTTCTGCCCCTCACCCAGAGCGCAGAATCTGCGCTCCACCTCTCCCCGCAAGCGGGGCGAGGGAACGTGCCCTGCTCAGCGCTGGAGAAAGCTGGAAACGGTGCGGCTCGTGTCCTTCTCCCCGCCTGCGGGGAGAAGGTGCCGGCAGGCGGATGAGGGGCACCTCGGAGTAGCATATGTCCATAGACACCTACGATTACATCATCATCGGTGCGGGCAGCGCCGGCTGCGTGCTTGCCAACCGCCTGTCAGCCGACCCTCGCAATCGCGTCCTGCTTCTGGAAGCCGGCGGCAATGACAACTACCACTGGGTCCATATCCCTGTCGGTTATCTCTACTGCATCAACAACCCGCGCACTGACTGGTGTTTTGCGACCGAGAAGGAAGATGGCCTGAACGGCCGCTCGCTCAGCTACCCACGCGGAAAACTGCTCGGCGGCTGCTCGTCGATCAACGGCATGATCTACATGCGCGGCCAGTCCCGCGACTACGACCTCTGGCGACAGATGGGCTGTACCGGCTGGGGCTGGGATGACGTGCTGCCGCTCTTCAAAAAGAGCCAGGATTTCTACAAGGGCGCCGATCAGATGCATGGTGCCGGCGGCGAATGGCGGGTGGAAAAGGCACGTGTCCGCTGGGCCGTGCTCGACGCGTTCCAGAAAGCGGCCGAAGAAGCCGGCATCCCTGCCATCGACGATTTCAACCGCGGCGATAATGAAGGCTCCAGCTATTTCGACGTCAACCAGCGCTCAGGCATCCGCTGGAACACATCGAAAGCCTTTTTGCGCCCGGCGATGAAACGCCCGAACCTCAACGTCCTGACCAAGGCGCATGTGCGAAAACTGATCGTCGAGACCGGCGAAGTGAAGGGCGTCGAATTCCAGCATGACGGCATCACAAAGACCGCACATGCCCGTCGCGAGACCATCCTCTCCGCCGGTGCGATCGGCACGCCGCATGTGCTGGAGCTCTCCGGCATTGGCCGCGGCGACATACTCTCCGAGGCCGGCATCGAGACGGTGAAAGAGGTCAAAGGCGTCGGAGAAAACCTGCAGGACCACCTGCAACTCCGCCTCGTCTACAAGGTAACCGGCGTGCCGACGCTGAACGAAAAGGCATCCCGGCTGCTCGGAAAGGCGGCAATCGGGCTGGAATATGCGCTGAAACGCTCCGGCCCGATGTCAATGGCCCCGAGCCAGCTCGGCATCTTCACCAAGTCCGGGCCGGACAAGGAAACCGCCGATCTCGAATATCATGTCCAGCCGGTCTCGCTCGACCGGTTCGGAGAACCCGTCCACGCCTTCCCGGCGATGACGGCAAGCGTCTGTAATCTCAGGCCCGAAAGCCGCGGCTCGGTCCATCTGAAAGGCCCGGATTTCGCTGCCGCGCCTGCGATCCGCCCGAACTATCTCTCGACCGCCGCCGACCGCGACGTGGCCGTTCGCTCTATCCGCTTGACCCGTGAAATCGTCAAAAAGCCTGCCTTTGCGCGCTACAATCCTGAGGAATACAAGCCCGGCCCGAGCTACGACACGGACGCCGATCTGGAACGCGCTGCCGGCGAGATCGGCACGACGATCTTCCACCCGGTCGGCACGGCCCGCATGGGCGCTGATCCCGACAGCGTCGTCGATCCGCGGCTAAAGCTTCGGGCACTCGGAAAACTGCGCATCGCCGATGCATCGATCATGCCGACGATAACATCCGGCAACACCAATTCGCCGACGATCATGATTGCCGAAAAGGCGGCAGAAATGATCCTCGCGGACAATCGCTGACGACAATAGGCGCAAGACGAAAGGGAGAGAAGACATGACCCGGATCGCATTCATCGGCCTCGGAAACATGGGCGGCCCGATGGCCGCAAATCTGGTGAAATCAGGACATGCGGTCTCCGGCTTCGATCTCTCCGAAGCCTCGGTGAAAGCCGCCAGTGAGGCGGGCGTCGATCCGGCCGCATCGCTCACTGAGGCGGTACGGGACGCCGAATGCGTCATCACCATGCTGCCCAAGGGCCAGCATGTCGTCTCCGTCTGGACCGATCTCGCTACCCTTGTGGCGGAAGGCATGCTTCTTATCGACTGCTCGACGGTGGATGTGGATAGCGCCCGTAAGGCCCACGGTCTTGCCGGCGCGATGAACTGCCCCTCGCTCGACGCCCCGGTCTCCGGCGGCACGACGGGGGCGGCAGCCGGCACGCTTACCTTCATGGTCGGCGGTTCGGATGAGGCCTTTGCTGCGGGCAGGCCGATCCTCGAAGCCATGGGCAAAAAGATCGTCCATTGCGGCGGCAACGGCGCGGGTCAGGCGGCAAAGATCTGCAACAACATGATCCTCGGAATCTCGATGATCGGCGTCGCGGAAGCCTTCGTGCTGGCAGAAAAGCTCGGCCTTTCGCATCAGGCCCTGTTCGACGTGGCCTCGACGTCATCTGGCCAATGCTGGTCGCTTACGACCTATTGCCCCGTCCCCGGCCCGGTGCCGACCTCACCTGCAAACAACGATTACAAACCGGGATTTGCTGCAGCCCTGATGCTGAAGGACCTGCTTCTGTCGCAGGAGGCCGCAAAACACAGCGGCGCCAAAACGCCGCTTGGTGCACATGCGGCTGAAGTCTATGCAGCATTCGAACGTGCCGGCCATGGCGCCGAGGACTTCTCCGCCATCATCCGCATGTTGCGTCAGACGCAGGACACATGACGTCAAACCAAAAAGAGAGGGCGACTGCATCGCCCTCCTCCAAAATTTCGATCGACAGAAAATCGCCTTAGCCGAGATCGACGCCGCAGAAGTTGACCTCGATCCCGAGTTCCGCCGCAAGTGCTGCCTTGGCAAGTGCGGCCCGATCCGCTTCCGCCGCCGAGTTCGCGTAGACCACCTGGATATGGTTGGCCTTGTGACGAGCCATCATCTGGTCGCGGGAAACGCCGGTCAGCACCGCATGCATCATCGGCCACTGTTCGTTGGTGGATTTCCACCGGTGCTCGGTTTCTTCCTTTGGAAGGGCTACGGCCTGACCGCGGCCGATATCCATCTTCAGCCGGTTATCCTCGACGAAGATGCGCGACCAGACGATCTCGCCGGGTTTTGCAATGCCACGCAAGGTCCCGCCGCCTGCGGGAAAAAACATAGGCGGCTGGCGCATACTGTCCGAGCCGGCCCAGCCGCCCTCGTGATGGGCAGGCGGGGCCGCGCCGGAAATCTCGAATACCCAGACGAAACCATCGACCGTACCGGTCGGGTCGACGCCGCCCCAGCGCAGGTCGTGCAGGGTGTTTTCCACCGGCTGACCGAGCGCCCGATGCAAGCGGTTGGTCATCAGCCCGTCGAGACCGGCACATTCATCCACCTCGTTGAAATGCACGATCGCCTTGCCCTGGCGGATTACCTTGCCATCCCGTCCTTTGACATCCGGACGCCCGTCGTCGTTCAGAATACCTTCCACCAGATCGGATGCCGGCAGCAGATCCTTGAGCCCCTGCTGATACTGGATGCCGATCGCCTCGCAGCCGAAATCTTCGGCGATGCGCACGGCCGCGATATACATCCGGCACTGGTCGATCACCTGATCCTCGGTCAGCTCCTGCTTCGGATCGGTCCCGAGATGGAACGTCATGCCCTTGGCGAGCAGGTCCTGATAGACGGCACGACCTTCCTCCACCGGCACCTGATTGGTGGCGAAATACAGTGCCGACTGCGACAGGCGCTCCTTGAAGATGCCGAGCGGCATCAGGAGTTCATCCGGCACGATGGCATTGTACATACCCATGCAGCCCTCGTCGAAAATGCCGAGAATGACCTTGTTGGTGCGGAAGTCGCTGGCGATCTCCTTCGCCAGATCCTTGAGATCCTGCGGCACCTTGCCTGCCTTAAACGGCGTCACATGGCTCGTGTCATGGTCGACCGTACCTTCCAAAAGCCATTGGGAAAGACCGCTGCGGAAGAAATCGTCGTCGAATGTCTCGCTCCACAGCGAGGAATAGGCAACACCCGCCTTGGTCAGCGAGCCGTTGAGATTGAGCAGGCCGACCAGACCCGGCCACTGGCCGGACCAGTTGGCGACCGTGAGGATCGGTCCCCTGTGGCTGGTGAGACCGGCAAGCACATGATGCGAATATTGCCAGACGGATTCTGCGACAATCACCGGCACATTGGGATCGATCTTCGCAAACGCATCCATGCCTTCGCGCTGCGAGGCGAGAAAACCGTGGCCTTCTTCCGGCTTGTAGGCGTGAGCGCGCTTCACCGTGTAGCCGAGGCTGGCAAGTACTTCTCCGAGTTTCTTCTCCATCGCATCCTGCGTCGCCCAGCATTGCTGGTTGGCGGAAAGGCGAAGGTCGCCGCTGGCAAAAAGTGCAATTTCCTTGGTCATGTTCCTCATCCCTCAAATCAATGATCAGCGCCGGCCATCAGCTCGGCATAGGCAACAAAGTCCTCCTGCATGCGGCGGAAGACGTGATATTTGCGGTCGTGATAGGTGGCGATCTCGCCCCCGCGTGGTGTCATGCGGCTGCCGGGGCCGCTCATGGCGCGCATGGCGGCGGGCAGGTCGGCATAATGGCCGCTCGCCACAGCGCCCAGCATGGCGCTGCCGACCAGAACCGGCTCGCGCTGGTCCGGCACCACGATGGCGCAGCCCGTCGCATCCGCATGTTCACGCAGGAAAAGCCTGTTTTGGGCGAGACCGCCGCTGACGACCAGCGTATCGACGGTGACGCCATTGGCCCGCATTTCCGCGATGATATGTCGGGTGCCGTAAGCCAAGGCCTGCAGCGTCGCGAGATAATCAAGCGCCAGATCGTCAAGCCCGCGGTCGAGCGACAGGCCGGTAACCCCGCCCTTGCGCAGCGGATCGGCAAGCGGCGAACGGTTGCCGTGAAAATCCGGCTGCACATGCCGAGATTTGGTCAGCGTGGCCGTCTCGCCATCATCGGCCATCACCTCGAGCCGACGATCGAACAGGGCAAACACGGAAATGCCTTCCGCCTTCGCTATCTCACGCGCTTGTTGGATGGCGGCATGGCCTTCGATCACCCGGTCGATCAGCGCACCGGCCGCCGATTGTCCCGCCTCGTTTGCCCAGAGACCCGGCAGCAGGACGGAGAAATAAGGTCCCCAGACGCCCGGCACGAAGGCCGGTTTTTCGCTAACTGTGATATGGCAGGACGATGTGCCGGCGATCAGCGCCAGCCGTTCATCGAGCGCACCCTCGCCCAGATCCACACCCATCGTGCCGAGCGCGCCGGAATAGGCATCGATCAGGCTTGCAGCAACCGCCGTGCCCGGTGCAAGGCCGAGGTCTGCGGCCGCGGCATCGGAAAGCGAACCGACCCTGTCTCCGGGTGCCGCAAACCGGTTACCGATGGCGCGAAAATTATCCGCGCCAAGTTCGGCAATCCCGGCGCTTTCGAAATAGGCCTTGTCCCAGCCCTCGCCCTTCGTACCGTTCTGGCCAAGATAGGTCCATTTGCACACGGTGCTGCAAAGCGAACGGATATCTTCACCCGTTGCCTTGTGGACCAGCCAGTCGGGCAGATCGAAAAACGCATGCGCGCGGGCGAAACTCTGCGGCATCTCGCGTTTCAGCCAGCGCAGTTTCGGCGTCTCCATCTCCGGCGAGATGACGCCGCCGACATAATCGAGAACCGGGCTTTTCAGTGCGTTGATCTGGTCCGCATCGCCAATGGCGCGGTGGTCCATCCAGACGATGATGTTCCAGTCGTCATCACCACCGGGGCTGACGGTCACCGGCCCGCCCATCTCATCGACCACGACCAACGAGCAGGTGGCGTCGAACCCGATACCGGCGATATCGGAGGCAGCAAGCCCGGCATCCGCCATCGCCGTCTTCACGCAGGTTGAGATCGCTGCCCAGATGTCGCGCGAGGATTGATTGACGAAATCCTGCTTCGGCTTTTCGGTCGCGATCGCCTGCGAATGCGCCGCGAGCAAAGTCCCTTGCGCATCAAAAATCCCGGCACGGGCGCTTCCGGTGCCGACGTCAATTCCGATGAATGAGGTCATATCAGTTTATCCGCTTGCAATATGGAGCCGGACGACAACTGGCTTTGAACTTGGGAAAAGTCCCCCTCTGGCCTGCCGGCCATCTCCCCCACAAGGGGGGAGAATACCCGCGGCAACGTCCAAGCCCAATTCGCCTCGACGGCTCGGCTAGGTTGAGCCCTCCCCCTTGTGGGGAGGGCTGGGAGGGGTCTGGCCCCCTGAAGGTTCAAAGCCGCTGGCCGCTCACCTTGTCGAACAGATGCGCCTTGGTCGGATCGATCGCCAATCCGATTTCGTCACCGAAATGGATGCTCAGGCGCTCGCGGAACAGGCAGGAGATCTGCTCGCCATGGCTGGCCACACGGGCAAAGATTTCCGAACCCGTCCCTTCGACGATCTCGACACGTCCCTGCACACCGCCGGCATTGTCCGCGCGGATATGCTCCGGACGAATGCCATAGACCAGCGACTTGCCGCCGAGTTTTGCCGGATCGGCGGCAGCAGGCAGCGGCAGGACGAGACCGTTGTCGCTGCGGAACACGCCTTCTTCTATTTTGCCCTCGACGAAATTCATCGCCGGCGAGCCGATAAAGCCGGCGACGAACAGGTTGGCCGGACGATCGTAGAGATCGAGCGGCGCACCGACCTGCTCGATATTGCCTTCCTGCAGCACGACGATCTTGTCGGCCATCGTCATGGCTTCGATCTGGTCGTGCGTGACATAGATGATCGTCGTGCCGATGCGCTGGTGAAGCGCCTTGATCTCGGCACGCATCTGCACGCGAAGTTTGGCATCGAGATTGGAGAGCGGTTCGTCGAACAGAAACACCTGCGGATCGCGCACCAGCGCGCGGCCCATCGCGACACGCTGGCGCTGGCCGCCGGAAAGCTGGCGCGGGTAGCGATCGAGCAGCTTGTCCAGCCCGAGAATGCCGGCAGCATTCTCGACCTTCCTGCGCGTCTCGTTGACATCGGCCTTCTTCAGCTTCAGCGCAAAGGCCATGTTTTCCGCCACCGTCATATGCGGGTAAAGCGCGTAGTTCTGGAACACCATGGCGATGTCGCGGTCGCGCGCTGGAAGATGCGAAACCTCCCGCGGCCCGATGCGGATCGCGCCGCCGGTGACGTCCTCGAGACCCGCCACCATGCGCAAAAGCGTGGACTTGCCGCAGCCGGACGGGCCGACCAGCACGACGAACTCGCCGTCGGCGATATCGACGCTCAGGTCGCGAATGATTTCGACTGCTCCGTAGCGTTTCTGAATGTTCTGGATATTGACTGTTGCCATTTGAAAACCCTCCCGATTTTCGGGTCGTTATCTGTTGCTCTTCTTCAGCCGCCCTTGACCGCACCGGCGGTGAGGCCCGCGACGATCTGCTTCTGGGCGAACATGGTCAGCACCAGAACCGGCAGGGTGACGATCAGGGCGGCAGCGGCCAGCGGCCCCCAGCTGACCTGCTCGAAGGAGAGCATGTTGTAGACGGCCACCGGCAGGGTTCGTGTTTCGCGACTGGCGAGCACGATGCCGAAGACAAAGTTGTTCCAGGAGAAGATCACCGCCAGAATGAAAGCGACGACGATGCCGGGCTTGGCGATCGGCAGCGCCACCAGGCGAAACACCTGCCAGGACGTCGCGCCATCGATGCTTGCAGCCTCCTCAAGCTCCTTTGGTGTCGTCTCGAAATACCCGATCATGATCCATACGACGATCGGCACGGTGACGACCAGATGGATGATGATCTGCGGCCAAAGCGTGCCAAGCAGGTTCATCCATTGGAACAGAAGGAAGAGCGGGATCAGGAACGACAGGCCGGGCGTCATGCGGGCGATCATGATCACCATCGCCGCCTTTTCGGCCTTCAACCGCGCAATCCCGTATCCGGCAGGTACGCCAATCACGAGGGCGAGAATGGTGGCGGCACCCGTGACGAGGATCGAGTTCCAGAAATAGAGGAGGAAATTGTTCTCCTCGAACACTTTCGCATAGTTGGACCAGGCGATGTTTTCCGGGATCAGGATTGGCGGATAGGCGCCGTTGTCGATCTCATACTTGAGCGACAGCGAGATCATCCAGACGAAGAACAGGATGACCGGCGAAATCATCACCAGGGCCACGAAGAACAGGCCGAGACGGTTCCACATCCTATGTGTCATTTTGGGGATCATCAGCGTTCCTCCATGTCCGACCAGTTGGTGCGCGCACGAACCATCATCAGAACGAAGGAGAGCGCGATGATGACGAAGAAGAAGACAACCGCCATGGCCGAGCCGTAACCGATGTCATAGTAGGAGAAGGCGGTGTTGTAGAGATAGATGTTGATCGTCTCCGACGCCGTACCCGGCCCGCCTTGCGTCATCGCATAGATGATGTCGAAGCTTTTGACGGCATCGATCGAGCGGATGATGACACCGATCATCAGGAAGGGCGCGATCATCGGCAGCGTCAGGTAGCGGAACTTCTGCCAGGCATTCGCGCCGTCGATCTCGGCGCTCTCATAGGGTTCGCGCGGAACGGCAGCCAGACCGCCGAGAACGATCAGCATGATCAGCGGCGTCCATTGCCAGGTTTCGACCAGAACCAGTGCCGGAATGACGGTCGACTGGTTGTAGATCCATTCTTGCGCGCCGATGCCGACCAGCGACAGAAGATAGTTGAGCACGCCGAGCTGCGGGTGGAACATCATCGTCCAGACGAGCGCGATCGCCACCGGCGTCGCCATCATCGGCATGACGAAGACCCCGCGCAGAAAGCCGCGCAACGGGAATTCACCGTCGAAGATCAGGGCTGCCAGCGTTCCGAGGATCAGCGGTGCGATAACCGACAGCGCCGTATAGACCAGCGTATGCCACATGGATTCCCAGAACCGCATGTCGCCGGCAAGCCGGATATAGTTGTCGAGACCGGCAAACATCTGTTCCTGTCCGAGCGTCCACGAATTGACGCTCATCCAGAGGGTAAACACCCAAGGAAAGACGATGACCGCGCCGATAACCACCAGGGCGGGCACCACGAAAGGCCAGTAGTTGGGAGCAAGCCTTTGCGGCTTGCCCCCCTTTACGGCCAGATCCCTGGCCGCGGTGGGTTCTATGGTCACGGAAGCCATTATCCCTCGCTTCGGGCAAGCACCGGCTCGAACTGAGCGGTTGCCGATTCCAGTTCCTTCGCGGGATCGGCACCGCCGATCATGTTGGTGAGGCCCACCCCATAGATGTCACGGAATTCCGTGACCGGGATGATGACCGGGAGTGCGAGCTGCGAGATCTTGCCGGAGGCAACGACCGCATCCACCCATGCCGGCGGCATCTTCACGCCTTCACGCACCTTGGCGTCCTCGAGGATCGACTGACGGAACGGCACGCCGGCACCGGCCTGCAGCAGACGGGCACCCATGTCATGGGAAATGACCCACTGGCAGAACAGATAGGCGGCTTCCTTGTTCTTGCTGGCGGCGGTGACACCGATCCCGTCACCGGTCGTCGCTGCAGCCTGCGCCTTCGGGCCTGCCGGCATGACGCCGTAGCCGACCTTGCCGACGACACGCGACTTCTGCGGATCTTCGATCGGGGGTGCGAAACCGACGCCGTCGAACCACATGCCGATCTTGCCCTGCAGGAAGGCAGACTGAGCTTCCGCCCAGTTGAAGCCCGATACACCGACCGGCGCCGACTTCGACATCAGCCGCTGATAGAGCTTGGCCGCCTCGACAGCACCTTCCGATGTCGTATTGAGCTTGCCGCTGGCATCAAGTGGGGTTGCGCCGTAACCAAGCATGAACGAGGTCCAGACCGGCGTATTGGCATTCTTCAGCCCGCGAGCAACGAAACCGTAGGTGCCGGCCGACTTGTCGGTCAGCGCCTCGGCAGCGGTCACCATTTCATCAAAAGTCGTCGGATATTTCAGACCCTTCTTTTCGAAGAGTTCCTTGTTCCAGTAGACGATCCAGTAATCCACCGAGAAGGGCAGCGTGCGCAGCTTGCCATCGGGATCCTTGGCGAATTTCAGCGCAGCCTCGGCGAAATCGCCTTCGACCAGCGACGGATCGGTGAGCGACGGATCCTTGAAGTAGCCGGAAAGATCGGCCAGCCAGCCACCCTTTTCGAACTGCCGCTTCTGCACGTGATAGCTCAGGTGCACGACGTCGAAGCTCGGGCGACCGGAAGACAGTTCGATCGTCGTCTTTTGGCGCTGCTGCTGTTCCGGCGTTGCCTCGGCATTGACCTTAATACCGGTCAGAGCCTCGAACTCGCTGATATATTTCAGGATGGTTTCGCCGCGCGGGCTCTTGACCAGGTTCACTTCCAGCGTAGTGCCGACAAAGCGCTTCCAGTCGACCGCGGCGGATGCCGGCCGCGATCCGATCAGACCGGCGGCACCAAGCGCTGCCGATCCCGCCAGAAAACTCCGGCGTGTCGGTGTAAAGAACGAAGATGTCATAGATTCCTCCTCCAGGTTTCGCCGGGGTCTCCTCACCCCGGCTTCGCGTGTACTTAAAGTCTCAAGGCACGATCCCTTGCATGGCCGATATGCTTGACGAGCGCCTCGACGGCGCCGTCGGCAGAACGACACTTGATTGCTTCGAGCACGGCCATGTGTTCGCCCATGACAGGCGCGACACGGCCGTTGATACGGAAACGTTCCTGATTGATCAGGCGCATCTTGATCGAGTTGACCCGATAGACGTTCCAGATGATGGCATTGTCGAGTGCTGCGACGAAGGCATCATGCATGCCCCAGTCGACAGCCTGCGCATGAGCATCGAGTTCGGGCGTTTCATTGCCCGAAGCGATGGCATCCGAGATTTCCCGGTGCTGCCGGATCAGCTTTTCTACCACTTCGTCGGAAGCCGTCTGAACGAACAGCGCAACGGCTTCCTTCTCGAGGAAGAGACGCAGCTGAAAGGCCTCGCGGATCAGGTTCAGGTCGATATGGGCAATCTGCAGACCGCGTTGCGGCACGGTCTTAATCAGCCCTTCGGCCTCCAGCCGCGGAATGAGTTCGCGGATGGCACCGAGTGTCAGCCCGGTCAGCTCGACCAGATGACGTTGGGAAACGAACTGCCCCGGGCGCACGTCGCGCGCCAGAAGGTGCCGGGTAAAGCTCTCATAAGCCTTTTCCCTGAGCGTCGGTTCTTCCGTCTGCTGGTCTTGGCGCTGGTCCATCATCGTCCTGTTCTTAGGCTTAGCCTGTTATGATCTCAGGCCGCTTTCGTCCGGAACAGGCCGTCGAAGACAAGACCGAGCTGCTTCTGTCCGTCCTTCGATATAGAAAGCAGCGGAGCGCGAACCGCAAGCCAGTTTTCGTCACCAAGCTGACGCGCCACCATGGCTTTCACAGCTGGCGTGACCGGATATTTCAGAAGCTCGGCGACGAAATCCACCACACGGGCATCGTCGCGACCTTCATTGGCCATCGCACCGATCTCGTGCGGAGCAAAATTTGCCATGCCGGAGATCGCCCCCTGCCCGCCCATGCGCACGCCTTCGGCCAGATGACGCTCGTCACCGATCAGAATGATCAGGTCCGAATGTGCCTTCAGAAGCTCCTGCGTATAAGGCCAGTCGCCAGACGAGTCCTTTACTCCAGTCACGATGCCCGGAAAGGCCTGTTTCAGCCGGCCGACAAGCGAAACGCTAAGCGGCACCATGGTGACGGACGGAATGTTGTAGACGATGATATCGCGCGCCAGCTTGCCGAGATCCTTGAAGACCTTCGAATACCAGCCGAAAAGCCCATCATCGCTGACATTCTTGAAATAGGATGGCGGTGCCAGAAGGATGTTACGCACGCCCTTGGAAAGCGCCTGCGACGATTGAAGCGCTGCATCTTCCGCAGCATCCACCAGAACGCCGACAACGATCTGCTCGGGCGCGATGCCCGCCTCGATAAAGGCCGCAAGCACACGCTCACGTTCCTGCGTTCCGATCGACGAGCCCTCGCCCGTCGTGCCGAACAGCGTGCAGCTAGCGCAGCCGGCATCAAGGCTGCGCCTGGCCTGCGCGATCATCATGTCGATAAGTATCTCGCCGTCCTCACCAAACGGCGTAGTCAGAGCGACGGAAAGTCCGAAGCGTGTCATTAGTCATCCTCCACTGATTTCTCAACGCTAACTCACTAACATGTCAGTCGTCAATGGAGAATTTTCAACACGGCGAAACCGGGTTTCGCGGGTGAGATTACGTGAAGGTAACGCACGGGAGGATCGATCGCCGTCCGCCAATCGGGGGAATGCCCTGGAACGGGCTGAAAGGAGAATGGCGTACCGGCAGAAGACCGGCACACCATCCTTCCAGCGGGCTTAGAAACCTTCCAGCACGACCTTGCCTCTGGTCTTTCCGCTTTCGATCGCCGCATGCGCCTTCTTCAGATTGGCGGCATTGATCGGAGATAGCGTCTCGGTCACCGTCGTGCGGATCTTGCCCTCGTCGACCAGTCGCGACACCTCGTTGAGCAGCTTGCCCTGTTCGGCAATGTCGGCGGTCTCGAAGATCGAGCGGGTAAACATCAGCTCCCAGTGAATGGACACGGCCTTGCGCTTGAAGCCGAGCACATCGAGGCTTTCGGGATCGTCGATCAACCCGAACCGGCCCTGCGGCGCGATCAGATCGATGATCTCCTTCAGGTGGCGATGGGTCTCGGTCGTCGAGAATACGAAGGCGGGCGCGCCGATCCCAAGCGCTTCGACCTGCGCAGCGATCGGCTTGGAGTGGTCAATCACATGGTGAGCACCAAGCGCTTTCACCCACTCCTGTGTTTCAGGCCGCGAGGCTGTGGCAACCACGGTCAAATCGGTCAGCGCCCGCGCAAGCTGGATGGCGATCGAGCCGACGCCGCCTGCACCGCCGATGATTACGATCGCATTAGCCGCACCCGGCACCGGCTTGCCGATATCCAGCCGGTCGAACAGCATTTCCCAGGCGGTGATCGCCGTCAGCGGCAGCGCCGCAGCCTCCGCATTTGACAAGGTTTTCGGCTTCTGACCCACAATGCGCTCATCGACCAGATGAAACTGGCTGTTGGCACCGGGACGGATCAGCGAGCCGGCATAAAACACCTCGTCGCCGATCTTGAAATTCTTCGCATCGGCTCCGGCCTCGACCACTTTGCCGACGGCATCCCAGCCGAGAATTTTCCACTGACCGGCTTCCGGATTGACGCCTTTGCGAACCTTCGTGTCGACGGGATTGACGGAAATAGCTTCGACCTCGACGAGAATATCCCGCCCCATCGGCACCGGCCGCGGAAGCTCGATGTCCTTTAACGCCTCGCCGCGCTCGATTGCGCCGGCTTCTCTGTAACCGATGGCTTTCATGATCTGCTCCTTTTGATGACGAATGCAGCGCCGATTGATGTGTCACCAAAATGGGCTATATTCAGATGTGTGCAATACGCACAAAAACAGCACGTAGTATCAAAAAGGATACTGTCATGGCCAAGGCCCGTCACTCCCGTTTCGATTGCTCTCCCGGCTGCTCGGTGGAAGCGGCAATTGGTCTCATCGATGGCAAGTGGAAGTCCGTCGTGCTGTACCATCTTCTGTCGGGAACACTGCGCTTCAACGAAATCCGCAGGCATATCGTCAACGTCACGCCGCGCATGCTGACCAACCAGTTGCGCGAACTGGAAGACGACGGCCTGATTGAGCGCAAGGTCTATGCCCAGGTGCCGCCAAAGGTGGAATACAGCCTGTCCGAACTCGGCCGCAGCATGGAACCCATCCTGCTTGCGTTAAAACTCTGGGGCGACACCAATATCGGCCTCTATGGAAAGCCGCGCGGCGTGGATCCACGCGAAACGAAGACGGATGATATCGCCGCATAACCCGTGACGCGCATCAGCCAGGATCGATGCTCATCAATCTGATCTGTTCGGCCTCGTCGAAACGGAGCAAGCCGCCATTCCGGTTGCGTTTCACCCGTTCGACATGCGCACGCGGGCTGACCCCGAAGACACGCTTGAACATGCGTGAGAAATAATAGGGATCGCCGTAA
Organism: Agrobacterium sp. Ap1; assembly: GCF_017313375.1. Lineage (NCBI taxonomy): Bacteria > Pseudomonadati > Pseudomonadota > Alphaproteobacteria > Hyphomicrobiales > Rhizobiaceae > Agrobacterium > Agrobacterium sp. Ap1. The sequence goes on from NZ_JAFLMY010000001.1 coordinate 691,739, forward strand.
CCGACGTCCGCCGCCGCATTGGCAACCGGCATCCCCGCCTCCAGCAGATGCATGGCGCGCTCCATGCGCTTCTGCTCCTGGTATTTGCGCGGCGTGTGGCCTACCCGCTTCTTGAACTCGCGCAGAAAATAGTCAGCATTGAAGGGCGAGGCATCGACCGCCTGTTCCGCGATATCCGGATCGAGAGGATTGGCCGAGATCATCGCCGCAGCCTTCATTACCGCCAGATCAAGGGCGTCGGTTCCTTCGGTCTGATATGTCGCACTGTCGTTCCAGCCGATGAACGCGTCCTCGATATAGGCGATCAGCAGATACATGAAGAGATGATGCTGGCTGAGGGTCAGCGAAGAAGGCGGCGCCGTCTGGCGATATTGCCGCACCAGCGGCTCCAGTAGCGGCCACTTCTTCAGGCGTACATGAGGTCGCAGCTGCATCTGCGCGATCAGGTCATGCTTGCCGTAGATGTCCAGGGAAAAATGCTGGGCAATTCCCCTATAGATTGTCGTTCCGCGGTTCCAGCCGCGAAAGCGCTGCCCACGCCGGATAAGCATTGCGTCACCGGGCTCCATCACCCGGCGCTCCCCCTCGATGACATAGTGGCCGCAGCCTTCCAGGCAGATGACGAAATCTTCGACGGGGTTTGTCTTGTCAATGCGCCACGTCTTGGAATGCTCCATCTTGATCGTCGCTCGAGTGAGTTTCAACGACAGCGCAGAGGGCGCGATGCTAGAGAGAATGCCACCTTCGATTTCGTCCATCTTTTTTTCCGTGTTTGTTCATTCATTCTCGACTGAAAATGAAATTATGTCACGCTAAATACTGGAGGGGGAACAGAATTGATGAATGTTCAGTCTTTCAGCTAAGCCACTGACGCATAACAGCCTTGCACCTATTGGCTGGAGGAGGAATTTGATTTGCACAAAAATGTATTTCTCATAACCGGGTGTGATTTGCCCGTTGGAGGCGCCTCATGAGGTCTCAGCGCTTCCTGGGATATGCCTATCTGACCCCATATTTGATTGGCCTCGTCATATTCACGGCCATCCCTTTTTTGACTTCGCTTTATCTCAGCTTCACCAGCTACGACCTTATGAGCAGCCCGCAATGGACCGGGCTGTCGAACTACGAGCGGCTGTTCACCCGCGACCGGACTTTCGACAAGTCGCTGACTGTCACGCTTATTTACGTATTTTCCACCGTGCCGCTGAAGCTTGCTTTCGCGCTCTTCATCGCCGCCATACTCAACTACAAGCTTAAATTCATCAATTTCTTCCGGACGGCTTTTTACGTCCCGTCCATCCTCGGCGGATCGATCGCCATCGCCGTTCTGTGGCGTTACCTGTTCTCGGCTGAAGGCCTCGTCAACATGGCGATCGGCGCTGTCGGCTTTGCACCAGTGGACTGGTTCGGCGATCCGACAAATGCACTTTTCACCATCACGCTTCTGCGCTGCTGGCAGTTCGGTTCGGCCATGGTGATCTTCCTTGCAGCCCTGCAGTCGATCGACAAGTCGCTTTATGAAGCGGCCTCCATCGATGGCGCCGGCAAGGTCACGACCTTCTTTTTCGTGACGCTGCCGCTTTTGACGCCGGTCATCTTCTTCAACCTCGTCATGCAGATGGTCCAGGCCTTCCAGGAGTTCAACGGCCCTTACATCATCACGCAAGGCGGCCCGCTGAAATCCACCTATCTCCTGCCCCTCTACATCTACGAGGAGGCCTTCAAGAAGTTCAACATGGGCTACGCCTCGGCGATTGCCTGGGTGCTCTTCGCCATCATCATGGTGCTCACGCTCGTGGCCTTCTGGTCCTCGAAGAAGTGGGTCTACTACGCCGGCGACAAGAGGAGCTGAGCCATGACCGATCTTACTTTGCCCAAAACCGCGGCCCGCAACTCTGATGAAGCCGCTGCCGCAAAACGCGCCCGCATGGACCTCATCTCCGCTGTCGTCCGCTACTCGCTGCTTTTCGGCGTCGGTTTCCTGATGCTCTACCCGCTGATCTGGCTGGTCGGCGCGAGCTTCAAGACCAATTCGGAGATCTTTGCCGGCGCCGGCTTCCTGCCGGAGAGCCCGACAGTCGAAGGTTATGTCCAGGGCTGGCAGACGTCCACGCCCTATACATTCGGCCGGTTCTTCTGGAACTCGTTCCTGATCATCCTGCCCAAGGTCATCGGCACGGCAATCTCCTGCACGATGGTGGCCTACGCCTTCGCCCGCTTCGAGTTCCCGCTCAAGAAGGTGCTGTTCGGATCGGTTATCGCCGTTCTGCTGCTGCCGAACGTTGTCACCCGTATCCCGCAATACATCCTCTTCCGGGATCTCGGCTGGCTGGATAGCTTCCTGCCGCTCTGGGTGCCCTCAGCGCTCGCCGGTGATGCCTTCTTCGTCTTCATGCTGGTGCAGTTCCTGCGCTCGCTGCCGACGGACATGGAGGAAGCAGCTCGCGTCGATGGCGCAAACAGCCTGCAGACGCTGATCTTCATCGTCGTCCCCATGCTCGGGCCCGCGCTGGTCTCGGTCTGCCTGTTCCAGTTCATGTGGACGATGAACGACTTCCTCGGACCGCTGATCTACATCTCGTCGGTCGACAAATATCCGGTGAGCCTCGCGCTCAAACTCTCAATCGATACAACCGAAGCCTTCGAATGGAACCGCATCCTGGCGATGTCGGTGCTCACCATCACCCCTGCGCTTGTCGTGTTCTTCGCAGCGCAACGGTACTTCATCGAAGGAATCTCTGCGGGAGGCAGAAAGGGCTGACATGGCACAGGTACAACTGAAAAACCTCGAGAAAGTCTACAACAAGACCAACAAGGTCGTTCACGGCATCGATCTTGATATCAAGGACGGCGAGTTCATGGTCCTGGTCGGCCCGTCGGGCTGCGCCAAGTCGACGACACTGCGCATGGTCGCCGGCCTCGAAGAAATTACGGCTGGTGACGTCATCATCGGCGGAGAGCGCGTCAACGATCTCTCGCCAAGCAAGCGGCAGATCGCCATGGTGTTCCAGAACTATGCGCTCTATCCGCATATGAAGGTGCGCGGCAATCTCTCCTTCGGCCTGCGCATCGCCGGTCGTCCGAAGGCGGAAATCGCCGCCGCAGTCGATAAGGTCGCGGAAATCCTTGAAATCGAACCGTTGCTCGATCGCCTGCCGAAACAGCTTTCGGGCGGCCAGGCCCAGCGCGTCGCGCTCGGCCGTGCACTCATCAAGAACCCCGGCGTCTTCCTCTTCGACGAACCGCTGTCGAACCTCGACGCCAAGCTGCGCGCCTCGATGCGCGTCCGCATTACCGACCTGCACCGCCAGTTGAAGGCGGAAGGCAGCTCGCCGACCGTCATCTACGTCACCCACGACCAGACGGAGGCAATGACCATGGGCGACCGCATCTGCGTCATGCAGGCCGGTCACATCATGCAGGTCGCCACCCCGAAGGAACTCTACAACGCTCCGGCCAATCTTTTCGTCGCAGGCTTCATCGGTACGCCGGAAATGAACCTCGTCGAAGGTGCTATGGAAGGCGGAGAGTTCATCATGGGCAGCCAGCGCCTGGCGCTCGGCAGCGATCTCGCAGACCGGCTTTCCAGTCAGCCCGGCAACGCCGTTCTCGGCATCCGCCCGCAGCAGTTCTCACTGGTCTCGGAAGGACCGGCGCTGCAGGCAAAACTCGTGAATGCCGAGTTCATGGGCCACGAAGTCTACATGCATGCGGATTGCGAAGGCCGCAGGCTGGTGAGCGTGGTGGGTGCTGCAGAATTCGAGGCAAGGGGACAATCCGACGTGATCCGCCTGCGCCCCGACCCGAAGACATTGCACGTTTTCGACAAGTCAGATGGCCGCAACGTTTCGCTGCATGGAGGCAGCATTGCGGCATAACAATTTAAAGCCAATTTGAGGAGGCAACCATGAAAAGCATACTGAAATCATCCGTCTTTCTTGCAGGAGCAGCCCTTGCGGTCATCGCAATGGCCCCATCGGCAAGCGCCGCGGAACTGCGCATGTCGTGGTGGGGTGGTGAAAGCCGCCACGTCGCAACGCAGAAGGCAATTGCCGCCTGCGGCGCTAAATATGGACACACGGTGAAGGGCGAATTCACCGGTTTCGACGGTTATCTGGAAAAGCTGACGACCCAGATGGCAGGCAAGACGGAAGCCGATATCATCCAGGTCAATTGGCCGTGGCTGCCGCTGTTCTCGAAGGACGGCAAGGGTTTTGCCGACCTGCGCACCCTGAAGGGTCTCGACCTTTCGAACTGGAGCGACGGCGATCTGGAATCGGGCTCCACGAATGGCGTGCTGCAGGGCCTGTCGGTCTCCACCAGCGGCCGCGTCTTCTTCTTCAACACGACGACACTTGAAAAAGCCGGCGTAGCCGTTCCGACCACCTGGGATGAGTTCTTTGCTATGACCAAGACGGTCAAGGAAAAGCTCGGTCCGGATTACTACACCTTCAACGCAGTCAAGGAGACGGCGCATCTTCTGATGACGCTGGCCGTAACCCAGGCCACCGGCAAGGGCATGGTTGATCCGAAGACCAACCGTGTAGCCTGGACACCTGAAGAACTGGCAGCCGGCATCGACTTCCTCGGCAAGCTGGTGGAAACCGGCGCGATCCGCTCGCAGAAGCAGGAAGCAGCCGACGGTAACGTCAACCTCTTCGAAAAGCCGGCTTGGTCGGAAGGCAAGATCGCAGGTTCCTACGAATGGGATTCGACCTATTCGAAATATGCCGATCCGCTGAAAGACGGTCAGGTCCTTAAGCCGGTACCGATGCTGAAGATGACCAATGGCAAGAGCGAAGGCGTCTTCCGCAAGCCCTCGATGGTCTTCTCCATCTCGAAGAACTCGAAGAACCCGGAAGCAGCAGCACAGATCACCAACTGCTTGCTGAATGAACCGGAAGGCATCGACATTCTCGGTACGTCGCGTGGCATTCCGGCCTCCAAGGCCGCCATGGCACGACTGACCAATGCCGGCGAACCGGAAGTCCGCGCCGCCAACGCAATCGTCATGGCCTCCGAAGGCCCGACGATTTCACCCTTCGACGAAAATCCGGTCATCCGCGGCATCATCATCGATACGCTCGAAGAATATGCCTACGAGCAGATCAACTCGACGGAAGCCGCCGAGCAGATCATCGATGGCGTGAACGACGCCCTGAAGAAGTTCGACTAAGCGCGGACGGAACTCTCCACCCGGCCTGATCGCGGGCCGGGTGGTGCATAAATCAAGAGAGAAACGATGAACAAAGCCATTTCAGTTGCGATCTCCGCACGGATCGCGGCCATAAGGCTGGCTGTGCCTGGCGCACGTCATGCCCTGCCGCAACCGTTAGCCTGGCGCTTGTTGCGCAATGGGGAAAGTGACCCCGTACAGCAGGGAACGGCAACCACCGTGGTGACCCTCCTTGATGCACTTTATCCCGCCACGGATTATCGTTTCGAGGCGGAAGGTTTCGAGCCTCTTTCATTCCGGACCCGCGATTGCGCCGGCCTCGTGCGGGCAGCCGATTATGGGCTTGTTCAGAATACCGATCTGTCCGACCTAGCCGCAGCGCGCAAAAATGCCGACGCTCTTGCCAAGGCTTTGGCGGACACCCCCTTGGGTGGCACACTCTATATTGCACCCGGCACATGGACAGCCTTCCCCCTGAAGCTGCGGAGCGACCTGACCCTGCATCTCGCAGAAGGTGCGGTGCTTCGCGCACCGAGCGTCCGCGACGGCTGGCTGATCCTCCCGGCGCGCGCTGACGACGGCCGCATGCTGGGCAGCTGGGAAGGACTACCCGATGCCTGCTTTGCAGCTCCCGTTCATGCCATCGGCGCGGAACGTTTGACGATCGAAGGCAAAGGCACTCTCGACGGCTCCGGCAATGCCGGCGACTGGTGGACATGGCCGAAGGAAACCCGTGATGGCGCACGCCGTCCGCGCGGCCTTCACCTGGTCGATTGCAAAGAGACCCTTCTCCTCGGCTTCACCATTCGCAATGCTCCCTCATGGACCGTCCACCCGCAGGGCTGCGACGGACTGGCGGCGGTGGCACTCCACATCCAGGCGCCCCATGACAGCCCCAATACCGACGGCTTCGACCCCGAAGGCTGCCGCAATGTGACGGTCGAGGGAGTGCGCTTTTCCGTCGGCGACGATTGCATCGCCATCAAGGCCGGCAAGCGCGGCAACAAGGGCGAAGCGGACCACCTGAGCGAAACCCGCGGCGTCGAAATCCGCCATTGCCTGATGGAACGCGGCCATGGCGGCGTCGTCATTGGTTCGGAAATGTCCGGCGGCGTTCATGATGTGACTGTCGAGGATTGCGATATGGTCGGCACCGACCGCGGTCTGCGGATAAAGACCCGCCGCGGTCGTGGCGGCGGCATCAGCAACATCACCATGCGCCGTGTAAAGATGGATGGCGTCCTGGTTACGCTTTCGGCCAACGTCCACTATTTCTGCGATGCAGACGGCCATGACGACTGGGTCCAGTCTCGGACACCTGCACCGGTCGTCGAGGGAACGCCCTATGTCGACGGCATTTTCGTCGAGGACGTCGATGTCTATGGTTTGGCGCTTGCCGCAGGCGTCTTCCTCGGCCTGCCGGAAATGCCGGTCCGCAACATCCGCATCCGCGGCCTGCGCATCCACTCCACCGACCCGGCCGCAATAGCGGCACCTCCCATCATGGCCGATGGCGTGCGGGCCATGCGTCACGAACAGATCCTCTGCGAACATGCGCAGATCGACATCGATGATGCGAGCCTGCTCTCCACCGACCCGATCTCCCTCCCAAACCTACTGGCACCCCGATGAAACCCACCGACTATTTCGACCAATTCTGCACTCGCTACCAGGCCTACAAGAACGGCAACTGGTGCTATGAGGACGGCTGCATCTATCGCGGACTGGAACTGCTCTATCAGGCAACTGGCGAGCAGCGCTGGCTCGACCATATCCTGCGTCTGATTGATCCCCAGGTCAGCCCGGACGGAAGCCTTGCCGGCTACACTCAGGAAGAGTTCAACATCGACAACGTCCTGCCGGGACGTGCGTTGATCTTCCTTGACCGGCAAACCGGCGATCCCCGCTACATGGCGGCAGCACGCCGCCTGATCGCACAGCTCGATGCGCATCCGCGCATCCCGGCCGGCAACTACTGGCACAAGAAGCGCTATCCCTCCCAGGTCTGGCTGGACGGGCTCTATATGGGCCTGCCCTTCCAGGTCGAATATGCGCTCCGGTCCGGTGAAACGCCAAGGATCGCCGATGCCCTGCAGCAACTGGCAACGGCACTCGCGCTGACCCAGGTCGGCAACGGACTTTATGTCCACGGCTATGACGACAGCCGCGCGGAAAAATGGGCAGATCAACTCACCGGCAAATCTCCGGCTGTCTGGTCGCGCGCCGTCGGATGGCTGATCATGGCGCTGGTCGATATCCTCGCGGTTCTTCCCGCAGATCAGGCAACGGCAACGCTGAGAAAACAGACACGCGCGGTTCTTCTGGCACTTGCTGAAAGACAGCAGCCATCCGGTCTCTGGCAGCAGGTGCTGGATGCTCCGGATCTTGCCGGCAATTACGACGAAACCTCTGCATCGGCCATGTTCGCCTATGCCCTGCTGCGGGCCGAGCGACTGGATTTGACATCCCCGGAAGAAGCGTCGAAAATCCGCGCCTCCGGCCAGAAGGCGGCAGAAGCGCTTGTCGACACACGACTTGTCGAAGAAAACGGCGAAACCCGCCTTGTAGGCATCTGCCAGGTGGCAGGCCTTGGCCCCTTCAATGGCCGTTATCGTGACGGCTCGCCGGCCTATTATCTGGTCGAGGAAGTCGTGGCCGATGACGCCAAGGGGGTGGGCCCCTTCATGATGGCCTATGCGGAAGCCACGCTTGCGATCAGGGCAAAGGCTGCCTGACCATTAATCGGAACAACCTGGCGGCATGCTCTCATGCCGCCAAATCACTTAAGTCTCAAGCAGCCCAGCTGCGTTCCAGAACCGAAATCCAGTTCTCGTGGCCGATCTTCTTAAGTTCGGCATCGTTGAAGCCATGCTTGCGCAGAGCTTCGACCAGCAGCGGCAGACCGGCTGCATCCTTCATCTCGGCCGGAATGGTCGTGCCGTCGAAATCGGAGCCGAGCGCCACATGCTCGATGCCGATACGCTCCGCGATATAGGCAACGTGGCGCACCAGGAGATCGATGCTGGTATTCGGGTCCTTCACCCCGTCGTCACGCAGGAACAGCACACCGAAATTGATGCCGGCAAGCCCGCCCGTATCGCGGATTGCGTCGAGCTGGCGGTCGGTGAGATTGCGGCTGTGGTTGCAAAGCGCATGCACGTTGGAATGCGAGGCAACCAGCGGCGCCTTGGAAAGCTTGGCGATCTCCCAGAAACCTGCCTCGTTCATATGCGACAGGTCGATCATGATCTTCAGCTCGTTGCAGGCACGGATCAGGTCGCGACCGGCATCCGTCAGGCCCGGACCGATATCCGGCGATGACGGGTAGCGGAACGGCACACCGTAAGCAAAGACATTCGGCCGGCTCCAGACCGGGCCGAGCGTGCGCAGACCCGCCTGATGCAGCACGTGAAGTGCATCCAGATCGGCAGCGACCGCTTCCGCTCCCTCGATATGGAAGACCGCGGCAAAACTGCCGGTTTCGATCGATCGGCGGATATCGTCGGCCGTGCGGCATACGGTCACTGCGCCCTGCGAGCGGGCTTCGATATCGAAAAGAAGCCGCGCCATCGCCAGCGTCTCATTCAGCGCATCGGGCTGCAAAGGTGTTGGATAATCCCCGTTCGCGTCCTTCGTCATGCTTGGCGAGGGCACGTAAATAGCGCATAGACCGCCGGCCAGGCCGCCGGCCCTGGCGCGAGGCAGGTCGATATGTCCTGTTTCTTCGCCTTCAATAAAACGCTTTACCGGATCGTTGCCGCCACCACGTCGCAAGCGGAGAAGCACGTCGTTGTGGCCATCGAAAATCGGGAGAGGATTGTTCAACATTTTCAAAATCGTCCTGCCGGAACCTATCAGTTGTGGCTATCCGTAAGTAGGTGGGGCCGCGGTCGCAAATGCAAACCGCGCATAACCTATTCGAAAAATGGAATTGGTCGGCCCGTAAACGCACTGTTAAGACGCGCGACAAATTGCGGCAAAATCTTGCTGACCCTTCAAATTATGGGGGTTCAGTTGTTCAATGGGGAATATAGCAATGGTATCCAGACGTAACTTCCTGATCGGCGGCGCAGCCCTGCCCTTCCTGTCCTACATCAACCTGGCCGACACCGTTTTCGCGGCCACGCCGAAGGACATCCTGGTTGTTGCCCAGCAGCTCGACAACATGACCAGCCTTGACCCGCATGAGGGTTTTGAGGCCGTCGGTGGCGAGATGATCAGCAACATGTACGAAAAGCTGGTTCGCGCCAACAGCGACAACCCCAATGAAGTCCTCCCGGTCATCGCCGCTTCCTGGGAAGCCGATGCCGACAACAAGGTCTTCACCTTCAAGCTCGGCAACTCCACCTTCGCCTCGGGCGCAGCTGTTACCGCAGACGACGTTGCGTTCTCGCTGCAGCGCGCCATCAAGATGAACAAGAGCCCGGCCTTCATCATCAACCAGTTCGGCTTCACGGCAGAAAATGTCGAAGCCATGATCGTTGCCAAGGACGAAAAGACCGTCACGCTGACGACCGAAAAGCCGACCGCAATCTCCTTCCTGCTGTTCTGCCTCTCTGCAAACATCGGCGCCATCGTCGAGAAGAAGACGGTTCTCGAAAACGAAGTGAACGGCGACCTCGGCAATGCCTGGCTGCAGAAGAACAGCGCCGGCTCCGGTTCGTTCAAGCTTCAGTCCTGGAAGGCTTCCGAAAGCATCGCGCTGACGCTCAACGAGCATGGCCCCTACAAGGGCAACCTCAAGCGCGTCATCATCCGCCACGTCGTCGATCCGTCCTCGCAGATGCTCATGCTGCAGAAGGGTGACGTCGATATCGCACGCGACCTTACCTCCGAGCAGCTGAAGGTTCTGCAGTCCGACGAGAACGTCGTTCTGGTGCGCAAGCAGATCGCATCCCTGATGCTGATCTCGATGAACCAGACAAACCCGAACCTTGCCAAGCCGCAGGTCTGGGAAGCCGTCAAGTGGGCGCTCGACTACGAAGGCATCCAGAAGAACATCATCCCGCTGACGCACGCCGTTCACCAGAGCATGGAACCGGCAGGCTTCCCGGGCACGGTCATGGATACGCCGTTCCAGAAGGATGTCGCCAAGGCCAAGGCGCTGATGGCGGAAGCCGGTCTCGCAGACGGTTTCGACATCACCCTCGACCACTACTCGGCACAGCCGGCTCCGGATATCGCCCAGGCGATCCAGTCGAACCTCGGTGAAATCGGCATCCGCGTGAAGCTGCAGTCGGCTGAAAACCGTCAGGTTCTCACCAAGATGCGCGCCCGCCAGCATGAAATGGCGCTGTCCGCATGGGGCACCGACTATTTCGACCCGAACTCCAATGCCGAAGTCTTCTGCATCAACAAGGACAATTCGGACGACGCCAAGAAGAAGCCTTTCGCATGGCGCTCCAGCTTCAAGAACGACGAACTGACCGCCAAGGCGGAAGCTGCCCGCGACGAGAAGGACCCGGCAAAGCGTCTGGAACTCTACGAAGCCCTGCAGCGCGAATTCATGCACAACAGCCCGTTCGCGGTCATGTTCCAGAACACCAAGACCGCAGCTTGCCGCAAGGGCGTCACCGGTTTCCAGATCGGCGTTCTGTCTGAAGGCAACTCCTACCTCGGGACCAACAAGGCGTGAACAGACGTTTTAAAAGCCTTGCAGCAACACTGAGCAGCGTCCTCCTGACGCTGTTCGGTTTGACTGTCCTGACTTTCCTCATCGGCCGGGTCATGCCGGTCGATCCGGTCATTGCCGCCGTTGGCGACAATGCGCCCGAGGATGTCATTCTTCGCGTACGCGCCGAAATGGGCCTTGATCAGCCCATTCCGGTGCAGTTCCTGCACTATCTCTACCAGCTGGCACACGGTGATTTCGGCATGTCGGTTCTGACCAAGAACCCGGTCGCTACCGATATCGTCCGCTTCTTCCCGGCCACTTTCGAGCTTGCCACCGCAGCCCTCATCCTGGCTGCGCTGATCGGCATTCCGCTCGGCGTCTGGGCAGCTGTGCGCCAGGGCACGTTCACCGACCAGGCGATCCGCGTCGTCTGCCTCGCAGGCCATTCCGTGCCCGTGTTCATGCTGTCGCTGATCTCGCTTCTGATCTTCTATTCCTGGCTCGACATCGCCCCCGGCCCCGGCCGCCAGGACATCATTTTTGACGGCATGATCAATACGGTCACCGGCATCCTGACGATCGACACCCTGCTCGCCGGCGATTTCGATGCCTTCAAGGACGCGCTTGCGCATATGGCCCAGCCGGTCATTATCCTTGCCTATTTCTCGATGGCCTATATCGCTCGTATGACGCGTGCCTTCATGATCGACGCATTGAAGGGCGAATATGTCATCACCGCCCGCGCCAAGGGCCTGTCGCTGACGAAAGTCATCTGGGGCCACGCCTTCCCAACAGTTGCAGTCCAGCTCGTCACCGTCATGGCGCTGACCTATGCCGGCCTTCTCGAAGGCGCCGTCGTCACCGAGACCGTGTTCTCTTGGCCGGGTATCGGCCAGTATCTGACCGTATCGCTTATGAATGCGGACATGAACCCGGTCGTCGGCACCACGCTGCTGATCGGCCTCATCTATGTCGGCCTCAACCTGATTGCGGACATCCTCTACCGCGTCCTCGATCCACGGGTACAATAATGAACGCCACCTTCCGAAACTGGGCGCTGGACGAAAATCCGTCCTCGCGCCGCCAGGCCGCCTGGGGCAACTGGTACCGCATCTGGCTGAACCTGCGCGGCAATCCGCTTGGCATGATCGGCTTGACCATCATCGCCATTTTCATCGGCATCGCCATCTTCGCGCCGCTGCTTGCCACCCACGATCCGGCAATGCAGGATCTCGGCAACCGCCTTGCGGCTCCGAGCGCACTGCACTGGTTCGGCACCGATGAACTCGGCCGTGACATCTATTCGCGCCTTCTCTACGGCGGCCGGGTCACGCTCGGCATGGTCATCGCCGTTGTCGTGCTCGTCGCCCCGATCGGTCTCGCCATCGGCTGCATCGCCGGTTATTTCGGCGGCATCGTCGATACGATCCTGATGCGCATCACCGACATCTTCCTCGCCTTCCCGCGCCTCGTTCTGGCTCTCGCCTTCGTTGCGGCGCTGAAGCCGGGTGTCGAAAGCGCCATTCTCGCTATCGCACTGACCGCCTGGCCGCCCTATGCCCGCATGGCCCGCGCCGAAACGCTGACGGTTCGCGGCAGCGACTTCATCGCCGCCTATCGTCTGACCGGTGGTTCTTCCTGGCGCATCATCTTTCGTCACATTATGCCGCTTTGCGTGCCGACACTGATCGTTCGCGTCACGCTCGACATGTCGTCGATCATCATCACCGCCGCCTCGCTCGGCTTCCTCGGCATGGGCGCACAGCCGCCGTCGCCGGAATGGGGAGCGATGATCGCGACAGCCAAGCGCTTCATCTTCGAACAATGGTGGGTCGCCGCCATTCCCGGCATTGCCATCTTCTGCGTCTCGCTCGCCTTCAATTTCCTTGGCGATGCGCTGCGCGACGTTCTGGATCCGAAGGGGAACTGACGGATGCTGGTCGATATTCAAAACCTCAAGATCGGCTTCAAGTCGCGCACCGGCTTCCACCAGGCAGTCAAGGGCGTGTCGCTGAAGCTTGGCACCGAAAAGCTGGGCATTGTCGGCGAAAGCGGCTCGGGCAAGAGCCTGACCGCCCGCGCACTGATGAAGCTTCTGCCCACGCAGACCGTCATCGAGGCGGACAAGCTGGAATTCGACGGCATCGACATCCGCTCGGCGTCGGAAAAGCAGATGCGCACGATCCGCGGCAAGCGGGCCGGCTTCATCCTGCAGGATCCGAAATATTCGCTGAACCCGGTAAAGACCGTCGGCAGCCAGGTCGCCGAAGCATGGCGCACCCACAAGGGCGGCAGCAAGCGCGCAGCGCTGGAAGCGGCGATCAACCTTCTGGAAATGGTGAAGATCCGCGATCCGAAAAAGGTCGCCGCCTCCTACCCGCACGAAGTCTCGGGCGGCATGGGCCAACGCGTCATGATCGCCATGATGCTCGCCCCCGATCCGGAACTGCTGATCGCCGACGAGCCGACGTCTGCGCTCGATGCCACGGTGCAGGCCGAAATCCTGCGCCTGATCGAGGAACTGGTGTCGGAACGCGGCATGGGCCTTCTGCTCATCAGCCACGACTTGCCGCTCGTTTCGCATTTCTGCGATCGCGTCGCCGTCATGTATGCCGGTCATGTGATGGAAGAACTGAAGGCGTCGGACCTGCTCTCCGCGCAGCATCCCTATACGCGCGGCCTCTTGAACTGCATGCCCTCGCTGATGCACCCGAAGGAGCGCCTGCCCGTCCTTACCCGTGATCCGGAGTGGCTGAAATGACGATCGAGATCGACAATCTGCGTATCAGCTTCGTTGGCCGCGAAGTCGTCAAGGGCGTGTCCTTCAAGGTCGCCAAGGGCGCAAGCTTCGGCATCGTCGGCGAAAGCGGCTCAGGCAAATCCACCGTGCTGCGCGCCATGGCCGGCCTCAACAACGACTGGTCCGGCCGTATCGCCTTTTCCGGCGAAAACGCCCCGCTCTATCGTCCGCCTGCCTTTTTCCGCAAGGTGCAGATGGTGTTTCAGGACCCCTACGGTTCGCTGCACCCGCGCCAGACGATTGACCGCATCCTGTCGGAACTGCCGCTCGTGCACGGCATGGACAATATCGACGACCGCATCGCCAAGGTGCTGTCGGCCGTTGCCCTGCCGCAGACCGCGCGCTTCCGTTATCCGCACCAGCTTTCGGGCGGCCAGCGTCAGCGCGTCGCAATCGCTCGCGCCCTGATCGCAGAACCGGAAGTTTTGCTGCTCGATGAGCCGACTTCGGCGCTCGACGTCTCGGTTCAGGCAGAAATCCTCAACCTTCTGGCTGATCTTCGCGCAGAGCGGAACCTCACCTATGTGATGGTCAGCCACAATCTCAGCGTCATCGCGCATCTTTGCACTGAGGTCGGTGTGATGATCGATGGCCACATGGTTGAACAGGTAACTGCCGAGGACCTGAGACTCGGTAATGTCAATCACGCTCATACCCGCGAATTGCGCAGTCTGAGCGTGGAGCTCGAAGAACCGGCCTGACCTACGCATCGACCCGAGAACCGGTACGGTTTTCGGAAAGTACGATGCGTCACGAAAGTGCTACAGCGCCATTGCGGCGCTGTAGAGGGTTCTGGCGGACCCGGTCCGGTTCTAGAGCAGTAAGTGGAGAAGCGAGATGTCGATCACGGCCAACTGGGATAAAGCGCAACAAGCTGTCAGAAAATTCACTGACGGATGGGGTGCGGATCAGCCCGGTGGTGCAGTGATCGGCTTCGACGCCAACGGCATCCGTTTTGCCGAGCTTGGCGGTGTCGAAAGCCTCTCCACCATGGCGCCTTTCGGCGCCGATACGGTCGTGCGTTACGCCTCCGTCACCAAACACGCTTTCTGTGCGATGGTCCTATCACACCCGGAAGCAATCTCCCTCGACGACAAGCTCGGCCAGCATCTGCCCGAGCTTCAGGAGCCGATGGCAAGTGTCACGGTCGCCCGCGCGCTGGATATGAGCGGCGGCCTGCCGGACACACGCGAATGCCTCTCCCTTCTCGGTCTCTCGGTCTATACCGAAACCAAGGCCGGCCCGCTGATGGAGTTTCTCGCCCGCCAGACGCGCCTAAACTATGAGGCAGGCACCGAAGTTTCCTATTCCAATACTGGCTATCGCCTCGTCGAAACGGCACTGGAACGCAAGGGCCTCTTCTTCCGCGATTTCATCCGCGATGCAGGCGCAAAAGCCGGCGCCACGCTTGATGCCCCCGATCTCTGGAACGATGCCGTTGCGGGTCTCGTACCGGGCTACTGGCACGATGGCGAAAAATGGCAGCTCTCCGCCGCCGGCCTGCATATCTCCGCCTCCGGCAGCATGACCGGCAGCGCCACAAGCCTCGCCAACTGGCTGCGACTCCTGCTGTCCGGAAACGCGCCCTTCGCTGGCACGCTTGCCCGCCTTGCCGCCCCCCGCGCCCTGAAAGATGGGGCCGAAAGCGGCTACGGCCTCGGCATCTGCCGCACTGTGCTGGATGGTCACGAATTCACCGGCCATGGTGGCTCCCATCCCGGCTACAAGACCTATTTCCTTCTCGATCAGGCAAACCAGACCGGTTTCGTCATCGTCTCAAACCGCGAGGACACCAACGGCAGCAAGATCGCGCAGGAAGCCATGGCAGCCCTCTTCGATCTCGCCCTCCCCGTCCCCTCCTCTGCCCTGACCGACGGCCTTTATGCCAGCGAAACCGGTCCCTCCTGGATTGAGGTCAAAGGCTCCAGCGTCAACTGGCTCGACGCAGATACCGCCGTTTATGAGGACGAAGACGGTTATGCCTCGTCCTTCTCCGCCACGTCTCCCATGCGCCTGAAGATGGATGGCACGGCGATCGTCGGCCAGATCGGCTACCCCGCCCGCCGCCTCCATCCGGCTGTCGATACAGGCGTCCCGGCATCGCTTTCCGGCCGCTGGTTTTCCGATGAAGGCGCGACGTTCGAGATCGACGGCGAAACCCTCGTTATGGGTGTCGGCCCGGTCCGTCACCGCATGCCGATGACCGCGCTCGGCAACGGCCGCTTCCTCTTCACCTTAAAGGACGGCCCCTGGACGAAGCGTGTCTGCCTGCATCTCCTATCCGAAAGCCGCCTCGAACTGGTTCTGTCACGCGCGAGAATGATCGAATATAACCGCGCCTGACGGCAGCGTACTGACACGGTCGCATTCCAAAAGCATGATCTGCTGATTGCATTTTGCCGTCATTCGGACCAATGGAAGACCGCAGCCGGTTTTGCATTGGAGTTCGCCGTGGAAGTCAAATGGCTTGAAGATTTTCTGGCGCTGGCGCAGACGCTGAACTTTTCCAAGGCTGCAGACGAGCGCAACGTCACCCAATCCGCATTCAGCCGCCGCATAAAGCAGCTCGAAGCCTGGGTCGGCACCAGCCTCATCGACCGCGCCACCTATCCTTCACGCCTGACCGAAGCCGGCAAGCGTTTCGTGCCGATCGCCGAGCAGACGCTGCAAAATCTCTATCAGGCCCGCCGCAATCTGCAGCATGAGGAAGGCAATGACGCCCGCACCGTGACGCTGACGGCGCTCCACACGCTGTCCTTCACCTTCTTTCCGGATTGGCTGACGGATCTCAGCGCCAAGCTCGGACCAATCGTTTCCCACATGCGGCCGGATTCCGGCAGCATGGAAGAAAATTTGAATTCCCTGATCGACGGTGATTCCGACTTTCTGCTGACCTACCAGAACCTGCATGTGCCGATGTTGCTCGATCCGCAATTCGAACATCATACGCTCGGGGCAGAAACGATCATCCCCGTCAGCGGCCCGGATAAGCAAGGCGCGCCGCTTCACCAGGTCGAAGCGGGCTTCGCACATGTAAGCTATCAGAAGACGTCGTTCTTCGGTCAGTTGATGGCCGGTGCCCTGGCAACACGCCTGCCGACGGACAATCGCGTCCATGTCGGCAGCCATTCCATCGGCCTGAAAAGCATGGCCCTGGCGGGCTGGGGCGTGGCATGGATGCCGGAAAGCCTCGCCAATGCGGAACTGGCGGACGGAAGACTTGTCCGCGCAGCAGAAAATGACTGGGATATCGAGGTCGAAATCCGCCTCTATCGCTCGAAGGAAAACCGGCGGCCCATCGTCAAACGCATATGGGAGACATTGGCCGCCGGCTGATGTTCTTGGCAACTCCAATCTCCGGAATCGCCCTGAAACAACGAAATGCTTAGACCGCCGTGCGGCGGGCATTGTCCATGTAGAGCTTGCGCAGGCGCGTAAACATCGGACCGGGCTTGCCGTCACCGACAGGCTTGCCGTCGATCGATGTGATCGGCACGATGAAGTTGGACGCGCTGGTGAGGCAGGCCTCGCGCGCCGCCATGGCTTCCTCGACGGTGAACAGACGCTCCTCGACGGCCAGCCCCTGCTCGCGGGCAAGTTCGAGCACGGCCAGACGCGTGCAGCCCGGCAGGATGGCGTTGCCATTGCCACGCGTAACGATCTTGTCGTCATTGGTGATGATATAGGCGGTCGACGACGCACCTTCGGTAACGAAACCATCCTGAACCATCCAGGCCTCGTCGCAGCCTTCCGCCTTGGCGATACGCTTGGCGAGAACCTGCGGCAAAAGGCAGACGGTCTTGATATCGCGGCGTTCCCAGCGCTGGTCCGGCACGACCTTGACCTTCAGGCCCTTTTCGACGGCGGCGACATGTTCCAGCGTCTTTGCCTGGGTGAAGAGCAGAAGCGTCGGCTCGAGATTTTCCGAATAGAGGAAATTCCGGTCTTCCGCGCCGCGCGTGTACTGCAGGTAGATCACGCCTTCGTTCAGCTTGTTCTCTTCAACCAGACGCTTTTCGATGGCAACGATCTCGTCGGTCGAGATCGGCAGATGACCGCCGATTTCGCGCACGCTGCGCTCAAGCCGCGTCATGTGGAGCGGGCTGTCGATCAGCTTGCCGTCCAGCACGGCCGTCACTTCATAGATACCGTCACCGAAGAGAAAACCGCGATCGAAGATCGACACATGGGCTTCGTTCTCGGGCAGGAAGGCACCGTTCAGGTAGACGATGCGGGGTGCGTTGGCGGACATGGAAACTCCGTTGGACTGTATGGAAAAAGATCACCGACGCTTGAGAGCATCGAGAGAAATGGCATGAATGGTCGAAGGTTTGTTCGTCCCGGCATTGTAGCCATGGGTCGTTTTTGCCATCGTCATCGAATTGAGGATCGCTTCCTCGGCAGCCTCGATGACGGCTTCGAAGAGCGGCGAGACGATATCGTTGGATAGAACCGGATAATGAGCGACCGCCTTGCGGCGCTCCGGCGTGCGGCGCACCTCTTCAGCAGTTGAGAATGCCAGCGCATAATCGCCCGAACCGTTGCTGAGCGCGGCCCCCGTGCGGGCCAGCCCGCCAAAGCAACGCTCGGCAAGTCGTTTCAGATTACGCGAGCAGAGCGGCGCATCGGTCGCCACGATCATCACGATCGAGCCGTCCTTGTCATGCGTGCCTTCCCCCTCATAAGGCTTGCCGGCAACCATCAGCTTGCCGCCGTAATTGGACTGAACCAGCACGCCGATTGTGTAATCAGCACCACCCGCTTTCACGACACGCGAACTGGTGCCGATCCCGCCTTTGAGGCCGAAGGCAACCGTACCGGTACCGGCGCCGATTGCCCCCTCTTCGACCGGACTTGTCTTCGCGGCAGCAAGCGCCGCCGCCATCTCGTCCACGGTCGGACGGGCAGCACGAATATCGTTCAGCCTGGAATCATTGGTCTCGCCGACAACAGCATTCAGCGACACGACGCGCTCGTTACCGGCCTGTGCCAGCGTATGCCGGTTGATCGCCTCGATGGCACGGCCGACACCGAGCGTATTGGTCAAGAGGATCGGCGTTTCGATCTCGCCAAGCTCGGCGATCTGCGTCGAACCCGCGAATTTGCCGAAACCGTTGAATACGGCGAGTGCTGCCGGCACCTTGTCCTGAAACAGATTGCCGGAATGCGGCAGGATGGCGGTCACACCCGTGCGCGTCCGCTCGCCTTCGACACAGGTCACATGGCCAACGGCAATGCCCACGACATCGGTGATCGCATTGAGCGCGCCGGGCTCGTAATAGCCGATGGAAATACCGAGATCACGCAGGCGCGCACGATGTTCAATGGTCATTGAATGGTTCCGGTCTTCAAAGTGGCCAAAGACTACTTCAGCCCGATCCGAACCGGCACAACAAAAACGGAATAGTTTCAGACCACCTTTGCAAGAGGATGACCGACAGCAACCACTCCCCATATTGACAGGTGAGCACAGGCGAATGCCGAAACACCTTATACTCAAGACACCTGCCGTTTCGGACACCATCGTGACTTCCGGCCAGACAAGATCACCTGCGAGCCAAGTCCCAGCAGACGGGATCGTCGCATGGTTTAGGCCGCAAATTCCGGGTGCTCGAAGGCCTGTACGCTGGCCGCATAGTCTTCGTCGACCTTGCGAACCCGGACCAGACATGTCTGAGCGCTACATCCCTGCGACAGCGACGACGAAGGCACATCCAGCGTCAGGGCATTGGGATTGCCATGGCGCTCCAGACTGCGGTCAAAATCCATGTCGAACCAGGCCCCCGTCGAGAGCCTGACCACACCCGGCATGATCGCGTCGGAAATCACCACGGCCGAAATCAGACGTCCTCGCTCGTTATGGATTTCGACGAGATCTCCCTCGCTGAGATCGCAATGCTGTGCATCCGTGGGGCTGATGAAAACCGGCTCGCGCCCCTTCACCTTCCCCGCCTTGCTGTGAGGGCTTGCGTCCGGCTGGCTGTGCAGACGTCGCACAGGCTGGTCGGAAATCAGATGGAACTGATCCTCGCTCTCCCGGTTGCCCAGCCATTCCGGCGGCTCGAACCATGTCGGATGACCGGGGCAATCATCAAGGCCGAAGCTGTCGACCATCTCGGAAAAGATCTCGATCTTGCCGGAAGGGGTCGGAACCGGGCTCTCTTCGGGACTTTCACGAAAATCCTGCAGCATCACCACCGGAAGTGCCTGGGGCTGAAGGTCGAAAAGACCATCCTGCCAGAACTGGTCGAAACTCGGCATCTCGACACCCTTTTCGCGAGCATTAGCGGAGGTCACGCCATAAAGCCGCCGCAGCCAGCCTTCCTCATCGAGATTTTCGGAAAAATTCACGCCCATGCGCAGCGCAAGTCCGCAAAAGATATCGAAGTCGTTGCGCGCCTGCGCATGCGGTTCCGAAACCTTGTGCATCGCCACGATCAGATCCTCGCCGCCGGATGACGCAATATCGTTGCGCTCCAGAGGGGTCGTGACCGGCAGTACAATATCCGCAAGCTTGGCGGTCGGCGTCCAGTAGGGTTCGTTGACGATGATCGTCTCCGGCTTCTGCCAGGCCTTCAGCAGCCGGTTGAGATCCTGGTGATGATGGAACGGGTTGCCGCCTGCCCAATAGACCAGCCGGATATCCGTATAGCGATGCTCCTTGCCGTTATAGGTGAAGGCCTCGCCCGGATTGAGCAGCATGTCGGTGATGCGGGCCACCGGGATGAACGTCTTGACCGGATTTTCCCCTTGCGGGAACGCACCCGACTTGAAGCGGACATTGTCATGGCCGACGGAATTGAGCGCGCCATAACCGACCCCAAAGCCGCCGCCTGGCAATCCGATCTGCCCCAGCATTGCCGCCAGCGTCACCAGCATCCAGAAGGGCTGCTCGCCGTGGACGGCACGCTGCAGCGACCATGAGATATTCAGCATCGTTCGGCTGGACGCCATCTCGCGGGCGAGCGACGCGATCCGCTCGGCATCGACGCCGCAGAGTGGAGCAGCCCATTCTGGCGTCTTGGCGATCCCGTCGGTCTCGCCCGCTAGATAAGCCGAAAAACGGCCATATCCGACGCAGTGACTGTTGAGGAAATCCAGTTGCGCCAGTTCTTCGGTGTGAAGCACATAAGCCAGCGCCAGCATCATCGCGACATCGGTGTTCGGCCGGGCGGCGATCCACTCGCTGTCGACCGGCATATTGTCCGAGACCGGGCCGATATTGATGAAGCGCGTGCCGTTCTTCTCCATCTCCAGCATACCGGCCACCACGCGGTGCCGCCCTGCCCCGCCGGCCGACATCTGCGCATTCTTGACCGGCACACCGCCGAAGGTGACGAAAAGCTCGGTATACTTGGCCATCACATCGAAGGATGTATGTCGATCCAGCAGGAATTCGGTGGAGCCTATCGCATGCGGCAGGATCACCCGTCCGGCGGCGAGACTGTAATTGTCGACCGACGACACATAGCCGCCGATCAGGTTGAGAAAGCGATGAACCTGGCTCTGCGCATGGTGGAAACGCCCCGCACTTGCCCATCCATAAGAACCGCCGAAGATGGATTCATTGCCGTGCTCACGCCGCACCCGGTCGAGTTCGGCCGCCAGAAGATCAAGCGCCGTATCCCAGTCGACCTCGACGAACGGCTCGCGCCCGCGCAAATGCGGATTGGCAGCCGGTCCCTTTTCGAGCCAGCTCTTGCGGATCGAAGGCCTGCGGATCCTCACATCCGTCAGGTCTTTTGCAGCCATGTGCAACCCGATCGGAGACGGATCGGGATCTTGCGCAAAACCTTCAAGCCTCAGCCCAGTCTCGCCGGCTTTCACTTCATAGACGCCCCAATGGGCCGCAGTGAATGTCTTACCCATTGGTGAAGTCCGCCTTCTCTCCTACTTCGCCGGAACCGGCTGTGTCTGCCGCCGCTGTAAAGCCTCGATAACGATCCGCGCGCCATCCTCGATCGCATGTTCGATCGCCTCGCGAGCCGCAACCGGTTGTCGCTCATGCAGGGCAACCAGCAGGTCGTCGTAATTGTGGTGTTCTCCTGTTCCCGACTGGACTTCCGGATAAAGGTAGTTGAACCCGGGACCGGCCCTTAGCCACAACAATTCGATCACCCCGAGAAGCGTCGGCATCCGGGCTGCCGCATACAGCACGAAACGGAATTTCTTGTTCAGTGTCAGGGCCAGATGCTGGTCCTTTTCGGCCTTTGCCGCGAGATAACGTGTGAGCAGCGCCTTCATCGTGGCGATCTCGTCGGGCGTGATCTGCGACGCTGCATTGAATGCCGCAAGGCCTTCGACCGATTTGCGGATTTCGGAAATCTCCGAATATTGCTCCACCGTCATCGTCGGCACCCTGAAGGATTGCGCCGGTTCTGCCGTCAGAACCCCGGAGGCGGCAAAACGCACCAGCGCCTCGCGCACAGGCGTGATGCTCATTCCGAGCGAATCCGCCAGCTCCTTCGTAACGAGCCGGGTACCCGGCTCAAGCCGCCCTTCTATCAGGGCGGCACGGATTTCGTCTTCCACATGGGTAACCAGGCTCCTTCGGGGAGCCGCATTGAACAAAGCTGTACTCACTTAGACCTCACCCTTGGAAAAATTGCCCGTTTTTTGGCACTCAATCGAAAATGCCCATATCTTGCCCACAAAGAATATATCATATATCTTAGCAGATAATAATAGCCCCCTGACGAATACATTGTCAGGATATCAGATACCAACACCAGAGGAAGTGAAGGCCCCCATGAAAAGACTTGCTGCCATTGCGCTCGCTGCATCCATGCTGCTGCCAATCTCCACGGCCATCGCTTCGGCGGCCGATATCGTCGTAGGTCGCGGCGCGTCGACCACCGCGATGGATCCCGGCTTCCTCAAGGAGAGCGCAACGATCGTCGACAACATCTTCGACACGCTGGTGATGCGCGACAAGGACATGAAGCTGGTTCCGGGCCTTGCCACCTCGTGGAAGGCGATCGACGACACGACCTGGGAATTCAAGCTGCGCGACGGCGTGAAATTCCACAACGGTGAGGCGATGGATGCCGAAGCGGTCAAGTTCACCATCGACCGCGTCATTGACCCTGCCGCAAAGTCGCCGACCGTATCCTATATCCGCACGGTCGAAAGCGTCGAAGTCGTCGATCCGCTGACCGTCCGCATCAAGACCAAGGGCGCCGATCCGCTTCTGCCCACCCGCATGAGCCGTTATCCTGCCTATATCGTGCCGCCGAAATACGTGAAGGAAGTCGGCAACGACGTCTTCGCCCGCAAGCCGGTCGGCACCGGCCCTTACAAATTCGTCGAATTCGTTCCCGACCAGCACGTCATTCTCGAAGCAAACAAGGATTACTGGCGCGGCGCGCCGTCGATCGACAAGGTGACCTGGCGAGCGATCCCGGATGGCACGGCGCGTATAACCGCGCTCCTGACCGGCGAGGTCGACCTGATCGAAAACGTCCCCGTCGATATCGCCCCGATGGTCAAGGACAGCCCGGATACCGATCTTGTCCAGGTAAAGAACGGTGGTCTCACCATCTATCTCGGCCTCGTGATGAGCGAAAAGCCGCTGGATAACATCAAGGTCCGCCAGGCACTCAACATGGCGATCGATCGCCAGTCGATCGTCACCAACATCCTGCAGGGCATGGCATCGCCACGCGGCACGCAGGTAGGCGCCGCAGACTTCGGCTACAAGGATTTGCCCGTCACGCCCTACGACCCGGCAAAGGCAAAGGCTCTGCTCGCCGAAGCCGGCCTGCCGAACGGCTTTTCGATCAAGATGCAGTCCACCCATCGCTACATGAAGGACAGCGAAGTCGCCCAGGCGATTGCCCAGCAGTTCGGCGATATCGGCGTCAAGATCGATCAGGAAGTGCTCGACTGGTCCGTCTACACCCAGCAGGTTCCGCGCAAGGGGCCGATCTTCATGCTCGGCTGGGGCTCCACCCAGACACTCGATGCGGATGCCGCCGTCTACGCCATCTTCAAGACCGGCGAGCCCTATTCGACAGCCTCCATTCCGGAACTCGACAAGCTGCTCGACGAAAGCCGCTCGATCGTCGACCCGGCAAAACGCGAAGCGGTTCTTGCACAGATCCAGGATCTCGCCGCCGAGCAGGTCCCGGTCATCCCGCTCTACCAGGAAGATGCCCTTTACGGTAAGGCTAAGTCGGTCACCTTCGAAGGACGCCCGGACGCCCGTATCCCGATCTTCGACATCAAGAAGCAGTAATCGCGCATGACACGGTTCTGGAATGTCAGGGACAACGCAGATGCGATATTTGCCACGTTCCTTCTGATCGCGGTTCTGGCGCTTTGCGTCCTCGTGCCTCTCCTCTGGCCGATCGACCCGGTGCGCGGAACCCTGACCGCGACATTCAAGCCGCCGCTCTCCGTCATTGGCGGAGAGCTTCATCCTCTGGGAACAGACCAGCTCGGGCGGGATCTCCTCGCCCGTCTTGGGCTTGGAACGGCAATCTCGCTGTCGATCGTCCTTGCCGCCTCGGTCATCTCCGTCGTACTCGGCACGACACTCGGCATGATCGCCGGTTATTACCGCGGCTGGTTCGACATCATCATCATGCGTGCCGTCGATGTGCAGCTCGCCATCCCGTTCATTCTGCTGATCCTGCTCATCGTTGCCGTCATCGGCCCGAGCATGGGCAATCTCGTCGTCGTGCTCGGCGTTACCGGCTGGGCGGTCTTTGCCCGCGTCGCCCGCGCCAAGACGCTCGAAATCCGCGAGCTGGAATATATCGACGCCTCGCGCTCCATCGGCCTCTCCAACATGGTCATCATCTTCCGCCATGTCCTGCCCAACATTGTCGGGCCGATCACGGTGCTGATGACGCTCGACCTGCCGCGACTCATCATTCTCGAAGCCTCTGTCGGCTTCCTGGGCCTTGGCGTGCAGCCGCCAACCCCAACGCTTGGCAATCTGATCGGCGAAGGCCGTTCCTTCATCCTGCTTGCCAACTGGCTGGTGCTCTATCCGGGCCTTGTCATCGGTGCGCTGGTAATCGGCTGCAATTTGATCGGCGACTGGCTCGTAAGACGTGCAGACAGCAGGAATGCGTAAAACATGAAGACCTTGAGCTTTATCACCGGCCGCGCGCTTCAGGGCCTTGTCGTCATGTTCGGCGTCTCGGCCATCGTGTTTTTCGCGCTGTTCCTGACCGGCGACCCGGCAGCCCTGATGATGCCGCCCGAAGCCTCGCGCGAGGAGATCGAGGCATTTCGTCAGGCCATGGGTTTCAACGATCCGATCTGGGTTCAGTATGGCCGCTTTCTCGCAAGCGCCGTAACCGGAGAACTGGGCATGTCCCTACGCTTCCAGCGCCCAGCGCTCGATCTTCTGATCGAGCGCCTGCCGGCAACGGCGCTTCTCGCCATGACCGCACTCGTCTGGAGTTCTCTCCTCGGCTTCCTGCTCGGCACGATCGCGGCGGTGCGCAAGAACAGCGCCATCGATTTCGCCATCCGGGTCATCTCGCTGCTCGGCCAGGCAATCCCGGTATTCTGGCTGGCGCTGCTGCTAATCATCTTCTTCTCGCTGAAAATGCGCTGGCTGCCGTCGAGCGGCATCGGCTCGGCCTGGCACCTGATCATGCCGTCGATCGCGCTCGGCGCCTATTATCTCAGCGCCATCACCCGGTTGGTCAGGGCGAGCCTCATCGAGGTTTTGGGCGAAAACTATATCCGCACCGCCCGAGCCAAGGGCATTTCTTCCTGGCGCATCATCGTCCATCACGCGCTGCGCAACGCGTTGATCCCGGTCATCACCGTGCAGGGCATGTATTTCGCCTCGCTTCTCGGCGGCGCGCTGGTGACGGAAATCATCTTCGCATGGCCGGGCATCGGGCGGCTGGCGGTCGAGGCAATCCAGAACCGCGACTTCCCGGTCGTTCAGGCCGTCGTTCTCTTCGCCGCGGCCGTCTTCGTCATCGTCAACTTCCTCGTTGATCTCGCCTATGTCTGGCTCAACCCGAGGATCAGGCTGTGACTTCGGACGCCACTTTCGACGCGGCTCTCGACCTCACCCGAGAGTGGTGCGAAATCCCGTCGGTCAAGGGCGATGAACGGCAGATCGCGCGACAGGCGGATGCGGTTGTCAGCTGGCTAAAGAGCGAACTCGGCGCAAGCATCGTCTCGGCTGAATCTTCGAACGGCCGCCCGCCGGTTATCCACGCCCGCATCGATGTCGGCGCGGAAAAGACCATCATCCTCTACAACATGTATGACGTCATGCCCGCCTCGCCGGAAGGCTGGTCAGTCGATCCGTTCAAGGGCGGCATCGTCGATCTCGAAGGCATCGGCGAAAGCTTCGTTGCCCGCGGTGCGGAAAACAACAAGGGCCCGCTCGCCGGCATGCTTTTCGCCGTCAAGGCGCTGGCGGATGCCGGAAAACTGCGGGTCAATGTCGAGATCCTCATTGATGGCGAAGAGGAAAGCGGCAGCGGCGCGATGCGCGACTATCTCGCTGCGCCCGATTGCCCGGTACGCAAAAGCGCCTCCGCGATCTTTCCCTCCTTCTGCGAATATGGCGGCGGCGCGCCGCGCGTCTATCTCGGCTTTTCCGGCATCGCCAAGGGCAAGGTCCGGGTCGATGGCGGTGCATGGGGCGGCCCGAAAACAGCCATCCATTCCAGCAACGCTCCATGGATTGCCAATCCCGCAAGCCGGCTGGTCGAAGCCCTGTCCCTGATCGGCAAGCCGCCAACCGGCGAACTGGCAAGGATCGCAATCGACGCGGAAGCCACAGGGATCATCTCGGATCTCGCAAAAGCTTTCGATCCAGCAGCCGAACTGCGCTTCCGCAAGACGGAAACCTTTTCCCTGGAAGGCGACGCGCAGGCACTGCTGGAACACGTCCTCTCGACCGCATCATTCAACATATCGAGCCTCGAAACCATGCCGCTCCGCTCCGATGGCGTGATCCCGCATGGCGCACGTGCCGCTTTCGAGCTGCGCACACCGCCCTCCCTCGATCCGGCGGATTTCCTCAGCCAGTACCGGGTAGCACTCGAAAAGACGCCGGGAGCGATCCTCAACGTTGCCGACAGCTATCCCGGCTTCCGCTTCCGCGCCGATGCGCCCGGCGTCCCGGCCCTCCTGAAAAGCTACGGGACCACTGCCAATGCCACGCCGCAGATCTGGCCCTGGGCAATCGGCGCAGCACCCGCTTATGCTTTCGCGCCCCACGCAAACTCCTTCCTGCTCGCCGGCGCCGGCCGTGGCGGCAATGCGCATGGCATCGATGAGTTCATGACGCTTGAAGGTTTTCGACGTTTCATCCAGTCAATAGCGCTCTGGCTCGAACACGTCGCAGACGAACCGGAGGCCGTGTGAGCACTATCCGCCATCTCTCCCGCCAGGATGCAATCGAGGCCGGCGCGCTCGATTGGGTGGCGGCCGTGGAGGATATCCACGCCACGATCCGGCTCTTGCGCAGCGGCGAAGCCGGCATGGTCGCCGAAAGCGTCATGCCGCTCGGAGCCGACCCGCGCAACAAGGCCTATGGCCTGCCGGCCTTCGTCGGCGGGGCGTATGATGCGGCCGGTCTGAAATGGACCGTCCATCGCGCAGAACCGATCGGCGACCTGCCGAGCATCAGCAGCACGACCATCATCAACCGCCTGTCCGACGGCGCACCGGTCGGCAGCGTCGAAAGCGCACTCCTGACCCGCATGCGGACCGCTGCCGTCTCAGCCGCGGCAATCAAGGCCCTCAAACCCGATGGCATCAGGACCGTTGCCCTGCTGGGTGCCGGCGCGCATGCGCAGACCCATCTGGACATGCTGCTTGCCTTTTTCCCCGGTCTCGAAGCGATCCATCTCTGGAACCGCACACGAGCAAACCTCGATCCCCTGATCGAACAGGTCAGGCACGCTTCCACCCACGTCCGTCCCCATGCCGATTGGCATGAGGCGCTGGCCGATGCAGATGTCGTCATCTGCTGTACGTCGGCACCGCAGCCGTTTCTGGACAGATCCGCCGTTCGACCCGGCCGGCTGATCATGCAGGTTGGTTTTCACGAAGTCATGTTCGAGACGATCACAGCAACCGATCTCGTCACAGTCGATCTCTGGGGCGATTTCGCCGAGAAGAGCGCCAAAAGCCTGTTCCAGATGTATCGCGCAGGACAGTTTTCGCCCGAGCGCGTGGCGGCGGATCTGCCCTCCCTGCTGCTTGACGGCTGGCAGCCACCGGCTGACGCATCGCTCTATTTCTCCAGCTTCGGCCTCAACGTCTTCGACATCGCCTTTGCCGCACGCGTGCTCGCCCGAGCGAACGACCTGAACATCGGCACTCTTCTGCCGTCCATCTGATACGCATTCCCGAAAGGATCCGGCCATGATCATCACCGCCGCCGAACTCATCAAGTTGCTGCCCGAAGGCCGCCTCGTTCCCGTCGATGTGCGGCCGGAAGCGGCATGGCGCGAAGCCACCATTCCCGGCGCGGTGAGCCTCAATGTCTACGACTATTTCATTCCCGAAAGTGACGAGGCGGGCATAACCGGCATGGCCGCGGGCGCTCGCGAAGCCTTCGACCGGCTGGGCCTCGGCGGCGATCGCATCCCCGTCTTTTTCGAGGAGCAGACCGGCATGATTTCGCCACGCGGCCTCTGGTTCTATGAACTCGTGGGCCTCAAGGGCGGCCTCATCCTCGATGGCGGCATCCAAGCCTGGAAAGCAGAAGGCGGCGAAACGGCTTCAGGAATAGGCTTGCCGGATGTGATCGCACAATCCGAGACAAAGGGTCTAAGCTTCCACCGCGAACTCGTCGCCTCGACGGATGACGTGCTGAACCACGCGGATCATGACGCCGATATCTTCGATGTCCGCCGCAAGACGGAATTCGAGGGCACGTTCCACCACGCCTGCTGTGCCCGCCCGGGCCGCATCCCAAATTCGCATTTCGCCTTCTACGAAGATGTGCTGAAGGACGGCAAATATCGTCCGGCCGAAGAAATCCGCCGGATCGCCGAAGAAGCCGGCCTGTCGCCGGATCGCGAGATCATCACCTATTGCCACCGCGGCGCACGCGCGGCGACCGCACTCTACGGCCTCAAGCTCGCAGGTTTCGACAAGCTGAAAATCTATGTCGGTTCATGGCATGAATGGGCCGGCAACGCCGCCCTGCCGATCGAAATCGGCCCGGCCGAAGAAGTCTGACCCGCGTCAAGCCGGGCCGCATAACGCGGCTCGGCAAACGACACAGGCCTTATCAATAGCAGTCTTCGACGGTGTAATGGACCGGGATCTCGGCGATGCTTGCCGTCTTCGGCAGTTCGAGAACCATGTGCACAATGTTGGCAATGTCCTCGGGCTGCGTCAGTTCGGCGCTGTCGCGGCTTGCTAGCGCATTGCCCATGTCGGTCGCGACGAAACTCGGGCAGATGATCGTCGAACGGACACCATTCTCCTTGCCGCATTGGCGCAGGCCATGCCCGAGCGCCACCGCCGCAAATTTCGACATCGCATAAAGCCCGGAGCCCGCCGATTTCACCCGCTTGCCCGAAAGCGATGCCAGCGTGACGATCCGCCCGTTCGGTGCCTTTTCGAGATGCGGCCAGGCCAGCTGGCTGAGACGCATCGGCGACTTGACGTTGACATTGAAGATCAGGTCGAAATCGTCGTCGCCAGCCTCCAGCACGGTCTTCGGCGTCATGATCCCGGCATTGTGGACCAGGCCATCGAGACGACCGAAACGGGCGATCGTCTCTTCCATCCATGAACGTTCGCTCGCAGGATCGAGCGCATCGAAACGGCAGACAAGCGCGTTCGAATTATCATTGAATGCGGAAGCCTCCGGGCTTCTCACCCCGAGGCTCACCGCCCAGCCCTCGGAAAGCAGCTTTTCCGCAATCGAAGCACCGATGCCGCGCGATGCGCCGCTGATCATTGCAACACGGTTCGACATTGTCATTTTTTCATCCCCTGCGAATTCACGTCACGCCGCGGCAGCGGCACTGCCCCACTCGTCGCCCCAGGACTGGACGAGATGCCCCGGCGAAACCTCCACATAATCCCGCTTCGGCGGAACATAGGAGAGCGGCCGGATCGGGCTCTTGATCTCTTCGTTGCTCAAACCACGGCGAATGCCGCGACGGGCCGGATCAGGAATCGGAACCGCTGCCAGAAGCCGCTTTGTATAGGGATGTTGCGGGTTCTCGAAGATCTGCTGTCGCGGACCGATCTCGACGATCTCGCCGAGATACATCACGGCAACCCGATGGCTCATCCGCTCCACCACCGCCATGTCGTGGGAAATGAACAGATAGGAAAGCCCCATGCTTTCCTGCAGGTCGAGCATCAGGTTGATCACCTGCGCCTTGATCGACACGTCGAGAGCGGACACCGCCTCGTCCGCGACGATGATCTGCGGCGCCATGGCAAGCGCCCGGGCAATGCACAGGCGCTGCCGCTGGCCGCCGGAAAACTCGTGCGGAAAACGGCTCGCCATATCCGGCTGCAAACCGACCTTCACCATCAGGTCCGCCACCCGATCACGGGCATCGCTCTTGCCGGATGCAATCTTGTGCGCCAGCAACGGTTCGGCCACCGCATCGCCAACCTGAATGCGCGGATTAAGGCTGGCAAACGGGTCCTGAAAGATCATCTGGATATGCCGGCGCATGGCGCGCATGTCCTCACCTGTGAGGCCGAGTATCTCCTTGCCGTCAAGCTTCACCGAGCCGGACGTCGCATCCTGCAAACGGATGATCGTGCGGCCGGTCGTCGACTTGCCGCAACCGGACTCGCCGACAAGCGCCAGCGTTTCTCCGGCTTTGAGATCGAAGGAGACATTCTCGACGGCATGGACGCGGCCCGATGTGGAACCCAGAAACCCGCTGCCGATATCGAAACGCGTTACCAGATCGCTGACCTGCAGAAGCGGCACCGGTTCGGCAGACACGGTGTCCTTCACCTGTGGCATCGCAACAGGCACGCCCGTCTCGACATCCACCAGCGGGAAACGAGCGGGGCCTGCCTCGCCCTGCATCGAACCGAGCTTCGGCACTGCGGAGAGAAGCGCCTTGGTATATCCCCGCTGCGGCTCGGCAAAAATCTGCTCAGTCTGGCCGCGCTCGATCGCCTCGCCCTTGTACATGACGAGTGTGCGGTTGGCGATTTCGGCAACCACGCCCATGTCATGGGTAATGAAGAGAACGGCCATGCCCTCCTCTTCCTGCAACAGCTTGATCAATTCGAGTATCTGCGCCTGGATGGTCACGTCAAGCGCCGTTGTCGGCTCGTCGGCGATCAGAAGTTTCGGGCGGCAGGCAAGCGCCATGGCGATCATGATGCGCTGGCGCATGCCGCCGGACATCTGGTGCGGATATTCTTCGAGGCGCTTGGCGGCGGAAGGAATGCGCACCTTTTCCAGCAGGCCGCGCGTCTCTTTCATCGCGTCCGTCAGCGACAGGCCGCGATGTGCCACCAGCACCTCGGAAATCTGGTCGCCGATCGTCAGCGACGGATTGAGGCTCGTCATCGGCTCCTGAAAGATCATCGCGATCCGGTCGCCGCGAACGTCGCGCATTTTTCGCTCGGACAGCGTTGTCAGCTCCTGACCCTCGAGCTTTACCGATCCTTCGATCCGACAGGTCTCGGGCGCATAAAGCCGCATGATCGACATCGCGGTAACGCTCTTGCCGGAACCAGACTCGCCCACCAGCGCCAGTGTCTCGCCCGTATGAATATCGAAGGACACGTCACGCACGACGGGAAGCCAGACGCCCTTGCGGCGAAAGGAGGTTTTCAGGCCCGACACGGTCATCACGGGTGCGCTCATGGACGGGTCCTTTTTCTCTCAAATTCGGGTCCGGGGCAATAATTTGCCTCTTTATATTGCATGCCACAAATGAAAGCATCTTGCCAGCATCGATATAGGATATATTATATATCCATTGGTCATTGCCGGTCGTCTGCGACCCGCTGCATCCCCTGCTTCAAAAGGAAATCTGCATGAAACTCGAAGCGATCCCCAGGCTCTCCCTCGGTTATCTGCCGACGCCGATCGAGAAGATGGAGCGCCTGAGCGCCGAGCTTGGAATTACGCTGTCGGTCAAGCGGGACGACTTCACCGGCTTCGGCGGTGGCGGCAACAAGGTGCGCAAGCTCGAATACCTGATGGCCGATGCCGTCGCCCAGGGTGTCAAGGTGCTCATCACCACCGGCGGCCATCAGTCCAACCATGCCCGCATGACGGCTGCTGCCGCTCGCAAATACGGCATGAAGCCCATTCTCGTCCTGCGCGGCAATCGCCCGAATCTTTACCAGGGTAATCTCCTGCTCGACCATCTCTTCGGCGCAGAGATCGATTTCCTCGATCCCGATGCCTATTTCACCGAGATCAATCCGCGCATGGCTCAACATGCCGCTGAGGCTGAAGCACGGGGCGAGAAGGCCTATATCATCCCGCTTGGCGGTGCCAGCGCACTCGGTGCCATGGGTTATGTCAACGCGGTCAAGGAACTCTCCGAACAATATGCCGCCGCCGGCACGCCCGCTCCGCGCTACCTCGTTGCCCCGGTCGGTTCCGGCGGCACACTTGCCGGCCTGCATATCGGCTGCTCGCTCTATTGGCCGGAAACGGAAGTCGTCGGCATCGCCGTCACCGGCAGCGCCGTTCCCTTCAGCGAGCGCATCGCCGTCATGGCCAATGCCGGCGCAGACCTTCTCGACCTCGAAAAGCGCTGGACCGCAGACGATATCCGCATCGAGAACGACTATATCGGCCCAGGCTACTCCATCCCGTCGGATGAGGGCAATGCCGCGATCAAGCTTGCCGGCAATCGCGAAGGCATGCTTCTCGATCCGGTCTACACCGGCAAGGCTTTCGCCGGCATCATGGGTTGTGTCGCAAAGGGCAGCATCGAAAAGGGCAGCTCCGTTCTCTTCATCCATTGCGGCGGCTCCCCTGCTCTCTTCCCTTATGCCGGCCTGCTGACCAGCGATCTCGCTGGCTGAACCAAAGCCAGCAGACCGGACCTAATGCCGGACACCCCTCCCCAACTAAACCTCCCATATTGCCCGAACGCATATGGGAGGTCTTTTTTTGTCGTGGCGGGAGACAAAAATGCCGGGCATGGACTGCCCGGCAGCGGTGATGCCGTTCGTTCTTTAAGCGGCAATCGCCAGTTTCGGCCGGAGCCTCGAAATGTTGAACGGCGCGGGGTCGACCAGTTTATCGCCACCCATGACGATATCGGCCATCAGATGACCAGCGCCCGGCCCGATGCCGAACCCGTGGCCGGAAAAACCGGAGGCGATGAAGAAGCCCGGCGTTGACGGCACGTCGCTGATGACCGGAACGGCATCCGGCGTCACATCCATCATGCCGGCCCACTCGTTGACGACGCGCGCCTTGGCAAAAGCGGGATAGGCGCGTGCGAGATTGGCAAGCGCCTTGCGATTGAAGGATTTCGTCGGCAGCGGGTCGAGCGTCCGGATCATCTCGAAGGCAGTCTTTTCGTCAAGCTGCCAGCTTCTCGGCATCACCAGTTCATCGACGAATGATTTGCCGACGCGCAGCTTTATTTCCCGCCATGTCTGGATGAATGAAGGCATATATTCGGCGAACAGGCGAAAACTATCCGGCACGATATTGGCGATATTGGCATTGCGCAGCGCCACCGAATAATCGCCGTCCAGGCGCTTTCTGTAGGCGAAATCACCAGCGCCGACCGGCATGTCGGAAATCCCTTCGATACCGGTCACGCGGGCAACCGTGCCCATCACCTTCAGCTGCGGAAAATCGATGCCCATATTGCCGGCAAACAGCCGCGACCAGACACCACCCGCCAGCACGACAGACGAGCAGGTGATCCGGCCACGTTCGGTCACGACGGCGGAAATCCTGCCCGCCGAGCGCTCGACACCACGCGCGGCGCACTGCGTCAGGATGTGAGCGCCGGCGCGGCGCGCCGCATTCGCCATCGCAACCGTCGCAAGTGCCGGTTCGGCACGACCATCGCTCGGGGTGTGAAGACCACCGATCAAGCCGCCCGACGATCCCGGCAGCAGCGCCTCGGTCTGCGCACCCGTCAGCATTTCGGAGTTCAGCCCGTAGGCCTTGCCCTTCTCGTACCAGCCACCCCAGATCTCCATGTCGCGCTTGTTGTAGCAGAGATAGGTGATCCCGGTGCGCCGCCAGCCGGTCTCCTCGCCGGTGCGCTCGTTCATCTGCGACCACAATCGAAGGCTTGCCATGGTCAGCGGAATTTCCGCCGGATCGCGGCCCATCTGGCGTGTCCAGCCCCAGTTGCGGGCCGATTGCTCGCCACCGATCACGCCCTTTTCGACCACCGCGACGGAGACGCCGCGCTCCGCCAGCGTCAGCGCCGTGTTGATGCCGATAATGCCGCCGCCGATGACTACGACATCGGCATGCGCCGGCAGTTCGGCATCGCCTTGAAAAGGAGAAACGGGAATGGAAAGTGACATGGCCTTTGCCTCAATGGTCTATTTGAAAATTCAAGCCGCCCATTCCGGGCCGGCGTCCTGCACCAGATGGCCCGGCGATACTTCGCGATAGGTCCGCGCAGGTGGCACGTAGTCTCCGGGCCGCACCGGGCTACGGATCTCGCTGTCGGCAATCTTGTGGCGGTCACGCCGTCGCGACGGATCGGGCACCGGCACGGCCTCGATGAGACGGCGCGTATAGGGATGAACCGGATTGGAAAAGATCGCTGCCCGCGGTCCGATCTCGACGATCTCTCCGAGATACATCACCGCCACGCGGTGGCTGATCCGCTCGACCACGGCCATGTCGTGGCTGATGAAGATGAAGCCGAGCTGCATTTCCTGCTGCAATTCCAGAAGCAGATTGACCACCTGCGCCTTAACCGAAACGTCGAGCGCCGACACTGCCTCGTCGGCGATGATCACGCTCGGCTTCAGCGCCAGCGTGCGGGCAACGCAGATTCGCTGCCTCTGGCCACCGGAAAATTCGTGCGGATAGCGTTTCGCAATATCGGGCGACAGGCCGACACGGGTGAGCAGCGAGGCGGCAATCTCGTCCTGCTCCTTCTCCGTTGCCAGCTTGTGGATCCGCAGCGGCTCGGTGATCGCCCGGCCGACCGTCAGGCGCGGATTGAGGCTGGAGAAGGGATCCTGAAAGATCATCTGCACTGAGCGACTGAGCGATTGCCGCGTGTCGCTGCGCATCGGCTTGCCGCAGATCTCCACCTTGCCCGCTGTCGGATGTAAGAGACCGGTGATCAGCTTGCCGGTCGTGGACTTGCCGCTGCCGGATTCGCCGACGATCGCCAGCGTTTCTCCGCGTGCAAGCGTCAGGCTGACATTCTCGACCGCATGGACACGCGCGGTCACTTTGCCGAAGATCGTCTGCTGCACCGGAAAACGAATCGACAGGTCCGTCACGTCGAGCAGGATTTCAGATGTATCCACGGTGGACTTCAACACCGAAGCCTCGGCGGCAAGGCCAGTGTTGATATCGTAAATGGCAAAAGGCTGCGGATCGTTTGAGCCGCTCATCGATCCCAGCTGCGGCACGGCGGAAAGCAGGGCCTTGGTGTAGGGATGACGGGCATTGGCGAAAATCTCGGTCGTCGTCCCCTCTTCCACCACGTCGCCGCGATACATCACCACCATGCGGTCGGCAACTTCGGCAACCACACCCATGTCGTGGGTGATGAAGAGAACGGCCATGCCCTCTTCTTCCTGCAGCTCCTTGATCAGGTTCAGCACCTGCGCCTGGATCGTCACGTCGAGTGCGGTTGTCGGCTCGTCGGCGATCAGCAGTGCCGGCTTGCAGGCAAGCGCGATGGCGATCATCACGCGCTGGCGCATGCCGCCGGAAAACTGGTGCGGATATTCACCGTAACGCCGTGCCGCAGACGGGATATGCACCTTCTCCATCAGCCGGATCGCCTCGATCTTGGCCTCTCCTTTCGAGATGCCGCGATGGGCGATGATGGATTCGGCAATCTGCTCGCCGATGCACATTGTCGGGTTGAGCGAGGTCATCGGCTCCTGAAAGATCATCGCGATCTCGTTGCCGCGCAGCGCCTTCAGGTCTTTCGGCGAGAGGGAGAGTAGTTCCCTGTCTCCCAGCCGGATCGAACCCTCGATCCGAGTCGACTGCTGCGGCAACAGGCCGAGCACGGACAGTGCAGTGACGCTCTTGCCCGAACCAGATTCACCGACGATCGCGACAGTCTCGCCCGGTGCGATATCGAAGCCGAGATTGCGCACGACCGAGGTCCATCCATCCTTGTTGCGAAAGGATATGTTCAGGCCGGAAATCGACAGGCCGGGCTTTGTTGTGGTTTCGGCTATCGACATCACTGCCCCTTGATCTTGCTGGATTTCGGATCGAGCCTGTCACGCAGGTCGTCGCAGAAGGCATTGAGAATGAGGATCATCGCCGTCAGTGCGGCACAGGGCCAGACGAGCAGCATCGGCGCCTGCGCCAGCGTGGCGCGCCCGGTTCCAATCATCAGCCCGAGCGACGGGGCCGGCGGCAGCACGCCGAGTCCGAGGAAGGACAGGCCGGATTCAAGCACGACCGTGACCGCGACGGTGAACGAAAACTGGACGATCAGAGGACCGGCAATGTTGGGCAGGATGGTGGAGAACATCACCCGCGCATTGCTTGCCCCCATGCTGCGCACGGCCTCGACATAATCCTGCGAACGGACGGAAAGCACGCTGGCATGGGCGACGCGGGTGAAGCTCGGCACAAAGACGATCGCCAGAACGGGAATGAGCGTCACCGGCCCCGGGCCGTAAAGTGTCACTGCCAGCATGGCGAGCAGCAGCGGCGGAAAGCAGAGCACGATGTCGATAAACCGCATCGCCAGCATTTCGGTCAGCCCGCGGGAATAGCCGGCCAGAACACCAAGCGCCGTGCCGATGATGCCCGCCATAATGGCGGCGGCAAAGGCCACGATCAGCGAGTTTCGCAGCGCGAAGATGAGACGCACGAGAATATCGCGCCCAAATTCATCCTGACCGAACAGATGTGCCGCCGAGGGACCGGCAAAACGGGCCGCGGTATCCATCGCAAGCGGATCCTGCAGCGGCAGAACCGGAGCGAGAAGGCTGACGATGAGCAACAGAGCCAGAAGATAGGCCGGGATCTGGCGTGGTGTGAATTTCAAGGAGGTTCCGGTCATTTGCGCACCCGCGGATCAGTCAGGCCGTAGAGAACATCGACCAGGAAATTGAGGCCGATGAAGAGTGCCGAAATCACCAGAATGACACCGGTGACAGTCGGATAGTCACGGGCATTAACGCCACTGACCAGCATTCCCGACAGGCCCGGCCAGTTGAACACATATTCAACGAGCACCGTGCCGCCGAGCAGCGAACCGATCTGCAGCGCGAAAATGGTGATGACGGGAATCAGCGCATTGCGCAGGATGTGGTGGAGCACGATACGGCGGTCTCCCAACCCTTTGGCGCGGGCGGTGCGCACATAATCGAGCGGCAGAACTTCCAGCGTCGAGGCGCGTGTGATGCGGAAGACGATCGCAGCAAGACCGATACCGATCGAAAGCGACGGCATCAGAAGCAGCATCATGTGTTTGCCCGGCGCCTGCGAAAACGCGACGAAACCGCCTGCCGGCGTCAGCTTCAGCATCTGCGAGAAGACGAGAATGAGAAGCGTGCCGAGCACGAAAACCGGAATGCCCTGGGCAAAACCCGCGACATAGGATGCAACGCGATCGAACGACCTGCCTGTGTGAAGTGCAGCATAGATGCCGGCCGGGATTCCGATCACGAGACTGATCAGCGCCGCAAGCCCGATCAGTTCCAGCGTACGCGGCAGCCGTCGCGCGATCTCTGCAGAAACCGAACTATCATCGACCATCGAACGCCCGAGATCGAAGGAGGCAAGGCCCTTCAGCTTCTCCACATACTGCTCGACGATCGGGCGGTTCAGCCCGAGATCCTCGCGGATCATCTGCACGGTTGCCGGATCGGCCGAACCGCCATCCTGCGACAGAAGCAGTTCGACGGGGTCACCGGGAACGAAGTGGATGGACATGAAGACCAGCGTCACGATCACCCATAACATGATCAGACTGGCAATCCCGCGTCTCAGAAACCAGAACATATAGCCCCTATTCTCTTTTCGTCACGGCAAACGCCGCCGCAATCATGCGACCAGAGCCAATGCCATTACCGCTTCCGCCCAAGCCGAAAAGCAGGCGGAAGCGCTGGGGGAGATGGTGTCAGGCAAGCGCCAGCTTGTCGAACAGCGTTGCCGAGAAGGGCGACATCTGGTCCGGCAGCAGTTCGAGATTGCCGACAGTCTTGTTGCGGGCAAAACCCGTAGCGCGATAAGCGAGGCCGCAGAAGCTGGTATTATCGCAGACGAGCTTGTCGACTTCGGCATAGAGCGCGATACGCTTGGCCTCGTCACCTTCCTGGCGACCGCGCTGCAAGAGGTCGGAAAGGCCCGGAACCTCGAAATTACGGCTTCGCAGGAATGTCTGGGTCAGGGACGGATCGATAACGGTTGCTGCCGCATCGGGATCGAGCGTGTCGATACCGATGCCTTGGACCGCGAAGTCACCGATGCCGCGATTGCCCATCGTTACACGGGTTGCCCAGTCCGGCATGGTCAGGTTCACCTTGATGCCGATTTCGGCCAGATGCGACTGGACCAGCACGGCAATGCCGGAATGCATCGTGTATTGCGAGGTGGCCAGAAGCGAGACCTCAAGACCGTTCTCGTGGCCGGCCTCCTTCAGCAGGGCCTTTGCCTTTGCCGGGTCGTAAGACCAGTAATTGGCCAGTTCCTTGTTGTAATAGGGCGAGACCGACGGGCGGGGAACGCCGGCAAGCGGAGCACCACGGCCATAGAAGACGGTGTTGACGATTTCCTCACGGCGAATGCCGAAGGCAACAGCCTGGCGCAGCTTCGGATCCTTGAACACGCCCGAACCGTTGAAGCTCAGATACATGAACGCACCGGAAGCCATGGCATCGAGCCTCAGATTGGAGTCCTTGTCGATCGTATCCATCGCGCTCCACGGCACGTAATCGATCAGGTCGACATCGCCGGCGGTAAGTGCAGCAACGCGCAGGTTCTCGTCTGCGTAAGGGGTGATCTGCACATCCTTGAAGGAGGGCAGGCCTTCCTTGAAATAATGTTCCGATGCGGTGAGCGAAATGCCAACGCCCTTTTCGGCGGAAACGATGGTGAAGGGTCCGGCACCGATACCCTGCTCCTGGGCGTCGGTGGAGCCGGCCGCAATAATGGCAAGGAAGGGATAGGCCATGACCGAGGGAATGGTCACGTCCGGCGCCTTGGTGACGAGCTTGAAATTGCGGTCGTCGACAATCTCGATCGAGGCGATCTGGGTCACCGGATCGCGCATATAGGCGCCGGAGCCTTCGGCTGCGATCTTTTCAAGCGTCCATTTTACGTCGGCCGAGGTTACCGGCTGGCCGTTGGAAAATTTCACATCCTTGAGCACGAATGCCCAGGTCAGGTCGTTCTCGCGCGTCCAGCTTTCCGCCAGTTCGCCGACCAGCTGCCCCTTCGCGTCATAGGTAACGAGGTTGCGGTTGATCAGGGCCGAAACGAGCTGGCCCGCATAGCCGACATTGATCCACGGGCGGAAATGCGACGGGTAGGTGGAGAGGCCAACTCGCAATGTCTTGGCTGCCGGAGCAGCAAGAAGCTGACCGGGAAGTGCTGCGGCGGCGCTGGAG
Organism: Agrobacterium sp. Ap1; assembly: GCF_017313375.1. Lineage (NCBI taxonomy): Bacteria > Pseudomonadati > Pseudomonadota > Alphaproteobacteria > Hyphomicrobiales > Rhizobiaceae > Agrobacterium > Agrobacterium sp. Ap1. The sequence goes on from NZ_JAFLMY010000001.1 coordinate 731,033, forward strand.
ATGGCGAGATATTTCAGGAGATCTCGGCGATTAACAATCATAGCAGTTCCCTCTTTTATGATCTGTCTGTTTCTGGCTTCAAGGCACGGCGCGCATGTCTTCATGCTTTCGCGGATGCCTTGCTATCAAGCATCGACCTGTCTTGCCGCGCTCCCTGCATCATCCATTCCACCCGATGACGAAGCCGCGGCATTGAGAAATCCGAAAGGCTTGAGGCCAATGGTTTCTGTTGGCTCAAGCTAAGGACCAGAAATGAAAATCGTCAAGCGCAATTCCAATAAAAGGGCCAAATATTTATCAATGATCCGATTATAGGAATAAAAAGGGTCGATTGCAGCTAACATCTATCAAAAATATCCACTTTATTCCGTTAATCGGACCATAAAATAATTGATGGTCCATTTATTGGAATTTAGTTGACAGTTTTTTTCTTCGGTTCTTACATGAAGCCACCTCGGGGCAAACGGCCTCAAAACAAGAAGGGGAACTTCATGGTCTGGCGCATTGGCGTGGATTCCGGCGGTACATTTACCGATGTATGTTTGTTTGAAGAGACCACCGGCGAGGTGAAGATCTGGAAGGTCTCGTCGACACCGGATGATCCTTCGCGCGGCATCACCCAAGGCGTCGAAGAAGGCATTCGCGAAGTCGGAACCACCGCTGCCGACGTTGCCTTCCTAGGCCACGGCACGACCGTCGCCACCAACGCGCTCATCCAGGGCCGCGGCGTCGAGACCGGCCTGATCACCACCGACGGCTTCCGCGATCTTCTTGAAATCGGTCGCCAGAAGCGCCCTGACCTTTACGACATCCAGGCCGACAAGCCCGATACGCTGGTCAGCCGCGACCTGCGCATCGGCGTCAAGGAACGCGTCCTGTCGAACGGCGAAACCGAGACCTCGCTCGACGAGGAAGAGTTCCGCGCCGCCGTCCGCGAACTGAAAAAGGCCGGCGTCAAGTCGGTCGCCGTCTGCTTCCTCTACAGCTTTTTGAATTCTGAACACGAGGCGATCGCCGGCCGCATTCTGGAAGAAGAGTTTCCGGAAGCATTCTCCGCACTGTCGCACAAAATCGCCCCGGAATTCCGCGAGTTCGAGCGACTGTCGACCACGGTCGTCAATGCCTATCTCGGCCCGGTGATGAAGGGTTACGTCAATGCGCTCAGCGGCAAGCTGAAGAACCTCGGCATTTCCGTCGCCCCGCAGCTCACTCAGTCGAATGGCGGCGTCATCGGTTTTGATGCGGCAGCGGATCTGCCGGTCCGCACCGTACTGTCCGGCCCGAGCACCGGTGTGGTCGCCGCACAGGCGATCGGCCGCATGACCGGCATCGAGAACCTGATCACCTTCGATATGGGCGGCACATCGAGCGACGTCGCGCTTTTGACCGGCGGCAAATGCCAGGTCGTCAACGAATCCGTCGTGCACGGTTATCCGATCAAGGCACCGATGCTCGACATTCACACGGTCGGCGCCGGCGGCGGTTCGATCGCCTATGTCGATAATGGCGGTTTCCTCAAGGTCGGCCCCCGCAGTGCCGGCGCCAATCCCGGCCCCTCCTGCTACGGCCTCGGAAACCCGGAACCGACGGTGACGGACGCCAACGTGCTTCTGCAGACGCAGAACCCGAAATACCTGCTCAACGGCCGCATGAAGATCGATCAGGATCTTTCGCGTGCTGCAATCCAGACGCTGGCCGACAAGCTCGGCATGGGCGTTCTGGAAACGGCAAACGGCATTCTCGATATCGTTGCCGCCAACATGGCCAAGGCCATCCGCGTCATCAGCGTGCAGCGCGGCCACGATCCACGCGAATACACCATGGTCGCATTCGGCGGTGCAGGCCCGGTTCACGCAGCGCGCCTCGCCAAGGAACTCGGCATGAAGCGCATCCTCATCCCGCGCACGCCCGGCGTCCTCTGCGCTCTCGGCCTGCTGATGACCGATCTGCGCGCCGATTTCTCTTCCACCCAGCTGACTCGCCTCGACGAGGCAAGCGCTGATGGCATCGGCGAAATCTATGCAGCCCTCGAAGCCAAGGCCTATGCCTGGTTCGATAGCGAAGGCATTGCCCCGCAGGCGCAGCAGATCTCTCGCACGGTCGATGTCCGTTACGCCGGCCAAAACTACGAAATCTCGGTCCCGGTACAGGCAGGGACGGTCACGGCCGCAACCTTTGCAGCGATCGAAGAAGCCTTCCTCAACGCCCATCGCCAGCTCTACGGCTTCATCGCCGAAGGTGAGCCGGTGCAGATGGTGACCTTCCGTCTTGCCGCCAGCGGGCTTGTTGAAAAGGCGCAATTCCAGCCGGCCGAAATCGAAGGCCCGGATTCGTCTGCGGCGATTACCGGTTCGCGCGAAGTCTGGATGATGGAAGCCGGCGGTTTCGTCACTGCGACGCTTTACGATCGCGCTAGGCTGAAGGCCGGCAATGTCGTCCATGGTCCAGCGATCATCGACCAGATGGATACCACCACCGTTGTGCCGATGGATACGACCGCGACCGTCGATGCCTATCTCAATCTCATGCTTGAGGCGAAGTGATGCTGAACGTCAATCAGGAACAAACCACGGCCATCAACCCGATTACCGTTGAAGTGATTGCCAGCGCTTTTGCTTCGACCGTCGAGGAAATGGGCGAGGCGCTCGTCCGCGCCAGCTATTCCACCAATATCAAGGAACGCCGCGACTGCTCGACGGCGCTCTTCGATGCCAATGGCGCGATGCTCTGCCAGGCCGAACATATCCCCATGCATCTCGGCAGCTTCATCGGCTTCATCCCTTATCTGATGAAGACGCCGGGTCTGGAAAACATCAAGCCCGGTGACATCTTCATCGGCAACGATGCCTATGAGGGCGGCGGCACCCACCTGCCCGATATCGTCATGGCGTCGCCGATCTTCGTTGAGAGCCGGCTCGTGGCCTGGGCCATCAACACCGCCCACCATTCCGACTTCGCCGATCGCGGCCACGCCCATATCTATCAGGAAGGTCTGCGTATTCCGCCGGTCCGCCTCTACAGGGAAGGCGTGTTGCAGGAAGATATCCAGCGCCTCTTCCTGCTCAACTGCCAGGTACCGCATGAGCGCGTTTCCGACCTTCGCGCCCAGATGGCGGCAAACCGCCTCGGCATTACCCGTCTCAACGAACTCTGCGAGAAATACGGTCTCGACACGGTTCTGGCCGCAGGCGCCGAACTGATGAACTATGCGGAGCGCAAGATGCGCCTCGGCATCGCCTCCATCCCCGACGGCACCTATTCCTTCAAGGACCGTTTCGACAGCGAATCGCTTGTCGGCGAACTGGAATTCGGCGTCACGATCGAAGTCAGGGGAGATGAGGTTCACCTCGATTTCGTCAGCCCGCCACAGGTCCGCGCCGGCCTCAACGTCGTCTATACCGCACTTCTGGCAACCGTCTATTACGCGGTCAAATCGATCGTCGATCCGACAATCCTGCCGAATGCCGGCCTTGCCCGCCCGATCCATGTGACGGCGGAAGAAGGCAGCCTCCTGCGTTGCGGCCACCCGGCAGCCGTGGATGGCCGCATCACCGCCTGCCAGCGTGTCGTCGATCTGGTCCACGGCGCCTTCGCCCAGGTCATTCCGCATCGCGTCACCGCCGCCTCCAACGGCTCCGTCGGCGTCGCCAGCTTCAACGGCACGCGCCCCGACAAGAGCCTCTGGGTCTATCTGGAAACCATCGGCGGCGGTTCCGGCGCGCGCTGGAACAAGGATGGTCTGGACGGCGTGCATGTGCACATGACCAACACCTCCAACCTGCCCGTCGAAGCGCTCGAGAACGAATACCCGATCACGCTTCTTCGTTATGAACTGGTGGATGGATCCGGCGGCGCCGGCACGTTCCGCGGCGGCATGGGCCTTCGCCGTGTCTATCGGGCCGAGGCTGATTGCCGCGTTCAGGTCATGGGCTCGCGCCTGATCTCGGCCCCCTGGGGCATCGATGGCGGGCTCGAAGGTGCCCGCGGTTACTTCTCGCTGAACGGCAACCGCGACGTTTTCGTCGATGGTTCTGTCGACCTCAAGGCCGGCGATCTCCTGGAAATCGTAACCCCCGGAGCCGGCGGTTACGGAGCACCGACCGGCCGCCAAAAGACCGAGGTCGAGCGCGACGTGCGTGAAGGACGGTTGACGGCCGGCGAAGCAGCATCGCTTTACAACTGACCTCGTTCCGGTTGCATTCCACCCGGAATTGACAAGCCGGGTGGAAACGTTTCACAGCTTGAACCTGTATCGGCCTGCACTGTCGAAGACCGTGCAGGCCGATACATTGCCTTTGGAGGACGTTGATTGAGCGTTGAAAAAAAATCGTCGAGCAACGTCATGCGCGCGGCCGAGATCCTCATGGCGCTCGGTGATGCAAATCCGCCGGGGCTGACGCTTTCCGACCTCGCTACACAGCTGGACGATGCCAAATCCGCCGTCCACCGGGCGCTTGTCGCACTCGGCCAGTTCGGTCTTGTCGAGCAATCCGGACGACGCGGAGCCTATCGACTGGGCCCCGGCATCTATGCACTGGCCAACAAGTCGCACAGCATCAACGACATGGTGAACTTCTATCGCCCGGCGCTGATCAGCATCAGCGCAGAGACGGGACTGTCGAGCTATCTGATGGTGCGCTCGGGGCTGGATTCCGTCTGTCTGGATTTTGCGCTGGGCACCCTTCCCATGCAGGCCCTGTTTGAAGGCGTCGGCGGGCGTCTGCCGCTGGGCGTCGGGCTGGGCGGCGTCTGCGTCCTGGCGCAGATGGAGGAAGCTGCCCGCGACCGGATCATCGAGATCAACACAGAGCGCTACGGCCAATGGGGCGTCGACGCAGAGACCGTCATGCAGGAAATCACCATGCTGAAGACGGAAGGTTACGTCTTCGGCACGAGAAAACATGGCGGCGGCGGCGAGATCAAGACGATCGCCTTCCCCGCCGAAAAGGCAAACACCTTCAACAGCCAGGCAGCGATCTCGCTTCTTTTGCCGAACGACACAGGTATTGCCGATCTTAAAGCGCTGATGGGAAGCCTGCAAAGACATCTGGACTAACCGGCCCGCGGGAAAACCAGCTGCCGATAAGCCTCCGGCGGACACATTACGCCGTCGAGCCTTCAACCATGAGCGAATTGACCGAGGCACTCCGAGAGTTGCTTTATCTGCGTGATTTTTCCGCCGGTAAGCCACCCAGCGTCTGGCAGCTCCATGCGAGTTTTACAACGGTACATAAATTACTCTGATAACGGGTATTCCGGTGTCAGGAAGCGATTTTACAGACGTTTCAAGCGCCGTTGCGCGTACCAGAACATCAGGGAATTGCGTCCATCCTCTGCCCGGATCAAGGGAAGCGGTTGCCTTGACGGTCTCAGATAAAAGCCGATCCGTATTGGTGGCATAGCTACCACACCACACGACCGCGATGACCAGGCAAAATTAATCAACCATAAATTGATTTTCCGCATGTTTACGCGTCAATATTTCTGGCACTCAGTTTAACGCTGATCGAGGCGTGTCGTGTGTCACGATCTGCATCCAAGCGGCTCGACGACCGGATACGCGCGCCTGCGAAATGGCAGTAGATCGACCATAGGCGAAAGAAGTGCCGATGCTGTTTGGAAAATTGCACGCCGACATATTCACGGTGTTTTCCGGCTCCAACAGACATATCTATGAGAACGTCATCGCCAAAATTTACGAGCGTTTTTATCAGGCCGACCTGTATTTCCCCAGTCAGAACGACTTGCTCACGCTGATCTACGATCGATTGGCGGAACAGCCTCACCTGTGGAGAGATGACGAAAGACCTATCGTGCTGGATCAGCTTGCAACGGGAAGAGGCCGCCGGATCCGGCGGCGCCGCAACGAGAAAGCCGATTCGATCGCCAGCAGCGACGCTATGATGCGAGCTCGGCATATCTATTACCGCCTTATAGCAACCGGCTGGCTTGAGCCGATCCACTATGGTTTGAAGATCACCGTCGATATGCCACCCGGTGCAATGCGCCTTGCGGAATTCCTGAGTGGCTTGACTGCCGGCGTTTCGGAACAGCTCGGCGGCCTGGTGGTGCAGGTAAAAACCAACCTCGACCATCTGCAACTGAACGCCCGTGAAAATGCGCTGGGTCTGCACAAGGCCGCACGCGATGCCGCCTCTTTCGGACGATACATGCGCAGCGTCCTGTCGGCCCTGCGCGAAATCGACAAACAGGTCGTTGCCAGCGAAAACATCAGCGACCGCCTCAAGCACTATTTCGAAGATTTCGTCGAGCGGGTTCTGCTGCAGGACTATGCCGCAATAACGACAACCTCTCATCCATACCGCTATCGTTACAGAATTATCGAGGCACTCAACACGCTTGAGGATAACATCGCGGATATCGGAGCGATCGCGGATGCCTATCTGGAAGCGCGTCTTTCAACCGAGATTGCCAGTGCCCGCGAACTGGTTCACGACGACCTGCAGCGTATCCGCAACGTCTTCGACCAGATAGAAGATGCTTTCGAAGCCATTCAGCAGCATCGGGCAAGACTTGAGACCCGATTGCGCAATACCGTGCGATATGCCGGACGCCGTAGCGGCGGCTCTCTTCTTCGCAGCAGCTCGGTCCTGCTCAGGCTCGATAAACTGATTGCCGCAGGCAGGGCAGAGGCCACGATACCGGGCATGATTGAGCCTCGCCTGCCGCCTCTCTCGCCTTTTCTTCTCGCCCGCCCGCGTAATACGCGCCAGCCGATTGTCAGCGACGTACTGGCGCTTCCGCCGGTCGATCCAGTCTGGGAACTGAGAAAACATCTCGAACGTATTTATATGCAAAGGCTGGCCGTCAGACCCGAACAGGTCATGCATTTCCTCGAAAGTCGCGTATCCGCGATTGGTGAAACCCGGGCCAGCCGCTTCCGGCTCGACACGATCGACGATTTCCTGGCTTTCGAGGCACTACGTTTGATCGCCCATTCGAATGCGCCGGAAAAGCCGAGCGACAATCCATTGGCCAATCTCCTTGCTACCCGGTTCATTCTCACACCGGTGGCGGATGCAATCGTCGACAATGACTGGCTGCAATGCGCGGACTTCAGCGTTGCCCGCACCCGCTCCAATACATACCGGGAAAACTGAGATGCTCATCGAATTCCGTAATCTGGGTGAACGCGACTCGAAACGTCTGGAGCGCGTCACCCATGTGATCAATCACTTGCTGCGCCATCAGTTCTTTCATCTCGACGACCGCGGCGCGCCCGGCATGATGGAGACGCTCCTGCGGCCGGACATTGAAAAACTCGTGGCAAGCTATTTCGAAGTCGCGGGTTATCGCCTCGTGGTGCGCGACATAGAAGGCTGGGCCGGCATTCTTCCCGATACGGAAGTCATCACCGGCCCGCGGATGCGAATTGACGAGACGCTGGTTCTTCTCCTCATGCGCCGGCTTTGGGGCGAAGGCGATCTCGGAAAATACGGAAACATGCTGACAACGCTCAACGAGGCTTACGACGCCTATCAGGACATGGTGGGCGGCAGCCGCAGGCCTGCGCTGGGAATAACCGAATTCAGAAATCTCGTACAATCCCTCGAAAGACGGGCGATCGTCAGGCTCGGCGAATTTGATGACGAAGCGCATGACATGCCCCTCATTATCCGGGCTCTCGTCGACACGGTGAGTGGCACGCAGCACCTGACTGGCGTCGAACAACTCCTGTCTGGTCCGGATTTTCAGGACAGTGACGAAGAACTTTCCGAGGAAGACAAGGATGCCGCCGAATGATGCAGCTCAGCCGTATCTCGCTGGTGCAATGGCACCTCTTCCACAGAGAGACCTCGATATTTCCGGCAATAGTGCAATCCTCGGCCAGAACACGTCGGGAAAATCGACGCTGATCGACCTTATTCAGGCCGTCATGGCCGGGGGCTCCACCCGCTACTATCGTTTCAACCGCTCTGCTGGCGAAACCGGCAGCAGCCGATCGGAACGGACCTTACGCGGTTACTGCCTGGGACAGCTGAATGAACACCACGTCCTTCGCGAGCAATCCGTCACCCATATAGCGCTCGTCTTCGATGATCCCGATGGCCTGCGCAAACCCGTAAGCATAGGGCTTTGCATCGAGGCATCGGCCACCGAGGATGCCCAGGTCGTCGGCCGTTATGTCGCCCAGGGAGTCCGTGTTCACACCGATATGCTGATCGAGGATTTGCCCGACGGGCAACAACGATCGGCATCTTGGCCACTTGTCCGCTCAAGGCTTGAACAGGCCTGCGCGGAACAGGGAACCACGCTTCTCAGACCGGACGTCGCGCGCAATTTCATCCGCGAATATATGCGCCTTCTTTTTACCGGCCGCAGGCACGGCGATCCGGAGCGTTTCATCCGCGCTTTCATAACCGCCCTGTCTTTCGAGGAGATGCGGTCGGTTGAGGATTTCGTGCGACGTTTCCTACTGGAAAAGGATGACATCGACATCGGTGAATTGCGGGAATCGATCCAGCGATACCGCGATATCCAGAAGGACATCCACGAACTAGAGCGACGCCTTGAAGCGTTGCGCATCATGCAGAAGCTGGTTGGTGAATATGTGGTCCTGCTCGAACAGGAAGATATTGCCCGTGGTGTCGAAAGGCTGGCGGGACTCATCGAATCCGGTGCGGCATTTGTTGCAAAACTTCGCACACTCCGCCGGATGACTGTCGAGCTTGAACACGTGAGGTCGGAAATCACCCGCCTTGATGACGAACACAAACTGCTTGTCGAAGACGAGGAAATCCTTCAGGCGCAAATCGCCGCACAGGACGTGACCTCGCAGAAATCCTTGCTGACCGCAGGACTCAGGTTGAAGGAACAGGCCCGCTCTGCCACGTCGACCCGGCTGCAACAACGGTTTGTGGATACGATACGCGCGGTATCCCTTCTCGATTATCGCGAAAAGCTGGCGCCCCTGAAACTCGGGCGGTTATTCGAGACACTCGACACCATTCGCCTGAAAACCGGAGATCACAGCCCACCCGCATGGCCCCGTAACCCGACAGAAATGGAGCATCTGATCGAAGCCGCCAGAGCGCAGGCGGGTTCGAGCCAGACCAAGTTGCTGGAGCGGCGCGACGAGGCAATCACCTGGCGCAAGAACCTCGAGACAGAGCTGAAAGGGTTACAGGACCGATTACAGGACGCACGCTCGGGCCAGGTGCCGCTGGAGGCGGCGACGGCGAGACTTATCAGCGCCTTGCAAAGAGAGGGCATGCGTCCACGCGCCCTGTGCCAAGTCACCGAAATCATCGACGAAAACTGGCGTTATGCCGCGGAGGCATTGCTTGCCCGCGACCGCGAAGCCATCATCGTCGATCCGGAACATGCCGCGCGCGCTGTCGAAATCCTGCGGGCCGACAGAAACGGTTTCCGCGGCTGCCGCGTCATCAACACGCGACGTCTTGCAACAAGGACACTGGAAGCACAACCCGGCTCGCTTGCAGGCGTCATGAAGAGCGACGATCCGCTTGCAGCCGCCTTCATCGATTTCCGTATTGGAAAAGTGCGCCTTGCCCATGCCCAGTCAGAGCTCATGGACGGCGGCCGTGCCATCATGAAGGACGGCACCTATAACAATGATATGGTCGTGGAAGTCCTGCATGCTCAGGGCGGCCTGAAGATCGGCCGTGCTGCAGCGCCGCTGATGCAGGAGGATCTTGCAAGGCAGGTCCAGGAGCAGCGCGGGCTGATCGACAATCATGTTCAGAACGAGAAGTTCTATGACGACCTGGCAAGGCGGCTGGAGGCCTTGATGCAACCGGTCGAGGCTGCCGACCAATTGGAAAGCCTCGCTTCTGAAATCAACCAGCTTGATGAAAAACGTGCAGATCTGCAGCAACAGATCGATCGGGTCGTGTCGAGCATAGATCCGGCCCTCAGGGCTGCTCTTGAACAGATAAAGCAGAGATTGCAAAACGTCCGGGACGACAGAAGTGAATGCCTGGTAAAACGCGGCCAGCTCACGGCCGGTCTGACAGAAATACGCCTTACGCTCGGTGGTGTTGGAAACCAGCTTGGATCACGGGCCCATTTTTCAATGCGCCGCGACCTCTTTCGGCAGAGAATTCGAAATCGCGCCCAACTCGCCGCACTTCGCGAAACATATCTTGCCCAGCGCCCCAAAATCCTTGCCAACGTCATAACGGATATGAGGAAACGCGCGGAAGACACAAAGGAAGAAGCTCGCGCCTGCGAAGGAGAGCTGCGCGATGCTCTTACACATTATCGGCTGAACTTCGATAACACCGCGCCGTTGATCGGACCTGCGACCATCTCGACCGAGATCAGGGCCTGGATCGAAACCAATACCGCAATGCTGGAGGCAAACGAGCTGATCCGCTACAGGCAGCAGGCGGATGAAGCAGCAAGCCAGATCAGCCGCCTTCTGCGAACAGCTTTCGTGCAAGAACTCAACAACCGCTTCAACAAGCTGGCCGGCGAACTCGACACGCTTGCCCGGGCGCTGAAATCCCGCCCCTTCAACCACGAGATCTATACGCTGAATGCCCGTCCGAAGCCTGAACTATCGGGCCTTTATCAGCTGGCACAGGCAAGTCAGGATGACGAGAGCGTCTTCGAATCCCTGTTCAGCCATGAAGCGCCGCGCGACCAGCAACATGCACAAGCCCTGGCAGAGGTCGAAAGGCTGTTGAACGACGAGACTCTGGATTTCACCGTCTACCAAGATTACCGGAACTATTATTCGTTCGACCTGACGACACGCAACATCGAGACGGGTCTGCAAACCAGCTACGAACGCCGCAAGGGTACGGCAAGCGGCGCAGAGCGCCAGGTGCCCTATTACGTCATCATTGGTGCGGCACTGGCAAGTATCTACCATAGCGCAGGTCGACACACCGAACGGGCGGATTTCGGGCTTGGGCTTGCCGTTTTTGATGAAGCATTCAGCAAGATGGACGGACCTAATCAGCGTACCCTGCTCGGCTTCTACAGCGATATCGGCCTGCAGGTCGTGATTGCGGCGCCGTCGGAAAAACGTGCCGTCGTTTACGAAAACATGGACAGTATCGCCGACGTCTTTCGTCACGGCAATGCGGCAACCACCGAGTTCATCCGGATCAAGACCTATGCGCAGGACCTTATGCGCGCCGGCAATCCACAATACATGACCGACGCCCAGCTGGCTGACCGAATAAAGGCCGGCGGCTCGGAACTTCTTGCCGGCCTGGATACGGGCACATGAAACACATAAGCTTTGGGGATGCCGGCAAGCTTCTCGCAAATCTGCTCGACCGATATGAGGCAAAGCCGGGTGTGGCAGCTCTCTTCGGTTATGCAAACGAAGCAGCCTTTTCGAGCGTGGAGGCGCGTGATCGTTTTATCGAGACACTCCGCAAGGCCGAGAAGCTGGGGGCGGTGAAACTGGAGAAGGCAAGAGCTTCCGCTGACATGGCCCTGCGGATCAGGCTTGTCGATGCAGACATCCTCTATCGTCATCTTGGCCGGGTGCCTTCCCACCATCAGGTCCATACCCTGCTGACCGATTTCTACGAGCTTCCGAATCTGCCCGAAACGGCGCGAGAGGTGTTCGACGAAATCGGCGCGGCCTGGTCGCGTAATGTCCGGAAATTCGGGATCATGCCGAATGATACGGCGAGCCTGAAGGATGTGTTTCGGCTTGCTCGCGGTTTACAGGAAAGGGCAAGCGACCCGGCTGCTGTCGCCATCGATTTCCGCAGCTTTTGTCGCTCCGTCAATACCGGCAGCAAGGCGCTCGACCATCTGGCCTCAAGCGTTGTCGCCATCCATTCCCGCCTCTATCCCGGCCAGCGAACACCCGAAAGCCTCGACACGGACGAGGCTCTGGCCACATTCGGCGTTTCGCGAATGCCGCAGCCACTTCAGCTCAGCGGACCCGTCGCAATCGACGGCGTACTACTGCCGCCGCTGTCCTATTACGGTTTTCCTCCCGATCAGGCCGCGACAATCAGGCTTTCCCATGCCGTCGACTATGTCCTGACGATCGAAAACTATACATCCTTCATTCGTCATGCCCGTGAATGCAATGGCAGCCAGAAAGGCCTAATCCTCTACACCGCCGGCTTCCCGGCCCGCAGCCATCTCCGGCAGATCACCCGCCTTTGTCGCGAAGCCGGTACCGCTTGCTATCACTGGGGCGATCTCGATGCAGGCGGGGTGCGGATCTTCAGGCATATCGAAAAAGCATTGCAGGCGCAGGGCGTGCAATTGCAGCCGCATCTGATGGACGCTGCTATTCTTACACAATATGGTGTCGCTGCGACCGGCAGGTACCCCCTCCCCCGGCAAGATGCCTCCGGCAGTGCAATTGAACATCTATGGTGCGCGCTGAGGGAAACCGGGCTGGTTCTCGAGCAGGAAAGCCTATCACCTTGTTTGCCGGGCTAAGGGGCCGCTTGACACATTGCCGCTAACCTCGCGGTCTGTTTCGGCAACAGGATATTCTCATCAACATCGAAAGTCTTGATGCGGACGATGATGATGCAGAACCCTAAGCCGAAGCGGAGGCTGACTGGAAGATGCTACAAGTTTGTTTTTGTTGCTGTGGCAGGCTTTGAGGTTTTTTGTCCCCCATCGTCGGCTACGGATCCTTGTGGGCCCCTGATTAGGGGTTAAATCCTCGACCCGTTTACCAAAACAAAAAAGCCGCCTTAAGGGCGGCATTTTTGATTTGGTTGCGGGGGCAGGATTTGAACCTGCGGCCTTCAGGTTATGAGCCTGACGAGCTACCGGGCTGCTCCACCCCGCGCCAAGCGCAAACCTTTGGTTTGCGCGACTACGCCAACGTCTTGCGTTGGCGGACTGTGCCGGAGCAAAACCCATTGGGTTTTGTCTCCTGTAAGGGGCGCACCGGCTTGCGCCTGTGAGCGATCCTTCATTGGTTTTGCCCTGCAAAGACCTTTAAACGACAAAGGGCCGCTTAGGCGGCCCAATTGGATGTTCGGCTTGGGCCGAGGAGTGTCGAGAAGATTGATTGTTACATTGCC